>JAFEBA010000035.1 GCA_018266105.1 bacterium | reverse complement strand
CCGGTACGCCGCTGCAGACTCAGGTGAACACGCTGGCGGCCACTACGGCGGGCAATCTGTCGCTGTCCCAGGGAACCCCGCTGACGGTGGGTTCGGTGGACGGGCTGAACGGCATCAGCGCGGCCGGCAACGTGGCCCTGTTGTTGAGTGGTGAGACGCAGATCAACCAGGCCGTGACGGGGCAGAACGTCACCGTGCAGATGACGGGTGCCAACCTGACCATCAACAGTCCGGGCCTGCAGGGCACGACCGGTGTGGAAGTGGATACGCTGGGCGGCAACCTGACTTTGAATGGCACGGCCATCTCGGCTCCCACCGTGGCTCTGGGCCTGAGCAATGACTTTTCGGGGGCCAGCGGAGGCATTCGGGCCGACCAGCTGATCGTGAATTCGGGCGGCAACTTCAGCGGCCAGGGCACGACCTTCAGCCAGCCCAGCCAGACCGTGAGCCTGAATTCTGCGGGCAACCTGAGCTATGTTTCACCTGGTTCGCTGACGGTGAATTCGGCCAGTTCCAGCGGCGGCAATGTGAGCCTGGACGTGACCGGCAACCTGAACGTGCTGAGCCCGATTACGGCGGCCGATCTGGTGAGCGTGAGCGTGACCGGCAGCCCCACCGCCAGCGGAATCTTCGCCCAGGCGCCGCGACTGGCGCTGCAGACCGGCACCATGACCGCACCGCTGAATCTGAACGTGGGAACGCTGGCGGCCAGCAGCAGCGGTGATCTGAACCTGCACCAGGACAGCCCGCTGACCATCGGCACCGTCGGTAGTCTGGTGGGTGCCAGCGCCCAGAACACTCTGACCTTGAATACCAGCAGCAACCTGCAGCTGGATGCGCCACTGACGGCCCAGAGCGTGGTGTTGCAGGTGGGTGGCCAGCTGAACAACAACCTGCTGGCCTCGCCAGCGGTGGTGGCGACCAGCCTCTCGCTGACGGAAACCAGCCAGGGCGCCAACCCCCTGACCATCAATACTCGTTCGCTGACCGGTCAGAGCAGTGGAAATCTAAGTGTTTCCTCCATCGGCACCCTGGACGTGCAGGGTCTGACCGCCGCCAACAACCTGAATTTGACCGGCACCGGCAATACCCAGGTGACGGCTCCGGTTCAGGCGGGCAACCTCTCGCTGACCTTGAGCAATGGTCATTTGAGCGTGCAAAGTGCCTCCCAACCGACCCTGGTGGCCACGGACACGGTCAGTCTGCAGCTGGACAGAGGCAACCTTGACCTGAGTGGTCAGGCCGTGCGCGCCCCCCAGGTTCAGTTGAATGTTGCCGGCAATGTGCAGGGGAGCGGCCTCGCTCCCAACATTCAGACCGATCAGCTCTCCTATCAAAGCTCCACCGGCAACTTCGACGCCAGCCTGGATCGCCTGACCCAGCAGGCCACCAACGTCAACGCTAGTACCACTGGCAATGTCAGCTTGAGTTCGCCTCACGACCTGACCGTCGCCGCCAGCGGTAACAATTTGAACCTCACCACCGCTGGTAACCTGACTGCCAGCAATACGCTGCGCGGGACCGGCACCGTCACGCTGCAGGTTGGCAACACGCTTTCGTCCACAGCTCGCGGACCGTTGGTCAGTGCTCCTGTCTTGAATTTGCAGGCGGGCAATACCGGCCGGGTCACACTGGACGTGGACGCCATCTCGGCGGTGGGAACCACGCTCTCGTTCGTCTTTGACCGTCCCGCCGCTCAGGTTCAGAGTATTCAAGGTACGGACGTGACCATTTCCGCCACCGGCAGCCTGCTGGTCAGCGGTCCTGTCAGCGCGACCACCCTGAGTTTGAGTTCGGTGGCGGACCTGACTCTGGCCGCCAATTCAATCTCGGCCACAACGGCCGTGCTCAACGTGGGTGGCAACCTGAATCCTTCTGGACAGACCGATATGCAGGTGCAAAACCTGCGCCTGGACGTGAGTGGCTCGGTGGGGAGCAGCGCCAACCCGCTTCGCCTGGGAGGTTCTACCAACATCGCCGGCCACATTGGCGGAGACGCGTTCTTGGAGGGGCAAAACGGTTTAACCACCAGCACTGTGGCGGGAGCCACAGGCCTTTCCGCCGGTGCTTTGCCGGGTGCCGGGCCCAAAGGCATTCCTTCGGGCCAGACCCTGCAGCTCTCAGTCAATCAGGGTAATCTGCAGCTCAACCAGAATTTGACGGTGGCCAATGGCACCGTCTTCCTGCTGGCTCCGCAGGGCAGTATTCAGGGTAATGGCGTGGTGCTCACTCAGGATCTGGCCTTCTTTGCCGGACAGTCGGTCAATCTTTTGACCGACGTGAACGCCCTGGCGGGAACCGGGACCAACATCGTCATCACCGAGACCGACCAGTTCACGCTGGATGGACTCACTTTCGCCCAGATCGGAAACTTTACCGGAGTGACCGGCACGGTGGTGTCTGTCACCGCTCAGAACGGCAACATCTTCCTCTATGATCCCTCTCTCAATGGAATGCCGGGAGTCAACGCAACCACTTCAGCTTCCTTCCTGGCTTCTAACGGCTCGATTTTTGGTGGGCCCAACGGTGTGAATGTGCAGTCTCCAGTCAACATCTTCCATGCCAGCGGTTCGGTGGGGACTCAGGCTCAGCCGGTCTTGATCCCGCGCGACAGCGACTTCAATTCCACCAATCCATTCTTTGTTCAGGTCTATCCGCCGCTGCCGCCCAGCCCGGTGCTGGAGGTCATCATCCCGGCGGGTGACATTTCCGAGGCTCTGGCCGCTGCCGGCAATGTCACCCTGTCTGATGCCACCTCTTTGGGCGTGACGGTGGGCACCCTGCCGACCATTACCCTTCGGGCTTTGGGAGCACGCAACGATCCGGCCGCGCTGGTGCAGATCAGCTGGAACATTCCGGGTGAAGCTGGGGGAGGGACGCAAACCTTCCGCCGCCCCTATCTGCTCGACTTCAGCCTGGAGCAGCTGCTTTCGCAGCCGGTGAATTCCAGATTTTTGTCGCTAACTCTGGAAGAATTGCTCAACCAACCCGTAATCTCGCCCATGCTGGAAAAGACGCTGGAAGAACTTCTCCAGGAAGATCTCAGCGGAGACTAGGAGCTGAGCTGCAGATATGGCCGCAGGGGCTGACTGTCGAAGCTTGCAGAGCGCGATGGGGTGTTAGTGGAAAAAAATCCCCAAAAGAAGGGCGGTTTTTTCGCTAATCTTGGGCTTATGCCCAAAATTACGGTGTTGATGACCTCTGCCTCGGCCCTGGGTCTGTTTGCCTCGATGGCCATGGTCATTCCGCTTCAACGCGCTCGTTTCAACCGTATGCTGGAGAACAATCTGGTCGCCCTCACGGCGACTCTGGCCGACAACGAAGCCTCATCCCTCACCTTCGCACAGTATGAGGACGGGCAGCCTTATCTGAACATGCTGGTCGGTCATCACGATATCCGGGGAGCCAGCGTGTTTGACCGGGACGGCAAGTTGGTGCTCAAGCAGGGAGACCGGGCTGTGGAGAAGATGCCAGCCGCGGGCGTACAAATTTTGCCCTATGAGGCTCGTTGCACCCAGCCCGCCCGCAACCCGAACGAGAAAGAGATTCAGGGCTACGTTTGTGTGGTTCAGGACCTGACCCCTTTTCGTGCCGACGAACAGCGCTTTTACTGGCTGATTGGCGGCACCGCCCTGGTCAGCTTGTTGCTCAGCGTCGGGGCTTCCTTCTGGCTGCAGCGCTGGGTGACGGCTCCGATTCTCGACTTGAGCTATCTGGCCAATCTGATTTCGAGCAGCAACGATTACAGTCGGCGGGCGCAGGTCACCAGTCAGGATGAGATCGGCTCGTTGTGCACCAGCTTTAACCATATGTTGGAGGAGGTGGACGCGCGCACCAAGCAGCTGAACGCCACCACCGACATGCTTCAGCTGCTGGAATCGGTCTCGCGCGCAGCCAACGAGTCGGTGACCCCAGATTCAGCCTTGGAACAAACCGTCACCCAGGTCTGCAAGTTTATGTCCTGGCCGGTCGGCCATGTCTTGGAGCCAGACCCCGAAGCCCCGGGATGGCTGCGCGGTACCAGCATCTGGTTCCTGACCGACGATTTTCTGGAGCCATTCCGTCGGGCGAGCGAAGGCCTGCGTTGCCAGGCTGGTGAGGAGATCGCCGGACGGGTGCTGGAGTTGGGCCAGGGCGTGGGGCTGTCGGACCTGCAAAAGATTCTCAGCGCCGACCGAGCTCGGGTGGCTGCCGAGGTGAGCCTGCTGAGCGCCTACGCATTTCCCGTCATCGTGGCCGGGGAGACCATGGCCGTGCTGGAGTTCTTCAACAATCTCGACCAGCCGCTGAGCGCTGCGCTCAGAGAGACCATGACTCAAATCGCCAACCAGCTCAGCCGGGTCTATGAACGCGAACGGTCCGCTTCCAAGTTGATGGAGGCGGTTCAGGACGCCGAAGACGCCAACAAATCCAAGAGTTCGTTCCTGGCCACCATGAGTCACGAGATTCGCACGCCGTTAAATGCCGTGCTGGGTATGACGGGCTTGCTGCTGGAGACACAGCTTTCGGCCGAGCAACGCGAATATGCCAAAACCGTCCGGTCCAGCGGCGAGGGTCTGCTCGGCATTATCAACGATATCTTAGATTTCTCCAAGATCGAAGCCGGTCACCTGGATTTAGAGTGCGTTCCCTTCGACATCATCGACTGCATCGAAAGCGCTATGGATCTTGTGGTCGGCCTGGCCGCCAAGAAGAAGATTGACCTGGCCTGCTCTATCGATCCGGCCCTGCCTGGTACCTATTATGGTGATTCGACTCGACTGCGGCAAATCATGCTGAACTTGTTGAGCAACGCGATCAAGTTTACGACCACCGGCGAAGTGGAGATGAAGGTCGGCTTTGAGCCATTGGAGGACGACCAGATCGAGATTCAGTTCTCGGTGCGCGACACGGGCGTGGGTATTCCCCCCGATCGGATCGGAGCGCTGTTCAGCCCGTTCACCCAGGCTGACAACTCCATTACGCGGCGCTTCGGCGGTACCGGCCTGGGACTGGTGATCAGCAAACGCTTCGTGGAAGGCATGGGCGGCCGCGTCTGGATCACCAGCGAACTGGGCGTGGGCTCGGTCTTCTCCTTTACCATTCGCGGCAAGGCCGAAGCTGCGGCCAAGCGCAACTATGAGCAGCATAGTCGGTCGCTTGTGGGCAAGCGCCTCCTGCTCGTGGACGACAATGATACCAACCGCCGCCTGCTGGCCCTGCGCGCGGAATCCTGGGGAATGGAAGTCAGCGCCACCCATTCGCCGCTTGAGGTTCTGGAATGGTTGGAGGCTGGCCGCACCTTTGACGTGGCCGTGCTCGATATCCTGATGCCGGAAATGGACGGCGTGACTCTGGCCGGCAAGATCCGCGAGAAGTGGAAGTTGCCGCTGGTGGCATGGACTGCCTTGGGGCGGCCGGAGACCGGGGGCGCGGATTTGTTTCAGGGTTTCATGCACAAACCTTTGCGCCCCACCCTGTTTTTCGACATTCTCCAGTCCATCTTTGACAATCGCCCCCGGGCCGCGGCCAAGCACGACTCCGCCTTCGACTCCACCCTGGGACAGCAGTATCCTCTGCGCATCCTGGTGGCGGACGATGTCGCCGTCAATCAGCGTATGATGATTCTCATGCTGGAAAAACTGAGCTATCGCGAAGTGGAAGTGGCCGGGAACGGCCTGGAGGTCCTCCACGCTTTGCGTCAGTCGACCTTCGACCTGATCTTGATGGACGTCAACATGCCCGAGATGGACGGATTGGAAGCCACTCGACAGATCCACAAGATCTACGGCGATAAGCGTCCGCGCATCGTGGCTTTGACCGCCAACGTCACCCACAGCGAGCGCGAGGGCTGCCTGGCCGCCGGAATGGATGACTTCCTGGGCAAGCCCATTCAAGTGGAACCCTTACGCCAGGCGTTGATCAAGGCGGGCGAAGAGAAGAAGAAGAGCCAACCGGTCATCCTGGAGCAGGCCAGTCTGGATAATCTTCACGAAATGGCCGAGTACGGCGGACCCGAGGCAATTCACGGATTGTTGGCCACTTTCGCCGAGGACCTGCCCAAGACCATCGTTGAGATTGAGACGGCTGCGGCGGCGGGCGACCGTGAAGTCATGGGACGAGCCGCCCATTCACTGAAGGGCTCGGCAGCCAACTATGGAGCTGTCTTGCTGGCGTCTGCCAGTGCTCAACTGCATCAACTGAGCAAGCAAGAGGGCACTGAGGCCGAGTGGCCGCCTCTGATTTCCAGCCTGCGCGAGCTGCATTCTCAGGCGTTGGAGGCGTTGCGTGCTGAGTTTGCCCCGGCCGAGGCCACGGTGGAGATTCCCGCCGTGGTTGTGGAGGAACCAGAGCCCCAGGTTGAGCCGACGGTCCCTTCCGTCTCTACCGAAGGGGTACTCGATCCGGCTGGTCTGGCCAATTTGCGACAGATGGCCGAATTCGGTGGTGCGGAGGCGATTGGCGGTCTGCTTGCCATGTTTGCGGATGACCTGCCTGGAATGATTTCGGAGGTGGAGAAGGCAGCCACCACTGGTGACAGCGAGGCCATGAGTAAGGCGGCTCATACTTTGAAAGGATCTGCCTCCAATTTTGGAGCCGTATTGTTGGCCGCGCCCTGCGCTCAATTGGAGAAATTGGGGAAACAAGGGGGCACAGCCGAGCAATGGCCGCCTCTGGTGGCCGACTTGCGGCAACTGCACGCTCAGGCCCTGGCGGCGCTTCGAATTGAGTTCGGGGTGGCTGCAACGGCCGCACCGGCACCTGCTGTTGAACCAGCGCCCGTGCAGCCAGTGCCAGTCGTTCCCAGTTCGGGACCGGTGCTGGATCAGGCCAGCCTGAGCAACCTGCGTCAGATGGCGGAGTTTGGGGGGCCGGAAGCGATCGCTGGTTTGCTGACCATGTTTGCTGAGGACCTGCCCAAGATGATTGACGATGTCGAGCAGGCCGCAGCTGCTGGCGACGGTCAGAACCTGAGCAAGGCCGCTCATACCTTAAAGGGTTCGGCCTCCAATTTCGGAGCGGCCCAGCTGGCCGCTCCGTGCGCTCAGTTGGAGAAATTGGGCAAACAGGATGGGACTCAAGCCCAGTGGCCCCCCCTGGTGGCCGACTTGAGGAGCCTGCACGCTCAGGCCCTGGCTGCTTTGCGCCAGGAGTTCGGTTTAGCCGACGTGCCACAAGCCTCATCCTCTCCCCAAGCTCCTGATCCAGAGCCAGGACCGCTTCCCGTCGTCGGGCCCGTGCTGGATCAATCCAGTTTGGGGAACCTCCGCCAGATGGCCGAATACGGCGGGCCAGAGGCGATCAGTGGTTTGCTCACCATGTTTGCCGAAGATCTGCCCAAGATGATCTCGGAGATCGAAAGCGCGGCTGCCTCAGGGGATGGCGACGCCCTGAGCAGAGCGGCGCACACGCTGAAGGGCTCGGCTTCTAATTTTGGAGCCCTGCAGCTGGCCAGCCCTTGCAGTCAGTTGGAAAAGTTGGGCAAGCAAGCGGGCACGGCTGCGCAATGGCCTGCTCTGATTGCGGGCCTACGCTCTCTGCACGCTCAGGCACTGGCCGCTTTGCAGGCTGAGTTCGGCGTCGGGAGTTCGCCTGAGCCGGTACCCTCCGCAGCCATCGAGACTCCGGTTGCGGAGGCAGAAGTCGAAGTTCTGGACCCGTCAACTCTGCGCAACCTGCGCGAGATGCAGTCGGTCGGGGGCGATGGCGTACTGATCGAGTTGCTGGAGCTTTATCGCCAGGAGTTTCCCCGGCTCATCGCCGAGTTGCGGCAGGCGTTTGAGTCTCATGACCTTGAAAAGGTCGCTGCGGGCGCGCTCACGCTGCGCGGGTCGGCGGGCAATTATGGTGCCCGGCGACTGGTCAATCTGTGCGCCCAATTGGAGAATTTTGCCAAAAGCGGCCAGTTCGATCAGCTCCAGACTCCCTTGTTGCAACTGGACGAAGCTTATAGCCAGGCGCTGGAGGCTTTTGGACGTGAGTTTCCCGGCTTAGGTTGAAGTTGACGAACCCTGGAGCGCCGCTTTGCACCGGCTCCAGCCCTCGGCCAGAGCAGCCGAGTCGCCACCTTTTTGAATGACCGCGGCCACCTCTTCTGCGAAATCTTCGGCACCAAACTGCACCGCTGCCTGCTGCAGGGTGGCCAGGTCGTTTTTTGCCAGCGATTCCTCGGTGCTTTTGATGAAGCCCTCAGCCATCCGCTGAGCCAGGCCAGCGAAGCCGGACTTTTCGGCCAGGGCACGGGCCTTGGCCAGCGGATCTCGGCCGGCCGCTTTGGGCGCCAGTAATTTGGTCAGAATGGCGACGTTGACCGGCTTGGTCTGGTATTCATCCATTCCTGCGGCCAGACAGCGATCGCGCACGCCCGGGCCGTCTTCACCGGTCAGTCCAATAATCGTGCCTTTAAAGCCGGCTTCGCGCAAGCGGGTGGCGGTTTCCCAGCCGTCCAGTTCAGGCATCTGGCAATCCAGCAGGATGTATGCATAGCTCGCCTGGGCCATTTTGGCCAGACCGTCCTTGCCGCTGTGGGCCAGCTCGACGGTCTTCCCCAGCATCTTTAGCTGCAGCATGACAAAGTTAGCAGCCACTGGATCATCATCGATCACCAGCACATTCATCGAACCTGGGTTCCCCTCCTCAGGCCGTCTCCCTTTCAAGCAAAGAGAAGAAGGGATCGTCCGGAATTCTGATAAAGGGGAATCATTAAGGTAACAACTTGGAAGGGTCCCCATGAACTTAGTCCATTTCGTCCAACAAGGCGGCATTTTTATGGTGCCGTTAGTTTTTTTGTCACTTCTATCCATGGCGGTTGGCTTTGAGAGGATGCTCTATTTCGCCAACCTCAACTGGGGAGGTGAGGCCTTCCGCGCGCGCCTGGCGGGACTCTTACGCGAAGGCAAAGAGGCTGAGGCGATCGCCTGGCTTCAGGGTTTGCGAGGGGCCGTCTCGGGAACCGCCCTGGCGGCCGTCAAGCGATGGGGTCGCGGTCGAAGTTCGGTGGAGAATGCAATGGTTGCTCAATCCCACCGAGAGCAGGCCTCGCTATTTCGCTTTCTGGTTCTGCTGGAGACAACCGTGACAGCCTCGCCCTTGATCGGCCTGCTGGGCACGATCACCGGAATGATGGGGGTCTTTCGTGCGGTTTCGGCCAAGATTGCCGAGAATCCGCAGGCCGACACCTCGAGCATTCTGGCCGGAATCGGTGAGGCTTTGGTGGCTACCGCCACCGGTATTCTTATCGCGGTGGTCAGTCTATTCATCCACAACTTTTTCCAGCGTCTGGCCGAGCGTCAAATGGACGAGGCTCAGGATATCGCAAACGAATTGATTGACCTCCTGGACGAAAAAGACCGTGCCTAAGCTGTTTCCCGGACGAAAGCAGAAACGCTCTCCCCGTATCGAGATTATCCCCATGGTCGACGTCATGTTTCTGCTGTTGGTGTTTTACATACTTTCTAGCCTGGCGTTGAAGCACCCCATGGGCATTCCGGTCAATTTGCCCGCCGCCGACAGCTCTGAGCAAGGCACCCCGCAACAACCTCTTGTTCTGACGATTAAGCCTGACGGCCGTTACTACCTCAATAAGGACGAGGTCCGTTTAAGTGAACTGGCTGGGGCTATTGAGGCCTTGCCGGGAGGAATTCAGGCCGCCCGCAAAACGAATATCGTACTCAATGCCGATTTGACCTCGCAGCATCGTTACGTGGTGGCCGCCCTTGACGAATTGCGCAAGCTCGGACTCAATGACTTTCTGATCGCCACCGAGGAGAAATAGATGCGCCGTTTGATCGGCCCCTTGATCCTGGCCGCCATCTGTCACTGGGCCTGGTTCGTGCCGTTCTTTGAACTCCTTTTCACCAATGCCGGTCCTCACGATCAGGAGGCGAAAGCCCGAGTCCATCTCATCTCGCGGGTTAAGCCGCTGGCCAGGCCCAAGCCTAAGCCGCCAGCCCCCAAGCCGGTGGTCAAGCCGACCTTGCCCAAGCCTGAACCCAAGCCCCAACCCAAGCCCGTGGCCCGCAGGGTCGAGCCTCCCAGACCACAGCCCAAGCCACAGGTCGCTCCCCCCCAACCGACTCCGCCTCCGGCGCAGCCTCGGTCCGTTCCCCAGCCCGACCGGCCACAGACTCCGAATGTACCCAGCGGGCCTCGCTATCGGCCGGCCACCACCAGCGGCCACTCGAGCCGTCATGTTTATGTACCTCCAGGACCTTCAGGGCCTCCAGGGCAGCTGCCTGGAGATTCACCGGGAACCGGGATTCCTTCCCAGCCGCCAGTAGGACCCGGGCCTGTGCCCGGTCCCTCGGGTCCGCCGGGTCCGCCTGCTTCGCCCGATCCGGTCACGGAGCCGGTCGGGCCCCCCCCGGCTCCACCTCCGGCTCCGCCCCCAGCGCCGCCACCGGCCCCACCTCCGCCAGCGCCCGCCCCGGCCCGTCCAGATCGCGAGGCTACACCGGTTGGACGACCCACAATCAAGATGCCAGATGACTTGCGACGCAACGGTGGCAAGACATTCGTCCGGGTGGAAATCGAGGTTTCGGCTGAAGGTCGTACCACGGTGCACCTTCTGACCAGTTCGGGATCGAGCGACTTCGATGCGCAGATCCAGCAGCGGCTCAACGAGTGGGCATGGGAACCGGCGATTCAAAACGGCCAGCCGGTGGCCAGCAAGCAGCGCTACAAGCTTGAATTCGAAGTCGGCGAGTAGGCGCGCATAATGGCCACCGCCACTGGCGCGGCCAGCGCACCGCCATAGCCTCCGGAACGCTCCAAAACCACCGCGATGGCCAGGCCACGGCCGTAACCCACGAACCAGGCGTGGTTATAGCCGCGCGGGTTATCCTGCGAAGGCGAATTCTCAACGGTGCCGGTTTTGCCGGCCAGGCCCAGCCCTTGCCCACCGGCCCCGGCCGCCGTTCCTTGATTGACGGCTCCTTCCAGGCCGGCTCGCAGGCGGGCCCAGTCGGACTCGGGCAACTGGATCTCGCCGCGCCAGAGGGGCTTTTGCCAGAACAGACTGGGTCGGGGGATGCGCCCCCGGTTGCTCACGCCTGCGGCTACGCAGGCCATTTGGAGAGGCGTGACCAGCAGGTCGCCTTGGCCAATCGAAAGATTTGCGCGTTCTCCCTGGCTGGCCTTTTCCAGGTCGGGCAGGTAGCCGCTTTGCTCTCCCGGGAGTTCCAGTCCGGTTGCCGTCCCCAGCCCCCACAGGCGGGCCCAATTGCTAAGCTGCCTGCCTTTGAGTTCCAGTCCCAGGTCGTAGTAGGCGCAATCGCAAGAGTAGGCCAGGGTTTGCTCAAAGCTGAGTTGACCGTGACCGCGGCGCACGAAGCAATTGAATGGAACGCCCCCGATCCAACGCGCTCCCGGACAATAGAATTGCCGGGAAAGTGGGATCAGGCCGTGATGCATGGCGGCTGTGGCGGTAATAATTTTGAAGGTGGAGGCGGCCGGGACCTGGGCAGCGATGGCTCGGTTCAGCATGGGCGCCTGTCGATCATTGAGCAGGGCCTGGATGGCCGAAGCGTTCCCGCTCCTGACAAACAGATTTGGATCGAATCCGGGCAGGCTCACCAGAGCCAGGACCCGCCCGGTTTCGGCCTCCATGACGACCACCGCGCCGGCGGGCTGGTCGTTGGCGGCCCGCACGCTGCCCAATTGCCGCAGCACTGAAGCCAGGGCCGATTCAGCCGTTTTCTGAATTCGGAGGTCGATGGTCAGTCGAACGTCGTGACCAGCACCGGGTGCCTTCTCCTGCAGCAATCGAAGCCTGGCTCCCTGTGAAGTCACCAACCAGCGTCGCCATCCATTTTCCCCAGCCAGCTTGGACTCCAGCTGGCGCTCCAGACCTTCCTTTCCTTGCCAATCGGCTTGATGGGCATGAGCCTCGCTGACGTAGCCCAGCAGGTGGCCACAGCTGGCGCCGGCCGGGTAGACGCGCTCCGCCTGAATTTCGTATTCGCGACCGCTCTCGGCCAGCTGTGCCTGGCGTTGAGGGGTCAAGGGCTGCCCTCCTACCCAGGGTTCATTATCCGCCAATGCCAGGCCATTGCGGTCGAGAATTCGGCCGCGCCGGGCGGGGAGGGTTTCGTCCCAGACTCGGATTTGTTCGCCGCGCTTCTTCCAATAGGGGTGGTCCCACCACTGCAATTGACAAAGTCTGCCCCATAGAATCAAGCCGCACAGACCCAGAAACCACTGCAACACGCGCAGCCTTTTCATGGTCGGTGCCAGCCCCAACTCTTGAGCACGCGTTGAGGAGCCGGGAGCCACCACCAGAGCAGACCGGCCGCCTGCAGGGCCACCGCAATCGCCCCAAGCCAGCTGAAGGCCGGCCCCAATGCCCAGTACCAGAGCAGGCCCATAGCCGCACCGCTGGAGAGTTGGATGACTGGCTGGCGTAGCCATTCCAGTCTTCCCAGGCAGAGCCAGATCCACAGGCACCAGAGGGGCCAACGCCACCAAATGCCTGGCTGGCCCAAGGCGACGTCGATCCAGACCATCGAAATCAAACGGTGTGTCCAACGCTCCTGGCAGGTCGACTCCAGCAGGAGCAAAAGGTCCACGGGAGGGAGCGGCCAGGCCAGCGGTAGGCTCGGGGCCACCAATGCATAGAGCAGGTAAATCAAGGCTGCACCTCAACCAGCAGAACTTCCAGCACCTGGTCGAGAAATACCGAAGGTTCCACCTCGTAGCGGGCAAACATAGGCTCAGAACTGGGCAGGCTACGGCGTACCCGCCCTACCAGAACGGACGCCGGATAGACCTGCCCCAGTCCTGAAGTGGTGACCAAGGTCCCGGGCTCGAGCGTGGGCCTGGAGCGGACTTCTTCCACTTCCAGCACCCAGCCCCGTCCGTGGGCCACCCCCTGGAGTTCCCCGAGCAGCACCGGCACCCGACTGTCCGGATGCAGGGCCGGTCGAACTCGGCACTGGTGAGGGGTGACTTCCACCACTCGACCGACCAGGCCCCCACTGTGAAGGGCCACGGTGCGCAAACTGACCCCATCGGCGCTGCCCCGGTTCATCCAAAGGTCGAGCTGACTGCGATAGAGGGTGGAGGCGGTTAAGGACACTTTCCAACCCTGCCGAGGGAGTTTGAGCAGGGCTCTCAGTCGCTCGTTTTCAGACTGAAGACTCTGCACCTGCGCCTGCAAATCGTCGGCTCCCGCTTTGGCGTGGCTGGCCGCGTAAATCCCGGAGCGGAAGCGGGCGACCTGGTCGTACCACAGGCCTCCCTGCAACCAGGCGGCGGCGACGACCGCCAGGGCCAGTGCCAGCAGCAGGCGCGGCCAGGCCTGTTTCATCCCAGGCGACCGGCCAGAACCTGAGACTGAACCAGGGCGTCCAGGGTTTCCTCGTCCGTCAGCAGTGCGCTCAGTCCCCGAGCGACTGCAAGTTCGGGTTGCTCCACGATGTGCACCGGCAGCGAGAGATGAGCGCTAAGAAATTCCTGAAGTCCGCTGAGAGCACTTAAGCCGCCGCCTACAAACAGCCCTTGGGTCAGGATTACCTGCAGTAAGTCTGGAGGCGTTTCTTCCAAGAGTTGGGTGATCATACGAAGGATGGATTGTAACGTCAGCTCCACCCACCGGTCCAGTTCCCAGGCAGCCAGCATAAGGCGTCGAGGTAAGCCTGACTGAAGGTCCTTGCCGGCCACTTCTAACCAATCCTCGCGACCGGGACGGGCGCTGAGGAAGCCGAGCAAACGTTCCAACTGGTTGGAGCCAATCGCCAACCAGTGCCTCCGCAACAGGTGCTCTTGCAGGCGCAAACTGAGTTCCTCGGCTCCTCCGCGCTGCTGCAATTGATGCACCGCCGTACCTCGGCTAAAGACAGTGGCCTGCATCAATTGGTAGCCCAGTTCGAGCACAGCCACGGCCGGGTACTGGGGCGGCGGATGGCCTGCAGCCACGGCCAGGCAGGCAGCTGAGGGAAGCAGACAGACCGAGTTGCAACCGGCCTCCTGAAGCATTTCAGCAAAAACCTGCAGTTCGATCTCCCCGGCCATGGCGGGCGCGCTGGCCAGAGCTGCCACCTTGCCCTTCTGGTTTTCCAGCAGGAATCGGACCATTTCCTCGGCGGCGTCGAAATCGGCCAGCAGTCCGTTGCGAATCGGACGCAGAAAGGTCCAGTGGCCGGGATGCCGGCCGTGCAGGGATTGAGCCCGATCGCCTGATTCCACGGGGTCGTTACTCGAAAGGTCCCAGAGCACCGCGCTGCTGCAGCTGAGCTGCAGGCCCCGGGAGGTCACCAATCGGGAACGCCAGCTGCCCAGGTCCAGTCCGACCGTGGGGGAGGCTCCTTCCCGGCGCAGCCATTTAAACACGGGCGAAATCGTAGAGGCTGCGACCGAAGGTCTTGAGCACTTCTTCCAGGGTGCCCAGAGGGAATCCGACGACATTGTCCTGGCGGCCCTTGATGCTCTCCACCAGTAGTCCGCCCCAACCCTGGATTCCGTAAGAACCGGCCTTGTCCATGGGCTCACCGCTGGCAATGTAGCGCTCGATTTCGCGTTCGCTCAGCTTGCGGAAGCGAACCTCGGTCGTTTCTACCGCGCTGTGGACCAGTCCGGTTTGCGTGTCGCAGACCGTAACAGACGATAGGACCCGATGAGCGCGGCCGCTCAGCTTTTCCAGGTAGCGTCGCGCGACCAGCGTGCCTCCGGGCTTGCCCAGCACCTGGCCCTGGCAGTAGACCACCGTATCAGCCGCCACAACCAGCGAGTATTCCTGACAGCGCCCGGCTACATCTCGAGCCTTACCCTCGGACACCTCAGGCATGAGTTGTTGGAGTCGGGCTAGGGGAAGGTGGCGGGGGAGAGGCTTTTCCGCTTCGGGATGGGGGGCTATCACCAAAAATTGGACCCCGAGCGCCTCTAACATCTGCTGGCGGCGGGGGGAAGTACTGGCCAGAACGAGCTGCATGCCAGCCCAGTTAGCCCCGCGCCTTCGCCTTCCTTCCCGGCATCAGGGATGCTTGAGGGTTACTCCGGTTACCTTCCAGGTCGTCTTGGATCCGCTGAGTTGGAACACCAGAGTCAGAGATTGAGGGGTTGAAGCTCCCTGGAGCTGGCCCTGGGCTGGCACACTGGCGCTGTAACCGAAGGGGCCCAACGCTCCCAGCCTGGCTGGACCGGTTGGTTTGACACGCCACTTCTGGCCACTCTCGTCCACTTCTAGCCAACCCTCCCTGGCGCTGGCCATCAGGTAATACTGGACCGTTTCCAGGGCGAAGAGGGAGGAGGTGGGTTCCACCGTCAGACTGCCGGATTTGCGCCCGGCGGGAGTGGAGGCTTCGACCAGACTTTTCTGGGCCGCCCGAGTAGTGCTCGAGGTTAGAGAAAAAACGGCGGTTGCCGAGCCTTCGACCACCAGCACTTCGGCCGGGACCTTGAGGTGGGCCGGGGCTGAAATCCTGACCCTGGCGGGAGCGGGAGCGGGCGCGGTCAGGCTGAGAGTCACCTGACAGTTCTGTCCTCCTTCAATGGGATCGGGGGTAAACTGCAATCCGGCCACTTCCACTGGCGGTAACAGCTGAGTCTGGGCGCTGACCGCGCGAGCGCCCGATGTGCTCAGAGTTGCCTGAGTGGGCTGGCGGACTGCCCTGGTGGAAAATGGGGCTTCAAACTGGCGCACTCCGGCGGGCACCGTCAAACTGGCAGGAAGAGTGAGATTGGGACTGCCCTGAAGGCTTAGCTTGCTGGCCCTGGTGGCGGGTCGCTCAAGCACCACCACCACCGTGCCGGTGTCACCTCCGATCATCCGGGGCGGCAGAAGCAATTGAGACACGGGAGGCGTGTCCGGCTGAAGTTGGACCTGCAGATCTCGGATGTTGCCGTATTCACCTACCGAGATCAGGATTGAGGTCTCTTTCTCCACCGGGTGAGTGGGTACAATGAAGTCCAACTGAGACTGACCCGTCTGGATTGTCATCGGGACCGTCTGGCACAGGTCGGGTCGATTACTTGTGACCGGGATCTGGCCTGAGGCCTGAGCGGGCGAAACCAGGTTGATCCGAATCTGGATGGGGTTGCCTCCTACCACAGACTGCTCCAAAAGCTGGGCGGAGCCGATCTGGAAGCGAGGCTGAGCCAGGGCGATACAGACAAGCATTGAGAAAAGAAACAGGGTCAGTCGGGCCATTCAGGCCGGTTCCTGCGGACCCAAATCTTTCCTCTACCAGATCTGGATGGACTGTGTACGCACCATCGGGCTCCCAGGCGGGCAGCTAAAGGCCTTGGAAAACTCTGGCATATTGGAAGCCGGGCCGTTGACCCGGTAGCGGCCTGGGGGGTGCTTGCTCAGGTTTACCTGCGCCCGTTCGTAGTCAGAGCGAGTATTGGTGGCCCAGATCCGGGCATTTCCCATAAAAAATCTTTGCTCAGGCGTAAATCCATCCATCGTTTTGGCAGGCTTCTTTTGCAGCATTTTGCTGTAGGCCTTGTAGGCCAGGCGCAGACCACCCAGATCGGCGATGCTTTCACCGAGTACCAGTTTCCCGTTCAGAGAAAGCTTTCCGTCCAGCACGGTGTAACTGGAGAATTGCTGCTCCACCAGGCCGGCCAGCTTTTCGAAATTTTCCCGGTCGGTGGCGGTCCACCAATCTCGAAGGTTGCCTTGACCGTCGAATTTACAGCCCTCGTCGTCAAAACCGTGGGTGATTTCGTGGCCGATGACGGTTCCCAGGCCTCCAAAGTTCAGGGCGTCATCCTGGGATGAAAAGAAAGGAGGACGGATAATCCCGGCCGGAATCACCACTTCATTCATGCGTGGATTGTAATAGGCGTTGACCTCGGCCGCCGACATGTACCATTCGCCTTTGTCCTGTGGCTTTCCGATTTTTGCCCAATCTCGTTTGTTCTCGTAGCTGATGACACGCCAGACATTGCCCAGATAGTCATCTTTGGAGATGGTCAGGGCGGTGTAGTCCTGCCAGCGCTCGGGGTAGCCGATTTTAAAGGTCAAACTGGACAGCTTGGTATGAGCCTCTTTTCGAGTGGCCGGCGTCATCCAGGTTAGATTGCTGATGTCTTCGTCCATCGCGCCCACCAGTAAATCCACCATTTCTTTGACCTGAACCTTGAGCTTGGGGTTGAAATTCTTCTCCACATACTTTTGGGCCAATGCCTGGGGCATCAGGCGGTCAATCGTATTCAGTACCCGGCCGTTGCGAGAGGACTGCACTGGGGCGCCGGTTAGAGTCTTACTGTAGAATTCCCAGCGGAATTTAGACAGGTCCTCGCTCAGATAAGCGTAAGAATCGCGCAGGAGGTTCCATTCGAGATAACTGCGCAAGTCGCCCAGGTCGCTGCTCTCCAAGATTTGGTAGAAGGCGTCGAAATACTTAGGAGAGTCCACCGTCAAAGCCAGCTCCCCACTTCCCAATCCCAGTCCTTCGAAATATCGAGGCCACGACCAACCACTCACGCCGGCCGCAAAATCGCTAAGTCGTGTGGGGTGGTAGATGGCCAGCGGGTCGCGCATTTCTACGTGCGAAAGCGAGGCTTTGGCCAGACGCTTTTCCAGTTCCAAAACTCTTTGAGCTCGCTCGCGTGATTCGGCTTCGCCATAGCCCAGACGTCGAAAAGCTCCGTTGAGGTGAGCCTGATAGGCCGCCAGCTGCTTTAAGGAGCGTTCATCGCTACGGAAATAGTAATCCTGTTCAGGAAGTCCCAGTCCGGCCTGGCTCAGTCGACCCAATACCTGATTGCTATCCTTGGCGTCCTGGCCAGACGAGAAGTTAAAAAAGGGTTGGATCCCTCTCTGATGCAGGCTGATTACGACCTCTTCCAGTGCTTTCAGATCCTTGATGGCCCGAATTTGGTCCAGGTCGTGCTTGATGGGTTGCAGACCCTGGCGATCCAATCTTTCCACTTCGGTGCCGGATAGGTAAAAATCCCCAATTTTTTGCTCCAGACTGCCTGGTGTTGCGTGAGCGATCGAGCACTTGACTACGATAGAGTAGAGGGCTTGGGCATTCTGCTGAGATAGCTCGTGAATTCGTCCCCATTCCGGGCTCTCAGGCGGGGTGGGATTCTCCCTGAGCCAGCCTCCATTGACGAACTGGTAAAAATCTTTGGATGGATCCGTTGACTTGTCCAGGTAATTGAGTTCCAGGCCCGTGCCCGAGGCGGGTTGGCCCCAGGCGGTTGAGAAAGTCAAGGAAAACAGAATGGGAAAAAACAGTCTGCGCATCGCCTCGAATTCCTCGCGGGAAATTTCTCTCCCTGCCCAGAATAGTCGGAACCATGAAATGGATTCGTAATATTGTGTTGTTGAGTCTGCTGTCCGCTCCGGTTTGGGGCGACAAACTGTTTATTCGCAACAAACCCTTTCTGGGCGCCAGTATGGGGGTCGGGGTCTCCCGCATGGTGGAGTTGGAGCCTCTGGCCAAAGCTTTGGGATTCACCGTCAAGCCTCTCAATGGCGGCTTCCTGGTGACCACCGATCCTAATTCTGATCAGGGCAGTGAAATTTGTGAGGCCGGGTCTGCGGTGGTGGACGGCAACAAGCTCAGCCTGATTACGGGCACGGGCGGTCAGAATCTGATCTCCTTGAGCGAGTTTTGCAGCAGCGTCGGGGCCAAGTTGGTGGTGAACAGCGAGATGGGCAGCACCGATGTTTACATGGAATCCAACGCCAAATCCAGAGGGCCATCCCTGAAAGACAAATGGGGAGTGACCGGGCAGGCCGAGAAAGGCCAGGGCAGCCGGAGTTTACCGGATGGTCCGGGCAAGGTCTCGGTGCAGCTTTACGAGGCATTCGGACTTTTGCCGGCCATTCGGGATTTGAAAGAGTATCGCACTTTGAATTTAAAGTCGGCGGAGGTGGCCCGTTTCAAGTCTGCCCTGCAAAATCTGTGCACGCCCGAATTGTTTCAGAAAATCTATCCACGCATGGAAAAGAGCATCGAGCAAGCCATGCAGGGAAGTTTGGCCCTCAGTCAGGTGCCGGCCGATGAGTTCGAGCGCTATGTGTCCAGCAAACCAGAACTGGCCAAGAAGTTCACGGAGAACATTGCGGCCTGGGAAGAATTGCGGTCTTTTTCGGCCACTCTGCTGGAACAAAAGTCCGACGGTCGGCAGGCCATCGTTATGCTTGAGGTGCTGCACACCGACCCGTTGACCAATCAAACGACCAAGAACAAGGTTCTGCTGGCTCTCATTCGAGCCGGTGTGAACCGCTGGAAAATTGCGGAGCGCGAGGTTGTGGAGTAATAGAAAAAGGAGCCGCGAGGCTCCTTTTTCTATTACTTGCCCAGCTTAATTTTTGAAGCTCCGCCGGCCTTCTTGGGCGCCGAAGCCTTCTTTGCTCCGCCCGCCTTCTTTGCCGCCGAGGGCTTCTTTGTGCCTCCGGCTTTCTTGGCGCTGGTGGGTTGGGCGCCGCCGGCTCCCTTGGCATCGCCAACCGGATTGGCGCCGCCGCCACCACCACCTTGCTCGCCGCCGCCAGCTCCGCCGCCCTTGCCAAAGCTATCGGCCATGTTCTTGACCATATCCATAATCTGGCTGGGATCAAATCCGCCGCCGCCGCCACCGCCACCTTCGGGTCCGCCGGCCTCTTGCGCTTGCTGCTGGGCTTCTGGACTGGTCTGAGCGCCATCCTGCGGGCCCTGTTGGGCCATCAGAGCTTGCAGCATCTGCAGGATTTGCTCGGGGGACATCTGACCCCCATCCGCACCAGGCTGTCCTGGCAGGCCGCCCTGGCCCGGTAGACCGGCGCCACCGCCGAAAGGACTGGCACCACCGAGCGGGGGGCGAGCGCCCATTCCAGCTCCCACAGGATTGCCTAAGCCACCGATTCCCATCGCCATTTGACTGTCCTCCAATTCTTCGTTGGATTTATCCTAAGGTCCGGCGACGGGGTCGGGTAGGGTCGAAAAGCAGACAGCGCGTGAACAATGTAAACAGAGTGTAACGAGAGATTGCCGGTGTGTTAACAGGTGGACGTGTTGTCCCCGGTAAGGTTACTTCACGTCGGCCTGGTGAAAAGTAAAGGGGTGATTTCTAAAAACGTCAGGGCTCCGTGGTTGGCCTCTTATCTGGCCTGCTTCTTTTTCGCCCTGATGGCGGTGTGTGTGCGCAAACTCCAGGCCTTGCCCATGGCCGAAGTCATGTGCTTTCGCTGCTCTATCCCGGTGATGCTGTATGTCCCGATGATCCTGCGTTCGCGAGCCAGTCTGGGACTGGCCTGGCGGTCTCGCTGGGCGCTTTTGAGTCGCGGACTGTGCGGCACGCTCGCCCTCTATTTTTACCTGCTTGCTGTCCGCTTCATTCCTTTAGCGGATGTGGCCGTGACCACCAACACCAGTCCCTTATGGACCGCCCTGGCCGCCTGGTGGACTCTGGGCGAGCGCATGAGTTCTCATCTGCTCTGGGCTTTCCCAGTTTCTTTTTGCGGCGTGGCGCTGGTGGCAGGCAGTCATGCCAGCGGCCAGCCCTGGGGCTATCTGGCCGGTCTGGCTTCGGCAGCGCTCTCGGGCTCTGCCTACGCGCTGCTGCGCAAGTTGCGCGACCTGCCGCCTGAGGTTACGGCCATGGCCTTCCTGGGACTGGCAGCGCTCTGTTCCTTTCCTTTCACGATCTCTGTCTACCAGGCTCCGCGGCCGGAACAGATTCCTTTTGTGCTGGGTATGGGCTTGTCGGGGGCGGCGGGACAATGGTTTATGACTCTGGGTTATCGATACAACTCGGCTGCTACTGCTGCCAGCCTGGGTCTTGCCACAGTGGCGCTGACCGCAGCTCTGGCCTACCTTTATCTGGGCGAGCCACTGAGTGTGTGGCAGATGCTGGGTATGGTTTTGATCGGGATCGGCACCTTGGGATCTTCCCGATCTCCGCGCTGATCCGAGGCTGTCTTTGCTCGCCTGCAGGTTCTTCGGGCTTACTTGATGAATTTTCACCAAGTTTTCGATAGACTGTTTGGGAGGAAACAGTGTAAGACAGGTCATAACTCGTTCGATGCGCCGCCCAGGCGTCTTTCGTTAGAAAAGAAAAATTTGCAAGAAAGTAGGGGACGCGTTCCTATGGACCCCACCAAGAACTTTAAAACCGAGGCCGGCAACTCGCTGGAACCCTCGCTCGAGCCCAGCCTGGAGCCAATGGCTCCTTCTGTCTCGGGACAGCGTCCGGCCGCCCCGCCCCCACCGCCGCCGGCTCCGGCTGCTTCGCCTTTGGCCGCGCCCCTGGCCGCTCCGCCGGCCGCTCCTCGCGTCGCCAGCGCCAGCGGGTCGGGCGTCCGTCCGGCCGTGTCGGCGACCCCCAGCGCTCCGGCGGCCAAGTTGGGTCCCCCGCCCGCGGCCAATGTGCCCGGCCTGGCCTCGCTGCCGGCCACCCCGAAGAATCCTCAGCGCGCCGATGGTCGCGGACAACTCGAGCATTTCGCCGGAATCAAAGTTGTGGGCGTGGGCGGCGCCGGCTGCAACGCCGTCAGCCGAATGATCCAGGAAGGTCTGGGCGGGGTTGAGTTTATCGCCATCAATACGGACGCCCAGGCTTTGTTTCTGTGCGACGCCGACCAGCGTATTCACATCGGCTCGGCCGCAACCCGAGGCCTGGGCGCCGGCAGCAATCCCGAGGTGGGTCGCCGGGCCGTGGAGGAAAATCAGGATGAGGTCCTGCGCGCCATCGAAGGTGCGGATATGGTGTTCATCACCGCAGGTATGGGCGGCGGCACAGGCACCGGCGCGGCTCCGGTGGTCGCGGAACTGGCTCGCAAAGCCGGGGCCCTGACCGTGGCCGTGGTCACCAAGCCTTTTGGCTTTGAGGGGCGTCGGCGCATGCAGATTGCTGAAGAAGGCATCGTCCAACTGAAATCCAAGGTCGACACCATCATTACCATTCCCAACGACCGTTTGCTAAAGATTGTGTCGGACAAAGAGTTCATCGCCGATGCTTTCCGTCTGGCCGACGACGTCTTGCGCAATGGTGTGCAGGGTATCTCCGAGATTATTACCGTGCCCGGCCGTATCAATGTCGACTTCGCCGACGTTCAGGCGATCATGGCCGATGCTGGCTCAGCGCTGCTGGGAATCGGCATTGCCTCAGGAGAGAATCGGGCTGTGGAAGCTGCTCGCGCGGCCATTTCCAGTCCTCTCCTGGAAGCCTCCATCGACGGTGCCACCGGAGTGCTCTTCAATATCACCGGCGGACCCGACCTCACCCTGCTGGAGCTCAACGAAGCCGCCAAGATCATTTACGAGGCGGTCGACCCCGACGCCCAGATTATCTTCGGCTCGGTGATCGATGAGCGGATGGAGGGAGAGGTGCGCATTACGGTGGTGGCCACCGGTTTCACCTCTACCCCGAGTTCCTCTCTGGAATCAGAGGAGGGTGGCTTCTCGCTGGGTGCCCTCAAGGAGGAAATCTCTTTTGGCAGCCCCTTGCGCGATATGGACCTGGAGCCTGCCATCTTCCGCCGCAAGCACTCCTCCAGCGAGCGCAACTTCTAGACCCCCGACCTTCCAAAAAAATCGCCCGGGCAAGCGCCCGGGCGATTTTTTTTGGGGGGAACTATTTGGCTGGATACCAGTAGCCCGGGCTGTCCGGGTAGTCAGCCCCCACGTCGCGGTAGCGTGGAGGGCGATGTTGGGGTTCGAAGGTGACGACGTGGCGGGCCTTCTGGGCGTCCTGCCAGCTGAAGCTCTCGCCGGGCTTTTCCCAGTTGGCCGAATAGGAAGTGACTTTGCCCTGGGAGTCCGTCACTTTGAGTTGAAAGTGACCCTGGGAAACCGGCACATTGTGGACATAGCCTCCGCTGCCCCGCCAGTCTCCAACCGGATTGGGTTGGGCCACAGCCATAAAGCTCAAACACAGGATTGCTGTCAGAGTTTTTCGCATCCTGCCCTTTTCGTCGGATTTGCGGCTCAACCTTCGCGGGCGCCGGTGGCTTCGGCCCGGATGCCAGGGCAAAGGGGGAGGCGCGGTCGAGGGTGAACCAGCTCCGATGACGGGCACGATACGAAAACTCAGCGCCGGGGAGATCCTCTGGGAAGCCGGCGAACCCAGCACCTTCGTGATCTGGGTCGAAGAGGGCATCCTGGAAGTCGTCCAGCACTCGTTGCAGGGTGAAGATGCAGTGCTCAATCGGATGGGTCCGGGTGAGCTGGCAGGGGAGATGTCTTGCCTGGACGGTCATCCTCACTCGGCCACTCTCAGGGCGGCCGGAGCTTCGGCGGTGCGGTTGATGGATCGCAGCGCTTTTCTGGAGTGGCTGCGTTCTCACCCCGAGCGCCTGGAGAAGCTACTTCACCGCCAGGCCCAACGCATTCGCAGCCTCAGTGCTCGCCTGGCGGAAGTCAGTTTTGACCCGGTTCAACTGCGCCTGGCCCGATTTCTTTTGACTCAGGAGGGCAGCGAGCTGGCCATCACCCAACAGCAGTTGGCGGAGTACCTGGCGGCCACGCGCGAGAGTGTGTCCAAGGCCTTAAGTGCTTTCGGACGCAACGGCTGGGTGAAAACAGGCCGAGGAAAGATTCATATTTTGCATGCAGAGGCTCTCAGGAAGCTGGTGGCTGAATTCGGCTCCTAATGGGTCACAGGTTTGGTTGAGGGAAAATCTCACGGTGGTCTGAGCCAGCTGGCTTTAGAGTGCGCATATGAACATTCATCTGCGCTACGAAGGTAAATCCACCAACTTGAAGACCAACAACCATCGCGATGAAGATATCATCCGCGAACTGCAGGAGAAGGGCTACTTGCCCCGCCTCAAGCCCGAGCTGATGATCGACCGCCATCCTGACGGAGTGGTTATTCGTCCCCCGGCGGTGTTCGGCTAATGGAACTCTCGGCACGCCAAACACTGCTCAACTCTTTTCTGGAAGCCAGTCACGGCAAGCTTCAGCCACTGGGCGAAAAGCACGCTCGGGCTTTGCAGATGGACCCCCTGCTTTATGGCCACCTGAGTCGCTGGTATCAGAACCACGGGAGCCTGCGTGATCATCAGGAGCTTTTTGGAGCTCATCTGTTGCGTTCGCCGGACGCCGACTTTCGTGAGCACGCCAAAGTGCTGGTCCAAACCCTGCGTCCTTATCAGATGGCTCGCATGGTGCGCTACAGCAAGGAGGTTCTCAAGAACAGCAACCGCAGCCTCAAGTCGGCCGTCAACTTCTATCTCAAACGTCGTGAGGCCGATGCTCTCTGGTTCGACGAATGTGTGCTGCGCGACCGGCGCTCCATGCGCTATCTCTATGCCACCATGCACGTGAAGCCGGGCCAGCGAGCCCAGCAGGTTCTGTTTGCCGAGAAGCCTCCGGCCGACAGCCGTTTGCGGGTGGTGCGCCAGTTGCATTCGCTACGGAGTCAGCCGCGGATGCAGGCGGAGCTGATCAAGCAATATCGTATTCAGTTCACCACCGCCCTGGGGGCGGCCGGCGCGCTGGTGCCGGAACTGCTGGATGCTCTGGTCTCGGTCATGACGCCTCAGCAGTTGATCAATAACCTGGGTTTCCTGCAGCGTCGGGGGGCGTTACAGGTGCCGGCCCTGCGCGCCCAGGTGATGGAAAAGATTCAGCAAGGCAAGACGGAGTCCAGGGTGCACGATGCCAAGAGTCTGGCTGCCCTCAAGCATCTGCAGCCGGACGAGGGGCTGCGCAAGGAGTTGATGGAGATGAGTCAGACTCGCCTGCGGGCACGAGGGTCGATCATCAAGCCCACCGCCCTGCTGGTTGACAAGTCGGGGTCCATGGAGGTGTGCGTGGAGATTGGCAAGATGTTGGCCTGCCTCTGCTCTACCATCGCTGAAGCTCCCCTCTATGTCGAGGCCTTTGATGCCGATAGCTTCACGGTAAACTGCTCTGAGCCCACCTTCGAAGCCTGGGAGCGGGCCTTTCGGCATATTCGGGCGGATGGTTGCACCAGTATTGGAGCTCCGTTGGCCAAGCTGCGCAATCGGGCCTACGAACAGGTGCTTTTGATTTCGGATGGAGTGGAGAACACCCGGCCCTTCTTTTGCGAAGAGCTTAAAAGGACTGGCCGGGACATCGAAGTGGTGTGGCTCAAGGTGGGCGGTCAGGCGCGCACCAAACTGGATGAAAGTGCTGAACGACTGGGGGTGCCAATGCGCATCATCCCCTTTAATGGCGACTACTATAATCTTCCGAACCTGGTTCCGATGCTGTGCAGCCGACGTACGCTGGTCAGTGAGGTTTTGGAGTATCCCCTCTACCAAAACTCGGACCTTGAGTGTTTGCCGCCCGGGTTTTGCCCCAAGACCTATGAGATCCTTTGAATTGCTGGGGCCCTTCAGTCAGGGTCGGGTTCATTTGCGTTCCCCGGAGGGATTGACCTGGTGGCAGGCGGCTCGCGCCCCTGAGCCCGGCTGGTACTGGTGGTCGCTCTCGGGCCAATGTCTGCGCGAGGCGGATTACTGCGAGCTGCTTTCCCTACCACTGCGGAGCTTTCAGGTGGGACATAAGCCCCTGCGTCTGGCTGAGGCCTACGAGGTTGGCGATTGGGTCAAGGCCTGGTGGGACGGCGGCCAGGGTTGGGTGGTCGGTCCCACGGCCGGGCCGACTCCGCCTCGGGGAGTTCGAGGAGAAGCGCTGGTTGCCAGGGCGGTGGAAAGGGGAGGGGGACAGTTGCTGCAGGCTACTGCCAACCAGCAGGGCTGGCGCGTCACCTGGCGGCGCGGCTCGGAAACTCATACGAGTCAGGTCGATCATCGGCTGAACGTGATTTCGGCAGGGTTCTGCCTGAGCGGACAGGACCGAATTCAGGATCTGACCAGCCTGGTTTCGTTGATTGTGGAGAGGAGCTACGTGCATGAAGATCCTGATTTGTGGGGCGGGTACCTTAGGAGGTAATCTGGCCGAGCACCTGGCCAGGACGGGCCTGGACCAGCTGTGCTTGCTGGATCAAGACAGGGTGGAGCAGCGCAATCTGACCAACCAGCCGTATTTTCAGCACCAACTGGGGAAGTCCAAAGTGGCGGCCCTGGCCGAAACCATCTTCCGCATTCGCGGCCAGAAGCTGGTCACCGTGCACAAGCAATTGAACTCCGCCAACGCCGCTTCGCTGCTCAGGGTGTTTGAGGGCTCTGGTCCGCGGGGCTCCGGCTTCCCTGACCTTGTGGTTGACTGTTTTGACAACCACCAGGCCAGGCTCGACCTGCAGCGGGCCTGTCGCCAGGCGGTCCTGCCGCTTTTACACCTGGGTCTCTCCAACGGCTACGGAGAAGCCATCTGGGACGAGCACTATCGCGTGCCTCCTGATGCACAACGTGACCCCTGTGCCGAACCCCTGAGCCGCAGCCTGGCACTGCATGCCGTTTTGCTTTTTGAGAAGGCTCTCAAAGGGCGTGAGAATCTTTGTTTTACGGCCGAGGACCTGGTGGTGTCGAGAATCTGAGGATTTGCATCCGGCTTTGGGGCAGGGGCGGGGGGAAGTCGCTCTGAACATTCGGCCATGGCCTTTGAAGACAATCAGCAGTTGACCCGGATATTCGAGGAAATTGCCGACTTTTTGGAATTGCAAGGCGAGAACATTTTCAAAGTCAAGGCCTATCAGAAGGCGGCCCGAGGCCTGGAAGGCCTGGAGCGTTCGGTTTGCGAGCTCTACAGCAGCGGTCAACTGGCCTCGATGCCCGGGTTCGGTAAAGCCCTGGTGGAAAAAGTGGGCCAGTTCGTGGACACCGGCCAGGTCGAACTCCATCAGCAGCTCAAGGCCTCCTTCCCTTCCGAGATTTTGCAGCTGATGGACGTGCCGGGACTGGGGGCCAAAAAGGCCGCCCTCCTGCACCGGGAGCTCGGCATTGGCAGCGTGGACGACCTGGAGAAAGCCCTCAAGGAGGGTCTGGTTACGGATCTCAAGGGCTTCGGTAAGAAGACCGTGGATAAGCTGCTGGAGGGGATCGGGCTTTTGCGTCAGGGTGAACAACGCTGGCTGCTGGGTCGGGTCTCTCAGTTGGCCGAAGACCTTTTGTCTCGTCTGCGGGCTCTGCCCGAGGTGGAAAGAGCTGAGGCCGCCGGCTCCTTGAGACGTGGCAAAGAGACGGTCGGCGACCTGGACCTGCTGGTGATCTCATCCAGGCCTGAGGTCGTCATGGAGTTCTTCGCCAGCTTAGGTGAGGTGATCGGTCGCGGTCCCACCAAGTGCAGCATTCGCTGGGAGGGTAAGTTCCAAATCGACTTGCGCTGCGTGCCTGGAGAGTCGTTTGGGGCTGCCATGCAATATTTCACCGGCTCTATGGATCACAATGTGGCTCTGCGGGGTCGGGCCAAGCGCCTCAGCTGCGAGCTGAACGAATACGGACTGTTTGATGCTCTGGGCAACAATCTGGCTTCACGCAGCGAGGAAGAGATTTACGAGCGGCTAGGTCTACCCTGGATTCCCCCTGAGCTTCGCGAAACCGGCGCCGAACTGGAATGGGAACGTTTGCCCGAGCGGTTGCAGCTGGAGCAATTGAACGGAAATCTGCACACCCATTCGCTCTGGTCGGATGGCACCGACACCCTGGAGCAGTTGGCTGAAGAGGCTCAGCGTCGCGGCTACCGTTATCTTGCCATCACCGACCACTCCCGCTCCATGGTGGTTGCCAACGGGTTGTCGATCGAACGACTGATGGCCCAGGGTCAGCAAATCGAGCGTCTTAACGCCAGTTTCAGCAATGGTTTTCGGCTGCTCTGGGGGAGTGAAGTGGACATCCTGGGGGATGGAAGCCTGGATTTTCCGGAGGAGGTTCTGGCCCGTTTGGACTTCGTGGTGGTGGCGGTGCACAGTCAGTTCTCAATGACCCCGGAAGCGATGACGGAGCGCATCTGTCGCGGTATTTCTCATCCCTATGTGGACGTACTGGCCCATCCTACCGGTCGCAAGATCAACCGTCGCACCGGCTATCAAGCCGACTGGGAGCGAGTCTATGCGGTCGCCAGTGAACACGGAGTGGCGCTGGAAATCAACTGTTCTCCTCGTCGGTTGGACTTGAACGACAAAGCTGCAAGGCGGGCAAGAGATTGTGGCTGCATGATTTCTCTAGGCACGGACGCTCACAGCCTGGCGGAGTTTGATTATCTGCCTCTAGGCGTTTTGCAGGCTCGTCGGGCCGGGATCGAAGTGGGGTCACTGCTGAATGGCCTCAGTTGGGAGCAGCTGCGCAAGCGGCGAGCCCGCCTTGTTGACGTTTAATCTGGCTTTGCGCAATGTGGTGCGCAATCGAGAACGCTCCTTGTTGACGCTGATCGGCGTTTTGCTGGCTATTGGCTCGTTTGTGGCGCTTGTCTCGCTGGCTGAAGGTCTGAGTCGGCGCATCGAAACCGAGCTGGATAGCCGGGCCGTTGATATCTACCTGATGCCCGACCAGGCCATGGCTTTACCTTCCGGTCCAATAGGCACTATCGGCTACAGTCAGGATACCCTCAGCAAGGAAGTGTTGGAGAAGATTTCGGCCGGAGATAACGTTGCCAGGGCGGTGGGCGTGAACCGGGATTCCTGGAAGGGGCGCCATGCAATTTTACCGGTGCTCTATCTGGACCGCGACTCGATCGCCGCCTTCTTTCCGCGGCTGGGCGGATTGCCCGAGGAACTGCCTGAGGGCAAAGTGATCCTGGGTGAGGGTTTGGCCCATCAGGAGTTCGGAAGCTCGGCGATGGACGCCATCGTGCACGGACAGACTCGGCTGGATGTGGCGGGTGTGGTTCGGGGCGGCGGGTTCCAGGATTTCTTTGCCTTTGTGGCTCCGCCCAAAGAAAACAATGGCTATCAGGAAATCTGGCTGCAGCTCAGGGATTCGGCCCTGGCTACCGGCGACGCGGCTCGAATTCGTTCGGAACTACCCGGGGTCCAGGTGCTGACCAAGAGTGAGTATCTTGCACGCAGCAGCGTTTTTGTGCGTTATGCCTGGTTGTTGCAGGCTTCCATTGCTTCCATCGGAGTTTTGATCGCCATCACGGCTGCCATGAATACCATGCTCATGTCCACCTACGAGCGTCTGCGTGAGTTTGCCGTCTTGCGCGCCATTGGAGCCTCCCGACTGACGGTGTGCTTTATGTTGATTTGGGAATCCCTGATGTTGAGCGGGGCCGGGGGGGTTTTGGGTTGTCTATTCGGGATTCTGGTGTCCGGAGTGCTGGACGAAGCTGTGGTGGTTTTGCTTCAGCTGCCTTTCCCTCTGGCTCAGGTGACGCCGTTGCTACTGCTGCAGGGCATGCTTTTGTCCGGACTGGTGGGAATGGCTGGGGCCTTGATTCCCCTTATTTTGATCTGGCGCCAGCAGATTATGGACGGGCTAAGAACTGAATAATGAGGGTTTCCTTACAAGGTATCCACAAAATTTACGGTAAGAATCGACCGATGAAGGTCCTGGATGATCTCTCCATGACCATCGAGAGCGGCGATTTTGTGGCCATCACCGGCCCCTCTGGATCGGGCAAGAGTAGCCTGCTTAACCTGCTGGGGTGCCTGGATAATCCCACTTTTGGCCAAATTTTCTTTGACAAGCGGGACGTTTCCAAGGCGCCCGAGGCTGTCCGTGAGCGCATTCGCCTGGAGCACATCGGGTTTGTTTTTCAGAATTATCAGCTGCTCCCAGGTCTGACCGTGCAGGAGAATGTATCGTTGCCTATGCAGTTGGCTGGTGTAAAGCGGAGTGAGCGGCTGGCCCGAGTGCAGGGCCTGCTGACCATGATTGGGCTGCAGAAACAGGCCAATCAACGCATCGGTACGCTTTCCGGAGGTCAGCAGCAGAAGGTCGCGGTGGCTCGCGCCCTGGCCAATCTGCCAGGCCTTCTGCTGGCGGACGAACCCACCGGAAGTCTGGATGGGCAATCCACCTTGCAGGTAATGGAAGTGATTCGCGAAGTGAACCGCAGCCGCAGCGTGACGACTGTGCTGGTCACCCACGACCCCCAGGTCGCGGCATACGCGCAGAAAGTTTATCGACTAGAAAATGGCACTCTCCACGGCTGAAAAGCAGGTGCAGTCAAGGGTCTGGATGGAAGGGCTGGGTACGAGGATGAAGAACGCTTCCGCGAGGAGTAACCACCAGTGATCATTTGTCATATCTGCGGCCATAACAACAGTCCAGAAATCAACCACTGCGATAAGTGTGGTGCTCGTCTCCCCAAGCTTGATCCTCGCACCACCGGGACGGCCGGGCAGGCTCGACAGACCGGTAAATACGAGCGCCTGCGCACCGCCGTCATGAAAGTCAAGACCGGGGAACAGAGCTGGATGGACTTCCAGGACTGGTTTCAAGGCTTCTACGACGACATTATGGGTCGCATTCAGGGGCTGGTTGAGTCGATTCATCAATCCCACGGCCCCGGGTGGAACTACTACGAAGAATTCACAGAGGAAGTTGAAACGACATTCTCGGGGGTGGAGGACTACGAAACTTCGCTCAATCAAGTCTGGCAGGCCATTGAAACCAATGACCTGGTGCTTGCTCAGGCTGCGGTCAAGCTGTTTCTACGCGGCGCGGAAAAGTTGAACGACGCACTGGTCCTGAATGGTGAGACCCAGCGCAAATTAGAAGAAGGCTGGGGCTACATGTAGCCTGGTTGAGCTCAGTCAGGTCTCTTTTGCTTATACGTCCGTCAAGGTTTTGACAGATGTTTCGCTGCGGCTGGAGCCCGGTCAAGTGTACGCGATGCTGGGTGCGAACGGCGCGGGCAAAAGCACCCTGCAAAAGCTGATCCGCGGCAGCCTTCGCCCTTCCTCCGGTAGCGTGCGCGTGTTTGGTCAAGACCCTTGTTCCGATTCGAGCTGGCGCGCGCGTCTGGCATGGATTACCGATTTGCCCGCTCTGCATCCGCGCCTGACCCTGCTCGAAAGCTTGCGTTTTTACGCTGGTCTCTATGGAGTTCAAGCCGATCCTTTGGATTTGCTGGATCGAGTCGGGCTGTCCGGTCTGGAGAAGCGCTACGGCGCGCAGCTTTCACGCGGGCAACAGCAGCGGCTGGCCTGGGCCCGGGCCCTGCTGGTCAGGGCCGAACTCTTGCTGTTGGATGAACCGACTAACGGCCTGGATGTCCTGGGGCGCGAAGAAATCTATCGACTGATTCGGGATTTTAAGGGGGCCATCTTGCTTTCTACTCACGATATGCGCGAGGCTCAAGAGCTGGCCGGGAGGGTGGGCATTTTGCATCAGGGCCGCCTGCTGGCCGAGGGGACACCGGCTGAACTGTGTGCCCAGTATCTGAACCAGGAGTTAGGCGATCTGGCTCAGCAAGCCAGTCTGGAACGAGTCTATCGCGCAGTTGCGGGCAGGAGTCTGTACTGTGCATCCGAAGAATAATTGATGCGTCGACTGTTGCTGATTGTTCTGGGATTTTTGTGGGTAACCAACGGAGCCTTGCTGGCCTGGGTCAAGATGACCCCCCCTCCGCCTCCACCGGCCGAGAAAAAGCACTTGCTTGTCTACTGCGACAAGAAGGACCAGGTCAAGAAAGTTGTCAAGGCTCTGGACGGACTCGCTCTCAAGACCGAGATCCTGACGAATCAGCCCTGGAAGCACGAAGTCCAGGAAGGCTTTATCGTCGTCAATCGAGTGACCGATCCGGATGTGCGCAAAGGCATCATGGCCGGCATGAAGAGTCTTCTGCCGGTGCGAATCGTGGGTGATGATATCCGTCTGGGTGGGGTCTACAAAACTCGCCCGGAGGCCGTCAAGGCCTCGAATGGCGCTAAGAATAAGGGATTCACCTTCCAGATTGTGGAGAACATTGTGACCAAGACCACCAAGGTTTCGGTGGTTGAGGTCGCAGCGGTGGATGACGACAAGGCCGGTCAGGCAGTGGAAGCCGTCAAGAAGATTCCCCTGGCTGAGAATCAGATCGTGCTTGAGTCCGTCGGTGAGTCTGCCGGAGCTTCCCCCACACCCACGCCCTAGATGCTGCGCCGGCTCCGGTGGCTGGTCTGGAAGGACTTGCTGGACGTCCTGCGCAGCCAGGTGGCGCTGCTCGTTCTCTTGACTCCGCTGCTGTTGAGTCTGTTTCTGCGTCTCACCGATCAGCCCGGCCAGGCTCTGCATATTCCGATCGCCGTGGTCGCCCCGGCCGATTGTGGCCTGACCCGAGTCCTGCAGCGCAACCAGAATCTGGTGGTGACAGAATATCCCTCCCACCAGGAAGCGCTGGCGCGGTTGCGGCCGGGTGGTCCAGTTTTGCTGGTCGAAGTGGGGGCGGACTTTGACGAGCAGTTAATCGGGGATGAGCGTCCGGATGTGCGGATCTGGGAAGGCGCCTCCCGGCCTACCCAGGTGGCGCTGGCCAAGGAACTCTTGCGTTCTTGTCTCCGCCAGCAGGCTGGACAAAAACTGCCGGCTTATATCAAGCCTCAGAATCAGGCGGGCCAGGCCCGGGATATGATTTATCCACTCCTGATCGTGATGGCGGCGCTCACCACGATGATTATTAGCGCATCCAATCTTGTCGAGGAGAAGGAGGCTGGAACTTTACAGCAAATGCTTCTCTCGCCGGCCGGTTCCACAGAACTGTGGGCTGGAAAACTCGTTGTCAGTACTGCCCTGGGCACGATGGCGGCGATGTCGGTGGTCGCTCTGCGAGGATCCACGCTTTCCTCATTCTGGAGCGCCCTCGGGTTGACACTGGTGGCAAGCTTCGTGTTTGCTGCCCTAGGAGGAGTCGTTGGCTTGCTGGCCAAAGGCCCCGCCGCAGCCAGTTCCTGGACCGCCCTGTTGTTCTCCGTCCTGTTTATTCCCGTCGCTTTTTCGGAAACGAGTGAAATGGTCAGTCGCGGAGCCAAGTTCAGTCCAGCTTACTATCTCTACGATGGTCTGCAAAGAACTGTGCTCGCTCAGGAATCGGCGACCACCCTGGTCGTTCATTTCGGAGTGCTGATGGCTTTTGGAGCCTTCCTGACTCTGGTCGGGAGTCGCCTCCTGAGCCGATTCCGTTGATTTCCCAAGACTGGGAATCCCCACTACGACAAGGAGTCACTTGAATGTCTGATCAACACGCTGCCGAGCTGCGGCGTATGTCCCGCGTTGAACTGTTCGAAGTCGCGCGCGAGCGTGGCCTGACCGGCTACCAAAAATTGAAGAAGGACGAGATTATCGCTCGTCTTCTGGAAATGGGTGCTCCAGCACCCGAGCCCGAGCCCGTTGAGGAAGCACCCGCGCCCTCCCGCGGACGTGCCCGCCGTGGCCGGCGCAGCGAGCCCGAGCCGGTCGAAGAGGAAGCTCCGGCTCCCGAACCGGTGGCCGAGGAAGCCCCGGCTGAAGAAGAATCTCGTGGCGAAGACGAGTCCCGCGGTGGACGCCGCGGACGTCAGCGCCGCAACCGTCGCGACCGCTATCGCGACGAGCGTCCCGAGGACGGTGCCGCTGACGGTGAAGCTCCGGCTGCCTCCGAGGATGACGGTGAAGACCGCGAAGATCGCGATGACCGCGACGACCGCGATGACCGCTCTCACGGTGGTCGTCGTGACCGTTACCGCGACCGCGACCGCGAAGATGGCTACCAGCGTCCTCAGGAAGATCCACTGGGTCTGCTTTACGCTTCCGGCATCCTGGAAGTTCTGCCCGAGGGCTACGGTTTCTTACGCGGCCGGTCCTATCTGCCCGGCCCTGCCGATATCTACGTCTCGATGTCCCAGGTGCGCCGCTTCGGCCTGCGCATGGGCGACATGGTGCTGGGTCAGGTACGTCCCCCCAAGCCCGGCGAGAAATATTACGGCCTGCTGCAGGTCGCCTCGGTCAACGGTATGGACCCGGATACGGCCCGCCGTCGCCCCCACTTTGAGCAGTTGACCCCCATCTTCCCCAATGACCGCTACACCATGGAAGGGGCCGACAACGACTTCTCCAAGCGAATCATTGATCTGTTTTGCCCCATCGGCAAGGGCCAGCGCGGTCTGCTGGTGGCCCCGCCCAAGGCTGGCAAGACCATCCTGCTCAAGAAGATCGCCAACGGCATCGCTCAGAACTACCCGGAAGTCGTGATGATGGCGCTGCTGATTGACGAGCGTCCTGAAGAAGTCACGGATATGGAGCGGTCGATCCAGGGCGAAGTCATTTCCTCGACCTTTGACGAACCGCCTGAGCAGCACGCTCACGTCTCCGAACTGGTTCTGGCCAAGGCCATGCGCATGGTGGAGATGGGCAAAGACGTGGTGATTCTGTTGGACTCGCTGACCCGTATGGGTCGCGCCTACAACCAGATTACCCCGCCTTCCGGTCGTACTCTGACCGGTGGTCTGGATACCGCCGCTCTGCGTATGCCCAAGCGCTTCTTCGGTGCCGCCCGCAACATCGAGAACGGCGGTTCGTTGACCATTATCGCGACCGCCCTTCTGGATACGGGCTCGAAGATGGACGAAGTCATTTTCGAAGAGTTCAAGGGCACCGGCAACATGGAGCTCGACCTCTCCCGAAGGCTGGCTGAGCGCCGTATCTTCCCCGCCATCGACATTAAGAAGTCCGGCACCCGCCACGAAGAGCTGCTGCTCTCAGAGGAGGAGTTGAAGAAGGTATGGCTGATGCGCCGTGCCCTCGACTTGCTGGGTGACGGTCAGGATCCCACCGAAGCCGTCCTGGAGCGTATGCGTCGCTCCAAGACCAATCAGGAGTTCCTGGATTCGTTGGGCAAGGAAGGCACCTACGCCACCAGCCGGTAAAAGTGAACGCCAGCCGTGATGCGGACTGGTCTGAAAAAGCCCCGGCTTCGGTCGGGGCTTTTTTTATGCCCTTGGGAAGCCGCTTCCTGAGGCAAGGAATCGCAAGTCTGGTAACGTAGAAATAAGCCTATGGCAGCACCGTTTCGTGTGATCGCGTCAGACGATCAGGGCAAGATGTGGGATTTGCGCGGTTGGACGCCGGCAGTGCGCACGGGCAGCGAGCATCGCCCCGGCCAGGATAGCGATTGGATTCCTGCCCCAGAGGGCACGCGCCTGCAGTTTTTGCAGGGACGCAGTCCCCTGGGTTGGCCCAAAGGTTCGCGCTATCCCGAACCCCCCACCCGCATGGACGGGGGGCTGGCCGTGGCGGCGCAGTTGCCCAGCGGCTATACGCGGACTTTGCTACCCTCCTATGTTCGTACGGACGGAATGCCCTATTTGCCCTTTTTCGGCTACACGGCAGTGGCGTTCCGCGAAGGCCAGCCCTGGGTGGCAGCCTTGAAAACCGACTCCAATCCCCACTGGCAGCCCAAAGATTACGGTCGGCCCGACCTGGAAGCGCGCATCTCGGCTCATCAGCAGCGCTTTCCCGGCAATCGGGTGCTGGAGCAGCTCAAGATCTGCTCGTTGGAATACGGCTGTTACAATGCGCAGAACATCTTTCTGGGACGATGGGAGGGAGCCGTGCCCGTCTCGCCCGCCTGCAACGCGGAATGCGTCGGTTGTATTTCCCAGCAGCCCGAGGATAAGCCGGCTTCGCCCCAGCAACGATTCGTGTTTGTTCCCAACGAAAAGGAGATCGTGGAGGTTGGCCTGGCCCACCTCCAAGCTCCCGATAGCATTTACAGCTTCGGCCAGGGCTGCGAAGGCGAGCCTCTGCTTCAAGCCAAACTGATCGCCCGCTCGATCAGGAGCTTGCGCGAGCAAACCCAGATCGGCACGATCCACCTCAACACCAATGCCTCCAAACCGGATGGATTCAAATTGGTGGTGGAGGCCGGTCTGGATTCGGTGCGGGTCAGTCTCAATTCGGTGCTGGCGGAACCTTACACAGCCTATTACCAGCCTCGCGGGTATGTTTTTGAAGACCTGAAGAAGTCCATTCAGTTGGCCCGGGCTAACGGGGTGCTGGTCTCGCTCAACTACCTGCATATGCCCGGTTGGAACGATCGAGAGCAGGAAGTGGAAGAGTTGGTGCGCTTCATCAATCAGCTGGACGTGCAGATGATCCAGATGCGCACGCTCAATATTGATCCGGACATGTACGTCCAGGCAGTGCCCATGCCCGGTGGGCCAGCCCTGGGAATGCAAGTGCTGGTGGCTCGCTTGAAGAAGGACTGTCCCGGACTGGTGATCGGCAATCACACGCTGCCCAAGTACCGATACGGCAAGCAGGCTTGCAAGGGCGAGGCTTAGAAGATCGTGGCTCTTAAAATCGGGAGGTTCTGTTTCATCCATGGTTAGCGCAACCATAGGCCGATACCACATCATCGAAGAACTCGGCCGCGGCGGCATGGGTGTGGTTTACCACGGTCACGATCCGCTGCTGAATCGTCCGGTGGCCATCAAGATTCTCTCCCAACAGCTGGTACAAAACCCCGAGGCCAAAGAGCGCTTCATCCGTGAAGCCCAGGCCGCCGCCCGCCTGAATCATCCCAACATTACCGCCATCTTTGATATCAATGAGCACGAAGGCATTTACTACCTGGTCTTCGAGTTCATCACCGGTTCTTCGCTGGACAAAATCCTGAAGTCTCAAAATGGCCGGCCCATGTCGGTGGTAGACGCGCTGCACATTTTTGTGCCCATGGCTCAGGCCCTGAACTACGCCCACGAGCACGGCATCGTGCACCGCGACGTAAAGCCAGGCAACGTCATGGTCACCGAAAATAAAGAAGTGAAGGTGGCCGACTTCGGTATCGCCTTCGTAGAGATGTCGCAAACCTTGACTCAGCCCGGTCAGATCGTGGGCTCGGTTTTCTACTTCAGCCCCGAGCAGGCTCGCGGCGAGAAGGTCGACCGACGCGCCGACATTTATTCGTTGGGCGTTGTGCTCTACGAGATGGTGACCGGCCGCGTGCCCTTCATGGCGGATAACCTGCCGGCCGTCATTCAGGCTCACCTCACTCAGGAACCCGTCCCGGCCGCCAAGCACAACCGGAGCGTCCCCGAGAAGATCGATCAGGCGATTCTGAAGTGCCTGAAGAAAGACCCGGCCGAGCGCTTTCAGAACATCAATGACCTGATCAAGGCCATCGAGATCGCGGATACGGGTGAGGATCTCTACAAGACCAAGATCAGCCCTTCGGAAGCGGCTCTGCACAATATTTTGGGCAACAATTATTACAAGCAGGGCAAGTTGGACCTGGCCATCTTGGAGTGGCAGAAGGCTACCGTACTCGACCCTTATAACGCCCTGACCCACAATAACCTGGGCACGGCTCTGGACGGTCTGGGTCGTCTGGCTGAAGCGGTGGTGGAATACGGCAAGGCCGTCGATCTGAATCCCAATAACTTTGTGGCCCACTACAACCTGGGCTCGGCCTACTACCGCAAAGAAGATCTGGGGCACTCCATCGAGGAGTATCGTAAGGTGACCGTGCTCAACCCCAAGTTTGCGCCGGCTTACTACAACCTGGGCAACGGCCTCTACAAGATGGGCAAAGTGGATGCGGCCATTGAGGAATGGCAGAAGGCCCTGATCCTTAACCCTCAGTTTGCCGAAGTGCTCTACAACCTGGGTAATGCCTACCACAAGAAGGGCCGCAAGGAAGAGGCGGTGGGTTACTGGGAAAAGGCAATGGAGCAGGACCCCCAGTTCGCCATCGCACTCTACAACATGGGTTCCATCAAGCTGGAGATGGGCGACCTGGATGGGGCCACCAAAATGTGGTCCAAAGCCATCGAGGTCAATCCAGAGTTCGCCGAGGCCCATTACAACATGGGGAATGTGCAGTACGAAAAGGGCAACCTGGACGTGGCCATTCGCGAGTGGGAGAAGGCGACCAAAGCCAAGCATGGCTTCTGGCAGGCCCACAACAACCTGGGCAATGCCTACTACCAGCAGTCTAACTTTGACGAGGCTCTGGGGCAGTGGCAGAAGACGGTTTCTTTCAAAGAAGAATACTGGCCGGCTCACTGGAACCTGGCCAACACTTACTACTACCACCGCGGTCAGTTGGAAGAGGCCATCGTGGAATGGCAACGCGTGACCCAGATCAATGGCAATCACTGGCAGGCTTACTACAACCTGGGTGAAGCCTATCTGGAACAGGGCAAAATTGAATTGGCGATCCTGGAATGGGATAAAGTTGTCCAGATCAATCCGAAGTTCTGGCATGTCTACCACAACCTGGGAACGCTCTTTTATCAACGAGGGAAGATCGACCAGGCCATTGCCTATTGGACGCGCGCCGTGGCCTTAATGTTGTTCCCCTGGTAAGGACAGAAAAGCGATGATCGATCGAAAACTCATTCAAAAAGCCTTCGAGGATCTGGACCCTGGCAATGTCTATTTCGTGGACCGGAAGACCAAAAAGGTCAATATGTACACCCTCAAAGACCTGGCCGGTCTGGAGGCTTTGAAGAAGGAAATGAAGGCAGACCCTCAGCGTTTCGCCCAGGTTCCCAAACCTCAACCGGCTGAGAATATGGCCGAGATGGAGGGCTTCATCGCCCAACTGCATGACCCCAAGTTGAAAGAGGCCATGAAGCGCGCCATGACCAGTCACCGGCCCTTCCGAGAGTTCCGCGACCTACTTGATACGAAGGTAAAGGAAAAGCGCGAGTGGGACGCCTACCACAAGAAAAACCTGGATGCGCGCACCGAGCGCTTCTTGAAAAGCGCCAATCTAAGCTGAACTGGCTGGAGGCGAACGTCCGCTTTTGCTCGAAAAGGGCATAACAGGTCAAAAGATCATGAGGAGGATTGCTGGTGTCAGGTAATGTCGAGGATGAGGCCCGGGCCCGGTTGGATGTAGCCCAGCTCTATGAAGATATGGGTCAGATGCCCAAGGCGATTCGGTATTACCTGGAAGCCGCCCAGATCTACCGCGAGGGTGGGGTCCCCGCGCGTCACCGGGAGCTCTGTAATAAGATTTTGCGCCTCGATCCCGGCAATGCTCAAGCCCAGGAAGAGCTGGACCAGGCTCGAGCCGCCTCCGGCATCGACGGCCCGCCCGAGCCTGCCGCACCGGCTCCGGCGGCTAGCGCCGGTGGAGCCGCTCCAGTTGCGCCAGCGGCAGTCCCCAAGCCGGCGCCGGCCGGAAGTCTGCCTCCACTGCAGCTTCCCCAGCCCCAGGCCGGAAAGGTTCTGATTCCCACCCCCTGGCTGTTTCGCGATCCGCGCTATGTGCTGAGTGCAAAGAAGCAGTTGTCCACGCCGCTGGAGCGGTCGCAGTTGCCTTTTGACCCCCTTCCCAAGGTCGACCCTCAGATGGTGATGATTAAGCAGGAGCAGCGAAAGAAAGCGGAGGAAGAGGCGGAGCGTAAGCGCAACCCACGACGCGAGTCAGCCTTTGCTGATCGCGATCGGCCTTCGGTTTTCACCGTCAACAAACCGTCCGCTCCTCCCGCTGCCGCCACTACAACCTCGGTCCCCGCGGCAGCCGCTGCACCCCCACCCGCCACGCCCGCGCCAGGTGGCGGACGCGCCGGGAACCTGGACCTGGCCGAGGCGATTCGCCGCCGAATGATGGAAAAGGGCAAATAGACCTCGTCCAGCGTCTGCGGCGCGCGGGTTGTGTCTGGGCCGAAGAAGAAGCGGAGGCCCTGCTGCGAACCCTGCCCGCTGATCGACTGGAAACGGCCGTGGCTCGTCGTGAAAAGGGTGAGCCGCTGGCTCATATCCTGGGTCAGGTCGAGTTTTGCGGGTTGCAACTGGCCATCGGCCCGGCAGTGTTCGTGCCTCGTCCCCGAGCTGAGGTCCTGCTGGATGTTGAACTGGGCCGGCCCACGCGCATCCTCGACCTGGGCTGTGGATGTGGCGCTCTGGCAGCGGCTGTCAAGCAGCGTTTACCCGACGCGAGGGTGGTCGCCAGCGACCGGGACCTGCGCGCTCTGGAGTATGCCCGTATCAACGCCCAGCGCTATTCTTTTCAGGTGCGGCGTTCGGACTGGATGGCACAACTATCTGGCCGATTCGATCTGATTCTGGCTTATTTGCCTCACGTCCCGCTCGGCTCGCGAGCCAGTCTCGATCAGGACTATTTACGAGCGGAAGGTGAGGCCACGGTGCTGGGGGGCGCGGACGGGCTGGACCCTTTGCGCGCCATTCTGCCGGACCTGAAAAGACACGGTCGAATGCTAACCTTGTTGGAGGCTGGTCAGTTGCCCGCCGCTCGGCTCCTGACGCAGGCGGCCGGTTGCCGGATTAAGGAGCTGGCTGGGGACGAGACGGACCGAGTTGTGGAAATCGTTTATCTGCCATCAGAGTGCGCACAAATTGCTCCACCTTAGGATCGCGCAGACGCTCCAGGCCCGCTTGAAAAGCGGTCCGTGCGGAGGCTGCGTCCTGCTTCTCGCTGGCCAACAGCCCCTCCAGGAAGTAGGCCAGCGGGCGGTCGGGGAATTCTCTGCGCAGTAGCTCAATCTCTTTGCGACAGGCTGGCGCGTCGCCGGAGAGGAGCAGCTCAAAGGCCAGGTCCTCGCGTGTTTCTGGCCTTCGATCCATCCGTCGCCTCAGGCTGATGATCTTTTCCTGGCTGCATCCCAGCACGTCCTGGACATAGGGGTTGTTCGGAAAGACTCGCTGACTGTGACGAGCCCAGACGTACTCCAGCAGGTAGGTGGAAGTGGCATCGCCAGCGGGCGATTCTCGTCGGGTGTAGTCCTGCAGGCTCTGCAGAGCGCCTACACGCTCGGCGATCTGAGCCAGGTCGGTTGGAGTCAGGCCAGATACGGTTGTGGTCAGTTCACTCAGATTGCTGGCCCGCATCTCGTCCACGGCGGGGTAGACGCTGGGGGCGTATTCTAGAGCCGGATCATCATCGGAAATCACCTTCACCCCGGATGAGTAGAGGGCCAATCCCTGAGGGCCGTTTTTAAAGGCGGCCAGAAGGTCGTACACTCCCCCGATACCGATTTCACGTAGCTGAGGCTGGAAACGATTACCAAACTGACGTAACCTCTCGGCGTCAACATGAATGGGCTGCTGGCTGCCGATGATCAGATAGTCGTCAACGCTTCCTTCCCACAAAGTGGAATAGGGGAAGACCTCCACAAAGCTTTTGACCATGCGCCGAGCGGTGGGTTCGGAGAACTGCTTGATGGGCAGCCACTGGCAGATCATGCCGTTGGGGGTCAGGTGGTCACGGCAAAGCTTATAGTAATCGTAAGAGTAGAGATTGACGACCCCAGGTTGGTCCGGTGGAGGTGGCTCGAAAGTAATGACGTCGTAACGGTCCTGGGAGCGCAACTGAAAGTTTCGCCCATCGGCCAGGCTGACGGCCACGCGTTGATCGATTCGTTCCAGCACATTCTCGTTGAACTGCTTGAAATAGTGGCCCACTTTGAGCACCGAGGGGGATAGCTCCACGCAGCGCAGGCTTTCCAGCTCGTCGTGCAGACTGGCCGCGCCAAAGGTCATACCCAGACCAAAGCAGATCACCAGCATCTTCTTGGGTGCCGGGTGGAGGGTGAGAGGAAGGTGCGCCATCAGTCGGGAGTAGCGCCGCCCGCCCATGCCAGAGCCCATCATCATGGTCCCGTTCACCAGCAGCAGGCTTCCGTGGTCTGTGCCCACGGCCACCGCTACAGTTCCATACAGGTCCTCGTGAAATTCCACTACTTCCTCGGGCCGGACGCCATAGTAGCGGGCATAGGTGGGCAGGTGAAAACGCCGGATCAGCCAGTCGGCTGGCAAGCCGGCGTAGAGGGCGCAAAGCAGAGCCGCACCCACCAGCAAGCGCCCGCGCCAGTGAATCAGGGCCGCCGATACCAGATTCAGAAAGCACAGAATCACCAGTGAACGCTGCACTCCCAACCAGGGCAGCAGCGCGAACCCGGCCACCAGGGAGCCGACCACCGCGCCCAGAGTGTTGAAGGTGTAAAGACGGCCAATGGGTTCACTGATACCGTCGGATTCTTCCAGGGCGGCCGCGCACACCAGCGGAAACGCCAGGCCCATAAGGAAAACGGGCAAGGCGAACAGTACCAGCGAACGGGCCAGGCAGAGAATCACTCCCCAGCCGACCTCCGGGCCCATCGGTTTGACCAGCATCCAAAGCAGCTGGGCCAGCGGAGGCCGGAAGAGGTAGGGCTCCAGATAAGCCACAGCCAGCGAGCCGGCCAGACTGGAAAGACCGATGGCCATGAAAAGCCCGCTCACATAGCGCCGCGGCTGTACCACCCGAGTGGAGATTAGGGAGCCGACCCAACTACCGATGGCCAGGCAGCCGAGAAATGTCGCCAGAATGAGGCTGAAAACCCAGATTTTGGCCTGCACCGCCACCCCCAGCAGGCGCACCCAGACGGTCTGCAGAGCCAGGGCGGTGGCCCCGTTCAGAGCGTAGGCCAGGTAAAGACGATTGAGGCCTTTGGAATGAACGGTGGATCTGGCTTTGGGCGGGGCTGTACCGGGCTTCAGGGTGAGACCCACCAGTCCGGCGGTCAGATTGAGACAGGCCGCCAACTTGGAGCTGTTCCAGACGCCCAGGTTGGGCACCAGCAGAATGTCGGTGCTGAAGGCGCCCAGCATGGCCCCCAGAGTATTGGCGCCATAGAGCCAGCCCACCATTCGGCTGGGTTTGGCCGGATCGAAGACGGCCCGGCTGAGAACCGGGATGGTGGCCCCCATCAGGGTGCAGGGAAGCAGCAAGGCCAGGCTGGCCAGACAGATCATCTGGGCGGGTGAGAGCGGCCAGTGAGGCAATTGGCGCAAGCACCAGGTGGCCAGCAGCGCGCTGCAGGCGATGCCCAACTCGATCAGGGCGTAGGCCCGAACTCCTAACTGACGGCCGTCTGCCTGGCGCGAAGCCAGCCAACCGCCCAGGGCCAGGCCGATCATGAAGCTGGCCACCACCGTGGAGACTGCGTAGACCGTGGCTCCTAAAGCCAGAGCGGCGATGCGCACCCAGAGCACCTCGAATACGAGGCCGCTGAAACCTGACAGCAGGAACAGCAGGAAAAGGGGCGACATCAGCGCTCCTGGCTTCATTTACCGGCTTTGCGCGACTCGAAGTAGCCTTCGATGTGACTCTGCAAGGGAGCGATCCGCTCTTCCCATTGCAGGGTGGCTTCTACCAGTTTTTCGAACAGATCGAGATGCAGCGCCTGACGGGCGTCGCACTGCTGCTCGCCGCGGAAGTCTTCGCTGTGAATCACCTCGGTCAAGGTGCCGTCGGCCCGGTAGGCCAGGCTGGCCAGGAAATTCTCCGAAACCAGGCGATCGTCGCCGGCCGCGTGGCTGGGGTCGAACACCACCGGCAGAATGGTTTTCTCCTGGGCGTAGCGGATGACGTTGAAGTCCGGAGTGTAGCGATTGTAGCCATCCTTGCAGAACATGGTTTTGACGCCGCGCTCGCACAGAATGATATCCAGATTGCCCTGGATAGCGATGTATTCGGCGGCGTTAAACCACTCGGTGGCGTCATTGCCGAAGCCCCGTTTAAGAATGACAGGCTTGCCGTGTCGACCCACCGCTTCCAGCAACTTGAAGTCCTGCGCGTTGCGGGTGCCGATCTGGAACATGTCGACTCGTGGCGCCAGGATTTCCGCCAGGGTATGGTCCATGATTTCGGTGACGTAGGGCAGCCCGGTGGTTTCGCGGACCTCGTCTAGAATGTCGATGGCCTCCAGGCCCAGGCCCCGGAAATCGGTGGGGCGGGTGCGCGGCTTGTAGGCACCGGCCCGGAAGATGATGCGGTCGCGAACCCCCAGGCGGTCGCCGATTTCAGCGATGCGTTTGGCCTGGATGGCGGTTTGTTCCCGGGTTTGCACGGAGTCGGGACCGACCACGAAAACATGCTTGCCCGCGCCGAATTTGCGAATCTTGCCGTCCTTACCGCTGACCTCCACGGACCGGCGGGCGCGATTGACCTTCTGGCGGTTCTCATCTGAGACCACTTTGGCGATATTCTTGTAGCTTGAGGAAATGCGCCAGACGCGCTCCACGCCCGGAAGATTGGCGATGTAATCGATGTGCGTGGCCAGTTGGCGGGTGTCGCCCAGGCAGTGCAGAGTGTCGTAGATTTCGCCGCCGTGGATAGTTTCGAGAGAATTGCCGGACTGGGCGGCCAGCTTTTGAATGCGGGCGACCGTTTCCGGAAAGCCCTTTTCTAATTCGATGATCATGGTCGGGCCTTCTGACCCTGGCAGGGCTAGCCCTGCGAATTGATAAAGGAGGCGACTATGTCTGAAGCCATTACCCGATTCAAAGAACTGTGCAGTCCCATTTGGAACCTTTATTCGGTGCGTAGTCTGCTCTACTGGGACCAGCAAGTGTTGATGCCCGGCGGTGGCGCATCGGCTCGCGCCGACCAGATTGCGGCTCTGGAGAAAGTCTGTCACGGCATGCTGACCGACCCTCACTTCAAATCGACGCTGGAAGAAGCTGAAGAGGCGGCTGGCGAGGACATCGACCGGCGCTATCTTCGCTCGGCCCGGCGGGCCTATGATCTGGCTGCCAAGCTTCCTTCCCGCCTGGTGGAAGAGCGGGCGCGAGCCACGGCTCTGGCCGTGGAAGCCTGGGTAGAGGCCAAGAAGACCAACTCTTTCGCTCACTTTCTGCCGCATCTGCGACGGGTTTTTGACCTCACCCGTGAGGTGGCCGAACACAAGGGGTACGCTCAGCATCCCTACGATGCTCTGATCGATGAGTATGAGCCTGGAATGACCACGGCCAAAATCGACGCCCTCTTTGGTGGGATTTTGCCCTCGCTGGTCCAGTTGGTGCAGGCCATCGCGGCCTCCCCGCCGCTGCCGCGTAGAATCTTGCAGCAAGCCTTTCCTTTTCAGGGGCAGCACGAGTTCTCGCGCTATCTGCTGGAGAGCATCGGTTTCGATTTCGAACGGGGACGCCTGGATCAGTCGGCTCACCCGTTTTGCTCCTCCTCAACCAGTTCCGATGTGCGCATGACCGACCGACTGGACGAGTGGCTGGTTACGATGTCGATTTTTGGCTCCTTGCATGAGGGGGGCCACGGCCTCTACGAACAGGGCTCACCTCGGGAGTGGAACTCCACCCCGCTGGCCGGTGGCTGTTCGCTGGGCATCCACGAGAGCCAGTCGCGCATGTGGGAAAACTTTGTGGGCCGCTCGTTGCCTTTCTGGAAAGCCCACTTCCCCAAGATGCGCAGTCTGTTTCCGGAGCAGCTCTGGGGCTACAGTCCCGAGGATATGTATCGGGCTGTCAACTACGTTGAGCCTTCTTTCATTCGCGTTGAAGCCGATGAGGTCACCTATACTCTGCATGTGGTGATGCGTTATGAGCTGGAGCGGGACATGATCACCCGGGCTCTGGACCCGGCTGACCTGCCACAGGCCTGGAACGAGAAGATGCAAAAGACTCTGGGAATCACCCCGCCCAATGATAGCCTGGGCTGCCTGCAGGACATCCACTGGTCAGATGGCCTGATCGGGTATTTCCCCACTTACTCCATCGGCAATGTGGTGGCAGCTCAGCTGTGGCGCAAGATTCGAACCGACCTGCCGGATTTGGATCGTCAAACGGAGGCCGGCAATCATGCCCCTCTGCTCGGGTGGTTGAGGCATAATCTGCATCGATACGCCAGCTCGGTCTCACCCGAAGAAGCCCTCTTCGAAGCCACCGGCGGTGAGGAACTTGACCATCGTCCTTTTGTTGATTACCTTTGGGACAAGTTTTCCAAGCTTAACGAAATCCAAAGACCATGAGCAACAAACCCTCCGATTTTCCACGCAAAGGCACCCGAACCATCACGGACAATCGGCGGGCCTATTACGAATACCATATTTTAGAGACCTTCGAATGCGGCATGGTGCTCATGGGCAGCGAGGTCAAATCCTTGCGTCACGGTCGGGTGCAGATGTCCGACGCCCACGCTCAGGTGGTGCGCAACGAGCTTTGGATCTACGGCTTGCACATCACCCCTTTCGAGAAGGCCTCCTACCTCAATCATGAAGCCAAGCGCCCGCGCAAACTGCTCCTGCACCGCGCTGAGATCAACCGACTGATCGGGAAGCAAGAAGAGAAAGGTCTGACTCTCATTCCTACCAAGCTTTACTTTAAGGACGGGCGGGTCAAGTTGGAGCTGGGCGTGGCTCGCGGTAAGAAACTTTACGACAAGCGGGCCGACGCCGCCGCCAAAGACGCCAAACGCGAGACCGAGCGCGCGATGAGCCAGCGAGGGCGCGGGTTCCAGGAGTGAACCCTCAAGACTGGTTTAAGTTTCCCCTGGATGATTTTCAGATCCAGGCAATGCAATCGATTGATCAGGGGCGCAGCGTGATTGTGTGCGCGCCCACCGGCTCAGGCAAGACAGCCGTAGCCGAGTTCGCCGTGCAGCGCGCGCTGAGTACTCAGCGGCGCTGTTTTTATACCACCCCGCTGAAGGCGCTTTCCAATCAGAAGTTCCACGATTTTCGCGAGCAGTACGGCGAGGCCGCGGTGGGGTTGTTGACAGGCGACGTCTCGGTCAATCGAAATGCTCCGGTCGTGGTCATGACCACCGAGGTCTATCGGAACATGCTTTACGGAACCAGCCTGGGCGAGGTGGAGCGCAATCTTTACGGGGTCCAGGCGGTGGTGCTGGACGAGTGCCACTACATGAACGACCCGGAGCGCGGCACCGTCTGGGAAGAATCCATCATTTACTCTCCGCCTGAGGTTCAGTTGATCGCGCTCTCGGCCACGGTAGCCAACGCCGACGACCTGCGCGCCTGGTTCGAGTTCACCCATGGCTCGACCGAACTGGTGGTCAGCAATCACCGCCCCGTGCCGCTCCGCCATTACTACTTTAAGGGAGCCCGTTCGGGTCTGCTTTTCGACAAGGAAGGCAAGCTGCAAGAGCGTTGGAAGCGGGCCGCCATTCCCACCGCCCGCAAAGGCTTCCGCCGCCGACCCAAAGCTGAAACCGAGGAGATTCCTCGGCCCGACGAGGTGGTGGTGGATCTCGACCGCGAGGATATGCTTCCCGCCATCTATTTTTTGTTTTCGCGAAAGGGCTGCGAGCTGGCCATGGACCGCTGTCGAGGCCGCCTGAAAGACACCCGAGACGTCCGCGAAGAGCGTGAGGATGCCATCGAGGCCTTGCTGCAAGAGCACCCGACCCTGCAAAACCATGGCCATCTGGGAGCCCTGTATGAGGGCCTGGCGGTGCACCACGCCGGTTTGCTGCCGGCCTGGAAGAGCGTGGTCGAGCGGCTCTTTCAGCGTGGGCTGATCAAGGTCGTGTTCGCGACCGAGACGCTGGCGGCCGGTATCAATATGCCCGCCCGAGCGACCGTGATTTCTTGCATTTCTAAGTATACCGGCGACGGTCATCGGCTGCTTACGGCCAGCGAATTCTTGCAGATGTCCGGTCGAGCGGGTCGGCGTGGCATGGACAAGGTTGGCTACGTCATGATCGTTAACCATCCTAAGGAGATGGTTACGGCCGTGGCCAAGTTGGCTCGCAGCGAAGCCGATCCCCTGGATTCCAATTTCCGGCCCGGCTACGGGATGGTGCTCAACCTGCTGCAGCGTCATTCGTTGGAGAGCTGCAAAGAGCTGGTGGAGAAATCGTTCGGCAAGTTCCTGGCCGAACACCGGGGCGGGGGACAGGGGTTTCGCCATGCCCAGCAACGTCTGGAGGAGCTGAGCAAGCCGCTCTGTCCCGGCGAACTGGGGGATTTGTCCGCCTATCGGAAGAGCTGCGAGCGAGACGAGAGTCTGCGCAAGCAGATTCACGGCCTGTCTAAGGCTCCCAAGCACGGTTCGGTCAAGTATGAGATTCTGCGCATGAAAGCCGATCGCGAGCGCGTGCACCGGAAGATTGAGGAATCTCCGTGCAATGGCTGCCCCAAGATGGCCCCCTGCGCCGAGCAACAGTACCGTCGCCGCGACCTGGAACAATTCCTGAAGCGGGCCGGCAGTTCGGGTAAGGATACTCCCTACTGGGGACAGTTTCTGGCTTTGTGCAAGGTCCTGACTCGCCTGGATTACTTGGACGACTACAAGCCCACTTACAAAGGCGAAGTGGCCGCCGCCCTTCGTGCCAGCAATACCATTTTGCTTTGCGAGGTGATTTTCGCGGGCGTGCTGGACACGTTGGAAGTGACCGAGATTGTGGCCGTGCTGACCTGCCTGGTCAACGAGGAATCCAGGGCGCTGGAGAATCTGCGCCTGAAGCCCAAGCGCTATGTACAGCAGGCATTACAGGAGTGCCGGGCCATCGCTGGTGATCTGGAGAAGATCCAGCGTCAGCAGAGTGTGGACGTTCCCTGTGCGGTGGTCGTCAATTACGCTCCGCTGGCCTACATGTGGGCGAACGGCTGCACCTGGTTGGAGTTGATTGAGACCTCGGGATTGGAAGGCGGCGACCTGATCCGCGCCTTGCGTCGCACCCTGGACGTATCGCGACAACTTGGCTTTGTGCCCGGTATTCCCGGCACGCTGGCGGAGAAGGTCCGCCAGATCGAGCCCCTGATTTTGCGCGACGAGGTGCGCGACTCTCTCTCCGCCCTGGACTCCTGAGCACTGGGGTCAGTCGGCGCCGGGCTGGCCCGAGCTACTGCTCTTAAAGGCTCGCACCTGGGCCTGGAGGATCTTCTGCTTCTGGCGCGCGTCTTCTAACTCGTTGCGCGATATGCCGCCCATCTCGAAGAGTTCTTCGTAGGTCTTCAGAGTGTTTGTGGCCTTACTGAGTTCCTGTTCCAGACTCGAGAGTTTGGCGGAGTTTTTGGTCAAGGCGTTTTTCTTGTAGGCCTGAACGCTTCGGGTCAGAGTCTTGTCACTGGCGACGGTGGCCTGCACAAAGGCCTCCACCTGCTTCCAGGTAATGCCGCGGGCCGAGGCCAGCTTGCGTGCTTCTTTCACCCGGTTCTGGGCGGCTTCCAGACCCTTCTGCAGCTGCTTGACCCGCCCGGGTGAACTGGTGCGAGCCTTTTCCATGCGGGCCAGCTCTTTTTGGGCATTTTCCAGCTCCTCATGGTTCTCTTCAGAGGTCACTCGTGAGACCAGGCCCTGTTCCACATATTCGGCCATCATTTTCTGGCTTTCTTTCAGGGCGGGGACCTTCTGGCGCAGGCCATCCAGCAAAATGCGGCGTTTTTCACCTTCTAGTTTCTCGTTGCGGTAGTCTTCTTCAGCCATTTCCAGCGTGTTCTGGGCCAACAGCCAGTTGGCCATCAGCATTTCCCGACTCACCACTGGCTGTTCCACCGCCCACTGGGGAGCCGGCAGCACGCGACCGTTGCCGCCAAAATCGACATAGTTGCCGTTGGCGTCGCGCATTTTGACGTCCACGTGGTTATAGGCGATGGTTCCGATGGGTTCGCCAGCCTGGACATGCTGGCCGACCACGCATTTGGGACTGACATGTCCGTAGGTGACGCTGCTGCCGTCGGGGTGCTGGACGGTGATGCCGTGTTCTTCGCCGGACCAGACCACAATGGCGGTGACGGTTCCCGACCAGCCAGCCGAGAACGGACAACCATAGGGCATGGCCACGTCGTAGCCCAGGTGCAACCCGGCGTGGCCACGATAGCGCGAGGTGGTGCGCCAATCATAGAAGCCGGCTGTGACCACGGCGCCGGGAAAGAAGCGTTGCTGCATGGTCACATAGTCAGCCAGGTCTCGAGCTCCGCTGCTGGCATAGTTGCCGCTCACCGGAGTTGGAAGCTTATACCGTGAACTCAGAGTTTTCACCACGGCCGGCGCCGGCTTGAGCGGGCGCGCTCCAGCGGGCAGAATCAGCAGCAGGGCCAGTGCCAATGGTTTGTGCATAGGTGAGGCAAACTTTTCCCGCCGGACGGTGGTTCCAACCTAGTTGCGCAAACTTTGCAGCGGGGCCGGGATGTTTCCCCCTCGGCGGATGAATCCGGCCGAAGAGAAGCGGTTGACCGGGATGATCGGTCCCGATCCCAGCAAGCCTCCGAAATTCACCAGTTCGCCGGCTTTCTTGCCGGGCACGGGAATGATGCGCACGGCCGTGGTTTTGCCGTTGATCATGCCGATGGCCATTTCGTCGGCGATGATGGCCGCCAGGGTTTCCGCCGGAGTGTCGCCAGGCACGGCCACCATGTCCAGTCCCACCGAACAGACGCAGGTCATGGCCTCCAGTTTATCGATCGTGAGCGCTCCCACCGAGGCGGCGTCAGCCATGGCGGCGTCCTCGCTCAGAGGAATGAAAGCCCCCGATAAACCGCCCACCTGGGACGAGGCCATGGCGCCCCCTTTCTTGACGGCGTCGTTGAGCATGGCCAGGGCGGCCGTGGAACCGTGCACCCCGCAGTGCTCCAGACCCATGACCTGCAAAATCTCGGCCACGGAGTCGCCTCGGGCGGGGGTGGGGGCCAGCGAGAGATCGACAATGCCCATCGGGTACCCCATCCGACGAGCCACTTCGCGCCCGGCCATTTCGCCCAGCCTCGTGATCTTGAAGGCGGCAAGCTTAATGATATCGGAAAGTTCATTCAGGTTGGCGTTGGGGGCCTTGGTGAGGGCGGCCTTGACCACGCCCGGGCCAGACACGCCCACGTGGATGACCACGTCGGCTTCACCGGGACCGTGCATCGCGCCGGCCACGAAGGGGTTATCTTCAGGCTGATTGCAGAAAACCACCAGCCGGCAACAGGCCAATCCTTCCCGTTCGGGGTGCAGGTTGGCGATGTCCAGGATGCGCTGGCCCATTTGAGCCACGGCGTCCATGTTGATGCCGGCCCGCGTCGACGCCAGCGAAATGGAGGAACAGACCCTCTCCGTTCGATTCAGTGCTTCCGGCAGGCTGTCGATCAAAGCCCGATCGGAGGGGGTCAGGCCACGGTGCACGGGCGCGGAAAAGCCAGCCACAAAGTCCACGCCCAGTTCAGCCGCGGCCTTATCCAGGGCCAGCGCCAGGGGGACAAAACTGGCCGGTCCGGCCGAGGCCCCGACCAGCGAAATCGGAGTACAGGAAATCCGCTTGTTGATAATGGGGATGCCCAGATCCTGAGATACCTGGGTCACAGTGGGGACCAGATCGCGCCCCACGCGGAGCAGCTTGCGCACCACCCGCTCGCAGGTCTCCTGGACGCTGGAGCTGGCGCAGTCTAAAAGGTTGACTCCCAGGGTAATGGTGCGGATGTCGAGGTGATGTTCTTCGAACATCTGCAGAGTATCAAATACCTCGTTGGAGGTCAGTTTGGCGGGCACGGGCGAGGGCAGGTACATTGTGGGCAAGGTATGCGACCCGGTCGTGCGAACCTCCTGGCATGCAATACTGGCTCTTTAAAAGTGAACCCGACACCTTCGGCCTGGACAACCTCAAGAAAATGCAGAAAAGCCCCTGGGATGGCGTGCGCAACTACATGGCGCGCAACTATATGCGCAGCATGAAGCCCGGCGATATGGGCTTTTTCTATCACAGCCGGGTGGACCCGCCCGGAATCGCCGGGATTTGTAAGGTGGTGAGCGAGCCCTACGACGATTTTACGGCTCTGGATAAGAAGTCCAAGTATTTCGACCCCAAATCCAGTCCGGAAAACAATCGCTGGTCGCTGGTGGATGTGGAATACGTGGAGCACTTTTCCCATTTCGTCAGCCTGGAAGAGCTCAAGAATCACCCGAAGCTTCAGGAGATGGTTGTGACCCGCAAGGGCAACCGGCTTTCGATTACTCCCGTTCAGCCTGCTGAATGGAGGGTGGTGCTGGAATTGGGTCGCGGGAAGTGAAGTTGAAAGCGACTTCCCTGGCCCATTGAAGAGTGGAGGTGCACGTCTCCGCCGTGAGCGCGCATGGCCGAACGAACCAGCGCCAAACCCAGGCCGTGGCTGGCGGTGGTTCGAGAGGTATCGACCCGGTAGAGACGGTCAAAGAGGTAGGGGAGGTGTTCGGCAGCAATCCCCGGGCCTCGGTCCTGGACCGCGATGATCCACTCGTTGGAATGCTCCAGCCACTCAATGCGCACCGGAAAGACGCTGTATTTGGAGGCGTTGGAGAGCAAGTTGCCCAGGGCCATCTCCACCAGACGCCGGTCGGCCACCAACAGCGCATCCTCCGGCACCTGGATGACCACCTGATCGCGTGGATGAGCGGTCAGGTGATACTCAACCAGGTTCTCCACCAGTTCCCGGACTTTGATCTCCTGGGGCTCCAGGTGCGGCCTGGCGGCTTCGGTGCGGGCCAGCAACAGCAAGCGTTCCACCAGGGTGCTCAGGCGCTCCAGTTCTTCTACACTGGAGCCCAACACGTCTTGATAGACTTCCAGGCTGCGTTCCTGAGCCAGGGTCACTTCGGCCTGCAGCATCATGCTGGTTAAAGGGGTCCGTAATTCGTGAGCCAGGTCGGTGCTGAAATGCGACAGTCGTTCCATGCCCACTTGAATTTCATCCAGCAATCGATCGAACTCCTGTGCCAGAGGCACCAGCTCCTGGGGCCAGCGCCGCGAAGAAAACCTCTGGTGCAACTGGTCCACCTTCAGGCGCTGCACCAGGCGCGTCATCAAGCTCAAGGGGCGCAGGCCGCGACGAGAAATCAGCCCGGCCAGAAAGGCGGCCAGCAAAACTCCCAGGCTGACCAACAGGAACATGGCTCGCCGGTAGGCAGTCAGGGTGCGGGTCTTCTGGCTGGTGTCCATGGCCACTTGCAGTCGAATTTTCTCTCGGCTGCCCTTCTCCCGAATGGCCAGAGCCTGAACCACCAGAAAGCTGGTTTCACCTTGCTGCCAGACCACTCCCTCGCCCAGGCCGCCCTCCTGGTAGATGGGAACGCGAGCCAAAAAGTCGCTGCTGAGGGTGGGGAAACGCCTGGTTTCATACAACTTGGCCCCGTGCTCGTCTAAGATTCTCAACTGGTACTGGTGAAAGTGCAGGGCCTCCATATCCAGGGGAATTTCGCGCTGCAGCGTCTCCACCAAGTCCTCATTCTGGCGAAAAATGGTTTCCAGCAGAGCCACGGTATCGTCCAGGACGCGGGTCTCGTCCTTGCGGAATTCGTGATCCAGCAACCAGTAGGTGGTCGAACCCAGAGCCGTCAGCAAAAGAGCGGCCGAAACGGCGAACATCACCGCCAGGCGGAGGACGAGGCTGTTGTTACTGTTGTTTGGGACTTGATTCAAGAATGTAACCGGCTCCCCGGACGGTTCGGATCAACTTCACGGGAAAAGGATCGTCCACCTTTTGGCGCAATCTGCGCACGGTCACGTCGATGACGTTGGTTTCGGTTTCGAAGGTCAGGCCCCAAACTTTCTGAACCAGGTCCTTGCGAGTCACCAGGCGTCCGGGGTTTTCAGCCAGCAGGCACAGGATGCGGAACTCTTTCTGCGTGAGCTCGATCACCTGACCCTGGCGCTGGACGGATTGACTGGAATAGATGATGGTCAAATCCTCGACCCGGCGCACGTCCTGGGCTACGCTCAGCGAACTGCGGCGCAAAATGGCCTCGACTCGAGCCGAGAGCTCGGCGAAGGCAAAGGGCTTGGTCAGGTAGTCATCGGCACCGGCCTGCAGACCGTTGACTCGATCATTGATGCGGTCGAGGGCGGTCAGCAGAATCACGGGAGTGCGATGGCCGCTCCGTCTCAGTTCTTCCAGAACTCCCAGGCCGTCCAGTCCGGGCAACATTCTGTCTAAAATCACCAGTTGGTAGTTGCCGTTACAGGCCATTTCCAGGCCGGTATTGCCATCGTGAGCCAGGTCTACGCGATAGTGAAGCTCTTCCAGCCCCTTTTTCAGGTGCTCGGCGATCTTCCGTTCATCTTCTATAATGAGGAGTTTCACAATCCTGCAATCCAACCCGTGGACGGGTTTTTCCTTCCGCAGTGTAGCAATCTCTTGGGCCGCTGGGCTCTGACAATCTTGTAATGCTTTCACGATTCTGAACCTGATAATTTGGGCCGTAACCTTTTGAAGGAGAGCTTCATGTCAGAAATCCCCTCAGATGGCATTGAGGGCCTGAAGGAGAACTGGAAAGGGGACCTGATGAGCGGGTTCCTGATCTTCCTCATCGCTCTGCCACTCAGTCTGGGTATCGCCCTTGCTTCGGGCGTGCCGCCCCTCGCGGGAATCATTGCGGCTGTGGTGGGCGGACTGGTGGTCTCCATGACCAGCGGTTCTTACGTCACCATCAACGGCCCGGCTGCCGGGCTGATCGTCGTCATTCTAGGCGCGGTCAACTCCCTGGGAGGCGGTATCGAAGGCTACCGCCTGACCCTGGCCGCCATCACCATCGCCGGCATCCTGCAGGTCATCGCGGGTGTCACCAAGGCCGGCAAACTCAGCACCTTTTTCCCATCCTCGGCCGTGCACGGATTGCTGGCCTCCATCGGAATCATCATTATCGCCAAACAGAGTTACTTTATGTTTGGCATCAAACCGGTTGGCAAAACGGCCATCGAACAACTGGCCAATTTCCCTTCCAGTATCGGCAATGCCAATCCGGAGCTGGCCCTGATCGGTTGCCTGACCATGGCGGTCCTGATCATCATGCCTCGCCTCAAGCCCTTCAAGCGCTTTCCGGCCCCGCTGGTTGGCGTGGTGCTTGGGATGTGCCTGGCCACTTACTTCGACCTGAGCCACGAACACACGTATCTGGCCTTCCAAAATCACGAATACAAACTGGGCCCGGACGCACTGGTGACCCTGCCCGGCAATTTGGCCGAGGGCATTGTGCACCCTGACTGGTCGCGTATGGGCGACCCGGTGTTCTGGAAGGCGGTCATGATGATCTTCATTATCGCCTCGCTGGAGACCCTGCTCTCGGCTGCGGCCGTGGATAAGCTCGACCCCTTCCATCGCAAGGCCGACCTGAATCGGGACCTGACCGCGGTCGGCATCGGCACGGCTGTATCGGGTTGGCTGGGCGGGCTGCCGATGATTGCCGAAATTGTGCGTAGTTCGGCCAACATCAACAACGGTGCCAAGACGCGCTGGTCCAACTTCTTTCACGGCGGGTTTATGTTGCTCTTCGTGGCCTTCGCCTCGGGAATGATCCACCGAATTCCGGTGGCCTCGTTGGCGGCCATTCTGGTCTTCACCGGCTTTCGTCTGGCCTCGCCCAAAGAGTTCAAAAAGACCTGGGAGATTGGCAGCGATCAGATGTTGATTTTCGTCACCACGATTATCGTCACTCTGGGCACCGACCTCCTGATCGGCATTTCCTCGGGCGTCCTGGTCAAGCTGATGCTGCACCTCATCCGAGGCAACAGCCCCGGACAGTTGCTCAAGTGCGACATGGACGTCCGGGTAGAAGAGAGGCAGGCGCTGCTCAACGTCAATGGAGCGGTGGCCTTTACCAATCTGATTTTTATGAAGCAGAAGTTGGACACGGTCCCGGCCGGTTTGGACGTCAAAATCGACCTTTCCCAGACCAGACTGGTCGACCACTCGGCCATGGAATTCCTGGAGCATTTTCAACACGACTACCAGCGCACCGGCGGGCAGGTCTCGCTGGTGGGCCTGGAGAGTCATCGCAGTGCCTCAGCTCACCCGCTGGCGTCCCGCACTAAGTAAGCCACCTATCCCTGGTTCACCCCCTCCTCTGGGCCCGCAAGGGCTCTTTTTTTTTGTCTCAAAGACTGACCGATGAAGATTCTGGTGGTGGACGACGAGCCGTCCTTGCGCGAGTCGTTGCGTTACTTGCTCGAGCAGGCGGCCTATGAAGTGTGCACCGCCGACACCGGAAGTCGAGGGTTGGAGCTGGCTCAAAGCTGGCAGCCCGACTTGATCTTGCTCGACGTCATGCTTCCTGGGATGGACGGGTTCGAGGTCTGCCGACGTCTACGTGGGGCCGATTTCAGCGGCATCATTCTGCTTCTAACGGCTCGCGATCAGGAGATCGATCAGGTTCAGGGTCTGGAACTCGGCGCGGATGACTACATTGTCAAGCCGTTCCGACATCTGGAGCTGCTGGCGCGCATCAAAGCCCACCTGCGTCGGCTGCAGCGTCAGGCCGAACCGGTTTTGAGCAGCGGTGAGCTGGAGGTCTCAAACCATCGCCATGAAGTCTGGCGCTCCGGCCAAAAGCTGGATCTCACTCCCAAGGAATTCGCCTTGCTGCTCTTTTTGCTGGAGAATCGCCGCAAAGCCCAGACGCGGGAACGCATTCTGGCCGCCTGCTGGGGCTATGAATTCGAGGGCGAAGCTCGAGTGGTCAACGTGACGGTGCAACGTCTGCGCGAGAAGATTGAGGCCGATCCGGCTCATCCGCGCTACCTGGTGACAGTCCGCGGTGTAGGCTACATGTGGGATGTTTAGCAGTCTGCGAGTACCCCTGGCGCTGGCCTTTTTCGGCGTGATTGTGCTGACTCTGACGCTGGCCGAGACTGTGATGTTGCAGTCTGTGCGGGAAACCTACATTGGGAATGCCCGACAGGCTCTGGAGCGAGACTGCGGGTTTGTAGCCAACCTGATGCGCCGCCACATGGACCAGGTGCTGCTGACCCCTGCCGCGCGCAAGATGATCACCGACGAAATGGCCCAGCTCTCGCTGAATATGTCGGGTCGAATGAGTGTGGTCAACTGGCGCGGTGAGGTTCTAGAAGACTCGACTCACCGCAAAGAAAACGTAGCCGATCGTCCCGAGGTAGATGCAGCTCTACACGGTCAGGTCGGCATCCGACTGGGCGAGAGCCAGGATGCGCTTTTTGTGGCCGTGCCCATGCGAGCTCACCAGCAGGTGGTGGGCGCGATTTATGCCAGCCGCTCTCTGTCCGAATTGCAATTGACGCTGGTTGATCTGCGCATTCGTTTTTACGAGCTGGCTCTGGCTGCTCTGCTGGGAGGCACTCTGCTCAGCCTGGGCCTGGCCCGCTGGTTGACGCTGCCCCTGCGTCGCCTGACCCGGGCTGTGGAACGGTTGGGCGAGGGACACCTGCAGGAGCGTCTGCCGCCGAGCCGCCAGCGGGACGAGACGGCCATCCTGGGTCGGGCCTTCAACCAGATGGCTGACAGCCTGGAACAGCAGCAGCAATCTCTCAAACGCTTTGTCTCGGACGCTTCTCACGAACTCAAGACACCACTGGCGTCGCTGCGTTCTTTGATCGAGGCATTGGAGGCGGGCGCTCCCCGCGAGCAATTCCTGGCCATGATTCACCGCGACCTGGATCGCATGGAGCGACTGGTCAAGGAGCTTTTGGAGCTGGCCCGGCTTGAGCACGTGCGTTTTGAGTCTCGGCCCCTTGAGTTGAAACCGTTCCTGGAGGAGTTGGCCGAGGAGCACGGGGCCGAACTGGTCGAGGCCAGCGGCATGCTGCAGACCGACCCAGAACGCCTGGCCCAAATTCTGATCAACCTTCTGGTGAATGCTCGTCGGGCAGCGCCGGAAGGCCTGGTTCGGCTAGGAGGAAACTCCCAACAGATCTGGGTGGAAGACAATGGCATCGGCATTGCATCCGAACATTTGCCTCGTTTATTCGACCGCTTTTACCGGGTGGATTCGGGCCGAGCGCGGGAGCAGGGGGGCACCGGCCTGGGCCTGGCCATCTCCAAGCTGTTGGCCGAAGGCCTGGGGGCCACTCTCAGCGCGCACAGCCAGGGACCGGGCAAGGGCGCACGTTTCTGTCTTGAGTTCAGGACCAGAACCTGACCACGTCCTCCAGGCTCTCCCGAGCTTTTAAAACGAAAAGGTTGCCTGCGCGCCAGCCCAGCACCAGCGGTAGGGCGCGACTGCAGTGGCGTGACCACATGCCCAGAGTATAAGCGCCCACGTCGTGCACCACCACCCAGTCGCCGGGCCGGATGTCGGGCAATTCCACCCCGCGGCCGATGATGTCGCCCCCAAAGCAGAGCGGTCCGGCCAGGGTCCAGGACGAGAGCGGACCGGATTTAGGTTGTCCGGTGCTATCCAGCACTTCCATGCGGTTGTACCAATCCTGGGGGGCGTATGCCAGGCGTAACAGCATATCGGCCCCCACGTGCAAGACAGCCAGTCGGCCCTCTTTCACGTATTCCACTCGGGCCGCCACCTGTCCCGAGGGGCCCTGAATCCAACGACCAAATTCGCTAACCAGAGGTACCTGAGCCCATTCCGGACAGGCCTGCCGCAGGGCCCTGGCATACTCTTCGGGGGCAGGACTGGCGGCGGTGTCGCGATAGTTGACGCCCAATCCTCCGCCCATATCAAAGAAACGGACTCCCACCTTCAGCCCGGCTCGGTAAACGCGCAATACGCCTTCTACTAGCTGAGACATGGGGCAGCCCTGTGAGCCGACGTGCACGTGCAGGCCTCCCAGCCAGGGAAAGCGGGCAAAGAGTGCCCGCAGGTCGGTTTCCTCCAGCCCCATGCCGAACTTTCCACCTCGAGTGGCCACGCTGGTCATGGCAATGCTGCCGGCCCCAACCTGTGGATTGATTCGAACGCCCAGTGGATAGGTGGGCTGAAGTCGGTCCAGGCGTTCCAATTCGTCCAGGTTGTCGGCATTGAGGCGCACCCCCAGTTGCAGGGCCTGCTCCAGTTCCCAGTCCGTTTTGGCTGGAGAATCAAACACGATGCGTTCGGGCGGGCAACCTGCGGCCAGGGCCAGCGAGACCTCCTCCCAGGAAGCGGCTTCCAGTCCAGCGCCCGCCTCGACCAACGAGCGCAATACGCCCACCACCGGGTTGGCCTTGATGGCTACGGCGTGGAGATGAGCTTCGGGGAAAGCGTTGCGAATCCGATCCAAACGAGCGTGCATCACGTCCAGGTCGTGAAAGATCACGGCCGTATCGCGTTGGCTGAGCATTCCTCGTTTTAAGGCCATCTGCAGAGGTTTCATAGATTTTATGACTTCGGCTGTGACCGTTTTGTGACCTACGTGAGCCTGAGTCGTGACCCGAGCCGTTTAGACTCCAGTCTATGATCGAACATTTAGAATTCGTGGTTCACCGCTTGCTTGAGCTGATCGGCGGCTGGATGTGCGCCCTGGCTATGACGGTCGTGCTCTCGCTGGCCTGCCTGGCCTTTTTGCTGCTCAATCTCTATAAATTCGACCGCGACTCCTGTCGCAGTGCCCTGTATTCACTGCAAACAGTGGGACGACGCAGTTGGGGCTGGCTGCTCACGGCCGGCCTGCTGCTCTTACAGGTTTATGCACTCTCTGAACTGCACGCTGGTTTTCAGCGACGTCTGTTGGCTCAGGGAAAAGCTCGTTACGTGGTGGGGGAGGAAGCCGGCGGTGGTCCCACCACCCAGCGCGCTCCCAAAATCAGTCTGCTTCAGGTGGACAGCCTGAGTGAGGAAATCAATCTGGGTCCAGATTTTGACGGAGATCCTTCTCGCTTGCCGCTGCCCACGCGCGAACTCAAGTCAGAAATCTCAAAACGCGGCAAGGACACCATCTGGACTCGCACCTACACCCAGCAGCGTTACGTTTCGAGCAAGCTGCAGGGTTCGGATGTCAATCTCAAGCTGGATTTCAAGGAGGCTCAGTTGTATCGGGCTGATTTCCAGGCCAGCTACACCTTTGCCAATCCGATGGAAGAGCCCCGCACCGTGCACTTCTCCTTCCCCTTGCCTGACAATAGCGGCACCCTTTCGGGATTCCGCTTTCGCATCAATGGCAAAGAGGTGCCCACTCCCGATATTGAACAGGGTCTGGAATGGGAAGCTGTGCTTCAGCCGGGCGAGAAATGCGTGGCGGAGGTGGGCTATCAGCATACCGGCGCCAAGTCCTGGAGCTACGACGTGACCGGCCGACGGGAGCCCATCGCAGACTTCCATCTCAAAGTGCAGAGCGATCGCTCGGACATCAAATTCCAGCGGGGTTCGCTCTTCCCAAGCCAAAGCGAACCTCGGCGCTGGGAGTGGGATTTGAAGAATCAAATCACCTCTCAGAGCATCAGCCTCTATTTTCCCTACGTGGCCAGCGAGGTGATTATGGCCAATCTCTTCGTCTTCGGACCTCTGGAAATGGTGACGCTGATGGCCCTCATCCTGGTCTGGTCATACCTGCGTTATCGCAGAGTGGGCCCGTGGCGAGCCGCCCTGGCCAGTCTGGCCAGCTGCGGAGGCTACGCACTGGCCTCTTACCTGGTGGGTTATCTGCCGCTGACACTGAGCCTGCTGCTGGCATTCTGCCTGGCCGGGTGGCTGCAGTGGCAAACCCTGGGACAGAGTCTCTGGGTCGTGGTCCTGGCTGCCTCCATTGCACCCTTCGCATTCCTCGCTCCCGGCCACACCGGACTGATGCTGACCTCGCTCGGATTGCTGGTTCTGACCCTGGCCGTGCGGGAGACCTGCCGACGCGAGGAGCCGCTTCCATAACCAATTGGCCTCATTGCCAAAGAGTCGTATATCGTGTTGTATAGGTAGATGCAAACCCCTGGGGGGCCTATTCACATCCTCGTGGTCGAAGACTCCGAGGTCGATTACGAACTACTGCTGCTGCAACTGGCTGAAGGCGGAATTACGGCGGAATGTCGCCGCGTGGAGACTGCTTCACAGCTCAAAGCTGCGCTTGCTGACGTTCGTTGGGATGCAATTATTTCAGATTACAGCCTGCCCGGCTTCTCGGGTCTGGAGGCCCTCCAGATTTTCCGCGAGTCAGGCGGGCTGGTTCCTTTCATTTTCACCAGTGGAACGGTGGGCGAGCAGGCCGCGGTGGAGTGCATGCGCTCAGGGGCCCAGGATTTTGTGCTGAAGGGTCACAAGCGTTTGGTACCGGCTCTTTTGCGCGAGTTAGAAGAGGCCAAGATCCGTCTGGAAGCTCAGGCTGTTCAGGACCGCTACCGGCAAATTGTGGAATGCTCGGTCAGCGGTATTCTCCACGCTGATCGGCGCGGTTTGATCACTTTTGTGAATGAGCGCGGTCGCGAAATCTTAGGTTGTTGTGTCGAGAAACAGCCTTTACAGAACGTGTTTGCGGAGATTCCGCGGCATCAGCAGTTGTTTTCCCTGGAGCGGGAAGGTAAAACTCTACAAATTGCATCGCGTCCTTTGCAAGATGGTGGGGTGCTCATCAACTTTACAGATGTGACTCGCGAGCGAGGTCTAGAACAACGCCTGGTCCTTTCGCAGAAGATGGAAGCCCTGGGCCGCCTGGCTTCGGGCGTGGCCCACGACTTCAATAACACCCTGACCGTGATTCTGGGCTTTACCGGTTTGCTGCGCGAAGAGATCTGTCAGGGCAGTGCCGCGGAACTGCTCGGTTTGGTGGAGGATGCGGCCCAACGGGGCTCAGCCCTGAGCCGGCAGATTCTGGCTGTGGCCCGTCAGCAGGAACTCAACCTGGAAACGATCGAGCTCGGCCATCACGTTCGCTCGATCCAGCCCTTGCTGCGTCAGGCCGCCGGATCCCAGGTGGAGTTGGAGATTCGTTGCGAAGCGGAGAACGATCGGGTTCGCTTTGATCCCAATCTGTTGCTTCAGGTGCTGATCAACCTGGTGGTCAATGCGCGCGACGCTATGAAACAGGATGAGGCTCCGCTGGCTTCTGCGCCGCGCATTGTGATCAGCTGCACGGACGTGCAGTTGGATCAGAATCAGGCCACTCTGGTGGATGCGCGCCTGGGCCCTGGTCATTACGTCATTCTGGCAGTAAGCGACAACGGCCAGGGAATGAGCGAAGAGACCCGCCTGCGCGTCTTTGAGCCCTTTTACACGACCAAGGCTCATGGCACCGGCTTGGGACTGGCCAGCGTCTACGGAACCGTGGCCCAGAGCGGCGGCGGTCTTTGGGTCTACAGTGAGCCTGGGCGGGGCAGCACCTTCAAAATTTACTTGCCCTGCCTGGTTCAAAACGAGCTTCCTCAGGAGGAAGTCCCCAAGCCGGAAGGCAGTTTTGTTCTCCTGGTGGTGGATGATTGCAACGCCACACGCAGCCTGATGCGCGAGGTTTTGAGCCGGGACGGGTATGAGATCGTGGAGGCCTGCTGCGGCCAGGAAGCCTTGCGACGAGCAGAGGAGCTCCGCGTGGACCTGCTGCTGAGTGACGTGGTGCTACCCGACCTGGTGGGTCCCGATCTGGCTTTGCACCTTCGCGATCGATTGCCCGACCTGGAGGTGATTTTCACCTCCGGCTACGGGGCCGACTTCTGCCGTTTACCTCCCCCCGAAAAACTTTCCCATCGCTTTGTGGACAAACCGATTCATAGTGGCGACTTGCTTCGGAAGGTGCGTCAGGCGCTCTCTGCTAAGAATCGGGCGTGAGCAAGTCCCCCATCTGGGCCATCCTGGGCGCTTCTTCAGGCAACCTGGTCGAATGGTATGATTTTTACGCCTTTGCCTTTACCTCGATCTATTTTGCTCAGGCGTTTTTTCCCGAAGGGGATGAGACCAGCCAGTTTCTAAAGACAGCCGGAGTCTTCGGTGTCGGCTTTCTTATGCGGCCCCTGGGCGGCTGGTTTTTCGGCCGCCTGGCCGACCGGCGCGGGCGCAAGTTTTCCATGCTGGTTTCGGTGCTTTTGATGTCGTTGGGCTCTCTGATGATCGCCCTGATGCCGACCTATCAGAGCGTGGGTCAACTGGCCCCTTTCTTGTTGTTGCTGGCCCGACTGCTGCAAGGTTTGTCAGTGGGGGGCGAGTACGGAGCTTCCGCCACCTACATGAGCGAGGTGGCCACCCCGGGAAAACGAGGGTTCTACTCTTCCTTTCAGTACATGACCCTGATCGGCGGCCAGCTGCTGGCCTCGTTGGTGGTGGTCCTGATGACCCGCACTTTGAGCGAGGCACAGATCGTGGCCTGGGGCTGGCGAATTCCTTTTGCCATCGGCGCCCTGGCCGCATTGGTGGCTCTGCTCTTGCGCCGCACACTGGAGGAAACCAGCACCAGCCAGTCCCGCGAAGCTCAACAATCGGGCACGCTGCGTGCACTCTTCCAGCAGCCTTGGGCCTGCCTGGCCGTGATGGGATTCACCGGGGGCGGCTCGCTGGTGTTTTACACTTATACCACCTACATGCAGAAGTATTTGGTGAACACGGCTCATTTCCCGAAGCCCGTGGCCAGCCACGTGATGACCGGGGTGCTGTGCGTCTACATGCTGATGCAGCCGGTTTTCGGCATGCTCTCCGACCGGATCGGCCGCAAGAAGTGCATGATTGGCTTTGCGGTCTGGGCCATGCTTACCACCGTGCCACTGATGACCGCTATCGGAAGCAGCACCGACCCACTTCAGGCCGGACTGCTGATCGTGCTGGCCTTGACCGGAGTCAGTCTCTACACGTCCATATCGGCAATTGTGAAGGCAGAACTCTTCCCCATTGAAACTCGCGCCCTGGGGGTGGGGTTCTGTTATTCGCTGGGCAATGCCGTGTTCGGTGGGTCGGCCGAATCGGCGGCTCTCTTTCTCAAGAGCCAGGGTCATGAATCCCTGTATTTCTGGTATGTCACCGCCATGTCCACGCTCTTTTTGCTCATTTCGTTGCGCTTACCGCGCGGCCGCGAAGATATGGTTTAGAACTTTTTCAGTCTGTTGGCCTAGTCTGTTGTTCGTGATCACGTCCAAGTTAAGCCGCATGCCCGCCCCGGGATTGCATCCCGCTCCACCCGCGAAGCCGCTCGAAAAGCCTGAGTTACCCACCGATCACTACGACGAGGCCGCTCAGGACAAAAGCCAGCCCCAACAGCACAAGCTGGCCAAGTCGCTGATCGGTCTGGGAATGCTGGCCGGTGGACTGGGAACCAGCGCGCATGCCCTGGCCGCTGACCAGGCCCAGGTGCAAATTCAAACCCCCACTCAGCCGCTGGCCAGCGACGACGTCCACCGGATGATGATTAGCAATTTTAAGGCCGATGGAGACGTCTACAAAAAGGTTCTTGGTTTCAAGAGCGAGCTGACCACCGCTCAAGCCGATGAGCGTTTGCAAAATGGAGACTCTGTTTTCATCCAGCTTAAGAACGGTGCAACCGTGAAGATCTCCTCCCTGACCGAGCTGGAAACGTTGGATACGCTGGACGGCAAGCAGCTACATCCCAACTTGCCGGCTGACCTGGTGGACGCCATGCGAATGCTGGAGAAGGGCCAGACGCCGCGGGATGGCATCTATAAGCCCAATGGAGACGAAACCACGGCCTACGATGCCTATCGGATTCTCGGGACCAAGCATCCGGGTGCCGCCGGGGCCGCAGCCCTTTACGGATTCGGGGGTCTGGCCTTAGGTCTTGGACTGGCGGGTGCTGGAGCGCTGGTGATCGGCAAGGGCCTGCTGGTGCCTCAGATCAAAGGCAAGCGCATCCCCGACAATATCCTGATGGGAGCGGGTATCGGCCTGGCTACGGTGGGCCTGTTTACCGGCATCGGTGTGGGAATCGCGCAGCACAATGCCGACTGGCCCAAGGTTTTAGAGATTCGCAACGGCGCCGACAGCAATCTCTCGCTGCGCGACCTGATGGATGTCGTACCTCAGGCCAACTGGCTGAACACTCAGGCCGAGCACCCCTTTACGTCCGAACAGCAACGTCAGGCTTTGACCTATCTCAGCGAGCACGGCGGGCTTTATAAAGCCGGAATCGGTCACGGCAAACTCAGCCCCCGTGAAGCCCAGGACCGCCTGGCCAAGGGTAAATCGATCGAGTTGCCCAACCCTCGCAAGCCCGACCAGAGAATTGAGATTTCCGACTTCCGCCACCTTCAGGAGTTCGACACCGTCTACGGCACCGGCGTCAACCCGGTCACCACTCAGGATCAGATGAAGTCGTTGCGCTATCTGGACGAGCACGGAACTTTTGAGCTCAAGGGCAAGCAGGTCAGCGCCTACCAGGCTCTGGATCGTCTGCTGCGCGACCGCCTACCCGTGGATTCCAAGCTCAACAACAAGAAATACACCTTGAACGACCTCGCTGAAGTCCAGCAGCTCAACGCCCTCAAAGGCGATGGCATCAACACCATCCTTTCCATCCCGCAATTTCAGGCGATGACCTACTTTGACCCCGCTTTCAAGGGCGCGGACGGCAAGCCGGTCGACTCCTTCGAAGCTTTGCAGTTGATGAATCAGCACAAGGGAGTGGGCGTCACTTCCAACCACCGGGTGGCTCAACTGAGCAATCCGATGGACGCACAAGAGCTTTACTCCCTGGAAGTCAGCGGCACCAACAACTTCCTGGATCAGAAAGAATACGATTTGTTGCAGTTCTGGCAGCAGCACGGCGGCTACCAGAGCGGGCGCGCCTACGAGTCCCTCAAGAGCATGGAGCAGGGTCGAGAGTTCAACATTCAGAGTATGGGTCGCTGGGCTCCCGCTCGCTCCTACCAGGACATGCAGGACCTGGCCTCCTTCGAAGCACGGAACAACCCTTTTCCGGACAGCATCCCAGCCGAGGCTCGCGACCGTCTCGAGTATTTTCAGAGCACTTCCAACCTGGCCTTCCGTGTGGGCAATCGGGAAGGTCGGGCCTACGAGGGCTATCGAGAGTTGCGTGATGGACGTGCTTTTGAAGTGAAAGCTGGCGGGGTTTGGAATGTGGTGGATTCCAATGGAGCCTTGCATGATCTGGACGCAATGTTGGGGCGCCGGGTCAACGATATTCTGCCCAAGGCCCAGTATGACTTGCTGCACGAATTGGGTGATGGCTCGGCCAGCGAGGGCCTGGCTCGCCTGCACGGCAAGGCCAATTCTTATCAGGCTCTACAGGCCCTCAAGAAAGGCCAGGCCGTCACCTACGACTTTGTGGGCGGAGATTTCCACGACCTGGTGAGCATTCCGGTGAAGGGGCTCGACCAGCTGGACGATACCAAGCTGCGCCGCGACAACCAGAAGGAATACGATAAGTATCGCTATAGTCTGCCTGAGTTCCAGGGCAAGATGAAGAATCAGGCTGAACAGTTGCCCCAGCTGGCAGCCAATGACCTGGCCCAGGGCCAGGGCCATCTGGCCGACGGTCAGGCGGCCGAGCGTCGCGGCCAGAGCAATCTGAGCGAGGCGAAGAGCGATTTGTCCCGGGCCAACTCGGATGAAACCTGGGCACGCATGCGTCTGGCCTCGGCCTACGCGATGCCTTCCGAGAATGCCGTCACCAAATATCGTAGCGTGACCGATTCGGATGGGAATTCGCATCAGGAATCCTATACCGACTACGAGCACAACTATGCTCGCGACGCGGCCATCTCATCCGCTCAGTCCGACATTTGGGATGCCGAGCGCCGTCAAAGCCGGGCCCGTTCCGAAATTAGCGATGCCGAGGCTGAGATTGCTCGGGCTCAGGCGGCCATTCGTCAGGCCGAAGGTGAAATCTCCGAAAGCTACGAGATCCAGCGTCTGGTGAGCACGCTCAGCGGACAGCTTAATAGTCTGAGCGAGGCTGATTTCCAGCGAACTCTAAGCCAGTTGCGTTCGGAAGTGGCACGGATGAAGCAGCTTTCCCATACCGGTGCATTGGACAACAACCTGACCCGGGAGGGCAAACTGATCGAGAACATGACCAATCGACCGGAGCGCCCGGCCGGATGGCAGGTACCTGCTCCGCTGGCCCAGTAGCCTATTCTTTGTCTTCCCAGAGAATGAGACGTTCGGTGAGATGCCTCCAGTAGCGCACCTCCCAGATGAAGCCAAATTCCTGAGCCAGCAGGGTGTTGACCGCGGCGGCCACGTCCAGCCCCAGCATTTGGGCTAATTCAGCTGCCTCCTGGGCGCTCACCACGGGAGGGCCGCCGGGTAAGACCAGTGCCAGGGTCGGGGAGAATGGATCATTGTTCCAGGGGGAGTGCAACGAGTCCATTTTGGCCGTGAAATGGTCGATTTCGTCGGGCCCAAGCACTCGTCGATAGCTGCCCAGGTTGCCCAGGGCCAGGTTGGACTGGGCCAGGATTTGAGCCCGTTGTTCGGCCGTCAGACCGGTCTGGGGAATGACAATGGGGCTGGTTTGCGCCGGCTCAGTCGGTTGGCTGGGAGGCGGAGGACTGGGTGCCTGACCGGCTGTGCGCAGAACTCCGTCGACATAGACATCGCCCGTGGTGCCGGTGATGCTCACCGGTTGCACGTTGGCACCGTTAAAGTTGCGCAGATTGGCGGCGGATGGGACGACTGTGTCGTTGCCCCCGGTGACCGTTACATTCAAGGTGGCCGGGCTGCTGGTGTTGGGAATGGAAAAGCTGACGTTATCAGCGGTGTTGTTGAGGTTGTGAATCTGGCCGGCGGTAATGTTGAGCCCGGGCAACGTGGCCGGACTGGTGGCGCGATTGATTTCAGTCAGGTTGCCGGGGGTGGTGATGGTGAGATTTCCGGATCCAATGTTTTGCATGGACTGCAGGGTGACGTTTCCGCCGCTGAGAGTGGCATTGGCAGTGGCCGGAAAACCAATGGTTCCAACCTTGAGGTTGCGACTGGCGTTCAAGGTGACGTTGCCGCCCGAAACGTTGAGGCGCAGGTTGCTCAGGTCCAGATCCTGGGTTGAGTTCCCGTTGACTCCGGCCGAGGTGGCGGTGGCCACGGAGCCGGCCGCGAAGTTGGTGGTGGAGGAACTCAAGATATTCAGGCCGGCCGCTCGGATGGTTAGAACGGCACCGGTGCTATCGATGCCTCCGTTCAGGGTCACGTTGCCCAGGGTGGCGTTGATGGCGGTGCCGGTTCCGCCTGAGCGAATTCCCAGCGTTCCGGTTGCGGACAGGAGGACCCCGTCGGGGGCGGTGATGGCGAAATCGCTGCTGGTTCCGGTCACCTGCAAATCCAGGTTACCCGCCGTGGCGCTGATGGTGGCGGTCTTGCCGCCAGTGGCGTTGGAGCGCAGAGCGGATGCGTTGAGAGCCTGAACGGTAACGTTCTGGCCGGTGATGCTCAGATTACCGGCACCAGACACCACCGAAACGGCTCCGTTGCTGGCTTGCAAGCTGACATTACGGCCGGCCGCGAGTTTCAGGTCGGCCGCACCGGTCGTGGACAGATTCACGTTGCCGACATTGCTGCGACCGATCAGGTCGCGCCCGGCCGTGATGTTCAGGCCTGCGGCGCTGGACACGTTCAGATTGCCGGTGGTCAGCGACTGCAGGGTGACGTCACCGTTCTGGGTGTTGATGTTGATGGCGTCTCCGGAGGATAAAGTGGCGCCGGTGTAGGTGACATTGCCACCGGCGTCAATCAGCAACTGGCCAGTGGGGGAGAAGGAACTGGGCGAGAAAGAGCCTCCGCCGGTCCCGATATCGATATTTCCGTTGGTGGCTCGCACGATATTGGCAGTGCCGATCATCACCAGGTTTTGGGGTTCCACCAGGCTCACGTTGCCACCCGCGCTGATGGTATTGGAGCCTCCAGTGGAGTTGAGGCGCAGCTCGGTTCCGCCGGTGGTCAGGTTGACGTTGCCGGTGGTGGCGGTGACGGAGGTGCCGGTGGCGGACTGGATCAGGGTATCACCGCCGGCGTTGGTGGTGACGTTGCCGCCCTGTAGATTGAGGGTCCCGGCCGAGCTGAGCTGCAGGGCTCCGGTAGTGGTCAGGCTGAGATTGCGGTCGCCCTGCAGGCGCAGATTGCCGGTGCTGCTGGTGAGGAACAGGCTGCTGCCGCCGTCTACCAACATGTCATTGACGGCGGTGGCGTTGATGGAGGCGCTTCTAAAAATCAAGCCGCTGGCCGGGCCCTGATGGTTGATGCGTAAATCGCGGCCCGAATCGAAGTTGAGAGCCGTATTGGCGCTCAGGTCCCCCAGCAGCGAGTCGGTGGTTAAGGTCATGTCGTTGCCGGATTTGAGGCGGGCGCTACTACCGCCCAGGAAGAGAGTCTGGCCGTTACCGGTGGTCATGGTGAGATTGCCAGTGGCGTTGGCGGTGGTCACTCCGGTGGCGCTGTTGGATTTCAGTGAGACCTGGGAGGGTGCGCTGATGCTGAGGTCTCGAGCGGAGGTGACGTTCACGTCCGCATTGTTCGATTGCAGGCTGACATCGCCACCGCCATTATTGAGGAGGGTCAGGTTTCCATCAGCCCCGTTGGCCGCGGTGGTGCGAATGGTCACTCCATTGAGGCCGGAGAAACTCTGGGTCGAGCCGCTGGTGGCCTTGACGGAGCCGCCCTGCCAGCCGATCTTGCCGCCGCTGGAGGAGTAAGTTTGCAGCGAGCCGGAGGTCATGGTCAGATTGCGCCCGGCCGTCCAGGCCTGATCTCCAGTGGTGTCCACCAGGATCTGACCTCCGGTTACGTTGGCCACCACGTCGTTGTTGGCGCCCACTCGCAGGGTTTGGGTCTGAGTGATGCCCAGGTTATTGCCCACGGCGGGATTGAAGGTGACATTGCCGCCGGCCGTCATGACCACACCTTTGTTGCCGCCGGTGATGGCGTTAGTCTGGATATCGATGTCGCCAGCGGCCTGAAGGGTGGTGGGATTGCCGTCCAGGGCCAGAGTGTTGGCGTTGCCGGTATGCAGGGTCAGGTTGTTGGAGCTGTTGATGGTGGCGGTGCTGGCGGGTGCTAGCAGGTTGAGATTGCCGTTGGTGCTGGAGTAGAGGATGTCGCCACCGGTGCTTTGCAGGTTAATCGAGCCGCCACTGCTGCGAATGGTTGCGTCACCGGAGTTCGTGATACGGATCTGTCCGTTGGTGCTGGAGCTGGAGAAGTTGCCCTGGCCATTCAAATTCAGACCGCCATTGGCGGCCACTGTGACCGAACTTCCCTGGAGTGTGGCCGAACCCGCTCCGAATTGAAGAGCCACGTTGCTGTTGGAATCCAGCGAAAGAGCACCCGTGCTGATCAGCCTTAAATTGCCGGCTCCTGTGCCGATGTTCAGCGCCCCGTCGGCGTGGCCGGTGATGGTGCCCCCGGCCGTTACGTTCAATCCGCCCCCGCCGAGCACGTAGAAGAGACTGTCTCCCGTGTTGGCTCGTATGTCTACATTTCCGGTGGTGGCCGCGACATTGAGCGTATGGGCGGTTGGCTGGCCCATCTGATCAAAGCGGAAGGACACATTCCTTTGGGCGGTGATGACAGAGGCCGTGGCCGCTTCGTTGAACACGAACCCGCCTGGAAGACCGATGATGATGTCCTGACCCGAGGTCAAATTGACGGTCTGTGGCGTCTCAAAGCTAATATGGGTGGTACTGTCGATCAGGATGTCACCAGTGGTAGTGGTCATGCTGATGCCGCCAGCATTCATTTTCACCACCCCAGTATTGTGCAGTTCGATATTGTTGCCGGCATTTAGAGTCAGACTGGCCAACTCGATGTTTGACCTGCCCGGGTCGAGGGTGATGTTGCGCCCGGCGATGATGGTCAGGTCGGTGCCGGGAGCGATCAGATCGGGCGCCGAGGTGCGTAGGTAGGTGACGTCCAGGTCGGCTTGCAGTGTGACATTGGCGACGGCGGCGATGGCTCCGGTGCTGACCGTGCCGTCAGCGGTCGGGCGCATATTGGCCAGGACATCCGCGTCCTGGCTGCCGTTGCCGGCCACATCATTGATGATCTGGATGAAGTTGGGGTCGAGCAACACGCTGCTGGCTGAGACCGGGCCGTAGAGTGCGAGGTGCTCGGCGCTAATTTCCACAAAGCCGCCGGGAGCATTGACCGAGCCCAGACTGAGGGTACTTCCATCCGAGAGCACCCGTGCCTCACCATTCTGAGCCTGAATTACGCCCGCGCTGGTGAGCACCGTGGTCTGACTGGAGTCCAACCGAATGGTGCCGCCATCTGCCTGGACGGTTCCGGAGTTGATGAGCACGCCTTCCGCCCCGTGGGCCAGAGTCTGCCCGTTGTTGGTCGGGGTGAGACTGCCAGCCTCTACTAATCCCGGATTGCTGACCACCTGGGTCAAGATGCCTGACAGCTGACCGGGTTGCAGCAGCACGGCGCCGCCCTGACCGCCACCCGTGAATTGAGGATTGAATCCATCCGGCATGGCGAACTGAACCTGGCCGCGGCCGTCCAGGGAGAAGGTGGCCTGGGTGGTGGCGCCCAGGTGGACCGAGCCGGATTGGGCCACGATCAATCCCTGGTTGTCCAGCAAGGGCGAGGTCAGCACCACAAAGCCGCCGTCGGCGACGTGGATCTGGCCCTGGTTGGTGATGGCTGCCAGCGGCAGGGTCCGATCCTGGGTGAGTTTGTAGGTGCCCGAGAGGAAGTCGTCATCGCTCATCTTCAAGGTGGAGGCGGTAAAGCTGCCTACGTCCACCACCGAATTGGGACCGAACAGAATCCCGTTGGGATTGAGCAAGAAAACATTTCCGTTGGCCTGCAGCATGCCCTGGATGAGGGAGGGGTCGGTGCCGGTGACGCGGTTGAGAATGGCGGCCTGAGTACTGGGCTGCAGAAAGCGCACCGTTTCACCCAGGCCAATATTGAACTGGTTCCAGTTCAGGATGGCCTGCGGCGAGGACTGCAGGATCTGCATGAAATTGGGACTGGTGTTCTGAATCTGCACCTGTCCGTGAACGGTAGTGGGGTCTTGAGGTAACGACCAGCAGATGGCCCCCAGACCCAAAGCCAGCACGGAAGTCAAGATTGAGCGACGCACCGATCAAGGTTGGCGGGTTGAAGGGGCATTCCTGCCCGGTCGGCCTCCAGCCAACTTTTGCGACCACGGAACTAAATGGCTGGGATGGCGAGTCAACTGGTGACCCGGGAAAAAAACTCCATATGGAGCCATCTAGTTCAGGAGAGGGTTCTATGAATTTAAATCACATCAATCAGCCCAAGATGTTGGCGCTGGGCGGCTTTCTGATTCTGCTTGTGGCGGTTGGCTGCGGTTCCAATAACGCAGTGAATTCGCCTGTCAATTCTGCGACTTCCGATTCTTTGGCTTCCGCAAATAGTGCCAAGGCTTCCTCCCAACCGGCCACCTTAAACCGCATGCTGGAGAGCAATTACCAGGTCGGGTTCCGCCAGACCAGCAGTTGGTCGGGTGGGTATGTCGGGGAATTGACTCTGACCTACACCGGCTCCACGCCCATCTCAGGTTGGAATCTTTCTTTTGACCTGCCCGGGGCGCAATTGACCTCGGTATGGAATGCTCGCACCCTGGGGCAGAGCGGGACCCGATTCACGCTGCAGAACGAAAGCTACAACGCCGTTCTCAATCCGGGTCAATCGCTGGTGGTCGGATTCGTGGCCAGCTTTTCGGGTCCGGCCAGCCCACCCGGCTCCTTTGGGCTTCAGGATTTGACTCCGAGCGCGCCGGCCCAATCAGGAAACGAGTCTCCCGTGGTGGGCGTGTTCAGCAAGGACAATGACTGGGGCAGCGGCTTTGTGGGAGGCATCACCCTGACCAACGGAGGCTCGACCGTTCTGACTGACTGGAGCCTGAGCTTTCAGTCCAACGTCAGTCTGGACAGCGCCTGGAACGGGATTCTGGTGAGCCAAAGTGGCGGACAGGTCAGGATCGACGCCGCGAGCTATAACCGCAGGCTTGAACCCGGTCAGCAACTGCGGATCGGATTTCAGGGGCATCCAGGAAATCCACAGATCAGCAATATAGTGGTGTCCGGTGCAGCCACCTCCAGTCCCACTTCCACTCCTACCGCCACGCCCAGCATCACCCCTACGCCCAGCCCTACTTCGACCAACGCTCCAGTGAGTGCCGGCTTTTTGCATACGCAAGGCGGGCAGATTCTTGACTCGGACAATCATCCGCTGGTGTTGCGCGGGGTCAACTGGTTTGGATTGGAGACAAATACCTACTGCCCTCACGGACTGTGGGCCCGATCGATGGATTCCATGCTGGACCAGATGGTCAGTCTCGGCTTCAACTGTATCCGGCTGCCCTATTCCAATGACATCTTCAAGGCCAGCTCCCTGCCCAATGGCATCGACTTCAGCCAGAATGCCGATTTGAAGAGCCTGAGCCCGCTCCAAATCATGGACAAAGTGGTGGAGAAGGCGGGGGCGCGCGGTATGAAAGTGATTCTGGACCGTCACCGTCCCGACAGCGCCGGACAATCAGCGCTTTGGTACACGGCCGGCTGCAGTGAGGCTCAATGGATCCAGCATTGGGAGCAGCTGGCGCTGCGCTACAAGAATAACCCCACCGTGATCGGGATGGATTTACACAATGAGCCCCACAGTCCAGCCAGTTGGGGCAGCGGCGACAGCAGTACCGATTGGCGGCTGGCCGCGGAAAAGGCTGGAAATCGCATTCTGGCCATCAATCCCAACCTGCTGATTGTGGTGGAAGGCGTGGACCAGGCCGGAGGCAGCAACTACTGGTGGGGCGGTCATCTCAAGGCCGCCGCCAGTGCTCCGGTGCGCCTGAATACGGCCGGGAGACTCGTTTACGAAACCCACGACTATCCAGCCACCGTCTTCAATCAGAGCTGGTTTTCTGATCCCAGTTATCCCAACAATCTGGTTGGCCTGTGGGATCTCACCTGGGGCTTTCTAGCCAAGAATCAGACGGCTCCGGTTCTGGTCGGGGAATTTGGAACCACCTATCAGACCGACTCGGACAAAAAGTGGCTGGGGACACTGGTCGATTACATTCGGGTTAATGGGCTCAGTTACAGCTACTGGTCCTGGAACCCTAACTCAGGCGACACCGGCGGCATTCTGAAGGATGACTGGAGAACGGTCGACTCGGCTAAAGTTCAGGCCTTGCAGCCGATCTTGAAGCCTTAGCGGCTGCGATGTGGACGGCTCAACACCGTCTGCCCGTCCACCCAGGAGACCTGGAAGCTGTCCAACTGAGCGGCCACCTGATCCAGCAAGGTTCGGGTGGCCGCTTCGTCAGGCAGCTTCTGGCCCGAGAGCCGAAGCAGCAGCCTGGCGCCTTGACGATGGCCATTTGAAAGGAATCCAGGCAACGGACTCCGGCACTTTGCATTGTGGAATGGGGCGCAACGTTCACATTCTCAGGGTAGGTCTGGAGTTAACAGGGGTATGGACTTTGGAGCGCAGGCCGTAATTCTTGGGCCTTGAAGGGAACGGGGTGCGAAAGATTGCGGGCTGGCTGGTCTGGGTGGTCCTGTTGGGACTGGCTCTGGCCATGCTGGAGCTGATTTCCTATGCTTTGCAGCCTGGACACCTGGTTCAAGCCATCTGGATGGCGGCTTTACCCGCCCCTTTCTATATCGCGGCCGTGCTCTGGTTTGATCGGTTCGAACCCGAGCCGCCCTCAATTCTCACCCTGGCCTTCGTGCTGGGCGCCTGCCTGGCCACTTTCGTCAGCTTGAATGTGAATGAGATGAGCACGGCTTCCTATTTGCAGAGCACCAAGAGTGTGGATGCGGCCGAGGTGCTGACGGTCGTGCTGACCGCTCCCATCGTGGAGGAACTGTGTAAAGCCAGTTGTCTGCTGTTGGTCTTCTGGTTGCATCGCAAGGAAGTCGACGGCACCCTGGATTGCGTTATCTACTCCACCATGGTTGCCCTGGGTTTCGCCGTTTTCGAGAACATCATCTATTATGGCCAGGCCCTGGATCACGACCGTGCCACCTTCACCTTCTGCATGCGCGGCATCGTAGGCGCCTTCTGTCACCCCCTGTTTACTTCCATGACGGCCCTCGGCCTGGGTTATGCTCTGGATAACCCGAGGTTGGGTCAGCGTCCCTGGTGGGCGCTGGCGCCGGCTCTCACTTTGGCCATCCTTCTGCACGCGGCCTGGAACTTTAGCGCCGTCATGAATCCGTTCTTGTGGGCTGTGCTTTATTTGCTGGTGATGGTCCCGGCCGGGATGGCTGTCTTGACGGAACTGGTCAAGGCTCTGGGCCGCGAGTCGGGATGGATCCGGCGGTATTTGAAAGGCGAGATCTCGCAAGCCCGGATCGACGTGGTCTCTTCGGTCTCGGGGCGCATCCGCTTTTCCTGGAGTCAATTGAGACGCCACGGTTTGCCGGGCTGGTGGCATAGCGAGCGTTATCTGGTGCTGGCCAGTCGGCTGGCCTTTCTAAAGCACCATCGCGATCAGGGCGATGAAACGCAAGCCGAACGCGAGGAACAACTGCGACTGGCCATGCGTCAGGAGGAAGCCTGGCTGAACCGTCAGTTCGCTCGGCCCGACTGAGTTCAGGTCGGTTGGCTTTGCTTGCGCTGTCGCAGTTCGGCCAGCTTCACTTGCCGATATTGATCAGGGGTCAGGGCCGGCCGGGGTGGGGCTTGGGGCAGAGTCGGCAGCTGAGCGAACAGCTCCGCACAGAGTTGATGGGCGGTGGGGTCGGCTTTTTGCTGGCGCCCGCGCGAATAGTTGACATGACTTCGAGCCAGTTCCAGCTTGTCCAGGCCGGGCTGCTGGCGCAGGCGAGCCTGCAACATCCCGACCAGCTTGGGATCTTCGATCATATGAGCGGCCAGGTTATCGGCAAAATATTCGGCCGGATTACGGGTGGCGTAGGGACGAATGCAGGTCCTGGTGGTCAGGGCTCGGGCACAGCCATCCACCCAGCTCGCCTGTTTGCTCACCTCACCCATGGCCATGTCCAGAGCGTGGGAGAACTCGTGTAGCAGAACCAGTGGCGTGACGTTTGACTGGTCCACGAAGACTACGTTGGCGGTAGGACTGTAGGAGCCGTCGCAGTGGGGTTTGCGTAGATGCTGAGCGTAGAGGGGCAGCTCTTGTGCGTTTTTGTCGTAAACTTCCAGCACCGTGCCGTACTGGGCCACCCTGGCCAGCGCCTCGCTGGGGACACTCTGCAATGTCTCGTGCAGTTGCCGGCGAACCTGCTGGTCTGGAACGACGCGGATCATGGAGTCGATCAGGGAGCACTTGGTTGGGTCTAGCTCTGGCGCCTGGGGAGCAAGCGACGGGCGAGGCCCGGCTGTTGTTCGGAGCGGTGGTGCGGCCACAGGGCGGATTTGCATGGCTTGAACTTAGAACAACAGGCTGAAACGAATCTTAAGCGAAATCGCTGGCCATGAGAAAGTACCTCAAAGCTGAGTACCTCACCAACGGCAAGTTGGCCACTTTGCAGCAGCGCCTGGCCGAGTATGCGGCCTCGGACAAGTGGGGGAGCACTCGCTCGTGCATGGGCTGTTTGTTGTTCTTTGTGGGACTGTTCTTCTTTCCGGTGGGTCCGGTCGTGGGCCTGTTTATTTTCTTTTATTACTCGCGTTATGACACCGAGGATCGCCGCTATCAGCTTCCCGCCCAGCTCCTTGAAGCACTCGCCTCCCGGCTCGACCCCCAGAAAGAAATGCTCATGCGGGTGGACTTTCGCGAAAGTAAAGCCGAGCCGTTCATTACCGCCAAGCGTGACGGTAACCCCAAGGTGACGGAATACAGCCACAATTGGCTGGAGCTGCAAATGTATACTCCCCGGGGCCAGCGGCTGGCCGTCAAGATTACCCGTCAGGGCAAAGAGGTCATTCAGGGATCCGGGAAGGGTCAGACCACCGAGCACAGCTTTGTGGACGTGGCCGCCTTGAGCCTGGAAAATTTCGACCGGGGCTCCACTCAGGCCGTGGCGCTGTCTGTGCCCGACACGGGCAAGTTTTCCCGGCTGGTCGCCGGTACAACTGGCGCAGCCATCGCTATCGAGGGAGTCGGAGCGGCCTCCGGGCCCGGAGGGAACGGAATTGGCTTCGACGGCAGCGACCTGGCCACGCTTTTTGATTTTGCCCTCAAACAATAAGTCGGTAGTACTTTGGTAGTACTCGGGAAGCTAGACTGCCTTCAACCCGAAAAGCAAGGAGCCAACCCGATGAAAAAGCTGCTCTCACTCTGCATGCTGTTGACCGGCACCGCCTGGTCTCAGTGCCCGGATTTCACTCAGATGGACATAAGCGGTCTGTACAACCAGCGCGTGCAGCAGAACAACGCTTATTTTCAAAGCCAGACACAGCAAATCGTGCAGGCCAATATGGCCAATCCGCGCGTCCAGCTCGCTTACCAGCAATACCGCGCACAGGGCGGCCAGGCCAGTTTTCAGGAGTTTGCTTACTATTACGCCGCTACCGGAGGCTTCTCGCAGCAGGGCATTCAGAACTACAACCAGACCAGTCAGGACATCAGCGCTCAACAACAGAAGGCCTGGGACGGTTACCGACAGGCCCAGCAGCAGCGCCAGCAGGCGGTCCAGCAGTGGCAGAACGGCTACTCACGGAACCAGAATGAAGCTGGCTACAATCTCAACAGTCAGGCCACTTACTCCACCCCGGTTGGGCCCCAGGTGCTGAACTATAACAGTCAGCCGGGCTACTACCAGTACAATGGACAGACTTACTATAAGGACCCGAGAGGTAACTACTATTACATCTATCCCAACGGGACCGTGCAACAAATTCAAGCAGGTTGGTAAAGAAAAGTTCAATCTTTGGAAACATTTGGCCAGCTCTGTATCAGAAGTGTTTAACGGTCGATCCGTATATTGAGCTCAAGCCCGAAGCCGAGTAGCGATGGGCAAGCGGAGGATACGGTTATGAACAAGATGCAGCGTTACGAAGTCCTGGAATGCAACCTCGAAACCGAGCATGACAACTGGGTTGTCGAACAGTTTGGCTTTGTGCCCCTGGCCGAAGGCGAGTTGCTCCCTTCGCTGGCCGACCTCGCTCTTAAGAATTATTCTCGCTAGAGGCGGATAAAACGCCACCGTTGGGCCGTTCTCACAACTTGGTAAAAACTTTGGAACGGCTTTTTAAACAGAGATTCAACTTCTGTTCACAGGATTTATCCTTAATTTATCCGGATCAATCCGCGACTCTCTAGAGTGAGCTTATCCCCACCAGAGGAGAGCTGCACCAGATGAGCCTGAATGTCACCCCGACCGCACAGGGATCCGGCCCGCAGGAGGCCCGGTCCAGACAGGCCGAGGAGTCCCGCAAGCGTGCCGAAGAACGCCTGAAGGCAGAGTTCAAGAAGAAAGACGAGCAACAGAAGAAGCTCCAGGACCAGCTTCACCTGAGCCAGGAGGCTCAGGAACACGGTCAGGAGTGCGATCTGGGCGCCTTGCTGGGCAAGATCGCCGAGATGGACAAAGACCTTCAGGGTCTGGAAGCCAGGACTGCTCCCGCCGCCCGACCGGCCTCCAGGTCGAGTCAGCCCGCGAGTGCCAAGGGCCCCACCACCATCAACAAGGACGCACCCATCGGCTTTCTCTGGAAGCCCGTGTCGGATTCAGATGGCAAGCTAGCCATTCTGTTGCCGCCTCAGTTCAATGGCAAGGTCAGCGGAGTGACCGTGACCAGTCCAGACGGCCAGAGCGCCACCGGCCGAAGCAGTGGAGTGGGCAATGGCGACCGCCAGCATTTCCGCTTCAATCGTCCTGGTAGCGCCTTTGCCCCCGGCACCGTCGTTTCTATCGCCTTACGAGATGGGCGCAGCCAGCAGATTCCCATACAAAACCCGTCCATGCGCAACGAAGGTGGCCAGAAGGCCGCCTGAGGTTGACCAGAATAGAAACCGGTCCCCAGCGACCGGTCCAGGTATGCGATTACTCCTGATTTTTATTCTTCTCAATGGATTGGCCTGGGCCGATCCAGTCGACCATTTGGTTCATCGCCTGTCTGAAAGCCACGGGCTCTGGGTCAACGGGCTCTTTCCCAAACTGGAGCTGCCCGCCAACGCCAGCAACCAGCAGTTGCTGGCCGCCCTGGCCAGCTACGCTCGGAATCCAAAGGTGGTGTCTGAGCGTGAGGTGGTCATTCCCGGGGGGGGAGAACGTCCCTACCGGGCGCTGCTGTTGGAAACAGACGAAGGAACTCGAATCTTGCTGCTGCAGCATCAAGGCCCGGTTGGCTGGTGGAGCCGGTTTTACGCGCCGGATTGACCGGAGGGGGGAGGGCTGAAGAGGAGCTTCCCCTTGGAGCGGGTAGACCTGGGGTCATGGCCAGCCCGCCTGAGACGATCGGGAACTATAAAGTTGTGCGCGAACTGGGTCGCGGCGCGATGGGCGTCGTGTATCTGTGCACCCACCCCAGCCTGGGGCGGCAGGTCGCGGTAAAGGTCCTGCCGCCACATATCGCTCAAGATTCCGAGTTCTTGGAACGTTTTCGCCGCGAAGGCGAAATGGCGGCCCGGCTACGCCACCCCAATATCGTCCAGGTCTATGATTTCGCCTGCGACTCCGGTCAGTATTTTATCGTTATGGAGTACCTGGGTTCGCAAACTCTGAAGGTTGGAACCACCTGGCCCCTGACCGAGGTCTGCCGGCTGATGGATCAGCTGTTGAGCGCGCTCGAGCACGCCCATGAGCACGGGGTGGTCCATCGCGACCTGAAACCCTCCAATATTCTGATCACCGAGAAAAACCAGCTGGCTCTGACCGATTTTGGCATCGCGCAGAGCGCGGCCAATCAGCGTTTGACCCAGACTGGCATGGCCTTGGGCACCCCTGAGTATATGGCCCCAGAGCAGTTTGATGGTAAAGCCGATCCCCGCTCGGATCTTTATGCTGTGGGCATCATCTTCTATGAACTGGTGACTGGCTTCACCCCCTTCCGGGCCGACACTTTGACCGAGGTCATGAAAAATCAGGTGCTGAAGACGCCTGAACCTCTTTCTGAGGTGGATTTCACGATTCCGAACAGCGTTTCGGCCGTGGTCTCCAAGGCACTGTCCAAAAAGGCTGAGCAGCGTTATCAGAGTGCCGGAGAGATGCGTGAAGCTCTTCGGCTGGCGCTGAGCCAACCGCAGACCACCATTCCGGTGGCTGAGAGCAGACCTGATCCGGTGCCAGGGTTGGAGTCTAGGCCTGAGCGCAGCAAGCGGCGAGGAAGCTGGCGCGGCTTACCGGTGGCCGCGCTGGTATTGCTTGGAGTGGCCTGGGCCGGGCACAAGGCCAGCCAGCGTCGCGAACTTCAGCCTCCGCCCCAGCCGACTCCGATTCCCGAACGAATCGTGCTCTCGGACTCGCCGACGGCCGAGGCCCCCTCGCCCCAAGCCACTGCCACTCCCCGTCCCGAATTGACCGTGAGCGAGACTCCGGAGGCCTCAGAGCCATCGGCTACGCCGGTGGCTGAGAGCCTGGTGCCGGAAGAAGGCATGATTCAGCCGGGCGTGGGCGTAGACAGTGTGCTGCTGGGGGACAGCGAGGCTGAGGTTGAGAGCAAGTGGGGGGCCCCCGCATACCGATTAGACGAAGAGAAAAGCATCATTTGGGGGCTAACCCGGCCGGGTCAGGAGGAGCAGAGTTTTTCCCTGGAGTTTGATAAGGGCTCGGGTAAGCTGATTTCGGTCACCATTTACCTGCCCAACTTTTCGGTTCAGGATTTTCCCGATCTGGCTATTGGAGCCGGGGTGACCCTGGATACCGTGCGCAAGCAGTTGCCCGACCCCAGTGCCGAGATGCCGGCCGCTTTGGACTATAACCAGCGCGGAATCTACTTTTATTTCGCCAACCGTGGGATGCGAACGCTGCCCCGATACGGAGATCACGATCTGGAGTTCATCCGCATCTACGAGCCGGGCCATTCCACCGAGAGCAAAGCCGAGTGATTTCAGCTTCCCTTCAGGAGGACTGGTTAGACTTGGGGTATGTCAAGCATTACTTTCTCGCTGCCCCAGGGTTGGACTCGGACCAACTGTAACAGCATTGACGAGGCTCTGGCCGCCAAACGCTGCAAAGATCTGGTCAAAGACGTCACCACCGCCCTGGAAAACTATTCCGACACGCTGGTCAGCTACGACAACGGAGAAAGTGACTATTGTCCCGAGCTCAACCGAGTGATTGCGCTCAAGGTGGCGGATCGCTACCGCTATTGCATCTCGGACGTGGACCTCAGCTACAGTGAAGACAAGAGCAAGCTGCTCCGGGGCGAAATCCGCTCCACCGGCGAAGGTTATACTGCCATCTCCAAAGCCGAGCCCGCCAGTGACGGTAGCACTGTGTTCGCCCGTTCCATCGAATTTACCGACAGCAACGGCACCCAGAACCATCAGGACATTTCGGTGCAGATGAATGCGGACGGGACTTTGAGCATGCTCCTGGATCAGGGAGACGTGCCGGCCGGCATGAGCACCTACGTGCGTTCTATTCACGTTCAGTCAGGCGGTTAACAGCTACTCATGCCTGACCTTCCAGGACGAATGGACGTCGAACGTAAACTTGCATGTCCTCACTGCCGCAAGCTACTCCCGGACTTCCACCCTCAGGAAATCTTGGAGGCCGATCAGTTTCCTTTGCGCTGCCCTGAATGCCGCCAGATCGTTCCGATGGCTCCTGATTATGTGGAGCAGGTGCGACGCAAGTATCAAGCTCAATAGCTACTGAATCTTGCCTTCCCCCTGGGCCCAGTCGGCGAAGTAACGGTTGAACGCTTCGGGCTGCAGCCGCTGGGCTGCGTGATCCAGGATGCCGTGGTAGACGGGCTTCAAACCGTGGCGATTGAGCAGTTCGTTGGTCATGTTCATGAACAATGAGTTGTTGACGTTGTAGAATGGCCGGACGTTGGCCCCATACTGGTAAAACTCGGCCACATTTTTCAGCACCACCTCTTTGGGGGCGTCTTTGGGTAAGCTGTTGAGGCGCTTGAGTCGGTCCTGCATTTGAGTGAAATACTGATCAAAGGCTTCGGGAGCGGGATACAGATGGCGTTGGCCCGGGCTCATCAGAGGCATATTCTGGGGGAGGGCTTGGGAGGAAATCCCCGCGAGCTTGACCGGCTCGGCGGGCCGATCGCTAAAGTTACGATAAGGGTCCCCGTATTTTTTTGCCAGTGCGTCCACTTCCTGGTTGATTTCGGCACGCACACCACCCATTACGCCCGTATGAAATTCTCCCGCGGGTAACTGGTCGGGACCGGCCACCAGGCCGTTTCGACCTTTATAGTATCGGTTGTCCCCGCCGCTTCCTTCTACCGCCAGGGAGTGAGCCTGCTGCAGCATAGACTTAAAGGCGCCGACATTGGAAAAATCGCCTTTGTTCAGGTAGTCTCTCATCACCAGCCGAGCCTCGGCGTTGTTTTGCCAATAGGCATTGGGTTTTTCGGGCACCAGGCTACCGAATTTCTCGATTTGCTTCTTAGGGTCGGCTACCAACTCCCGAAAGTCGATGATCTTCATGAGGGCGCCGGCCGGGCCACCGATGGCCGCCGCGCCAGCCTGAAGGCCGCTGCTCAATCCTTGACCGGCCAGGCTGGCGACGCTGGGGGAGGCAGCCTGGCTCGCGTTGTTGGGACCGTGTACCTTCAGCTCCGTCTGGCCCATCTCCAGCTTGCAGCCGGACTTGAGTTCATACCACTTGTTGGGTTCGAGCTTATGGCCGTTGATGAAGGTGCCGTTGGAGGAGTTACGATCGCAGACCATGACCCGACCGTCTTTGGCCTGGATGACGGCGTGCTCACGACTGACCTGGTTGTCTTGAGACAGGCACAGGTCGGACTCGGATAAGCGCCCGACTTTGACCATTCGCCCGGAGGGGATTTCAAAGTTGAAGTCCCCGGCCGAGAGTCGAAAGCCACTGGGCAACGAGCCCACCTGTTCGCTCGGAAGGGCCTGGACAGGGGATACCTGAGGGGTGTGAGCCACCCTCGCGGTCGACTCGACCCGGTTCAACCCGAAAAGGTTGGCTCCGAAACCTTTGATATTCATGACTGACAAGTTCTTCGACGGGCCGCATTCCCTTGCTGGCGGAAACTGTGATGTTTTGCCAACAGCGCCGACTAGCTTTTGGCGGGGGCTTCCTTTTCCAGGAAAGAGAGCGGCATCATCGGCTTCATCTCAATCTGTTGGGTGCCGTCTTTGACCCAATAAGTGCCATTGTCGTCCAGGGTGATGGGCAGACTCTTGACATCCTCGAGAAAGTCTTTGTCCTCCTGCTCGACGGCTCGGGGTTCCTGACCCGACTTGTGTTGAACACACAGGGTGCGACTGCCGTTCTGCAGGGTCAGGAGCACCTCTTTGGGCAGCAAGGATTGCTCCAAGGTCCCTAAAACATGCTGGTTCTGCATGCGGTAAGTTTTGTTAATCACAATGAGGTCGGCCTGACTGTCGACATGGCTGCCGTCCGCGGCCGTAACTCGGGTGGTGCCTAACTTCAGGTCGCTGGTGACGCGGAAGGCATCGCCGCCGAAGCTCATTTCAATCAGGCGAGTGGTCAGGTCAGGCTGGTTCACGGAACTCCAGGTTCCGATCCCTTTGGAGGTCGGCAGGCTGGCTTCATCTGCCTGGAAAGCACCGCTGACTTTTGAATTGACCCCGATCACTCCCTCCGGCAGCACTCGAACCGCAGTCGGTTTAAGGTCCTGTAGCGGAACGACGGGATTTGCCACCGTCAGATTTGGACCCATGGAATAGTCGTTTCGGGTGTATGCTGCCGCCTGCCCGTTTTCCCAAGCGTAGGTGCTGGATACGAAGCCTTCTTCAGGCAGTGCGTTTTTGGTGCTCAAGGTTTGTGAGTAGGCGCGATCGACGTGCAGTTCCAGTTGACTGCTACCGTCCGGATGGATGGTCTGGGTGATGGGTCCCTCGGTTTTCCCTTGTGCAAAATTGGAACGGATGGTCACTGTCGAGTGGCTCACATCCAGCGCGCCGGAAAAGCTCTGGTCGCCCTGGGGGGAGCGCACGGAAACGGTGCCTTTGGAAACATTGGCTTCGAGTTTGCGGGGGACGGCCCCGCCCAGTTCGACCTGGGTGCGCAGCAGAGCACCGGATTCGCGAGAGTGGACGGTGGCCACGCCGGTGATGATGCCACCCGTGTAGTAGCGACGATCGGTGATTTGATCCGGACCCGGGCCATCTACCACAAGGGAGTTGGCGACTTCATCGGCGGCCTTCTCGGCGGCCTGGTGAACGCTGTTGGTGAGTTCATACTCGGCGTTGAGCTTTTTGACTTGACTGTGGGCGCGCAATCCAAAGAAGCCGGTTCCCACGGCCGCCAGGCCGGCTGCGGAAGCGATCAACGGGTGGCCGGAAACGGCCGCCCAGACTCCGCCGGCGATACCGGCTGCACTCAAAGCGATCAATCCGCCGCGATCAAATTTGCGCTCGTCCCTCTGGAAGGCTGCCGATTCGCGAGCCTTGCTGAGCCTTTGCAGAACACTGCCGACTTCGACCTCATCCAGCTGTTTCAGCAGCGGTTGATACGCGTCCACCTGCAGTCCTGGCAAACGTTTCACCTGACTGAAGTTCAATGTATTTCTTGCTTGGACTGGATCGCGCTGGATGATCACTCGGGCCTCCTGTATCTCTGTGGCCTGAGTGTAGCTCCAGGAACTGAAGCGATTCTGAAATCTAACGGCGTTGCCACGGCGGGAGGGGAGGACCGCCGCGGGGACGATGCTGGATTTCCGGAATGGGTCTCCAGGGCTGGTTCGGCCGGCCAGGCTGCCAGCCGGCGGGGGGCAGGTCGGGCGGCTGGGGGTGGGGGGTAGGAGTCCGCTGTGGGTAAGCCGGCCCGGGGATGACCGCAGCGGGTTCTGGTTTAACCTGGGTAAGGGCCGGGCCGGGCAGAGGCGCGGGAAACTCGGCCTTCTGACCGGGTGACAGGATACTCAACTCGCCATGGCGGCCGCTCACGCGCACTCTTCCTGAATACAAATAGACCTGAGTGCTTTGTTTGCCCAGGCTGACCTGGTAGTCGGTTCCGAGGGGTTCCACCCGAAGATGTTCGGTCTCAATGGCGATGACCTGACCATGTTCCTGGACCCGAACCTGACCGTTGCGGAGCCGCAACCAGTAGTGGCTGCCCTCCTGGGAGGCGACTTCCAGTCGTGTCCGGGGGGCTAGATTTAGAATCTGGCCGGAAAAGGCGACCACGCTCGGACTATCGCCCGTGGTCCAGATCTGTTGCGCGCTCAGGGGCATGCGAGGGTGTTGCTCTGAGATTTGTTGCGGCACCGAAGGGGTGTACGTCGCAGGAGTCGATTGTCCCAACTGAGGGGCCGCTTCAGGCCGGGATAACAGGCCTCGACCCAGGCCAAAACCGATCAAGGCCGCGGCCGCGGCCGCCCACAGCCAGCCCTGGCCCGAGGATTGAGGGCGCAACTGTTGTTGAACTCGAACCAGCAGTTGGGCGGGCGGGTCGACCCCTTGCCAGCTCTGGCTCAGTTGCTCAAGCCTTCGGGCGGCCTGGAGCTCGGCCTGACATGCCGTGCAGCTCTTGAGATGCTCGGAAAAAGCCTGGCGATCCTCAGAGCCCAATGAGCTATCTAGATATTGCTGTAAGGTCAAGTCGTCAGGCGCGTGCCAGTGCATCGTTTACCCCCAGGTAAGGTTTGAGCCGTTTGAGCAGTTCTTTTTTGGCGCGGTGCAGACGGACACGGACCGCCTCCGGGGTGGTCTCAAGAATCTCGGCCACTTCCTCATAGCTCTTCTTCTGCAGCTCTCGCAAGATAAAGACGCTGGCAAGGGATTCCGGAAGACCGGCCACGGCTTTCTCCATCAGGCGATGCAACTCTGCTTCCTCCAGCTGCTGAATGGGCTCCGGCCCGCTGTCCGGCATTTCACGAATAGGGTCGATGTCGGTCACGTTCCATTTGCGTCGCGCCCGATGGTTGAGCACTTTGTTGACGGCAATGCGGTGAAACCAGGTGGCGATGCGCGATTCGCGGCGAAACTGGGCAAGCGACCGGAAGGCGCTCAGGAAGGTGTCCTGCACCAGGTCCTGAGCAGTCTCCCGGTCGCCCGCGAGCATCCGAAGAATCAGGTTGTAGACGGCTTTGAGATGGCGTTGCATGAGCCAGTCAAAGGCCTGGCGGTCTCCACCTTGAGCTCGCCGGGTAAACTGCAACTCCAACTCGCCGGAGCCGACTTCAACCAGGGTCATGGGGTCCTACTGGTCGCTGTTCCAGACGCTCTGGCCTTCTGCGCTCGCGTCCGCGGAGTTTGAATTCCCATTGCCTCCGGTGTTTCTGTTTTCACCCCAATGGCCCTGGCCGTCACGGTGGCGAGGGCCGAACTGTCCACCGCCACGCGGCCTGCGGGGACCGTTGCCCTGGTCTCCGTGGCCGGGACCGAATTGCCCGTCACCGCGGGGACCGTGCGGGCCATTGGCCATACCGCCATTTGCGCCGGGCTGGCCGTTTCCAGGTCCGAACTGCCCGTCACCGCGAGGCCCGTTGGAAAAATTGCCGTCGCTCTGCTGGCCGTTACCGGGTCCGAACTGTCCGTCGCCGCGAGGCCCCCGCGGGAAATTGCCCCTGCCGCCGTTGCCAGGTCCGAACTGTCCGTCAGCGCGAGGCCCGCCGGGAAAATTGCCGTCGCTCTGCTGGCCGTTACCGGGTCCGAACTGTCCGTCGCCGCGAGGCCCGCCGGGAAAATTGTTTTGGCCTTGCTGGCCGTTTCCAGGTCCGAACTGTCCGTCGCCGCGAGGCCCGCCGGGAAAATTGTTTTGGCCTTGCTGGCCGTTTACAGGTCCGCACTGTCCGTCACCGCGAGGCCCACGCGGGAAATTGCCCATGCCGCCGTTGCCAGGTCCGAACTGTCCGTCACGGCGAGGACCCCGCGGGAAGTTGCCCATGCCGCCGTTACCGGGTCCGAACTGCCCGTCACCGCGAGGCCCGTTGGGAAAATTGCCGTTGCCCTGCTGGCCGTTACCGGGTCCGAACTGTCCGTCGCCGCGAGGCCCGCCGGGAAAATTGCCGTTGCCTTGTTGGCCGTTTCCAGGTCCGAACTGTCCGTCACGGCGAGGACCCCGCGGGAAGTTGCCCATGCCGCCGTTACCGGGTCCGAACTGCCCGTCGCCGCGAGGCCCGCCGGGAAAATTGCTTTGGCCTTGCTGGCCGTTACCGGGTCCGAACTGTCCGTCGCCGCGAGGCCCACGCGGGAAATTGCCCATGCCGCCGTTCATCCCACCCGGACCAAATTGTCCTCCTCCGTGCTGGGCCTGTCCTTGGAAGCCGCCCCCGCGGTGGCAACCGCCGCCGCCGCGGGCCTCAGCCGGCATCGCGCAGAGCAGCACAAGGCTCACTCCACTCAGCCAAATGGATGCCTGACGTAACGTAGGTGCAGTCATGTTCGTCCTCCGAATTGCTTTGATGAAGGATTAGACCGGCAGGGATCATGGATGTTACAAACTTTCTTAAAAAAGTTTTAAGGGACCGATCGATGTTCCATTCTATTGGGGGCCGGTTCGAAGATGACTTGGCTTTGGGCGCGCGAAGGCCAGGGCTATGAAAAAGAAGGTCACTTTTCAGCTTGATCCGGAAGTTGCCGAGTGGTTGGGGGCGCAGCCGCAAGGCGGAGCTCTCTGGTTGAGCGAGCTTGTGCGCGCACAACTCAAGAAAGCCCAGCCCCCGGCCCAGACGGAGCTCTCCGGGGACGCCAAACGGGCCCTGGCCCTTTGCGAAAGCCTGGATCCAGCCATTCGCGAGCGAGTTGTGGCTCTGATTCGCTATCCTCAGCTTATGGACGCGGTTGCCCGTGGTTATGTGACGGTCGAGCGCGCCGAGGAGATGGCCGAAGAAGCGGACGCGAGAGCTCGAGCTTAAGCGTCCGGGTTGAGGGCGCGGTTGAGCATCTGGCTGCAGTTTTCCAGGTGGGCCCGGGTCTGCAGGTTGAGAGAACCTTTGGCCGCATCATCCAGCTGTTTTTTCAGCTGATTGGCCTGGTAGCGCATCATGCTGATGGCGTCGCCAGGCGCTTTGCTATCCGGAGCCAGGATGGTCTGCACCGACTTGATGTACTCGCGCTGAAGGTCGCGCCGCGATTGAGAGATTTCTTTCTTGGCGACCACTTCCGAGAAGAGGGCTGACTGCAGGCCTTCGTAAATCTCGCCCAAAGTCATGGTGTCGGTGCCCTCAGGCAGTTTTTCCGGGGCATCGATCAGGCGCTGGGCCCGGTCGGTAGCCAGCAGTTTGTTCATGACGCCGGCCTGCATGTTGACCACGGCTTTACCCACGAAGATGTTCTGATCTCCCCAGGTTTCGAAACGGTCGCGAGCCAGGCGGGCCACAAACTCCGGTTTGAACTTGAAGCTGTCCGGCTGGAAGTAGGTGCTAAGAATGGACTGGAAGGCCTGACGCTGCTTCTCGGCCGGGACCGGTTCATAAGTGGCCTTGTCGGTGCCGGCGTGGTCTCGATTGAGGGTCACGCCACCGATGTAGCGGGCCATCAAGGTGCCGGAGGAGCTCATTTTGTTGAGGCCGGAGAGGAATGCGCCGGTGAGCTCTTGGTAGGGAGCGCCTTCGGGCAGAACCTTGTCCTGGGCCCGCCGCCAGAGTTCTTTGCCCAGAACCACCTGCTTTTGGGCGAAAGCCAGCGGGTCACTGCCCAGGTCAAAGCGGTTGACTTCGGGGTCGGAGGCATCTGCCGCTTCGTCGGACTCGTAGGCCAGCTGTGGATCGGTGGTGGTCTGAGCGGCGATCGCAGCCAGCGCGTCCTTCTCCCGATCGGCCGGGAGCGGCTCGTAAGCATACTTGATGGCCAGGTAGTCGTACTTGCCCAGGCTGGACTGCACATATTCGCCTTGCTTTTCGCCGGGGGCGGCCAGGTTGAAGGGGTGATAATCCATCACCGAGGTGCCCAGGCCGTGTTCCTTGGTGTGCTCGGCATCCTGCAGCTGTGTGGCATCGTTGGCCAGCGAGCCTTTGAAATTGTGACGCAGGCCCAGAGTATGGCCGACTTCATGCATGACCACGTCTTTGACGTAGGCCTGGGCCAGTTGCTGCCCGGCCTGGCTGTCGCCCCGAGCATCCAGGAGTTCGCGCGCGAAAGCCTGTTCCACTCCGGCGTGATGCAGATAGGCGCAGTGGTGGTCACCGTGAGCGTGGTCGTGTTCGTGCTCGGCCGGCGGATTATCCACTAAAAATTTCTGAGCCGAACGTCCGAAGACGTCGGCCATGCGGATGTCGGCGTCCAGAATCTCGCCGCTGCGCGGGTCGACCTGGGAGGGTCCCACGGCCGAACCGACATCAGCTGCGGTATACCAGCGGATGGAAGCGTGACGAGCATCCATGGTGTCGAACTTGTCGTCGTTGGTCTGCTGCTTGACCACGATGGCGTCTTTGAAGCCGATTTTCTCGAAGGCTTTGTTCCATTCCAGGACTCCTGCCTTCACGGACTCCCTGTATTTTTCGGGAACGTCCTTGGCCACCCAGTAGGTGATGGGTTTGACCGGCTCGGAGAGGGGAGCGTCAGGGTCTTTTTTCTCCAGGCGCCAGCGATTGACGTAGCGGACCTTCCCGTCGCTGTCGTCACCGGTGTAGTCCTTGCGCGCGGTCACGAAGTGTCCGATGCGATCATCGGCCATGCGAGGAGTCATGGGGGTATCGGGCAGTTTGGAGAAGCTGTAGCGGAATTCCACCAGCGCGCTACGTGCATCGGGGGTGGTGGAGGGCAGCGAACCGGTTTTGGGAGGAATGGCCGGGGCCTGGTAGTTGGCTTGAACGCCAAAGCTGGTTTGCTCCTCGTTGTTGTCCATTCCCGTAAAGCTGGTGTTCTTGACGTCCAGCGCAAAGGGGGTGTCGTAGGTGTGGGCCAGGCGAGCCTGGTAGGCGGGAATATCGGTGAAGAGCAGGGCATTGGCCTCGACCACGATTTCACCGTTGGCTCTCTTGCTGGCCACAACCGGAGCGCTGGCCAGCAAGCTATCGGCAAAGCCTTCCTTGACGAACTGTTCTTGGGGGGTGCCGGCATCAGCGAAAAAAGAGGTGTTCTTGGCGACCAGCTGGACTTGATTGCCAGCCAGTCGGAACTCCGCCAGTTGCGAGTCGGCCATTTCGGATCCGACCAGTCCCTTTTCGCCCAGGCTCTGAGCCACGTTGGCGCTGAAGAAGAAAGGTTTCTTCAGTTGCTCGGGGTTGATGGCGAACCAGACCTTGTCGTTCTTCTTGAGGATCTTGAAGAAGCCGGGAATTTCCTGAGCATCCTGGGTCGGGTCGACCGGTTGGGCGGCGGCGGCTGCCTTCATCTCAGGAGCGGGGGCGGTGCCGGGACTAAAGGTTTCGTGGGGGTGGGCTTCGGCCGGTTTGTGGTCGGGAGTGCCTAAGCTTTGGGCTGCCGACCTGGGGAAAGAAACTCCGGAAGAAATCGAAGACAAGGCCACGTAGATAAACCTCTGAATCTAAGCTTGCCCGGGAACCCATTTCATGAGCTCCTCTGG
>JAFEBA010000034.1 GCA_018266105.1 bacterium | reverse complement strand
CTCAACTTGATCGCCGACAAGGAGTATGCCAAGGAGCTTTTTCGCGCGCTCATACCCCTCAAGGTCAGCTGGGGCGGGCTGGTCACGACCGAAATCGCCTGGGATGATGAACTGCTCGACCTGGCCGCTCGCAGCGGCTGCAAGGGTCTGCTCATCGGTTTTGAAAGCCTGACGCCGGAAGCCCTGAAAGAGTGCCGCAAAGGCTTCAACCTACTCAAAGAATACGCCGAAGTCATCGCGCGCGTGCACGAACGCAAAATCGCCATTATGGGAACTTTCGTCTTCGGCTTTGACAATGATGGCATTGAAGGCTTCGCCAACACCGTGGACTTCGTGATGCAGCACAAAATCGAATTGCCTCGTTACGCCGTACTCACTCCCTTTCCGGGAACTCCTCTGCATCAGAAGCTGGATCAGGAGGGCCGCCTGCTGCACAAAGACTGGTCCCTCTACAACGGCCAACACGTGGTCTTTCAGCCCGCCTTAATGACTCCGGCAGAACTGCAGCGTGGTATCGAGTGGACCTGGAAAAAGACTTACAGTTACACTGGCATCGCTCGTCGGTTGTGGCGCGGCAATCTCTTCTGGACGGCCCTGACCGCCAATCTCGGTTACCGCTTCTATGCCTACCGACTGCATCAGTTCTATAACTGCCGCGAACCCTTGCTGGCCGCCTGATGCGCCTCACCCTGATCCATCCGGCCGTGGGTCACCAGGGCCGGCGGCCCTATATCCGGGTCTGGCAGATGGAACCTCTGCCACCCGCCGTGCTGGCGGCTCTGACCCCGCCTGAGGTGGACATCCGATTTTATGATGATCGCTTGGAAGAAATTCCCTACAACGAGCCCACCGATCTGGTCGCCATCAGCGTGGAAACCTATACTGCCCGGCGAGCCTACCAGATCGCCTCCCACTATCGGCGGCGAGGAGTTCCGGTGGTGATGGGTGGCTTTCACGCCACCCTGGTGCCGGAGGAAGTGAGCCAATATGCCGAATCGATCGTGGTGGGAGAGGCTGAGGAAGTTTGGCCGGAACTCATCGATGACTTCCGCCACGGGCGACTCAAGGCCCGCTACCAATCCAGCCAGCGGCCCAAACTCGAGCGTATTCGCCCCCGCCGGGACATCTTCTCAGGCAAACGCTACCTGGGTCTGGGCCTGGTGGAGGCCGGACGGGGATGCCATTTTCACTGCGAATTTTGCGCCATTCAGGCCTACTTCAAGAATACCCAGGTGCGGCGCCCCATCGATGACATCCTGGCCGATATCCGCGAGCATCCTCGCCCGCTCTATTTCTTCGTGGACGACAACATCACGTCCAACCTCAAACAGGCCAAAGATTTCTTCCGAGCTCTTATACCCCTGAAGATCCGATGGGTCAGTCAGGCCTCCATCAACGCCGCCCACGATGAGGAGTTCCTCCAGCTCATCCGCGCCAGTGGTTGTCAGATGCTGCTGATGGGCTTTGAGACTCTGAACCCGACCAGTCTGAAAGCCATGAACAAGGAATTTAACACCATGCGCGGGGGCTACGACCAGGCGCTGGCCAACCTCAGAAAACACAAGATACGACTGTATCCAACTTTTATTTTCGGATACGACGAAGACACGGAAGAAACCGTGCAACAGACCCTGGACTTTTGCCGCAGCCAGCGCTTCTATCTGGCCGCCTTCAATCACCTGACTCCCTTTCCGGGCACTCCTCTCTACGCCCGTCTCCAGGAGCAAGGTCGCTTGCTCTATGAGCGCTGGTGGCTGGACCCCAACTATCGCTACGGAATGGTGCCTTTCCGCAGCCGAGGTTTAGCGGCCGAGGAAATCGCCCGGCTCTGCCTGCGGGCTCGCCAGAACTTTTACGGCATTCCCTCCATTATTCAGCGAGCACTGGATTTCCAGGTAAATAGCAGCAGCCTCTTCGGATTGGCCAACTTCCTCACCGCCAACCTGCTGCTGCGCCGTGAAGTGGTGCAACGGCAGAAACTTCCCATGGGAGATGCGCACGATCTGGCCCCGCTGCTGCCAGTGGCGGGAGGAGTGGCCCTATGACCGAGGTCGAGGCAGCCCCCCAAGAAAGCACAGAACCACGGGAGCAATCCGTGATTCTGTGCAGGGAATGCAATCAGGTGGTGACCCGCCCCGAGGCCGCCATCCAGGTTGCCGGCAAGCACGAGCATACATTTCGTAACCCCGCGGGCTACTCGTTTCATGTGCTGTGCTTCTCGGAGGCTTCGGGAGCTTTGGAGACCGGCCAGTCCACCACCGAAGCCTGCTGGTTTGCCGGTTGCGCCTGGTCTTTCGCCATCTGCCTCCACTGCCACCAACATCTGGGTTGGTGGTATCAGGGGGCCACTCGTTTCATCGGCCTGATCGCTACTAGAGTTCTGAGACCTCCTCAGCCTTGATGTAGTGATAGCGCTGGCTGGCTCGTTTGTGGAGCCAGGGAAAGACCTTACCCAGGGTACGGTAGGAAGATTTGCTATAGCAAAAGAGTTTGTCGCCCACGACCGTGCACAGGTCGGGGTTGCCAGGCTGACGCTGACCGCCCAGGGCGTAGGCCACGGGGCACATTCCCTCCAGTTGAGGGAGAAAGCGTTCGGGATTGAGTTCGAAAATCTCCAGATTGCGTTGGCTGGAGAAGAAATAAGTCTTGGCGCGATAGCGCTTCTTGAACTGAGGCTTGCCCATGGTTTTTTTGAAGTGGCCCAAAAACTCCACGGGGTCGTAACCATTAAAGCCAATGTGGTTCATTTGGAAAATCACCTGCCCTTACGTAAATTGGTAGATCCTTACTAACAAGAATCCGGGAGGTGAGTCTGTGAGCCAGATTACAGTTAAACTGTCACCCCAGAGGTCGGCCCAACTTGCGATCCAGTGTGCGCCGCGAGGTCAGGTTGGCGGCCAGACTGATGGCCCGATGGCGCAGGGAGCCACAGCCCTGAGCCGGCCAGAGCACCCTTCCCGCGATGTTGGAATAACTGTAAAACTGGGAGCGCGCCCAACGACAGCCTTGAGTCAACTGTTCTACGCTCAGGCCGGCGGGGCGAAAAACAGCGTCTCCATAGCCATAGCCGTCCTCCAGCCACCAATGGGAATAGAGCAGGCGCTGCTCCTGCTCCAATCGGGCATAGAGAGCACTGGCCGGGGTGGGCGTGAGAGCACTGAAATTGACCAGAAACAGGCGATTTTCAAGAGCGAAATCCACCGTCCGGGCGAATACGTCGGGGCCGTCCTGATCATAGCCAAAGATGAAAGACCCGTAGATCATCATGCCATGAGCGTGAAAGCGGGCGATTGCCTGGCTGTACGGATGGCGCGTATTCCATTTCTTACGCATCTGCACCAGGTTGGCTCCGTCTAGCGACTCAAAGCCCACCAGCGCCGCCACGCAACCTGCATCAGCCAGCGCCCGAAGTAAAGACTCGTCGGCCGCCACATCCAGGCTGATCTGGCAGCCCCAGCGCAGTCCGCAGCCACGCAGGCCGCCCAGTAACTCACGCAAGGCGGCCGGATTGACAAAGAGATTATCGTCTACCACGAAAAGATACCGGGAGCGCAAGGAGCAAGCCTCGGCCACCAGTTGGTCCACCGCCCGATGAGTCAGCGAGCGCCCGTAGAAGGCATGAATCGAACAGAAGTCACAGGCGAAGCGGCAGCCTCGACTGAACTGAACGGGAGTCACCTTTCCGTAGCGTTTACCAGAAAAAAGAGACCGGTCATAACGCAATCTGGACATATCCCCACCGGGGGGCTGGCGGTATACGGATTGCAGACGACCACGGGCGGCGTCGTTCACGATCTGCGGCCAGACTGTCTCGGCGTCCCCACACACCACCGCGTCCACGTGGGCCAGAGCTTCTTGCGGCAAGAAAGTCGGATGATAGCCGCCGGCCACGACCTTCAGGCCCTGGGCCCGAAAACGATCGGCCAGCCGATAGGCGCGCCGGGCGGTGTAGGTTTCCACCGTCAGAGCCACCAGATCCGTCTTTAAGCTTTGAGGGACGGGCTCGATCTTTTCGTCCCAGAACTCGCACTCCACGTCCTCCGGAGTCACCCCTTTGAGCACCGCAAATGCCAATGGCTCCATCGCATCAGGTGATCGCCAATCTCCCAAATTAGGCCGAACAAAGGAAACTTTCACGATCCCGGCTTCGTCCCCGGCCAGGGGGATCCCTCAGTGGTCCAGAAGCCATCAAAGGTGAGCCAGGAACCCATTCCTAACCGTCTCAACCTCCTGATTGGAGCCGTCTCCACTGGCGGTTGCCTGGGATTGCTGTGGTTGGCTTCGCACACCCAATCCTGGTTGGTCTTGCTGGGCAGCGCATTGCTCTTTTCCTACCTCAACAACACCAACTTCGCCCTTTTCCACGAGGCCGAGCACAAGATCTTGCATTCGAATGAGCAGGTCAACGAGTGGTTTGGGCGCTGGCTGGGGGCTTTCTTTCCCACCAGCCTGGGCTTCCATCGGGCTGGGCACTTAAATCATCACGCCCACAATCGCAGCGAGTTTGAAACCTTCGACTACATCAGGCCCGGCGAGAACCTGCCCCTCAAATATGCTCAGTGGTACTGCGTACTCACCGGCCTCTACTGGACCCTGCCTCCGATCGCCAGTTTGATGTACATGATCTGGCCGGGCTTCGTACGTCTGGGTGCTTTGCGCAACACGCGCGAGGCCAAACAGACGGCCGCCACCACTTACGCCAAAGCCTATGACCGCGCACCTGAAACGGTGATTCGACTGGAAGTGGGGCTGTGCATCTTACTGCAGATGGCGGCTTTCCAGCTGCTCGACCTGAACTGGACCGGATGGGCCTGCTGCTACGCGTTGTTTGCCCTCAACTGGTCTTCCCTGCAATATGCCGACCACGCCTTTTCGGAATGCGACCCTCTGACCGGAGCCTGGAACCTTCGCGTCAGCCCCATCGTTCGCATGTTCTTCCTCAACTACCACTACCATCGCGCCCATCACGAGCATCCTAAAGTTCCCTGGATCTATCTGGGCAAGTACATCTCTAAGGACGAATTTCGCCCCTGGTTTTGGGACATCTACTGGCTGATGTGGCGAGGCCCGAGGCCCCTGCCTCCCGACGGTCGCAGCCCCCTTGTTCAAAAATAGATGGGCTGTGGTCTTGCTGACCGGGGCGGTCTACTGGTCGGTCTATGCCGCCTCGGCCCGGCTGGGTGATCTGGCAGCCGATCGCCATCGCCTTTACTTTGGGTGGGAGCGCGCCATTCCACTCGTTCCCGCGGCAGCTCTGGTCTACCTGTCCATTGCCTTGATGCTCGTTCCTCTGATGCGAGCCCTACCCACCGCCACTCAACTTCGTCCGGTGGCAATCACCCTGATCTGCCAATCCCTGGTGGCCGCCCTGTGCTTCTGGCTGCTGCCCCTGGAAGATGGCTACCCCCATCTGGGTCCGGCCTCCGGCTGGGACGGATGGGTGTGGAATCTGTCCAATGACCTGGCCCTGCGTCACAACTACTTTCCGAGTTTGCACGTCACTCTGGCGGTTTCAGCCGCACTGGTGCTTTCGCGTGCTCGCGGCAGCACTCACTGGCCGATGGCCTGTTGGGCGGCGGCCATCTCCTTCTCCACCTTGCTGGTTCACCAGCATCATCTGATCGACATCTTCGGCGGCCTGCTGTTAGCCCAGGCCGGTGTCCGTCTGATCTACGATCGGCTGGCCCCATGATCGATTCACTTTGGAACGGCTATCAATTGCTGATGCGGCCTTACTCCTTCTTGCGCAAAGAGCGCGACTGTTGGACCCGTTTACCAGGCCTGGGGCGGGTACTCATCACCGGCGACTTCGAGGTGGTCTCTCAGCTGGCTCGTCACCCTGGCCTGGAGGGAGGTCGGGCCCATCGAGCCATGCGCGCGACCCTGGGCGATGACCACCTGATCGTGATGTCCAGTGCCCCTCATCGCCTGCGCAGCCGCCAGGTTCGAAAAGCTCTGACCTCATTCAGTTCAGACGCCGAGGTGGCCGGCCTGACCCTTGAGGAATTTGGGCGAATGCCCCTGGGCCGACCGGTCTCGCTCCAGGCGGTCGCTCATCGGACCAGCCTGCGCATCATCCTCAGGGGCCTGTTCGGTCGAGACGACCAGGACCTGCTCGCCCTGTGTCAGCAATTTCAAGCCTCCTTCTCCAGCCCTTTTTTACTCTTCCTGAATCAATTGCGAGTTGACCTGGGCCGCTGGTCTCCCTGGGGTCGCCTGCTGCGGCGCCGAGCTCGACTGCAGACGGCGCTGCTGCAGGCGGCCCGGAGCGCTCCCCCGGACAGCATCGCCGCTCGACTTCCTTCGCAAATCTGGCCTCAAGAGCTGCTGCCGCAGTTGATGTTTGGTCACGAAACCACGGCCGCAACCTTCGCCTGGTGTTTTGCCTTGCTCTATCCCGAAGCCCGCAATCGAATCGCAATCGGGGATGAGTCCTTCACGCTGGCCTATGTGCAGGAGTGTATGCGATTGTGCCCTCCCGTCACCCAGCTGACACGCACGGCTGTAGAAGAATGTCAGCTAGGACCTCACCGTCTGGCCCCGGGCACGGTGGTGATGCCCGCCATCCCGGAACTGCATCATCGCAACTGGGAGCAACCTGAGCGCATGCAGCCATCGCGCTTCCTGAGACCGGTTGATCCGCATCAATATTGCCCCTTTGGGATAGGAGAGCGCATCTGTCCGGGCAAGCCCATGGCCTTGCGCCAGCTGGTCATCATGCTTCAGACCGTGCTGCAGAGCTTCAAGCTCGAGCTTGTGGAACCCCCCCGACCGAGGCGCCAACTCTTCCTGGTTGTACCGGCCCGAGGCACGCCGGTCGTCCGCCGAGCATGAACGAGTTTCGCCTGGCCACCGGGGCCGACCTGACCGAGATGCTCGCTCTCTCTGCCCTTCCCGTTCCGGGCAATTGGATCGATTTGAGCTATCCACGCTGCTTCGAAGGCTCGCGCGATCAACTGCTCATCGGGCGCAGCCAGGGCCAGCTGGCGGCCATGGCGGTTCGCGCCACTCCCCAACTTTGGCGCGGCGGACGTCCTCACCGGCTGGGCTATCTGGGCGGATTGCGCGTGGCTCCGCGGCTACAGGGGCGCAATCTGCTGGCCGAAGGCTTTGCTCTATTGCGCCGTCTGCACGAACAAGATCCGGTGGAAGAATACCTGGCCACCATCGTAGAGGGCAATCAGCTGGCCCATCAGCTGCTGGTGGAACGGGCTCGCCCCAGCTGGCCTCGCTTTTTCCCGGCCGGAGTACTCTGTACCCTGGCCCTGGAAACCCGACCTGGGCCGATCCGATCCAGTCCGATCGAGCATGCGCTGAGCTGCCTGGAATGGGGTCGGACGCGGGAATTCTTCCCTTGCGAACCCTTGGAGGAGCCCGGCGAGCGTCGCTTGTGGTTGGAAGAGGACGGCATGGTTGGGGCTTTACGAGACCTGTCGGCCAGTCGCCAAACCCTGGTGCACGGCTATCACGGACCCTTGCGCTGGCTCCGCCCGGTATACAATGTCTGGCAAAGACTTCGCAGGCGGCCTCCACTGCCGGCTCCGGGTTCGCCCATCCGGGGCGGTTATCTCGGCTACCTCTGCAGCGACGGATATCGCCCCGCCTCATTCTGGAAATGGCTTCAAAGCATGTTGGGACTGGGTCACTCCTTGGGCCTGCAGTGGATCTACCTGGGGCTATCTGAAAGCAGTCCTTACTTGCGGATCGCCCGTCGCTTTCGCCACCGCCTCTACCGCAGCCAGGTTTTTCGAGTGCGCTACCAGGGCCAGCCCACCATGCTGACCGAAGGCGAACCTTATCTGGAGCTCGCATGGTTGTAAAACAAGAAGTCATCCCGGTCAGGCAGCTCGCCGAGTGTGACCGCGCCGTGCTGCAAGCCCTCTACGAAAGGCACTACGGCGGCCCCCATCAATTCGAGCGCGACCTGACTCTTAAAGACTGGGTCCTCCTCCTGCGTCAAGACGATCAGGTGGTCGGCTTTTCCAGCCTGCAGCGACGTGAGCATTCGGACTTTGTGGTCTATTTCTCAGGAGATACATTGGTCATCCCCGGACACCGACACGGCTACGACCTTCCCCGCCTGTGGGGACGCTTTGTCTTTGAGCGAGTTGACCAGGAAAAACAGCCCTGCCTGTGGCTGCTGCTCTGCGCGGGTTTTCGTACCTATCGATTTCTTCCGGTCTTTTTCCAAAGGTTTTATCCACGTTTCGACCAGCCTACGCCACCCGAGGTTCAAACCATGCTGGATGCGCTGGCCCGGGAACGCTACGGGGAGCTTTACCATGAAGGTCGAGTAGCGCTCACTTCCGCCAGCCTGGAAGAGCTTCCCGAGCGCCGTCTGGACCAGCACGCAAACTTCTTCCTGGAGAAAAACCCCGATTGGAAGACGGGAGTGGAACTGGTTTGCCTGACCTGGCTGGAGCGCGCCAATCTCACCCCGGCCGGCCAGCGCATGCTGCGATGACGGCCGGGCTCTGGTGGCTTAGTTGCCTGCCCGAGTGGCGCGCCTTCGAACGCGCCACTCGTCGGGTGGCCCTCACCCAGGAACGCTATCTTCGCGAGCTTTTCCATCGCAACCAGAACTGCGGATATTTTCGCGCTCACCGCCTGACTTCGTGGCGCGACTTTCGCCAGCAACTCCCGCTGGTTGAATATGCCCAGCTCCAACCCTGGATAGAGCAACGACCGTCAGAACTTTGTTCGGAGCCCATTCGGCTGTTTGAACCGACCAGTGGAACCCAGGCACTCAAGCTGATCCCCTACACCGCCTCGCTCAAACGGGATTTTCAACGAGGGCTTTCGCCCTGGATCGCCGACCTCTATGGAGGCAAGCCCGAATTGATGAGAGGACGTGCTTACTGGGCCATCACCCCGCCACCGCAACGCATGGAGCAAGTACAGGGCATCCCGGTGGGTTTTGAAGACGATGCCGCCTATCTCAGCGGTTGGGGTCAGCAACTGGTGCGTCGCATGCTGGCTGTCCCCCGCCCGTGCGGGCTGGATGAAACCCTGGAACACCTGCTGAGGTGTCGCGACCTGAATCTTGTCTCGGTATGGAGTCCCAGCTACTGGTTACTGCTGCTGGAAAGGCTGCGACAGAAGTGGACTGATTTCGCCAGCCTGCCCGGTCTGAGCCAGCCTATGGCAAGAGCTCGAGAGCAAGGACTGCAGGCTCTATGGCCCCGACTCCGCCTGCTCAGTTGCTGGGCCGATGGACCTTCAAAACGCTTCTTGACCGAGCTGCGAGCCGACTTCCCAGACTTGTTTATTCAACCCAAAGGACTGCTGGCGACCGAAGCTTTCGTGAGCTTCCCCCTGCTAGGCCGAGCCGGAGGCGCGCTGGCCCTGCGCAGTCATTTCTTTGAATTCCTGGATTCGAGCGGAATTCATCTGGCCCATCAACTCTGCCAGGGTCAAACCTATGAGGTGGTGGTCAGCACAGGCGGCGGATTCTACCGTTACCGCCTGGGAGACCAGGTCAGCGTGCGAGGGTTCCTGAACGAATGCCCCCTGTTGACCTTTGTGGGCCGCGCCGGTCTGGTCAGCGATCACTTTGGTGAAAAACTGACCCCGGAAGCTGTAGACCTCTGCCTGCCCCAGGGATCGGGTCCGTGCTTTGTGGCTTTCGAAGAAGACAGTTACGTGCTTTATGCCAGCAACCTGGCTGAGCAGCAGGTTCGTAAGGCCGAGCAACAGCTCTGCTCCTTTTATCACTACCGCCTGTGCCGCGAACTGGGACAACTGCAGCCGTTGCGCGGTTACCAATTGAGCAGCGACAACTGGGAGCCCTTTTACTCCCGTCTGGAGGGACTTGGGCGCCGTCGGGGCGAGGTGAAGGTGGCCAGCCTCCGGTTGGAAGCGGACTGGAGCCTGCACTTACCCGGCCAGTGGCTTGCCTGACCGCGCGAGGCAAAGCAGGCCGGTGCCAGCCAGCCGGGCAGTCCATGGCTGGCCTCGCTGCTTCAGCGCGGCGTCGATGCCAGCACTCTGGCTGGAGGCGCTCAACGCCGGTTGTTCGGGTTGATCCAATCGGCCAGTTTGAAAATCAGCCAGGTGGCTGGTACCCAGAATGCCTGGGCCAGCCGATAGGTCAGGTGAGTTTGGGGGGTTGCCACCGGCTGGTCGATCAGCAGAGCGCTGACAGCCCGGCGCAATCTCTCGCCAAATTGCTGGCTCGTCTCGCCCGGCTCCGCCTGAAGTGGTGGGCCGAAGCGAGCCACCATTCGACCTCCCTGAACCCAGGCCCCCCGAGCGGTGGAGAGTTGCTCCGGACCGGAGAGTCCCAGGGGGATCACCGCCACACCCGAGAGTACGGCCAGAGCCGCCGCGCCACTGCGAAAAGGTTCCAGCTCCAACTGGTGAGTTTGATGTCCCTCAGGAAAGATCATCACGGCCCGGCCCTGCTCCAGCCGTCGGCGGGCAGCTTCCAATGCTGACGGTCCGGGCCGAACCAGAATCGGCTGACACCAACCGATCAGAGTTCCCAGCACGGGGATACGCAGAACCTCGTGGCGGACAAAAAAATCGAGCGGACGCGGAGTGATGGCCCCCACCAGGAAGGGATCAAAAAGGGTTGGATGGTTGGCCACCAGAATCGCGGGACCCTGGGCCGGCCAATGCTCCAGCCCCTGAATCTGCGGCTGCCAGTATGGCAGCAGCAGCATTCTGGCCCCCGCCCGCAAGGCCCGGTAGACGAGGAGCGGTAACTGGTCAGGCGCTGTCGCTCGATTCTGCGCCCTCTGTTTCGAAGAGCCAGATGGCTCAATGACGTCAAAAACTGGCTGAATGTCAACAGCTCCCGGGTGCCTGGCCGGAAACTCCCTTGACAAGCGCGAGTCTGACTCCAGCGATCAACGAAATTTCATCCTCCAAGAATCTGTTCACGGGCGTAGGCTGAACCGGCCCCGCAGAAGGCCGGGTATCCGGCCAGGCTCTTTAGCGCCGACGGAAGAACCAGCCCAGTGCTCCACCCACGGCCAGGCCCACCGCGGCCGTGGCCGCGGCCGTGTAACCAGCCGCTTTCTTGGACAAATTCAAAATCGGATTATCGAAGATATTGCTGGACGTATGCACGGATACGATTTTCCACTGCCCATCCCGCTTGACCATAGAATTGCTCCAGCGGACCCGACAGGTAAATGCCAGACCGTCGGCCAGCTTGTAGCTGGTTTCGGCCCAGCCGGTAGCCACTCCAAAGCCGCCCTCATAGAGAGTGGTCAACTGATCCGCTTCCAGCGAGTCGATCGAGGTGGACTTGACGCGTGGACGCGGTCCGGCCAGCATCTTTTCGTGGTAGTCGAGCAAGCCAGCGTGGCCGTGGCAAACTCGGCCGTCCATAGCGGTAAAGGCGACGTTCTCGTCGCACACCGCCAGCATACCGTGAATGTCGCCACGATTGTAGGCACTGACGAAAGCATCTCGCATGGCTCGGAGAGCCTGGTGTTCCGCCTCTTGGGCGTTCTGGGTGGTTTGGGCGTCGCTCATTTGACGCGCTTCGGGCGAGGGGGTTAAATGTCCTATTCGGGCCACCCGCCTGCCCGCTTTCTTGTGCTCGTTCGGATGATCCGATAGGATAGCGGCACTGATGAATCATCCATTTTCTCAACGGCGACGAGTGGCCCTGTGGGCTGGTTGAATGCTGCCTGATTTTCGTCTGGAGAAGTTCTTTACGCGCTGGGAGTTCGCTGCCCGCCACCACCTGACCGCCTCCGATGCTGAAAGCTGCCGCCTGGGGGAGCTGCTGGACGACCCTCAGGAACTGATGGATTTACCTCTAAGCTACATTCCCAGCGAGGGCGGCCTGGAACTGCGCCAGGCCATTGCCGCCACTTATGATAAGATCCAGGTCGACCAGATCCTGACCTTTTGCGGAGCGGAAGAAGGTCTGTATTGCGCGATGCACTGCCTGCTCGATCGGGATTGCCACGCTGTGGTCACCTACCCGAACTACCAGGCGATGGAAGAGCTCCCGATTCAACTAGCAGGTTCGGTCTCAGGGCTGGCCCTGCGGCCGGAAAATGACTGGGAACCCGACCTGGACGAATTGCGCTCACTACTTCGACCCAATACTCGTCTGGTGTGTGTGAATTTTCCCAATAATCCCACCGGCAAGGTCATGACCCAAAGGGGCTGGCTGGAGCTGCTCAACGTCCTGCGGGAAAGACAAATCTGGCTGTTCTCGGACGAAGTCTATCGGGGACTGGAACGCGACCCGAGTCACACCCTGCCTCAGGCGGCTGACCTCTATGAGCGGGCCCTCTCACTCAACGTCCTGTCCAAGGCGTACGGACTGCCCGGGCTCCGTCTCGGCTGGATCGCCTGCCAGGATCCGCAGCTTATGCAGCGTCTGCTTGGCTTTAAACTCTATCTCTCCATCTGCAATAGCGCGCCCTCGGAATGGCTGGCCTGCCGGGCCCTGACCCGTGGCGCTCAACTTTTGCAGCGCAATCGACAGTTGACCCGGGCCAACCTGTGCCTTTGGGACGAGTTCTTTGCAGCGCGCGAGCATCTCTTCGAATGGAAAAGACCAGAGGGGGGATGTGTGGCCTTTCCCCGTTATCTCGGCAGCGAGGGCGTGGAAGCCTGGTGCCAGGCAATGCTCGAGCAAGGCGGCTGCCTGTTTTTGCCCGCCAGTATTTACAGGTCTGGCTTAGGACAGGTGCCTGCGGACCGCTTTCGACTGGGCTACGGTCGCAAGGGACTCAAGGAAGGGCTGGAAGCTCTAGGCCGGCTCGTTTGAAACAGGGGGACGCACGACCAAAACCGGACAAGGACTGGTACGCAAAACCTGATCGGCAATGCTTCCGCTGATCCAACGCATCCAGTTGCTCTTGCCTGCCGAGGCCATGACAATCAGGTCCACGTCCTCCTCGCTGGCGTAATGAATAATCGCGTCGCGGGGATCGGACTGTTCCACATGAATGGACACCTTAAGGTCAGCCCCGCCCAGGCGTTCCTGCACTTCGTGCAGGTACTTCTGAGCTTCTTTCAACTGCTGGTTCCCCAACTTTTCGAAGTCGGTAGGCAGCTTGGATTGGCGGTCGACAAACAGCACCTTACCCAGGTCCACCGCCACCAGCAGACAGACTTCGCTGCCCATCGGTTCGGCCAGTTGCCGGGCCACCGGCAACGCAAGCTCGGATTTCTGTGAACCGTCCAGGGGCACCAGAATTTTACGATACATAGCGCCAGCGTTCTCCGCCGCCCGCCAAAGGTTCCTCCCAGTCCACTGGCTGAGACTAAGTCATTCGGCGGCCCGAGTCAGAGAAACGAACCACCAGTTTGCCGTGCACGTCACCTTCTTCCAGCAAGCGGTGGGCTCCCTGGATGGAGGCCTCCGAGAAATTGCCCAGGTCCCCAACCAACGGGGGCTTGAGCCGGCCAGCCTCCATCCACTCACACAGGGTTTCCAGCTCGCGTTGGTAGACCAGCCAGTCCTGCCGGCCGCCGAAGAGAGCTCGGGCTCCCAGGAACTGAAAATGCATGGAGGCGGACTTGGTGAACAGAGGGCTGTTGCGCGCGTCGAAAAGCTGAGAGGCCAGCACCTCACTGGGTTCCTCCACGATTGAGACCACCGAGCCGCCAAAGCCGATCACCCGCAAACAGAGCTGCTTGATTCGATGACCCACGAAGTCGAAAGCGATGTCCACCGAACGGCCCTCATTCTTTCGGTAGATCTCCATTTCAAGCTCCTCCAAGGAGCGGTTTCGATAGCTGATCACCTGCTTCTCTGGCACCCCCAGCACTCGCGTGCAGTAGTCACGGGAGCGTTCGCTGCCTGCAGTGGCCAGCACACGGGCACCCTGCATCAGGCACATCTGCACGGCCATACTGCCGACTCCGCCTGAAGCTCCGGTAATCAAAACGCTCTGACCGGGTTGCACTTTGGCCTTCTCGAACACCGCCTCGTAAGCCGTCAGGCCGGTCAGTGGCACAGCCGCCGCTTCCAGGAAATTCAAATTGATGGGCTTGCGGCTGACAAATTCCCGGGGTACGCTGACATACTGGGCGTAGGCACCATTGCTCTTGGGTCCGCCCAGATAACTCCAGACCTGCTCACCTTCGTGCAGTCCGGTTACGTCATCGCCCAGTTCGACGACCGTGCCGGCCAGATCATGACCCAGAACCATCGGCAGTTCCCCGCCCAACAGTCCTCGGCGCATCTTGTAGTCGATTGGATTGACGGCGGTCGCCTTGATCTTAATGAGCACTTCCCCGGCCGCCGGTTCGATCCGTTTGCGTTCAGTCAACACCAGGTTTTCCACCGGCCCGAAGGCATTGATCTCCACGACTTGCATCATGACGCGGTCCTCCTCAGGAAGGGTTACGCTTCCTTATACCCATTTGGAGAGAATCCAAGAAAGTATTCCAATACCATTCGAAGTGAGAAATCGCGCCCAGGAACTCTCCCGACCCCATTCGAAAGCGGCGCGCCATGCGTCGCCTCTCTATGCTCCTGGCGCTCAGCGCTTCCGCCTGGGCCGCTCCGCCCGGCCTGCCTTCGGATTATCCGCTGCACGCCCTGACTCACGCCAAAATTTACGTCACCCCCGAGGACGTGCTCGAAGACGCAACTTTGATCGTTGAACACGGAAAAATCAAGGCAGTCGGCGTGGGGGTGCAGGTGCCCGCCGGAGCACGGGTCTGGGATTGTCGGGGCAAAGTCCTCCACGCCGGCTTTGTGGACCCCTTTGTGGGCGACCAGGAAGCCGAGAATGAAGCTACCGAAGACAAATCCGAGGAAAGCGGGCGGGGAGATGAACTCCGCTCAGGAGGCTCCCAAGAAAAGGCAGCCAGCCAGGCACAGCCACCCGCACTGGCGGCTGAGCATCAGGTGCAAAAAGAGTTTAGCCTGAGCTCCGAGCGCATGGATAAACTGCGCGGGCTTGGTATCCTGACTTTCCAGGTGGTGCCTCAAAAGGGCATCTTTCGCGGTCAGGGGGCGATCTATACCCTCAAGAGTGATCAACTGCACGAAGACCTGCTCAAATCGAACAGCTGCCAGGTCATCGGCCTGCGTTCGCTCAGCGGCCAGCCACAAGCCGAGGATTTCCCCAGCAGCCTGATGGGCAATCTTTCACTGATTCGCCAAACTTTGCGCAAGGCTGAATGGGCCGCCAGCCAGCATCCCACCGGAGCCCCCCCGAGTTGGGAAGCGCTCGAGAATGCCCGCAGGGCCAACCAGCCCTTCTACTTTGAAGGCCGCAATCTGATGGAGGGCCTCTGCATGCAGCGGTTGTTGGGCACTCTGCCCAAGGTTTGGGTGACCACACCCGACGCGGTGCTGCAACCCGACTGGTTGGACGGCAAGCTGGTGCTGACTCTGGATTTTCCAAAATTGGAACTGCATGCCGCTCGCCGCCCGGATATCTCCTATGCTCAGGCCGCCACCTGGCGCTCCGGCCCGGCTCTGGCCCAGCGCCTCAAACGCCCCTACTGCTTTTCACTGCACCGGCTGGACGACTGGAGCAAGTACCCCAAGCGACTTCTGCTCGTCAAGAGCTACGGTTTGTCGGAAAGTCAGCTGCTGGAAGCCCTGACCCGACGGCCGGCTCAGTGGCTTGGCCTGGGCGACCAGCTGGGTAGCCTGGAAGTCGGCAAGCAGGCCACGCTGGTTGTGCGCAAAGGCGCCCCTTTCGCACCCGACTCCGCCATTGAGCAAGTTTGGGTGGAGGGCATTCCTCGCCGGGTCAGCGCCGATCACCAACACACCTTGAAAGCGGTGACCGCACCACAAGGGTCGACTTACGAAACCCCGGCCGCCTGGCCGGGACCGGGTTCGGTGCTCATCCAGAACGCGACCGTCTGGACCCAGGCCGCCCAGGGCCGCTTAGACCATTGTGATGTCTTGATTCAAAAAGGCAAAATCAGCGCACTGGGGCCCGCCCTGGTGGCTCCAGCCGGAGTCCCGGTGGTGGACGCCAGGGGCCAACATCTTTTGCCGGGCCTGATCGATGCCCACAGCCACACCGCCATCCTCGGCGACGTCAACGAAGACACCCAGGCGGTGACAGCCCAGGTCGATATTCGGGATGTGCTACACCCGCTCGATCCCCAGATCCTGAATCAGCTGGCCGGAGGGGTAACCTGTGCCCATGTGCTCCATGGTTCAGCCAACGCTATTGGAGGCCGCACCGTGACGGTCAAATGGCGCTGGGGAGCCCGCCCCGAGCAACTGCCGATCTCCGGAGCCCTGCCTGGCATCAAGTTTGCGCTGGGCGAAAACCCCAAACAGTCCAACTGGGGCGATGCCTACACCAGCCGCTATCCGCAAACCCGCCTGGGTGTGGCCGCTTTGATTCGCCAGCGCTTCCAGGAAGCTCTAAAGTATCGTCAACTTCAACAGCAGGGGAAGAAACCCGAACCCGACGAGGCCCTGGAAACGCTGCTCGAAATTCTGGACGGCAAACGACTGGTCCACTGCCACTGCTATCGACAGGACGAGATCCTGATGCTGCTGCGCCTGGCCGAAGAAATGCATTTCCGCGTCGCCACCTTGCAGCACGGGCTGGAAGCTTACAAGGTGGCCGAGGAGGTGCAAAAGCACGGCGCCGGCGTTTCCACCTTCTCGGACTGGTGGGCTTACAAACTGGAGGTCCGCGACGCCATTCCCTACAACGGACCTCTGCTTCATGAAAAAGGCGTCACCGTTTCCTATAACTCCGACAGCGATGAGCTGGCTCGCCGCCTGCTGGGCGAAGTCTCAAAAGCGGTGCGCTACGGCTCGCTCGGCGAGCAAGAAGCCCTGAATTTCCTGACCAAGAATCCCGCTCGTCAGCTCCAAATCGATGATCGAACCGGCAGTCTGGAAGTGGGGAAAGACGGCGATTGCGCCCTTTGGAGCGGCTCCCCCTTTGCTCCCGAAAGCCGTTGCTTGCGCACCTGGGTGGACGGCAGTCAAGTTTTTGAACGCCATTCCTATCAGCAAAGCCAGGCCCACAAGCGCGAACTGAGGCAGAAGTGGCTTGAGCAAGCAGCGGCGGAGGAAAAATCATGAAAAAGCTTCTTTGGGCCATGCTGCTGAGCGGGCAGGCCTGGGCCCAACCCGGCCTGGCATTGGTGAACGCCACCATTCATCCGGGTGGAGGGCAGCCGGCCCTGCAGGCCAACCTGATTCTGAAAGGGGATCGGATTCAGGCCATTTCTCAGGAAGTGCCGGCGGGATTTCAAGTGCAAAACCTGAGTGGCCAACACCTCTATCCAGGCCTGGTAGAAAGCGACTCCTGGTTAGGGCTGAGCGAAATCGACGCCATTCGTGGCGGCAACGACTTTGCCGAAGTCAGTGACAACAATGCCGACTTACGCCCCGAGCTCTCACTCAACCCGGACTCGGAACTGCTGCCGGTGGCCCGTTCGGCCGGGGTGCTGACGGCCGCCCTGCAACCGGTGGGCGGCCGCTTTGCCGGCCAGGTGGCGGTGATGAGCCTGACCGGCTGGACCCCAGAGGACATGCGCTTGATGGCTTCGCCCGGAGTGGTCGTCAACTGGCCAAACTGGGATCACAAGGAGGATGAGAAAGCCCGCAAACACTGGAAAGAACAGCTGGCCCAGATGGAAGACCGGATTGAGGAAGCCAGAGCCTACGCCCAGCTGCCCGAAACTCAGAGGCCGGTTCGCCCCGAACTGGCCTCCCTGGCCGGAAAGAAGCTCTACATTCACGCCGACACCAAATTTCAAATCGAGAGCGCCCTGGAATTCTGCAAGCGTCTCAAAGTTCAGTGGGTGCTGGTCGGTGGCGCAGAGGCGGCCCAGTTGATTCCCGAACTGGCGGCCGAGCAGGTGGACATCATTTACACCCAGGTCTATCGACTGCCCGCTCACGACTATCAGGACGAAGACATCTACTACCACACGCCTGCCCTGCTTAAGGCGGGCGGCTTACGAGTCGCGCTGGCCGGTCCGGGTAGCCACGATAACGCACGCTGGCTACCTCAACTGGCCGCGGCCGCCTGGGCTCACGGCTGGAATGAAGCTGAGGCGATCGACTCGATTACCTGCGTGCCCTGCCAGATTTTGGGCCTGACCGACCAGGGTCGTCTGGCGGCCGGTCAGCGGGCCACCCTGATCGCCACCAGTGGTCCTCTGCTGGACGGCCGCACCCGGGTGACCCGGGCCTGGGTGAAAGGTGAGGAGATCTCCCTGGACGACCGCCAAAAACAGCTCTACCGGCGATACCGTAACAAACCAGGCTTGAATTCGAAACCCTAGGCGACCGAGAATGGGATGGTGATTCGCGACCGCCTGTCTCTGCACAATCCTTTGCCAAACGCCCGTCGCACCCAAAGCTCGGGGCCTGCGCCCGCGAGCGACCGGGTGGAACTGGGCGGCACACGGCTCGAAGGTCCACCCGCCTGGGGCTGGAGCATGACCGGCGATATCCGCTACCACGAGGTAAAATCCGAAATTCTGGGCAACTCTCGCCAGGTCTGGGTCTACCTTCCGCCCGGATATGCCCAAAACCCGGATAAAGACTACCCCGTGCTTTACGCCATGGACGGCCAGAACGTTTTCGAAAAGGGCACCGCTTTCGGCGGCAACGAGTGGCGGATGGACGAGGCCGCCCAGCGTGCGATGACTCAGGGCACCATGAAGGAAGCCATCATTGTGGCCGTCTCCAATGCCGGCGCCCAACGCATTGAGGAGTATTCCCCCAAGGCCGACCCACAGTATGGCGGGGGTGGAGCCGAGAAATTTGCTCAGTTCCTCAAAACCGAGCTGAAGCCCATGATCGACGGCGCCTATCGCACCCAGACCGCTCCCGAAAGCACGGGCGTGTTAGGTTCTTCCATGGGAGGTCTGGTTTCGCTCTACCTGGGGCTGGCTCACTCCAACACTTTCGGACTGGTGGGCGCTCTCTCACCTTCGCTGTGGTTTGCCGAGAAGGATATGATCAAGAGCTGGGCCGAGCATCCCCCCGCCCAGCGGCCGGCCAAAATCTGGCTGGACATGGGCGACCGAGAAAGCCAGACCGACGGCGATCAAAACGGGATACCGGACACGCTCGACAATACCCGAGCCTTGCGCGACGTGCTGGCCTCCCAGGGTCAGCCCGGGCTTCTATATCGTGAAATCCCGGGCGGAACCCACACTGAAGGCGCCTGGTCGGAGCGCATCCAGGACGTTCTGCAGGGACTTCTGCCTCCCGCGTGAGCCGGCCCGAAGGACCTGGATGGAGACGGGTCAGCCTGCACAAACCTCCCTATAACGCGCTGACTCCTGAATTCTGCTTGCAGCTGGCCGGCCAACTTGAGGCCGCCGCCGAGGACCCCTCTATCGGTGCCATTCTCCTGGATTCAGCCGGCAAGAATTTCTGTGTGGGGGCCGACCTCAAATGGGCCGCCAGCCAGGGCGCGGGCAGTCTCTCGCGGCTGGTACGCGCCATGCATCAGGTCTGCGAACTGCTGTTGACAGTGCCCAAGCCTGTGGTCTGCGTGGTGAACGGAGCCGCCGCCGGAGGCGGCATGTCAATCGCACTTTGCGCTGACTTCAGACTGGCCGGTGAGCGCGCCAGCTTCCGTCTGGCCTACCCCCAGGTGGGGGTCTCCCTGGACGGCGGCTCCAGCTTTCGCCTGCCCCAATTGATCGGAATGAATCAGACTCAGTCCCTCCTTTGTGAGGACCGTATCCTGGGTGCGACTGAAGCTCTCCAGCTGGGGCTGGTCAACCAGCTCCTTACTTCAGAGCTTCTGCCCGCAAGGACCAGTCAACTGCTGGAGCAGTTGGCGGGCGGGCCCACCCGAGCCTTTGGCGAGAGCAAGCACCTGCTGAACCCGCCCGAGTGGGTACGTCAACGCCTGCAAATGGAAGCCGAAGCAATCGATCGCACCGCAGCCACGCCTGAATCCCTGAATGCTATCGAGAGGTTCCTCGGCAGGAAAGCCGATCCCCTGGAAAAAGGCCTTAGCTGAGATGCAAGTTCTAGACCGACCCAGACTCAGCGGGGCGCGCCTGGCCACCTATTATCTGGCCCTCCTGGCTGGCGGCGCGCTGATCTTCTGGCTGGTCAACCAGGCCGGGCAAAGCTTAGCGGCGGGTGGTCCAAGCTTGGGTTTCGGCCAGGGAACCCATCACGACAACGGGATGATCGCCCGACTCTTGTTGGCGCTGGCCGTGATCATGGCCACTTCTCAGAGTCTGGGCAAAGTGATGGCTCGCGTCCAGCAACCGCCAGTCATGGGTGAAGTGCTGGGCGGCATCTTGCTCGGCCCCAGCTTGCTGGGATGGATCTGGCCAACCGCCGCGGCCACCTTGTTTGCTCCCGACGTGACCGCCGCCCTCGGGGTATTGGCCCGCATTGGCGTCATCCTCTATATGTTTTTCGTCGGCCTGGAGCTGGATTGGGCATTGCTACGTCATCAGGGCAAGAGCACACTGCTGATCTCCCACGCCAGCATCGTCGTGCCTTTTAGCCTGGGGGCCCTGCTCTCGCTCTGGCTCTTCCCGACTTACGCCGGACCAGATGTCCCATTTCACGTCTTCGCCTTGTTTCTGGGCGTATCCATGTCGGTCACAGCCTTTCCAGTGCTGGCCCGCATCCTGACCGACCAGAATCTGCAGCGCACCCGCCTGGGAGCATTGGCCCTGACCTGCGCGGCTGTGGACGATGTGACTGCCTGGTGCCTGCTGGCCTGCGTGCTGGCCGTAGCCACCTCCAGCCCCTGGTTGGCTGCTCAAACCCTGCTTCTCAGCGCCGTCTTTGTGATGGCGGTCCTGCTGGTGGTGAGGCCGCTCTTGCAAAAACTCACCTCACAATGGCAGGACCGGCGTCAGGACCTGGGTCTGGTTCTGATTTTTTCGATCCTGTCGGCAGCCGCCACCGAAGCGGTGGGAATTCACGCACTCTTCGGGGCTTTCCTATTGGGCGCGGTCATACCCCATAACAGTCCCCTGGCCAGAAGCTTGATGCAAAACCTGAACACGCTGGTCTCGGTTCTGCTCCTACCCGCCTTCTTCGCTTTTACCGGTTTGCGCACGTCGATTGGTCTGGTTCAGGGAAGCCAGGCCTGGTTGACGGTGGCCGCGGTGGTGGCCGCGGCCTGCCTGGGGAAGTTCGGCGGAACCTGGGTCGCGGCTCGCATCTGCGGACTCAAAAACCGAGAGGCGGCAAGCCTGGGCGTGCTCATGAACACCCGCGGGCTGATGGAACTGATCGTACTCAACCTGGGGCTGGAGCTCAAAATCCTTTCTCCAACTCTGTTCACGATTTACGTATTGATGGCGCTGGTCACCACCTTCTCCACCACCCCTGTGCTGGCCCGCCTGCGTCGGGAAGTACCCGAGGCTCCCACCCCCCTGAGACTCCTCTCGCGTTAATCGAGCGTTTACTGGAAACCAAGGCCGTTGCCCACACGGCTTGCAAGATTCACAAGGCCGCAACAAAGTCGGACCCGAAACCACCTTCTCACCACCTGAGGCTGGTAGTCTGAATTCAGACACCAGGGAAAGCGGAGTCCGAAGAGCCTGACGTTCAGACCTCTTTCAGACCCATCCCCTAGGATGTAATGGAAGATTAACGAATTTCGCATTGTCCCGTAGTTAACAAAATGATAACATCCGCGGGACGCAACAGAGTAGGAGCAGCAAACATGGCTAACATTGGTTTCAATCCGGCAATCACTGGACTCAGCGCGACTGGAGGTGTCAACACCGGCCGTCCCATCGTGAAGAACGAGGCCCCGCAAGAGACCCAGTCCCTCCCGGGCGAGCAAGTGACCCTCTCTGGAGCCAAAGCCCCGGCCGAAACTCCCGCTCCGGCCGCCGCACCTCAGACCACCACCATCGAAACTCCTCGGGAAACCCCCAAGCAAGCCCCCGCCGAGCAACCCGCTCCCGGCCCGGGCATCAGCAACGGCCAGGGAGGCACGCTTCTAATGACCGAGACCCCTGCTGCCGAACACAACGCTTCTATCGACGGCTTCATGGCCAAACTGGCCGGCGTCTCCTCCACTTCCGAAGCCAAAGGAATCCCCACCATTACAGCAGCCCAGGTCAAGTGGGACACGGGCGCAGACGTCGTATCGAATGCCCAAAAATTTGTCATCCCGGTGCCCAACTTCGAGGGCGAGCCGCTGGTCTATCCCGCCGGCGCCAAAGATAAGAATGGTGCCGAGATCGGGGGCAACCCCATCACCGACTGGCAGGGCCAACCCATCGGCGACAAAGGCGTGGTGTTTTTCAATCAAAAAGACAACGCCTGGCAGGCCGTGAAGTCAGATGGCCAGGGCGTAGTCATTATGAATCAGATGACCGAGGCTCAGGCCGACTTGATGATGAAGAAAATTGGCGGCGACCCCAACAAGATGAACCTTGAGCAGTTCAAGGCCGTCCTCACCTACGCCAACTCCGAGGAAGTCGGCTGTAAAGATATGTATAACTCAGACCGCGACTTCATCTCCAAGAAGATGAACGCGATGGAGACCTCGGCGACCGGTATCCCGCAGTTTGGCCTCTTCCGCCGTGACGACCGTGACGTGTGTAAGGCCCTGGTAGCCGAGGGACCAGCCGAATTCGAAGCCCCCACCACCGGCGGCATCACCGTCAAGCAGCCGATTCCAGAAGAAGGCGGCATGCTGGTCAGGCAGCCCGACGGCAAAGTGTTCCTCTACCGCAAGGTCGACCTCGACGTATTTGTGGACACCTACACGCATAAGGACGGCTCCAAGGTCGTTCTGGACGAGATGCCGCGCCACAAACCTGAGTAATCGCCCTGCCGGGAGGAGTTTGACCGCTCCTCCCGGCCCTCGACATTTGGGAGATTCGCCTGGATGGCTTCAATTGATCCGAAGATGACTCGCGTGAACCTGGGCTACGTGCCCGGGTTCTCGGGTTTGAAAACGGAATTCAGGCCGGCCCAGGCTGTCCCAGAACAGCCCCAGGACCAGATCACTCTGAACCTGGCTCCTCAGCCGGCCCCGGGCCCGGTCAGCCTGCCCGCCTCCCCGGCCGAGCCTCCGCTCCAGACCGAGCCCCCGTCCCAACCCCGGCCCGCCGTCAATTCACTCCGTTTGGCGGCCGAGCAAAACGGACTGACGATTTCAGACAGTGGCTCCCTGGTCTTCCTGACGGCCACCCCTCCAACTCCGGCCCCCCTCACCGACAACCGACTTAGCTCCTGGCTTAACACTCGGGCCAGACCGGTGTTTTCAGCGCAAGAATTGGATTCGGCGGCCGCAGAATTCGGATCCCTGGTCAAGCTCTTCCAAGACAAACCGGACCCTCAGCGCTGGAACCAGGCCACCTGGGGAGCGTTTCAGTTGGCCTCCTCCCAGACCCCCCAGCAGCTCATGAAAACGGCCGAAGCCATCGAAAAGGGCCAACCGCTGGAGGCCACCGCCTTACAATGGAGTCTGGCTGATCCTCAGGTCGACCGCCAGACCCTGGTCGGAATGCTGCGGGTGCGGTCTTTCGCCTCCCAAATCGTGGAGGCCGAACTGCCCACGCTACTGCCTTCGGAACGCAAGAAGTATCTCCAACATATTCACGACCACGGCTACGCCCAACAGCAAGTCCAGCGAACTCAAGACCCGAGCTCCATTCTTTGCGGCGGTCCTGGTCAGGAGTTGCTCAGCCCCCAACAACTTTCTTGCTTGCCCCCTCAACTGGCCGCCCGGTTCGCCCCAGAGGCTCGCCTGGCTCCCGACCTGAACGTAGCTTTCCCTAAACTCACGCTGGCCGAATTCTTTCAGGGCCAGCCAGCCCAAGATCACCAGGCCCGCAACCAGGCCCTGGAATTTCTTCAGGCTTCCGGCAAAGAGGTTGACCGGCCCTCCAAGGAGCTGGGCGGTAAAAGCATGCGCCAGTTTCTCCAACCCGAAGGCCGAGAGAGTCGCAGCGAATATGTAAAGCGACTTGAAGGCAAGCAGGTTTTCAACAGCCTGGCTCGGCCCTGGAGCGAACTGCAGAACGATTTGACTCAGCTTCAGGCCCAGGGGGCAGAGGCCAACAGTCTGGAGTCCCAGTTGCAGGCCAAGCAGACTCCGGCCCTGGCCCCCACCCTGTTGCTTCTGAACGCTCCCAGCCTCTACGAGCAAGCCGCCCGGCAGGACAACCAGCAAGTCAGCCAGTCCATCGACGGCCTGATGCAGGTCTTTTTCCGCGCCACCAACCCCCACCTGAACTTTTCCGATCCACTGATTTCTCAGGGCCTGGGACAGCTCAAAGAGAGCCACCAAGAACATCTGGCCAAGGACCGCCAGCTCTGGACCAGCGTGGTCAACCTGCAGAAAACCGCGGTCGTGGCCGGATTGTCCGATCAGAAATACGAACTGCGAACAGCTTTTGCGCCCAAGCTGGACCTGCCCCAGGAGGAAAACGACGAGGTGACGCGCGCCCTGGGCCGGTTGCAACGCGATCTGGGCTCCGATTCACGCTCCTACACCAACATCACTGAAGGAATCAACTACCAACTCTCCGCTCCTGACCTGGTGAACCAGCTTCATGCCCTACGTTTCAACCCCAAATCCTTCGCCGTCCCCATGCAACCGGGCCAAACCCACTTCACCCTGGGCGACCAGGTATTTAAGGTTTCTCCCCAGGACGGTCAGTTCGTACCCGAGTTCGTGGGCGCCACCTCGATCTGCTACCGGGTGGAGAACTCGGCCGGAGAAAGCTCGATTCTGAGGCTGCCCAAAGGTGCACGTCCCGAGTTCGACGAGAACCACAGGCTACAACTGAAAGTCCACGACCGGGAGCGTTTTCAAGAAGTCTCGGCCCGCATGATCGATTTCGAGCATATGGATACGCGCGTGAAGCTGACCGACCGCTCATTGCTTCAGTCACAGCAAGGATATGTGGTGCTTGAAAATCGCGCCCACCGCATGGACGCCGGCCAGAGCCTGCAGGCAGGCGGAAAATTGCGCAAGCAAGATGCGGAGGCGCTGCTTGACCAGTGGTTGGCCGGCCAGGCCGAGGTCGATCCCGTCAATCGTCCATTCGGCGTGCTTTATGAACTCGGCCCGGACAACTACGTACTGGGCAAGGACGGCATCGAAGGTTCGTATGTCGACGTGGCCCTGGCTTTCAGAACTGAGCGTGAACGTTCGCTTTATGGCTTTGTGAACGGGGGGTATGGATCTGCCTCAAACTGGGTTGTAGCCGACAACCACCCGCTCAGTCAGGAGCAGATTCAATCGATCTGGAAGGGTGAGGGGCTCTCCCCCGCTCAGAGCGAGCGGCGAGAACTTTTCGTGCAGGCCATGAGCGAACGCCTGAAGCCAGACCATCCTGTCTGGCAAACTTTCCCTCCTGAACAGCGAGCGCCGATGCAGGCGGCATTCCGAGAGGACCTTTCCAAAATCGGACTCTGCAAAGACTGATCGGCCGGCAGGGGCGACCCGCTCGCGCCAGAACTTGTATCCCATGCGCAAGGGATTGTTGGTCTTCAGTTGCCTGTCCACACTGGCCCTGGGGGCCTGGGGGGAGGGCAAGACTTACGCCGTCGTGATCGGCGTGGATAACTACCTGAATCCGAACGTACCCAAGCTCCGCTATGCGGTGGCCGACGCCAATATCTTCGCCCAGGCACTCAAGCAAACTCTTAAGCTGCCGGATGAAAATCTTTTCTTATTGACCTCCAACAGCCCGGATGACCCCAATCATCCTCGCGCGGTCAACATCGCCAATCGACTGGCCTGGCTCAATAGCCACTGCAAACGAGAAGACACCATCATTTTTTATTTCGCCGGCCACGGTATCACCATGGACAAACAGCCGTACCTGCTAACGGAGGAATCTGACAACAGTAACACCCTGTCGCTGGGTGTCAGCTCCTTGCCCGGCGCGGTGTTGATGGACTACCTGGGCAAAGTCAAAGCAGCCAATGTCTGGCTGGTATTGGACGCCTGCCGCAACAACGCCGGACGCGAACCCAACAGCCTGGGTGATGTCGCGTTCACGCGCACAGACGTGGGCCAGGACCGCACCGCCACCATGTTCTCCTGTAAAATCGGGGAACGCTCCTGGGAATCGGATGAATTCCAGCACGGCTTCTACACTTATTACCTGGTCGCCGGGCTGCGCGAAAAGGCCGTGGATGACAAGGGCGTGATCGACATGCAGGGCCTATCCAGATTCGTCAGCACTCAGGTTCCCGAAGCGGTCAGCAAGTTGGGGCAAAAGCAGACCCCCTGGCTATCTTACGGCGGCAGCGACAGCTGGGTGCTGGCCAAAGGTCTGCCTCCGGCCTCCGGCAAAGCCGTGGCCAAAGCCGACGCCGCCGTGGCCGAATACGTAGCCAAGTTGGAACTCAAACAGGCCGAACTGGACCGCGAAACGGCCCGCCGCGTGGCCGCTGAAGCCCGTGCCCAGGCTCTGGAAGGGCAGCGCATCGAGCTGGAACAGCGATTGACCGCACTGGAAAAGAAACTGGGACTGAAAGCCGGTCAGACCGCCTCCGGCCAACCGGCTGCCCCCAACGTGATGGCCTATGCCGATCGCAGCCTGGGCAACGCCGACCAGTCGGAGGCCTACAAATCTGAGATTGACCGCCTGAAACTGGAAAATCGCTCCCTTAACGATCGCCTGGCCAAGCTGGAGAGCGCTCTGCCCAGCGGAATTGCCTCGCGCGAGGCATTCGTGCTGAAAGAGGAGATGGTTCAGACCAATGAGCAATTCGACGCCAAGCAGGATGTAACCAGCCAGTTCGAGCGCTATCTGGAGATGGGCGAAAAAGTTCTGACCACACTGGAAAAAGACTCCGCGCCGGTGGTCAGCAAACAGCAGATGACTCCTCAGGATCTGGCCGAACTTGCTGTGATCGAGAAACATCTCAAAGTCACCCGTGAAATCAACAAGGTCTTGCGGCCGCGCCGTCAGGAGGCGGATCAGCGCTACAAAACCCTGAGCGCCCAGGTGGTGGCCTTGAACACCCGGGTCAAGCAGTTGGAGGCCGAGGTCGCCGGATTGAAGCGAGACAACAAGCAACTCAAGCAGACCAATGACAATCTGGAAGCCGAAAAGCGCAAGCTGGAGCTGGAAGTGGCCGATGCCGCCAGCAAGCAGGATGAATACGAAAAGTGGAAGGCCAATCACTCCGAGGAGCGCCAGCTCATTCGCTCCGGCCGTGATCCCTGGTCCTACCAGAGCGTGCAAAAGATACCGTATCTCTTGAATATTCAGGTGAAGGAAGCCGAGGGCTTCGGTCCGCCCCCCGATAAAAAGTAGTCGCTACACCGAGGGTAACACCTGAAAGATTTCCACCGGTTCCACGCGACCTTTCACCGGATGGGCCCCCTTGAACACAAAGCTCATTCCGGGAAGGTGCTGCACTTTTTCGTAGACCTCTTTGCTGATCAGAATATCCGCCTGCAATTGCTTGTTCATGTTCATAATGCGCGAGCCCAGGTTGACGTCATCGCCCACGGCGGCATATTCGGTCCGCTCCTTCGAGCCGACATTGCCCAGGATCACGTCGCCGCTGTGAATACCCACCTTGATGTGATAGAAACCGTGCTCCTCCGTCGGATCCGCTCCGCGCAAAGACTCCAGGTGGCGTAACATTTCCACCGCCGAGAGCACCGCCGCCTCCTCAGCCTTGGGGTGCTCCAACGGAGCTCCAAACATAGCCATGATTTCATCGCCCACAAACTGCTTGATGGTCCCACCGTGACGGAACAGAATCCGGTTCATGTGCTCAAAGTAGTCATTGAGCATGCCCATAATCTGTTCCGGGGACTTCTTTTCACAATGCCCCGAAAAGCCATTGATGTCAGAAAAAAGAACCGTGATCTTACGCTTGCCCACCGCCCCCAGGGCGGTTTGACCAGGATCGCGCAGCAACACCTGCATGACCGAAGGCGAAACATAGCGCCCAAACAACTGGCGAACGTAGCGTTCCTCAGTGCTCTTGCGGCGAGCCCGCTCGGCCGCGCCCAGAGCCCAGGCCAGCGCCAGTCCGAGCAGCACGGGCAGGACCGGCGATAGCAGATAGTGAGTGCGAAACAGGAGGCTGGCAAACCCGAAATAGGCCGCCTCGCTCAGGAGCAACAACACCAGGCTAGGACCGGTACTGAAGCACAAACCAAGAGTCCCGCCCAGAGCCACTCCCAGAAAAAGCAGACCTAGAATCTGCGCCCGACTGAAGCTTCGCACCCAGGCACCGGTGAGCAAAGCATTGAGAGTCGCGGCATGGGCCTCCACCCCGTAGATTTCGCCCAACGGAGTGGCCACCAGATCTTGAAAAAGCTTGGTCCCCGGACCGATCAACACCACCTTCTTGGCGAACAGCTGCTTGAGCTTTTCCGGCTGCTGGCGCCATTTCAGAACCTCGCTCAAACTGTAGTGTGGGATCCGCCCGGGCGCGGGGTAGAGCAACCGCAGGCGACCGTCCTCATCCAAAGGCAGCTCCCGTCCCGCAAAGGTGCGCCGTCCCGGTTCCAGCAACTCGTTCTGCACCAGTTCCGCCAGCCGGGCGGCGAAGGGAGGAAAGACCGAAGCTCCCCAAAGCGGTTCCTGAAGCTGCACCGGTAAGACCGATTGACTGCGCAGCACGCCGTCCTGATCGCGACTGAGATTCAGAAAAGCCAGTTGCTGCTCGCCTACGATCGTTCTCAACTCTTCGGTCAGGGAACTGGCCGGCACCGTCAAATGGCTCTGCATATTGGGCGGATAGATCCCCTGCACCATCAACGGTTTGGAGCGCTGCTGGAGGGCCAGCAGCAGTGGAACCCAGGGACTCTCGCCGGGGCGACCCAACTCCGGGAAGTGAGGGCGCAACGAGTCAAAGACAGCCTCGTCGATTTCGTAGGGTATCCAGTCCAGCCCGACCGCCAAAGCCCCCGAGCGCATCACCAGAGCACAGGTATTGGCGAAATGGGGTGCCCAAAAACTGACCGGCGCCTTCAACTCGTCCAGGCTGCGATCGTCGACCTCCACCAGGCAGATGCGCCCATCCAGCTCCACGGTCTGGCTGACGTGGCGCAACCAGGGGTCGGTCAGACGCGCGTCCCAGGGGTCCAGCCACGCCCCGGCCGCAGCCAGAACCAGCCAGACCAGCAGCACCACTCCCAGCCAATCGCGAGCCAGGAGCTGTTGGCTCCTAGTGGAGAGTTGCGGCACGGCCAGCTGTAAATGACATGACAGCAGCGCTTCGATTCAGGGCCACGGCCGCCTCCCGTGGCCCCAAAATTGGCCACGCCCATGCACCTCAAGGGAAGTGGAAGGCAGCATTACGAAGCGAGCAGTCATGGCGGATATCAGCGTCTTCTCGATCCAGGCTTACCAACAACTGGGCGACCGACTCTGTCAGTCGGGCGGCTGGGAGCGCGGCCAGGTGGATGTGCAGCATTTCCCCGATGGCGAGCGCTATCAGCGAGTGCTTTCTCCCGTGTTGGGACGCCAGGTGGTGCTTTTGGGCGGCACTTGCGAGGACGGCTGCACTCTGGAGCTCTTCGACCTGGCCAACCAGCTGGCCAATGAGGCGCGCAGTCTGACCCTGGTCATTCCCTACTTTGGCTATTCCACCATGGAGCGCTCGGTGCAGCCCGGCGAGATCGTCACGGCCAAGGCTCGCGCTCGTCTGCTCTCGGCCATTCCCCAGGCCGATCTGGGTAACCATCTGGTGTTTGTGGACCTGCACTCAGCCGGCATTCCCCACTACCTGGAAGGAGGGTGTCGTCACACCCATCTTTACGCCAAGGAAGTCGTGAAGGAGATGTGTCGGGAAATTGGCGGAGATGACTTTGTGCTGGCCAGTACTGATAGCGGCCGAGCCGCCTGGGTTGAATCTCTGGCTTTGGAAATGGGGGTGGGGATGTCGTTCGTCTACAAGCAAAGACTTTCCGGAACCCAGACCCAGGTCAGGGCCGTCCAGGCCCTGGTGGAAGACCGCAAGGTCATCATTTACGACGACATGATTCGGACAGGAGGCAGCCTGCTCTCGGCCGCCAAAGCCTATCTCGAAAGCGGAGCTCGGGAAGTGCACGCGGTAGCTTCACACGGAATTTTCCCGGGTGAATCTCTCTTCAAAATCGAAAGCTCGGGTTTGATTCGCTCGTTGGCCGTGACCGACACCCATCCCCGAGCCCTGGCCCTCCGTTGCCCGTTTCTCAAAGTTCACTCGGTTGCCCCGCTGCTGGTCGAGTACCTGCAGAAATCCCTGAAAGTCTAGGAGAACAGATGCGTATTCGTGTGGCCGCGGCCGCCCTCAACCAGACCCCTTTGGACTGGGAAAACAACCTGCACAACATTCGCGGGGCCATTCGTCAGGCCCGCGCCCAGGCTGCCAGCCTGCTCTGCCTGCCCGAGCTGTGCATCACCGGCTACGGCTGCGAAGACGCTTTTCTGTCGCCAGCAGTGCAGCGTACCGCCTGGGACGTACTGCAGGAATTACTCCCCGATACCCAGGGGATGGTGGTCAGCCTGGGGCTGCCGCTCATGGTTCGTAAGGCCGTTTACAATTGCGCTGCACTGGTGGCCGACGGTCGCATTTTGGGCTTCGTGGCCAAAATGAATCTGGCCGGCGACGGCATCCACTATGAACCTCGCTGGTTCAAACCCTGGCCGGCTGGAGTCAAAAACCACGTGGTGACTCCCCAGGGCGAGTTTCCGGTGGGAGATCTGGTCTTCGAACTGAGCGGCCTGCGCATCGGCTTTGAAATCTGCGAGGACGCCTGGGTGGCCAGCCGCCCCGGGGCCAGTCTGGCCGGAAGAGCGGTGGACCTGATCTTAAACCCCAGCGCCAGTCACTTTGCCTTCCGCAAGCAAGAGGTGCGCGAGCGTTTCGTACTCGAGGGCTCTCGGGCTTTTGGAGTGGGCTACGTGTATGCCAATCTGCTGGGCAATGAAGCCGGTCGGGCCCTCTACGATGGCTCCACCATCATCGCCTCGGGCGGCCAGCTGGTCGCCAACGGGGCGCGCTTTCGCTTTGGTCCGGGCATGATCACCGCCGCCACCCTGGATGTTCAGCAAAATCGAATGGCCCAGGCTCGACTCTTCTCTTACCGGCCCAACCTTCAAGAAGAAGAGGAAGTCCGCCACGCCTTCGGCTTTCCCCCTTTACCTCCCACCCTGGAAGAGCCGCAGCACGAGGACTGGGAGAGCGGCCCCTATCAAAAAGAGGAGGAATTTACGCGAGCCCAGCGCCTGGCGCTGTGGGACTACATGCGGAAGAGCCGATCGCGCGGGTTCGTCCTGTCTCTCTCGGGCGGAGCCGACAGTTCAGCCATCGCCTGCCTGATCCACTACATGGTCATATCGGCCTGGAACGAGCTGGGACCCGAGCAGATGAATCAAATCCTCTGGCCGGGTTGCGACTTCCAGAGCCCGGAACAGGCAGTCAAAGAAATCCTGACCACCGTCTACCAAGCAACCCGCAACAGCGGGGAAGTGACTCGCAACGCCGCCGCCACTTTGTCTCAAGCAGTCGGCGGCCAGCACTATGAATTCGACGTAGACGCTATGGTGGAGGGCTACAAATCCATGGTCTCCGAAGCCATCGGGCGGCCCCTGGATTGGCAAAAAGACGACATTGCTCTGCAGAATATTCAGGCCCGGGTGCGTGCCCCGGGTGTGTGGATGCTGGCCAATCTGAAGGGAGCGCTGCTACTGTCCACCTCCAATCGCTCGGAAGCGGCGGTCGGCTATGCGACGATGGACGGAGACACTTCGGGTGGACTCTCCCCCATCGCCGGGATCGACAAAAACTATCTGCGCCAATGGCTGCGCTGGGTCGAAACGGTCGGTCCCAGCGATCTGGGGCCCATCCCGGCAGTCAGCGTGGTCAATGCTCAGGCTCCCACAGCCGAATTGCGCCCGCCTGAAAACAAGCAAACCGACGAACAAGACCTGATGCCCTACGACCTGCTGGACGCAGTGGAGAAATCGGCCATCCGCGACAAGCATTCTCCCCTGGAAGTCTATCAGGAAATGCAGTTGCGTTTCCCGGATATCGCCCCCAAGCAGCTGTGCCAGTGGGTGGAACGATTTTTTCAGCTGTTTTGCCGCAATCAATGGAAGCGTGAGCGCTATGCGCCCAGTTTCCATCTGGACGACGAAAATCTCGACCCCAAAAGCTGGTGCAGGTTTCCCATTCTCTCGGGCAGCTATGCGCGGGAACTGAAAGAGCTGCGCCATCAGGTGCAGAGCGATGTGAAGGAGCTGTGGTGAAAAGAACCCTCGTTTCCGGACTTATTTTAGTCGGACTGCTGGCCCCGGCCGTGGCCCGCCCTCAACTGCCGGAGGTTCCGGCCGGAGTGGAGATGGTCGCCCAAACCGAACTCCTCCAGTTCGTGGTTCGCTGCCTGAGCAGCCCCAGTCAAGAGGAACTGAACAACATGACCCGGGCCGAGCCGGAAATGGCCCGGCGCAGCTTCGACCTGATTTTGGCGGAACTGCTGAAAAAGCCTGAAGCCGAAAGGGACCAGCGCTACTTCGGGCTGCTCTGGAGCTGGGCCCGGGCCCTGAGCGCGGAGGACTTCAAGCAGCGCCTGACCGCAGCCGGAATTCCCGACCAGCCGATGGCCTTTACTCAGGCCTTCACTCTGCCTCGGGGCTTCGCTGAACTGTTGCTGGCAATGGGCAATTTCCAACAGAGCGAGCGCCTCTTCACGGTCATGGAGAAAAGTCTGGCCGGAGCCGAAGGAGCCGAGGCCGATAAGCAGAGACTCTATCTGGCCAAAGGACGCATGGTCAGCGGCCGCTACCTGCTGGCCAGGCAGCAAGGTGAAGCTCTGGTGAACCTGGCCAAAGCGCAGAAAGACCCCGAGGAATTGTTGGAGATCTACGCCTGCCTGCTGGACTCGGCCCGCATGGGTGGATTTCCTGAAATCACCAACCGCTATCTGGAGCCCTTTGCTCAAGCGATCTCGGCTCTGCCGCCCGAAAAGCAGGCACTGTGGCGCTTTTATCAGGGCAGCTTTGCCGAAATGCGCGATCTGGAGCGCAACCCGGAGACCAGCGTAGAAGAATTCTGCCGCCGCCACGATGTGGTCTTTGAGGCCATGAAAACCCAGAATCCGTTCGAACATGCCGTTCTCAGTCGCATCTACCGACACCTGAGCACGCTCTGGCTATCTCACATGGCCGATTTCTACCTGCTGCACGACATTCCCGAGGACTCCCCCGAGGACAAACGCTTGTCCAAATCCCTGGAGACTGAGTTGACCATGCTACAGCGCGTGTCCGCTCAGGCCAAGGGGCAAGAAAACGCACAGGCCTACGCGGTTGCAATGGCCGGCCTGGCGCTGGTTAATGACGCCCACGAGGAAGCCATCCGGGTGGGCCAGGTCAAGGTGGCGGGTAAACTGATTCCCGACATGCTGCCTCTGGAGAAACAACTGGTGGACGCCGAGCCGCAGGTGCGTGAACTGGAGAAAAAGCTGGACGGAATTCTGCGCGGCACCGTCAACTATCTTTCCAAGGACTTCTCCTTCAGCTTCCTTGAAGGCGACTGGAGTGCTCAGCGAGCCCGTATTCGCCTGGCTCAACTGCAGCAAGTACTGGCCGAAAGCAAAGGTAAACTCAACCCCGAGCAGATGAAGCGCTCCCAGAAGTTAGCCGCTGAAGCCATCCAACTCAACCAGCGCGCTCTGCGTGGCGTGGGCTACCAGGGTTCCGACGACCCGCGCTGGGCGGTGGTGGAATGGCAGCTTCGATTCCATCCCCCCCAGTGGGAAAAACAGTCAGAAGCCATTCTCAACGAATTGAGCAACATCAACGAGCAATTGGGTTATCGCGAAGGCATGGCACGTTGCGCTATGCTGCGCGGCCAGTGGTTGGCTTCACAAAAGCGCACCAATGAAGCCATCGCCAGCCTGCAAAAGGCCGTGGACGGAGTGGAAAGCTACCTGAGCGAGGTGGAAGCGGGAGAGGCTGGCAGTCGCGCCATCCGTGATCGTTATAAAGCCGCCTATCAGCTGTTGGCCAAGCTCCAACTGAGCAGTGGTAAAACCGACAGCGCCTTCCAAACCGTGAGCCGCCAGCTGCAGGCTCAAGCCGCCGATCAAAACCGCGACTCCCTGCGTAACAATGTGCAGATGCGAGAAGTGCAGCGAGTTCGCGCCGAAACCGCAGCCCTGGAACAGCAGGTGGCCAACGAACGTCTTCAGGGTAAAGATACCCGCGCGAGTGAGCAATTGCTGGCCAGCAGCAAAGGCGATTATCAACGCGTGGTGGCCGATCTGCGCCGCACCAACCCCCAGTATGAAGGGGCCATGGCGGTGCGACCGGTGGAGTTCCTGGAGCTCAAGCGCTCCATTCCGGCCGATACCACCGCCGTGCTCTACTTTGTGTCGGACGACGGCATCTACAGTTTTGTGGCCAGCCAGCAGGGAGAGCTGAAGATCCACAAGGTCAACCTTGACCCCAAAGAGTTGGAAAAGAGCGTCCTCAAAGTCCGTCAATTGATCAACCTCTTCCCCAACGACCCCGGCCTGGGGCCCCACCCCGAAGCTTTTCGCTGGAATGATCCCAACAGTCCCAGCTACCAACGCCACAGCCTGCCCCTGAAAACGGAACTGGCTCGTTTGGACAAGTGGCTGATTGACCCTATCCAGGCCGACCTGGGCGATCGCCCGGTGCTGGCCATCGTGCCCACCGGAGTGCTGCATTACGTCCCTTTCCCGGCCCTGTGCTCGCTCGACCCGGCCGGCAATCCCAAATTTCTGGGCCAGGAACGCCAGTGCGTCAACCTGGTCAAAACGTCCGATCTAGTACCTCCGGCGGGTGCCGCCCCCGGCAAGGGGCTGTTCGCACTGGGCAATCCTGACGGCAGCTTGCCCGGAGCCGAACGTGAAGTGGACAGCATCACGGCCAGCTTTCCCGACGCCCAAAAGGCCATTGGCAAAGAGGCCACCGCCGCCCGACTGCGCAAGCTGGAACCCAATACCGGCTATGTGCATCTGGCCACTCACGGTCAACTCTCCGAGGCCGACCCCAAAAACAGCTACCTGGTCATGGCCGGCAGCGGTGATTCGGCCCACTTCCGCGCCACCGACATCTACGACCTGGACTGGCAGGGCGTGCGCCTGGTGACTCTCTCTGCCTGTAAAACGGCTCTCCAGGAGGGCAAGCCAGGAGCAGCGATCACCAGTCTGGCCGAAGCCTTCCGCGTGGCCGGTGGCCATTCGGTCGTGGCCAGCCTGTGGAGCGTAGAGGACAACGCCACCGAGAAACTGATGGTGGAATTCTACAAGCAACTGGCTCAGGGCAAATCCCTGGCCGCCTCGCTCCAGGATGCCGAATTGAGTCTGGCCGCCCAACCCCAGTTCAGCCACCCGTTTTACTGGGCCGCTTTCACGCTCTTTGGAGACTGGCGCTAAGTCGAAGGCTGTCCAGGTTTATGGTTTGAGAAAGTCCAGAGCGCGCTGCAGGGTCGAGGCATCGCAATCCTGGTGGCCCATTCCGGGAACATCCAGAAGCTTGCACTGAAAGCCCTGGGCGGCATAACCGCGCTTGTAGACATCGATGACATCGGCCTGGCAGTAGTCCTGCGGACCCGTAATAAAGACAAACTTTTCATGTGCTTTGGCCTCGCGCAACTCTGCAGGGGTAGGGTTGATGAGGTCTTCGGGATTGGCTCCCGCGATGGGCTGAACAAAATCACATCCACAACTCTGAATCGTGCCTCGAAAGACATCGCCTTGATAGAAGGCCAACGTGCCCGCCACCCGGGCTCCACCTGAAAGGCCGGCCACATAGACTCGTTGAGCGTCGATCGAGTAGTTGGCTAGCATTTCCAGCGCGGCCATCACCGCCAGGCCGTTTCGCCTGCGGGGTTCGCACTCGTTGCCGGCGGACTGAGCACAAACGAAAAGCAGCTGGTTTCGGGCCAGCACTCCCTCCCACCCTCGAGGCAGAGCCGGCACGTCAACCGGACTGATATAGACAATCACCCCCCAGGGCTGGCCCGGGGAGTAGCCGGGCGGAGCGTAAACAAAAAAACGCTCGCGCTTTGGGTCCAGCCGATAGTCGACCATGGGACTGGGTCGAGACGGCAACGGCGCGGGCTTGGGGAAGCTGATAAGCTGGCCGGGAGCCGCCAGCGCGGGGGCAGCCAGCCAACACAGGAATGGAAGGACTCGTTTCAACAGACTTCCTCGCTATCTTTGCCCAACTCCGTCGCCCTGGGCCAAATTTTGCTGCGCCTTTCGGCCGGGCCAGGAAATCTGCCTTCAGAACCTCTCTCTTCGCATTCCCTGATTCTGAAGTCTTTCAGGGCGATGGTTCAGACTACGCTGGAGAAACAAAACACAAGGAGATTCCCCATGCAAATCAGCGGCTTCAGCAAGACCTTCAGCGCGCCCAAGGCCAACGCGGCCGTATCCCCCGACCTGGCGGGAGAAGTGAAAAAGGAACTGGGCGACTCGGTTCTGCCCGGTCTGGCCACGGAAAAGATCGACACTCTCCAGCGCTATTTTTTCGGGGGAGAAGAGTTCGTAAGCTTTGACGCAGCCAAATCCCTGGGCAAAGGCTGGAAGGAAATCGAAACCGACTGCGAGTTCGCCACCAAGGAATTTGAACTGCGCCCCGACCCCAACGGTGACTTCCAGCGTCTGACGATGGACACGCGCGACAATTCAATCCATCTGGCCACCGGCAATGCCGAACCTGGGCCCTTCGAAGGCACTCTGGACATTGAGAACATCTGGCTGACCGCTGACGGAAGCGTCAAGCGGAACCGTGGAACCTGCGTCTAAAGCGCTTTTCCACATCTCCAGTTGAACCCCGGGGCGAGAGCCGCAGTAGTCGAATTGAATGTCGGCTCCTATTGGCTCTCGCTTGCTTTGGAACGCCCCGCCCGAGAGAGGGGCTGCGCTGCTGAAGTTGTGCGCGGTATTCCTTTCGTTCCTGATCGCTCTTATGAACCTTCGACAAACCGCCATTGGAAAGTTACAGCAATGCTACATCCGCCTGGGGATGGAGCTGGGCTCAGCTCTGGAGATGTATTGTCTGGACCAGGGGCACTACCCCAGAGACTTGGCGGAGCTGCAAAGCAAGCACTATCTTGGAGCTGTGCCTGGCTGCCCCGCTGATGGCCGCGCCTACATTTACCACCTGGATTCTCCAGGGCAGCACTTTCGGTTGACTTGCGGCAGCCACGCCCACTGGCTTGCCTGGACCCTCGAGGGCGGGCCGATTCGGCGTCATAATCCCTACTATTTATCCGAAAGCGGTCTCCACTACGATCCCTGAGGCCGGGCCAACCGTGAAGCCAATCATTTGATAGACGGAATTCGCAAGGCTCCCGTCGAACGGCCCGCCCATGTCCGAGGAATTCCCGGAGAACATCGGGCCCTACAAAGTCCTGCGAGAGCTGGGCCGTGGCGCCATGGGCACAGTCTACCTGGCTCGTCAGGAGTCTTTGCAGCGTGATCTTGCCATAAAGGTGCTGGCAGCCGAGTTCACTCGGGACGTGGAGTTCGTGGCTCGTTTCCGGCGCGAAGGCCTGATTTCGTCCAAACTTCGCCACCCCAACATTGTTCAGGTCTTCGATTACTCGGCTCAGGACAATCTCTACTACATCGCCATGGAGTATGTTGGGGCCGAAGACCTGCAGGCTTATTTGCGCGGTCACGACGGCAAGTTGCCGCTGGCGGAATCGGTGCGTCTGATGGGCCAGGTGCTTTCGGCTTTGGAATGCGCCCACGACGCCGGGGTGACGCACCGCGATGTGAAACCCGCCAATGTTCTGATGAGTCCTCGCAATGACGCCGTGCTCACCGATTTTTCCATCGCCAACATGCAAGAAGCCCAACGACTCACACAAACCGGCGCGATGATGGGCACGCCCGACTATATGGCGCCCGAGCAGTTTGACGCCAAACAGGTGGACAAACGCTCGGATCTTTACTCGGTGGGCGTGGTTCTCTACGAAATGTTGACCGGAACCAAGCCCTTTCCCGGTGACACCGTGGTTCAAGTCATGAAAGCTCAGTTGATGCATACTCCGGAAGCGCCACATAAAGTCGACCCGAGCATTCCCGAGGGCCTGAGTAAAGCCATCATGAAAGCTCTGGAGAAAGAGCCCGAAAAGCGCTTCTCCTCGGCCGGAGAAATGCGCGAGGCCATCTTCGCGGGGTCGGGGGCTCCGAGCCCGCAGCAGGCGCCCCGCACCATGATCGTGCCCCCGACCGCCCCTCCCCCGTCGCTGGCGGAACGGGTGGCCAACCCAAGGCCGGCTGCTGACCCCCAGAACCAGGCCCCGGATGCCCCCAAGAAGAGCGGAGGAACCCTGGAGCTGGCTCGCCAGTCGCTGGGTGAGGTGGGTGAAGACTTCCGGTCTGGTTTTCACAGTGTGGGCTGGAAAAACTTCAGCCTGAACTGGATGCCGCGTCTGATCGCCCTGGAAGTGCTCTGGTTCGTACTCACTCGACCGCTGCTGGGATTGCTGGGTAAAACCGCGGTTCCCTACACCTACGCAGACTTCTGGCTGATCGGAGCGGCCCTGATCAATTGCTTATTTGTACTCATGCTGGTCGTGCGCCTGATTCGAGGCGAGCGACTTTATCGCAAACTGGTGGCGGCTTTTTTCTGCGCTTTGACTCTCGGGCTGTGGCTGGTTCAATACTGGAGCTTCAGTCAGGACAAGAAATTTCAGTTCACGGCCCACGCCCGTGGCTATATCACTCGCCTGGTTCAGGCCCATAGCGAGTGAGGTAACCGTCCAGCTTGAATTTACGGCGAGTTGAGTCCGAGCTCATATAGCGGATTTTTCCAAAGATATCCCGCTCGAACCAGGCCCGGTCGTAGCGACCAAGGCACCAGAAAATGCCACTGTAAGAATTGGGATTGCGCCCATCCAGCGAATACTTGTTGTTCAGCTCGATCATGTGCTCCAGAGCTTGCCGAGGTGAGCGGCTCCACTCCAGAATCTTCTTACCCCACAGCATGCGCAAATAATTGTGAATCGTTCCGTCGCGACGAAGTTGCCGTTGGGCGGCGTTCCAAATCTCATCGTAGGTCCGGGCCTGCTCGAGTTGCTGGAGGGTGTACAACTGCGGTCGTTCGTCCCCGGCATGCTCCTCCAGGGACTGGCGGGCCCACTCCGGCAGGCTCTCATAGCGATCGTAGTCCGGCTCGCGATGGCACATATTGTAACCCAACTCGCGCCAGGTAATCAGCTCATCCAGGAAAGACTCGGCGTTGGGGCTCATTCCCCAAGCGCCTTCCTTGCTTCCCGGCGTCTGCACCCGCCAGTTCTCCACCTGGAAGTCTTCCTGGTCGATTAACTCCTGAAAGATCTGGTGAGACGACAGATGACCCCAATGCAAATAAGGAGAAAACCCGCTGGCCACGGCCTGGGAAGGCTCGCTGCGAAGCTCATAGCGAGCCAGTCGCTCACTCAAAAAGCGAGTCACCAGCTGGTCGGCCCGCATAAAGCCGCCCCGCTCCTGCACCGGTCCGGGCCCGGGCAAGTCACCCAGCTCGAACTGAACGCCTGGCTTCCACCGCTGATATTCGGGTAGTTCTTGGGGCAGGCGAGGCAACTCAACGCTTTTGAGCGGATTGAACTGCGGCATCTGCAGCAGATGTGGTTTCAGAGCCTTCTGCAGATAACGGCGGAAGTCCACCGCCCGGGCGAAAGTCTTGGGGGCTGCCTTGAGAGGCAAGAGACCGTTGCTGTCCACCAGCTCCAGGCAAACTCCCAGACGCTCGGCCGTCCTGGCCACCATCTGGGGCAGGAAAAAGCAGGGAAAGTGGTCGCCCACCACCAGGCAGGCTCGCTCAGCCAGCGACTCCAGCAGACCTTTACCGTCCCCGTGGGCTGGCTCCAGGTAGGGGTAATAGGTGACGGCTTCAGATGCAAAGAACTTCTGCTGGTCCTCCATCCCGTCCATGGCCCAACGATGGAACCGCTGACAGGCCCAGGGATAGGCGCGACGCAGGGCCTCCAAAATAAGAAGCGGCTTCTTCAAGTGTTGAGACCACTCCACCGCCCGCTGTAAGGAGAAATTAAAGGTGGGTCGGCGATTGGCCGTCATCCAATAGACCACAAACTCGCCTTCAGGACGAACGGGCGCTTGATTGGCGGCCCAACGCCGGATTTCCGGCACCTGGGAATGAAAGGTAGACGACATCCAGAAGGGACCTCCATGGTCAGATACTTGTCAACCTTTTGTATAGCTCTCTCATTAATCCTGGCGGTCCCTGCCGAGCCTCTACAGGACGAGGTGAAAGCCTCCTTAACCCAGGGCATGGAAGCCTGGAATCGGGGGGATCTGGACACCTTTTTGAAAGGTTATGTCCAGGGTCCAGAGATGACCTATACCGCCTCAGGCAGAGTCGTGCGTGGCATCGACGACCTGCGGGCGCGCTATCAAAAAGCCTACGGAACCAGCCGCGACACGATGGGGCAGCTCCGGTTTGAGGATATCGAATGCTGGCCCCTGGGCGAGGGCTACGCCCTGGCCATGGGCAAATGGTCGGTGGATTTCGGTCCTCGCTCGAGAGAACCGAAAACGGGCGGCATCTTCTCCCTGGTCCTGCGAAAGACCCCGGAAGGCTGGCTGATCCTGCACGACCACACATCCCGCCTGCAGGACGAAAAGAAGATCAATTAGAAGCCTGGGCCGCATGAAACGCATTTTGTTGAGCTTGACACTCCTCTCCCTGGTGGGCTGCACCAATCCGCCTGCCCCTTCGAGCACCGAGACCGGTTCCTCGGTGAGCGTACAGACCACAGGATCCCCGGCCGCTGCTCCGGAAACCGCCACGGCCACTCCGGCCACCCCGAGCGCGTCTGAAACCCCGGTGGCAGCCAACTCAGCGGGATTCGAAAAACCGGTTGGAAAGGTCATCACCACCAAGAGCGGCCTCAAGTATCAGCTCTTCAAGAAGGGCAACGGACCCCAAGCCAAAGCCGGCCAGATGGTCAGCGTGCACTACACCGGTCGTCTGACCGACGGCAAGAAGTTTGACAGCAGCGTGGACCGCGGCGAGCCCTTTGAGTTCGCCCTGGGTCAGGGTCAGGTGATCGCGGGCTGGGACGAAGGCGTGGCCGGCATGAAAGTCGGCGAAAAGCGTCAGCTCACCATTCCCGCCAATCTCGGCTATGGCGATCGCGGAGCAGGAGCCGACATTCCCCCGGGAGCAACCCTGGTCTTCGATGTGGAGCTACTCGGAGTCAAGTAGACCGGTCTCGCCGATCACCATTCGCATCTGAGACAACCAGGCCAGATGCAGCAGCACGCTGCGCAAATTGCTGACCAGATCGAAAGCCCAGGAGGCCTGTAGACTGGTCAGTTCTTCTTCCTGGAGAGATGCGTAGAATGCGTCTTCCCACTGACGTGCCAGATTAACCGGGCTCAGGCTGGGCTCTGGACTGGACTTGGGAAAGAGAATGCGCAGCCAGACCTCATCCACACAGCGTCGATAAGTCAAGGTCAAGGCGGCCATGCGCAGAGGCATGCCTAGCTTTTCGCGCACCATGCCCGACTCTAGCTGCTCGCGCAGGCGCAGGGCCTGGAAATACAACTCCTCGAGATCGGCCAGTCGGGCCAGCAACATACGCAGGTCATCGGCTTTGCCGGCCGAGGCCTGCACCAGCAGTTCGTATGTGCTGTCCTTCAGGCCCTGAAACTCACGCTGCTCCAGGATGCGATTTTCCAGCCTGGTTTCGTTGGTGCGTTCTCCCACCAACACGGACGAACCGATGTCCAGCAGAGTTTTCACGCAGACCAGCAACTGATTCATTTGGCGCAAAGCCTCATCGCGAGAACGTTCGGGACTGCGGCGCAGCATTCGCCGCACCACCGGGGCCAGAGCCAGGCCGCCCACATCGTTGCGAGCCGGCACCAGCCAACCCACCAGACGCAAGATGAGGGAGGAGAAGACCGACCACCAGATCATGTTGATTAGATTGAAGACGGTGTGCACGGCCGCCAGCCGGAAGGTGATGGTTCGGGCCACAAGCTCCTGATTCGGCACCAGCCAGGCCACCGCGTTGATGAACTGGGGAAAGAAGAAAAGAGTAATGAGCACACCGCCCACCTTGACGAAAAAGTGAGCCAGCGCCAGTCGACGCAAATTAGGTCCATACTCCAGGGAGGCCAGCAAGGGACCGAAGGTCGTGCCGATATTGGCTCCCAAAATCAGTGAGGCGGCCTGAGGGTAGGCCAGATGCTCTCCCGCCGCCAGGGTAATCACCAGCCCGACCACCGTACTGCTCGATTGCACGCATCCTGCAAAGACGATGCCCATCAGCACCCCGACCGTCTGCTCCATCAGGTTCTGACCGGGATTGCCGCGAATAATATCCTGCACCGAGGGCAAATCCAACATCGGGGTCAGCCCCTGACCGATGAAGAACATGCCCCAGAGGGCAAGCCCGATGGCCATCACCCCTTCCAAAGCATCCCGATACGAGCTGCGCTTCACGAACAAAAGACTGACACTGGTCACCCCGACCAGCACCGGGCCCAGCAAGAGATCATTGATACTGACGAGCCAGGCCTTCAAGGTTGTCCCCAGTGTGGCCCCCAGCATCAAATAGTAGCCCTGCTCCAGCGTGATCAGGGTCGAGCCGACCATACTCATGGAGGCGATGATGGAAATACTGCTGGCTTGAACCACCGCCGTGGAGGCCGCGCCGGCCGCCAGACATTGAACGGGGTGGCCCAGGGCTCGGCCGAAGATACCTCGCAGGCGCCGCGAAAGCGTGCGTTGCAGAACACGGGTCAGGGTCCGCAGCGAGAACAGGAACAGGCCCCAACCTCCCAAGGCCTCCAGGATGTGCCAGGTTGTCATAGACCCGCCCTGCTGGGCACAAGTCTGAGCGGATGCAGCGCCACCATGGGCGGCAGCTCTCCCCGATGATTCAGTTCCAGACCTTCTTCCTGGCCCAATTCACCCCGCGCCACCACCGTCTCCACGCGAACAATCCCTTTTTTGTTGAGCACCAGGCGTAAACGCTCATAGTCGCTGGCATGACTGACCTGCTTGCCTTCTTGAGTGTGGCTGACCCGGTAACGGAACACCAGATTCAGATGATAGACCCGCGGAGCCTCAGTGGTCAGGATGCCCTTCTCGGCATTAAAGTAACTGAGCTTCTGGCGAGGGTCGGCCATCTTGGCCAAAAACTGGCTGACATCAAAGCGCAGCACGTCGTGAATGCGACGAATTTCGGCCTGGCCAAAGTGGTCGCGCAGAGACTGCTCAATCTCAAAGCGCATACGCTTGTTGTAGTGCAGTACGGTCTCAAAGCGCTCAGGCTCGAGCTCGGCTCGATGGCCGAGCTGGCGCAGATAGTCGATGTCCGGCGGGAGCGAACTGCGCTGCAGGTAGCGCACGGTCTCCTGAGAGCTGCCCAGGTAGGCGTTGGCGCTTTTCCCCTGCGCGTCGAAGTGCGTGTAAAACATCTGCACATCGTAGTCGGGCAGCCAGGTTTTGAGCCGACTGTTAAAGTACTCCTTGGTCAGGTCCTTGATTCGGTCCTTAAAAACGTAAGCGATGATGCCCAGCATGGTGATGGCGATGATGCGGAAGCCCCAGTCTTCCTTGTTGACCATCATGCGAGTGGTCTGCACATTGGTCAGTACGGCGAAGGCGGCTGCCAGCGCGGCTCCGAAGGCGGCCACAAAGTTGCGATAGACATAGTCTTTATTGATGCGTTTGGTCTGCAGAAAGAGCACTTCAGAAACATACTTTTTCAAAAGCCCTAAACGATAGTAGTATGTCTCGACTCTGGCTTCCACTCGTTCGGCGGCGGCCTGCACGTGTTCGTTGCGGTATTCCAACTCACCGGTCAGCAGAGCTTCCACCTGATGTTGCAGATCTTCCACCGCCTGACCGTAGGGCTCGACCAGACGATGCAGGGCGATCAGCGAAGACTCCAATCGGTAGGAGAGATACTCATCAACCAGCAGCAGAGCCCTGCGCACCTCATCGTCGACCAGCAGCGGCTCAGTTTTGAGCGGCCAGACATAGCGCTCTCGATACTGGCGCACGGCCGAGTGAACGCTTTCCACCCGACTCATTAATCGGCTGTGAAAGCGAACCACCAGATCCGGGTTCTGATTGTTGGTGGCCCGCTTGATGACCCGGGCCAGGTCGCTCCGCACCCTTTTGAGCTCGGTGTAGACCAAACAACCAAACAGCTTGGTGTCGTGCACAACCAGTTGGGAAAGACGGTCGCGCTGGCTGGTATCCAGGTGATGCTTGAAATACTGCTCGACTGAGTTGAGCCGGGGAGTGGCGAAGGTGTTGCCCCGACCACGCTTGAGTTCGGGGGTGCGCACCCGCAGCAGGTGGGTGGTGTCCCCGTAAAAGGCCTCGCGCGGATAACTTTCGCTGGTGACCCCCACGGCCTTGGGGAAGAACAGGTACATGTCCACTTCGTAGTTGTTCTTGCCCTGGTGTTGGCTGGGGGTCAGTTCGAAGTCAAACTTGGATTCGAACTGAGTGCGGTCGTGAACGCTGTTCTGGGTATTAAGCTGGGACTCGACCATTTCCAGGTCTTCATCCAACTCCCAATCCAGTTCATCTTCCATCACCCCGAATCAATTTCGATCCGGTCGAAGGCCAGTCCCGCAGCCGAGCGTTAAAAAATCTCGCTAGTGTAGTTGATCCACTTATTTTCCAACAATTCTCCCGCTGCCGCCAGCGTAATCTCCAGACTTACGCGGGAACCGAACAGCTCGACCAGGCGCTGCTTCACCTCCTCAGCCGTCACCTGGCTGGCCTGGTAGCGAAAGCTCAGCCGAAGTTCCCGGTCCTGGTGCAGGTGAAAGCGGCGCAATGGAAGGTCGCTCAAAGCTACAGTCACGTCGATGTTGTTCAGCCAGGAGCCATCCTGGCGCCGGAAGCGAACCGGGGCCCGGCCCTGCAATCCAGTCAGGTAGGGCCGATCCTCTTCCCATTCCATCGCCGCGAAGTCACCCGTCTGGTAGCGCAAGAGCGGCTGAAACGGATTGCGGCCCCCGGTCAGGGTGATCTCGCCTCTCTCTCCCGGCGAGCACAATTGGCCTTCCGGGGACAGGATCTCCACATAAACATCATGGGCCAGCAGCGGATAACGACCGGACTGGCTATGGGCGGCCAGACAACGGCATTCGGCCATCGAATAAAGGTCCACCACCGGACACAGAAAGAGCTCCTGCAAACGTCTGCGTTGACCCTCCAGCAGCGCCATGGAGGTCGAAACCAGAGCTTTGGGGCGCAGTCCGCAATCCAGTTGAGCCAGCTCTTCGAGGGATAGGGGATTCCCTGAGATAACCTGGGGCGGGAAAGACCGCAGGTATGCCTGGCGATCCTCGGGGCGTCGCCACTGAGACGGGTGCAAATTCAACTTCAGGAAGGCGGCCCCATCCAGCACGCGAGAAATGGACGGATAAGTCAGCGTCTGCTGCTGATAAAAGACCAGCGCGATGGCCACCTGACCCTCCCCTCCGGGCAGGCTGGCGCCGCTCAGTTCCAGAGCTTTGCGTAGCAGAGGCAAATAGGCCCCAGCTGCCACCGGATGAGAAGGGATCTCCAGGCGGTTGCCGCTGGTGCCGGAGGTCCAATAGTGGACCATCTGCTCAAGGGGAGCACCCTCAGGGATTAATTCCTGGTAGTGATCTCGCAGCGCCTGCCGGGGTAAACAAGGCAGGTTGGCGCTCCAACCGCGGTGAGAATACTGACGGTAGAGAGGCACATAGTCCAGACAGCGCCTGGTAAACTCCTCGACCCACTGGGGGGGTTGACCATGGCGCCAGGCGACCGGAGTCTGACGCAGGGTGGCCTCGAAATCGCGAACCCATTGCAGTCCCTCTGCGTCCAGCATCTCGCCGCAAGCGTAGTTATAGAGCGGCGCCGCCGGGTGCTCGCTCAACTGACGCAGGAAGCTCCGATCGGCCGCGGTCAGCAGAGGCTCAGCCTCAGCACTCCAACTCATGAAAGTTGAGCCTGCAGGAGCAAGGCCGTCTCCCGATTGCGACAGTTGAAGTCGAGCTCACGTCCGTCACGGGTGGTCACCACCAGTCGCCAGTTGCTGCCAAGCTTGACACCATTGGAGCGAATCTCGGTCTCGGCCAGCTGCAGGCCGGCGATCTCATCTCGTCGCACCACCGTGACGCCCACCCCGCAGCCGGTCAGCCAGCGCGAACCGAGCCGCAGGCGTCCGTGACGGGTGGCCTGCAATCCGTCCTGCTGAAGTTCGGCCAGGACCTGCTCAAGCGGTCCGTACCGCTCCAGCTCGCGAATCGTAGAATGGCGGCGGGGATGGAGGACCGGGCCAGCGGCGACCGCCAGCCCCAGGGCGGACATGCCCGTGGCCGCCAGGCCGGCAAAGCGCAAGGAGGCATTGTCCGGGCCGGGCAGAGCCCACTGAGCCAACATTCCAACACAGCCAAACATCAGGCAAAACAAAACGGTGGCCATTCCGTCTCGGCGAATGTGCTTCAGAAGATAGTTGGCAGCCATGCAAGCCAATCTAACCCCCGGCTCAGGCTGAAATCAACTCCACCCGATGACCCCAGGGGTCCAGCCTGACTTCCGAATGAAAGCTTCCGCGCAGGGCGTAGCCGTTGAGACCAACCCATAAGCCCTCTGCCGCCGGCTCCACACCCCAGTTGTTGACTGCAAAGTGGTGATGGTAGCCATCAGCCGCATAAAATTCGGCCCCCGGATAGTGGACCGTCACCCGCATCCCGAGGCCTTCGAACCATTCCGCGCCCTGATAAGGGTCCAGAGCGCGCAGATGGATATGGCCCAGACGAAAGCCGGCGGGTCCGCTCCAGGGATGGGCCTTGGCCAGCAGCCCCTCAAGATCCAGCCTGCGGGTGAACATCTCCACCGCTCCCGGCGCGCCAGGCCATTCTTGACGTGGGCGATCGGCATAGACCTCAATGCCGTTCCCCTCCGGGTCACTGAGATAAAGGGCCTGACTGACCCCATGGTCTGAGGCCCCTTCAAGGCGCACGCCTCGACCTGCGGCGTGCTGTAACCAACCTCCCAAAGCCTCGGCATTCGGCGCCAGATAGGCCAGATGAAAAAGCCCCGGCTGGGCCTGTCCCGGGATGCGAGCCTGGTCATCTTCCAGCAGCCGCAAGGGACCCAAATGAACCTGACCTGGGGATCTGAAGGTCGGCTCCCAACCGAACAAATCGCGATAAAAGCGTTCTTGCAGGTCCAGATCGCGAACCCGGATTTCGGCCCATTCAATGCTTGTCATGGGCTCTACTCTAGGTGGACAGGCCAGCCGGAGCAAGGCGGCATCTGGAAAGGCTGCGTTTCCAATTGGGAAACGATGAAGGCAAAAGGGGACCGTCGGCTGGCTGAGAAAGACCTGGCTATGAAATCTTTTCTGATCGCTCTCTTGCTGGCCGTGGCTCCAGTTGCCGCTGAACCCCCTCTCAAATGGTCCGTATCCATCGGCAGTGCCGGTGGAGTCACCGGCGGTGGCCACACCAGTATCATTCGCTCGAGCGGCGACATCGTCTCCGAGAAATGGGCCAGCGCCGGCGCGCCTCACCAATCCGAAGTAACCGGCTACGTCAATCAGGAAGAACTGGAACTGATCGAGCGCCTGCTGTCCGACCCAAATCTTCACAAGGCTCAGGTATCCAAGCCTGGCAACATGTCCAAGACCTTGCAAGTCAACTACGGTGAAATCAAAAAAACCTTTACGGTGGGAGTGGACGAGCAGTTTCCCGAGCCCGTGGAACGGCTGTCAAGAGAACTCTCGCGGGCGCTGAGCGCGGCCAAACAGGAAGAGTAGGCAGGGAAAGGAGCCTGCCGGCTGTTTACGAACCGCCCGCCTATGAGAAAGACATTATTGATGATCACGGCCCTGACCGCAGCAGCCTGGGCCGACGCAAGCATTCGCGTGGCTGGCGCCAAATGGGGCAGTGTACAGGACAACGGCATCCTGAGGGTCCAGAACGCCCCCGTGGGAGAGCTGGAAAAGAACGGCACCATCCGCCGCAACGGCACTAAAATTGGCGAAATTGATTCCAAAGGTCGCATTCGACTGGGAACCGATCTGGTCGGTGAAGTCGACAAGGACGGCAAGCTGATTTACGGGGGCCAGACCATCGGCAACCTGGATAGCAAGGGCGAAATCAAGCGCAAAGGACTGGTTTGGGGTCAGGTGGAGGGTCTGGATGAGAAAAACCGTCGCGCGGTCGGTGTGATGCTGCTGCTGTTCCGAGAAGACTTCGTTCCCAAGTAGAGCGAACCGAGCCTGACAAAAAGCCTCGCTGGAAATGGCGAGGCTTTTTTATTTGGACCAGGTTCCCCGGCTTGAAAACTTTTCTACCACGACAACCAGGGCTCGGGCTATGGAGATGAAAGTTCTTCACGCAGATAAGCGGCCCGGACAGGCAAAGCTTGTAAGGTTATCAGGATTTAACAATTCAATATTAATCTATATTTTTCTAAAAAATTTTTATTTGAGTAGTGATTCAATCGCCTTTAGTGCAGTCTGCCAACGTTCTGTCCAGGTTCCACGGATTTCTACCACCTTACGACCCTCCTGAGCCAGTCGGTCCCGGCAGCGTTGCCAAAACGCGTGCCCTCCCTCCGGTCGGTAGCGGACAGCATCGCCCACCCAGGGGACATCGGCCGCACACAGCAAGGTCAGGGCGTAAGGGCCGACCGCCTCTTCCAGTCGGGAATCCTGAGTGGCGAACAACTCCTGGCTCCAAAGGGGCGTGGCTGAGGGGTCCGTGTCACAAAACAGAAGCGGGCCGGATTGCCGAGCCAGAGCATTCTCACTGGCACGCTGGCCTCGGGAGATCACCAGCATGTCCTCGGGGCGCACCTCCCCTCCTCTGGCCTCCAGCCAACCCCGCGCGAATTCCGGCACCCAGGCTGTGCGATAATGCTCGGCGAGGCGGGCCGCCAGGGTGCTTTTACCGGTGGATTCTGGACCAAAGATGCTGACGCGACGCACAAAATGCGCGCGCACCACCGCTGGCAGGTGGACCCAGCAGGCGGCCGGGTCCTGGCGTATCTGAGTGCCGCTGATCGGAACCAGCGAACGCATCCCGTTCGAGGGGATGAAGCGGGCGCCCAGTACCTCGGCCAGGGGAGCGCCATAATCCTCCGAGGCAAAGACCAGGTCGATCGGGCGCTGCACGACCCTCTCAAGCGAGCTCCTCCAAATCTTCCAAAAATCAGGATGCTCATGGGGCAACTGAGGATTTTCGTCGGTCAGATGGACCACTCGTGCCCAGGGGCAGAGCTCGCGCATCCACTCAAAACGCAGCTGCCCAGGGATGGGTTCAGCTTTGAGGCTGCCCACCACGATTGTCAGTTCGTCTGCATAATGACGAGCGAAGTCCACCAGGTAGAGGTGCCCCTGGTGGGGAGGCATGAATTTTCCAAGGACAAGACCGTGCGTGCTCACAGCCCCAGATATTCCCGGAGACGGGCTGGATTCATCGCCGGAAAGCCCTCGGTCTGGCTGATCTCAAAGTCCACCCGGGTGCGCTGAAACAGGTCAAGCCCCCGATTCAGCTCAAAATAGGCGGGGTCGGGATGCAATCGACATAGAGCCAGCTGAGCCGCGGCCTGATCGGCATCCTCAGGATGAAGTTCGAAAAATTCCCGAGCCGAAACCAGCGGCAGCCCAAGCTCCTGGCGCAGCTGTTCCAGAGAGGTGGCACTCGGCGCCGCCAGATGATAGGTGCCCGGGCCGCGCCGAGCCAGGTCAGCGGTGGCCTGTACCGCAAAATCCAGAGGGGTCAAATCCAGACTGATCTCGGGGCCGTCCGGACAGCATCCTAAGGCCCGCAGGCCGCGTGCGAAACGTCGCAAGTAGTCGCGCCGGTCACCCACCAGCAGTCCGTAGCGGTAGATATGAATGGGTCCGGCCTGACGCTGCAACCAGCGATCAGCGGCCCATTTGGTCTGAGCATAACCTCCAAAAATCAAACGCAAAGCGCTTAAATCGTCGGCGCACAGGGCTCTGCCGCAAAAGTCGCTGGAGACAAAGACCGAGAGGGTGGAAGCAAAATGAAAGGCCTTGGGCCTCCCCCGCTGGCAAAATTTCAAAAGCTCAGGGAGACAGTCCAGATTGGCGGCACGCAGACAATCCCAAGGCAACACCGTATTGACTTCGGCGGCACAGTGAAAGACGACGTCTACTTCCTGCTCATATTCCTCTAACCCCAGTTCGGCCCGGGTCAGGTCCAGTTGCAGCCAGCCCGGCCGAGCCTGTCGGGAGACGGGGAGAACCTGACAGCCTTGTGCGCGCAACAGCTTCGCCAGGCGAGCCCCCAACTGTCCGCTGGCCCCGGTCAGGAGAACTCGTGACCCCCATCCGGGCGCATCCCAGGCCGGCAGATCAGGCGGCAGATGAGCCTCAATCTCCAGACTGGTCATCCCCAGGGGGTTACCTCGTAAGATCTGCAAGGGCGTGACCGGATTACCTTGAGACTGCAACTGAGCAGCCAGTTCCAGGGCCTTGAGCGAGTCGAGAAATCGCAACGCCCCAAGGTCCGCCTTGCCAGCTGTGGTCTCCGGCAGGGCCGCCAAAGGCTGAATCCGAGTGGGCAGCATCCACACTGGCAACCGCTGGGCCAGAGCCGAGCGCAAGCGGGCCGGCTCGGGCCGACCCCGGTAGAAAAGCACCAGCTCGCCGTCCTGCACTGAGGCCACGCAGCGCTCGACGCCAGGCTGAGCCAGAACCGCCTCCTCCACCTCAGCCAGCTCAATGCGGTGGCCGCGCACTTTCACCTGACGGTCCAGTCGGCCCAGAAAGAAGAAATCCCCGTCCCCGGCCGGCCGCACTCGGTCACCGCTGCGATAGTAGCGTCGTCCCTCCAGCTCCAGGCAGGCGGCCTGAGTTAGCTCGGGTTGGCCACGATAGCCCCGGAAGAGTCCGGGTCCCGCGATCAACAGTTCCTCTCCTTCACCCAGCCGGTGCTCCATCCCGCCAAGAGTCTGACCCAGGCGAGGTCCGTCCCAACTCTCGTCCACCAGCCGGGAGCTGGTGCAGATGGTGGCTTCAGTCGGCCCGTAGACGCTGACCAGCCGGTAACGCCGAGCCCAGGCCTTGAGCCGGTCAGGGTCGGAAGGCTCGCCACCAGCCACCAGGACCTCCAGGCAATCGGGAAAATCGCCGGGTTGATACCGGTGCAACAGAGCAGGAGGGATATCCAGATGGGTAATCCGGGCCCGCTCCAAAAGCTGGGGCAGGCCCACATCACAGGCCGGAAAGACCAGGGTGGCCCCGCTCAACAAGGCGGTACCGAGGTCGGACAGAGAGGCATCAAACTGCATCGAGAGCAGCCAGAGAACTCGTTTGCCGGGTTCCAGCTGGAAAACCCGGATTTGATCCTCGAGCATGGGAATGAGACCCTCATGGGTAATCTCGACGGCCTTGGGCGCACCGCTCGAGCCTGAGGTGCAGATGCAGTAGGCCAGCTCCCCAAAGCGCCGGGCCAGCGGTGGCCCCTCGGGCAGGGAACGGATCTCGAAGTCGGGCCGAGCGGCCTGACGGTAGGCCTGCAGGCGCTGGGGCGGCAGGCCGGCGTCCAGCGGCAAGAAGGCGGCCCCGGCCCACCAGCAGGCCAGCAGAGCCACCACATATTCCGGAGATTTTGGGAAATTCAGGCCCACCAGGCTGTCCGGACCCACTCCCGACTGGGCCAGACCCCCGGCCACTCGTTCCACTCGCTCCCAGAGCTCGGCGTAGGTCAGTTTCTGCTCGCCCCACTCCAGGGCCACCAGATGATTGCGGTATCGATCCCAGCTCACAATCGTCGGGCCACCCAGACCAGGCGGGGCCGATCTCGCTCAAACGGGGCCCCATCCAGGCCGCTCAGCAAATCCAAAGGCTCAAAACCGGCCGCGCGCAGCAACTCAGCCAGATCACGGGGCATGAACATCCGCGTCTGTGTGAAGTGCTGCCGCTCGGGCTCTCCCTGCTTGCGAAAAAACCAGCGCTGCTGCAAAAGTCCACGCTCCCAGTCAATTTGGGAGAGTCGCTCCACCACCAGACCGTCCTCGAAGTCTCGAATCAGACTGGGCCTAAAGTTGGCAACCACATTGGCAAAATTGATCGTATCCAGCACCAGCCTGGCGCCGGGACGCAGCGAAGCGTGGGCCGCCCTCAGCAGCCGAGCGTTGTCCTGGTCACGCTCGCTGTAGCCAAAGCTCGAATAGACGTTGAATCCCCCGTCGCAGACCGGCTCGGATACAAATGTGCCGGCGTCCTGACAATGGAATTCGCCCTGGGGGCACTCCCGGCGCGCCGCCTGGATGTAGTCCGAGCAAAAATCCACCCCCACCGGCGTGAGACCCCGACGAGCCAGAGCTTGGGAAAAGCGTCCCTGACCGCAACACTGGTCAAAAACTCGAGAACCGGACTGCAGTTGCAACAAACCCAACAGCTGCGAGGCTTCGTTCTCAACCTCAGCCGGCAAGAAGCGCCGGGCATAATCCTGGTCAAAGAAGTTCTCCCACCAGTTCATGCGCGCAGGCACCGATCCATGTGGTAGGCACTGGCCACCCAGGTCAGAGCCGGTGCCCATTCGACCTGTTCGGAAGGAGATAGTCGAGACCAGTGGACCAGGCGTTGGCGCAGGCGCGAACCATCGAGGAAGGGGTGCTCGCCTGCACTCAGATCCTGGAGATGGTCGAGCAACAACCCACCGCCCAGCATAGGAGGCGCCATGAAAGGCTGTTTTTGGCGGTCCACCACGCTGGCCGGCAGCAGTTCTCGAACGGCCTCGCGCAGAATGAACTTCTCACGCCCCTGGTGGATCTTGCAAGTAGTCGGCAATCCGGCCAGATAAACCGCCAGGCGGCCATCTAGAAATGGAAGCCTTCCTTCCACCGAATGAGCCATCTCGCAGCCGTCCCCCAGGGTGTGCAGGATGTAGTTGGCCAGGGCCGAGCGATTCCAGAGAGCGGCCGTCTGCTCCAGCGGCTGGGGAGGCAATGGCGCCCATCCGATCATCGCTGCGTAAGCGTCCTGAGCCTGGCAGAATTCCGGCTTCAAACAGCCGTGGATGCGCGCTCCCAACGCGGCCTTGGCTCGCAGAAAGTAAGGCACCCGACCCAGCAACTGCTCGACTGCAGACAGGCAGAGCCCCTCTCCGGTCGTCACCATGATGCCGGCCGCGATGGGGTTCTGCAGGGCGATGGCACGGCGCTCTCTCTCGTCTTGGGCCAGCTCCTGGCGGAAGTGCGGATAGCCCAGCAGCACTTCGTCTGAGCCCTCGCCCGTCAACACCACTTTAAAACCGGCCTCTCGAATAGCTCGGTCCAGTGCGTATTTGGCGGCCAGGTGAGCGTTCACAGCCAGCCCCTCACTGGCCACAACCGCCTCCGGCAGGAGCTCCAGCAGGCGACGCTCATTCAGGTCGATCCGCTCCAGAGACACCCCACATCGGCGGGCCACTTCGGCAGCCAGCCCGAATTCGTCGTGGCTCTCCTGGTCGAAACTAACCGTGAAGGCGCGCAGGTCCGAACGACGACGGGCCGCTAACGCCACCACCGCAGCCGAGTCAATCCCTCCACTCAACTGAAGGGCCACCGGCAGGTCTTCGGGCAGGCGCTCTTCCACGGCCCCTGCCAGGCGATCCAAAAACTCCTCAGGTCGCGAGGCTTCCACCCGCGGATTCCAATAGCGGGTCAGATGCAACTGCCCGTCTTCGAGTCGAGCCATGAAACCGGGCGGCAACTGGCGTATCCCCTCAAACAGTGTCTGATCGGGCAAAGTGTATTGAGTGCTGGCCGCCTGCCAGAAGGCCCGAGGGCACCAGCCTCGGGGGAGTCCGGCTGCCCAGAGTGCGCAGGCTTTGGAGGCGAACCACCATTCCGGACCATAGCAGCTGTAGCAGAGTGGCTTGATGCCAAAGGGGTCGCGTACGGCCACCATTCTACGTCGCTCACCATCATAAAGCAGCAGTGCAAATTCGCCGCGCAGGTGGTGCACAAAGTCCAGGCCATACTCTTCATAGAGATGGCAAACCACCTCGCTGTCGCAGTCGCTCCGAAAGCGATGGCCTCGACTTTCCAAATGGCTTCGCAAAAAGCGAAAGTCATAAAATTCGCCGTTGACCACCGCCTGAATTCGGCCGTCTTCATTGGCCAGTGGCTGCTGTCCACGGGCCGGGTCGACGATGGCCAGTCGGCGGTGGGCCAGCCCGACCTTGCCGGAGGGGTCCAGCCACTCTCCCTGCCCATCAGGCCCTCGCCGGTGCAAGCTCTCGGCGGCTCGGCGCAGGCGCTCCGGGTCGACCGGAGCGCAACTCAGGACACTAAGAATCCCACACATCAGAAAGACGGAAAAAGCTCTTGGTGGATTCGTCTCGGCGGGCTTCCTCAAAAAGCAGGCGCCAGTCTTCCAGGGGATGCCCCTCACCCAGGAGGTCCTCATAGCGAAAGTTGGGATTGCGCAGCAAATCCAGACTGGTCTGAAAATCGCCATAGTTGACGGCGGCCAGACGGATCTCTTTGGGCACCAGCTGTTGGAGGTCGAGCTGCAACGGACGAGGGTGGCGGCTTTTGACCACCAGCGTCCCGCCTGGCCTGAGCAGGCGCAGCATGCGCGCCACATCCTCTGGCTGAGTCACGGTTTCAACCACGTAGTCAAAACTCGACTCTTCCTTTTGCGCCTGAAGCAATTCCACCCGGCTAAAGCCATGCAGGCGCATCAAACGGTAAGTGAGTTCGGCGATGCGGTTGCGCCCATAGACCAGCCCACGGCTCTGGGGATCCAGACCTGCTCGCAGGATGGCCAGACTGGCCGCTACCGGCTCAGCGTAAGCCGCGGCCCGAAAGCTGGTGGAGTCCGGTAGAGCGTAAACAAGCTCCGCCGGAACCACGATCTCTTCCGCGAAGGCGCCATCCAGGTGCACGCCCAGCATTCTGCGCTGCGGACAGGCGGTGGTATGCCCCGCCTGACACCAGCGGCACTGACCGCACCCGAGCCAGGGAAACACGGCAACCCGCTGATGCAGTGCCAGGCCGCTCACCTGGCAGCCCAGCTCGGCCACTGTGCCCGCAAATTCGTGACCCAACACCAGCCTACCAGCGCTGGCCAGCAAGCCCTCCGCTACATAGAGATCGGTGCGACACAATCCGGCCGCGGCCACCCGGATGCGCAGGCTGCCGGGATGCTGAAGCAGCGGCGGGTCCACTTCGCGCAGACGGACTTCGGAGCCGTCCTTGATCAGGGCTTTCATTTGCGGCCTGACTTCGGGTCGAGCCAGCCTGAGCCTTCCGCCTCAGCCGCGTTCAACGCCTGAGGACAGGCTAGCCGAGCGGACCTCCGTTGCTGGAAGTGCCGTTCGAAGGAAGATTGCCACCCGGGCTGCCGTTGTTAAACTGGCCCCGATGGCGCTTTCCGCCCCCACGCTGTGCACGCATGGCGCGAATCGCTTCGCGTTCCTGCTGACTGAGCTGGCCGTCGCCGTCGGTGTCGAAACGCTTCATCATCTGTGCCTTGGCGTTGGCGCGTTCGTTGGAGTCCAGCTGACCATCGCCGTTGGTATCAAAGCGAGCCCAGCGCTTGCCGCGACCTCCACCCTGACCGTTCTGATTCTGAAAGCCACGATGGCGGCGTCCGCCCCCCTGATTCCATGGAGCGTTATTCGGGTTGGCGCCCGGATTGGTCGTGGCGTCCTGACCGTTCACCCAGCCCGGGCGAGGCTGCTCGTAACCCGGCAGAGTTCCATCATTCGGAGAGGGGCTCGGCTGTTGGGCCCAGGCGGCCGCAGCCAGCAAGGTCAGGCACATCAGGGTCAAGGTCTTCTTCATTTCACGCTCCTCAATCGGTTTACTCAGGGTGTAACCGGCGTGCGCGCTCAAGGTTGCGCAGGGATTTCGAATTCTGGCCCAAAATCCACCGCCCATGGGTCAAAGATGGCTAACCTGGTTCGTCGCGATACTCCTCATTTGCGGCGTCGGCGCCGTGATCGCGGTCTTTCTGCTGCAAGGGGATGGTCCACCGGACTACGTGACAGCCTTCGGAGAGAAAGGCAGCGAGAAGGGCAAGTTTGAGAGTCCGGCCGGCGTGGCCGTGGACTCGGGAGGCAATCTGTTCGTCCTGGATACCGCCAACGCGCGCATCCAGCGCCTCGATCCGGACGGCAAGGTACTGGAAGTCTTCGGCGACCCGGGCTCGGACAACGGGCTCTTCAACGCCCCTTTGCGCCTGGCCATCAGCACCGAAGGCATTCTCTGGGTTGCCGACACCGACAACAACCGGCTCCAGAGCTTCAATACCAAGGGTCAGTTCCTGACCACCGTTGGCAGCCTGGGACAGGATCCAGGTCAGTTCAGTCGCCCGATCGGAATGACTTTCGACCCGGGCGGCAACCTTTGGGTGGCCGACAGCGGCAACCACCGCATCCAAAAATTCGACCGTTCCATGAAGAATGTGCTGGTTTCCATTCCTGAAAAGAACGAACCCAGCAGCAAGGTGGGTTTCTTCAATACTCCCTGGGGAGTGGCTTGCGACGCCACCGGCACGGTCTACGTGACCGACACCGAGAATCATCGTGTTCAGCGGTTTGCCAAGGACGGAACCTATCTGACCAGCTTTGGCACCGGCGGCACAAAGTTGGGCGAATTCAACAAGCCCACCGATATCATTATCGACCGCATGGGCAACCTTTTCATCGCCGATTCCGGCAACAACCGCATCCAAAAGTTTGACCCCCAGGGCAAGCCCATCTGTGAATGGGGCAAGCTCGGCAACATGGCCCGGGAATTCAGCAATCCTCAACAACTTGCCGAAGGCCAGGATGGCACCATGTACATCGCCGATACCGGCAACAATCGGGTGCAGAAATATCGCGCTCGCAAGAACCCCCTCTTCACTCAAGATGGGGGCGTGCAGATCCCGACCAAGCCTCGTCCCACCGGCCCTTCGGAGACCCCCATTATGGAGCTTCCGGAAGTCCCAACCGACAATACCCCGGGCGCAAGCGGCACCCCGACCAGTCGTCCTACTCCGGTGGCGACACCGGCTACCAGCTCGAGTCCCGTGCCGGAACCAACCAATTTCTAAACCAAGGAGCAACCCCGTGAGCAAGAAACTGACGCGCACCCAACTGGTTGGCGCTGCCGCCCAACTGGCGGCAGCCACCGTGGATAAGGATCCCGCCATCGCCGAGCACGTCGCTCTGCTGGAAGGCGTCAAAGACCTTTACGAACTGGGAGCTCTCCAGTTCTACCGCTACCTGGACGCATTGGAACGACTGCAAGAAGTTCCCCGAGAAAACTGAGCCCCGTTTCTCCGACGTTAAATTGGCTCGAGCCGGCCTGACAGGAAGTTAACTCCCGGAGAGTTCGGCTGTAATCAGCTCCAGGTATACTCGGCCCATGAGTTTAGAGCAGATGACCCAGCAGATCGCCACCACCGCCACCCCCGCCCTGCAGGAGCGCAAGCGCAGATTATTCCGCGAGGCCGCGCTGGCCGGGAACTTACCTCAGGTCCGGTAGTCTCCGTTGATACTCACGTAATCGTGAGTGAGGTCGCAAGACCAGACGGTGGCTTTGCCCAGCCCTTGACCGAGTTGCAGGCGAAGTTCCACTTCCTGTCCCTCGACCGCCCTCGCCTCGGCCTCGCTCCCCGGATTGGTGGGAGCTCCTCCGTCCAGTAACTTCAGGCCGTTCCACCACAAAGCCGCCTCTGTCGGCTCAAAAACCACTCCCGATCGGCCGGCAGCCGCCAGGATGCGCCCCCAGTTTGCGTCTTTACCGGCGATGGCGGTTTTTACCAAGGGCGAAGTCAACACCACCCGTCCTACTTGACGCGCTTCATCGTCTCTGCTCAGCCCGCTGACGTGGAGCGTCACTCGATGCCGAGCCCCCTCCCCATCGAAGGCCACCATCCGAGCCAGATCCATGAGCACCTGGCGCAGAATCGAGGGCCACTCCACAGGGGTGCAGGCGGCGGCGCCATTGGCCAGCACCAACAAGGAGTCATTGGTGCTGGTGTCGCCGTCCACCGTAATGCATTGAAAGCTCACCTGATTGGCTTCGTTCAGGGCCTGTTGCAACTCGGCTGCGGGGATAGCCGCGTCCGTAATCACAAGGCAAAGCAGCGTGGCCATATCCGGGTGAATCATGCCCGCTCCCTTGGCCACTCCCAGCCAGCGAGTGCCCTGAAATTCCCGCACCACCACCTTGGGATAGGTATCGGTGGTCATCATAGCCCGAGCCAGCAGCTCCGGTTCGGCCGGAATCAGCTCGTTGAGACCCTTTTCGTAGACAGCCATGGGCATCGGTTGCCCAATCACGCCCGTGCTCATGGTCAGAACATCTCCCGGATCCACCAGGGCAGCCAGCCGTGCGCAATCCCGCTCACCCTGAGGTCCAGTCACGGCGTTGGCGTTCTTGCTATTGATCACCACCGCCGAAACCATGTCGCTGGCACGCCGCAATAGCTGCTGGCAATAGCGCACCGGAGCCGCCGCCACCCGATTGGTGGTAAAGACCCCCGCTGCCTGACACGGCACCTGCGAACGCACCACCGCCAGTTCCGGATCGCCATTGCTTTTCAGGCCGCATCGGGCCACCTGGGCAGTAAATCCCTGCGGAAAACTCATCGACCGACCTCGGCGGGAATGACCCGCAATTCCAAAATTTCTTTCCCGCTCTTCCACTCTTGCACGAGCTCGGGCGGATCCTCATCCACGGCGTTGGGGTTGAGAATGCGCAACACCGCGATCTCGTCACAACAGGTCTGCTTGGGACACTGATTGCAATCCAGCCAGACCTTTTGAGGGAAGCCGGCTTTGTCCACCACGTGGAATCCGAGTTTTTCAAAGAACACCTGTTGATAGGTGAGAGCGAACACCTTGGCCAGACCCAGTTGATTGGCTTCCTTGATCAGCTCGTCCACAATGCGGCGCCCCAAACCCATGCCTTTGGCATCCGGGGCAATGGCCAGGGAACGCACCTCGGCCAGGTTATGCCAGACCGTGCGCAGAGCACCGCAGCCCATCAACTGGCCGTCGGAAGTCACCACCACGACAAATTCGCGGATGTTTTCATACAGATCGACCTGGCGCTTGGACAGCATCAGGCCCTCGGCCGCATACTTGTTGACCAGCTCAGCAATACCCGGAACATCCCGCAACTGGGCCTTGCGTATCTCAAGCCAGCGCAAGAGCCACCTCCTCCAAAGCGGCGTTCAGCCGCTTTTCAAAAACCTCTACGTGCTTCTTGCGCAAAATGAGTGGGGGCAACAATCGCAATGTGTTGCGACCGGACGAGAGCATGACCAACTTTTGGGTGTATCCAGCTTCAACCACCCTGGCGACCGCCACTTTCTCGTCCAATCCCAAGCCCCACATCAGTCCGCGCCCTCGTGCTTCCAAGACGAAGTCGAATTTCTGAACGGCTGCGTGCAGCACCGCCGCCAGGGCCTGCCCCACCTCGACCACCTGGGCCAGGAACTCTGGCTGGTTGATGGTGCCCAGGACACTTTTGGCAACGCGCGCCACCAGAGGGCCCCCGCCAAAGGTGCTGCCATGGTCACCCGCCTCCACGGCGTTGGCCACCTTCTGATTCACCAGGATGGCGCCAATCGGTAGGCCGCCTCCCAGGGGCTTGGCCAGAGTCATGATATCAGGCTCGACCGCATAGTCCTGATGAGCCCAGAGCTTGCCTGTGCGACCCAGCCCGCATTGGACTTCATCAAAAATGAGCAACACGTCGCGGGCATCACACATCCGACGCAGGCCCTGCAGAAACTCCGGACTGGCCGGCTGAACGCCACCTTCTCCCTGAATGGGTTCGACGATCACAGCCGCCACGCCCCCGTCCAGATTGACGCTATCCAGCTGGTTGTAAGTGGCGAAACGCACTCCACCGATGAGGGGCTCGAAAGGCTGCCGATAGCGAGGGTTGGCGGTGCACGCCAGCGCTCCCATGGTGCGTCCGTGAAAGCCATCGCTGAAGGCCACAATCTCGCGGCGGTCTTTGCCGAATTTCCGGGCGAACTTGAGAGCCCCCTCATTGGCTTCGGTGCCGCTGTTGCAGAGAAAGACTTTGTCAGCAAAGGAAGTCTGGCAAAGTTGAGCGCCCAGCTCGACCTGAGGGCGAGTGTAATAGAGATTGCTGGTGTGAATCAGCCCGGGCTGAGCCAGAACCTCAGTGATGGCCGGGTGCTCATAACCCAGGGCATTGACCGCGATTCCGGCCGCCATATCCAGATACTCTTGGCCTTCCGAGTCAACTAACCAGACGCTCCGGCCCCGCTCCCAAAGGATGGGAGCACGTTTATAAGTCTGCAGGATAGACTGGCTCTCGCTCTCACGAATCTCTTGAAACATTGCGCACCATCGTCCCGGCTGGATGCCCTTGCAACCAGGCCGAGACCCCCTTCAAGTCACTGATTAAAACCTGTTTCACGCCACGGTCCAGGGCCTCGAAACAGGCCCGCAGCTTGGGCAAAATTCCTTCGGTCAGGTGGCCACGCTCCAAAAGATCGGCAAACAGGGCTCGATCGATCTCCGGAACGGATTGGCCATTCACCAGAATGCCCTGCACGTCGGTGAGAAAAATCAACGTCTCCGCCTGAACGCCCGCCGCCACCGCCGCCGCGACGGGGTCGGCGTTGACGTTGTAGAGTTGCCCCTCTTCATCCAGGCACAGGGGTGAAAGGCAAATCACCCAGCCCGCCTCGGCCAGCCCCCGCAGACCCGGCCCGTCCACCCGGACGGGGTCGCCTACCCAGCCCAGGTCCTGAGCGTGCTCGAGTTTGCGGCAACGAACCAGGCCGGCGTCCGCGCCCGTCAGACCCAGGGCTCTCAGACCGTGTCGGACAAGACCCTGAACCACCTGCATCTTGGCCAATCCGGCCAGACCCATGACCGCAGCCTCCAGAGTGGCCCTATCGGTCACGCGCAGTCCCTCTACAAATCGCGATTCCAGACCCAGTCTTCCGGAAAGAGCACTGGTGCCCTTACCGCCCCCATGAACCAGGATGGGGGGCTGCTCGAATTGCTTGAGTAAGTCGGCCAGTCCGTCGATGAAACCGGCATCATCCAGCTGGCGGCCACCCACTTTCAAAACCCACATCAGAGCAGGCCCTCCGTCTCTGGCCAACCTTTTGCGGCGTTCAAATTCTGCAGGGCCTGACCGGCCGCACCCTTGACCAGATTGTCGATGCTACTCACCACAATCAATTTGCCCTGTTCCGGCATGGGATGCAGGCTGAGCACACACAGATTCGTCTGGCGGGAGTCGGACATCTGGGCCGTTTGACCGGGTTCCAGCAGGCGAATGAAGGGTTCCTGACGGTAAAAATCGGCATAAATCTGCCACACGTCGCCGGCCGGCAAGTCAATGTAAAGGTTGGATAGCATCCCCCGAAAGCAAGAAACCACCTGGGGGGTGAAAAGCAGATCGCTACTGCCTCCGTAAGCCCTGATCTGCTGGAGCATCTCGCTGCGGTGGCGATGCTGGTCACCAACCGCGTAGGGACGAACGTTCTCGCTCACTTCCCCGAAGAGATTGGGGAGGCTGGCCGAACGACCGGCTCCTGATACACCGCTTTTGGAATCAGCCAGCACCAGGCCGCTGAGCAGACCCTGGCGCAGCAATGGCGCCAATCCCAAAAGAACACTGGTGGGGTAGCAGCCCGGGTTGGCGATCAAGCGAGCCTCTCGAAGCTCGGCCCGGTGCAGTTCGGTCAGTCCATAAACAGCCTGACTTAACCGTTCAGGGTGAGGGTGAGCCAGGTTGTAGACTTTCTGATACAACTCCGCGCTGGTCAGGCGATAGTCGGCGGACAGATCGATGACCCGGCAGCCAGACTGGAGCGCCTTTTCGCCCCACTCAGCCGAGGCGGCGTGGGGAAGACACAGAAAAACCGTATCCAGAGAGGAAAAGTCCACTTCTTCCAAAGCGCTCAGTGGCTGATCGGGTGCGCCGGGCAGGACCTGGGCCAGACTCTTGCCGGCATCACTCCGGCAGGCGGCCGTGACCAGCTCCAGCCGCGAGTGGCGGCGCAAGCGCTCCACCAGCTCCCGGCCCGAGTAGCCGGTTGCCCCCAGAAGCCCGACTCGCTCTTTCATGCCTGATGAGCCTTAAGGCTGGCCAAGTCAGCGAATTCCAGCATGATGGCATGGGTGGCTTCCAGCACCAGTTTAGGAGCACAGCCTGCCTGCAGCGCTTCTACCCAACGGGAGGCGCACAGGCACCAGCGATCCCCGGGCTTCAGCCCGGGGAATTCATATTCCGGACGGGGCGTGGAGAGATCATTGCCCCGACCCTTCGAGAACTCCAAGAAGTCGGCGGTCATGACGCAACAAGCCAGGTGCATACCCAGGTCGCCCGGACCGGTATTGCAACAACCGTCACGCATCCAACCCGTCAGCGGACGCAGCGAGCAGCTTTCCAGTTCTCCCCCGAGCACGTTCTTTGCCATGCAGCGGCCCTTCTGGACCATGCCGCCCATTCCTATTTGCGCTTGCGCAAGTAGTTGCGCCAACCATCGCGAGCGGCCAGCGGCAAGCGCATTTCTTCACACTTCTGGGGCAGGTAAACGAAGGACTCGAGTTCCTTGAGCTGCCCGTCCCATGCCTGCAATGCCTGGGCTCGTGCCGCCGGATTGGGCAGAGTGCGTAACTGCCCCAAATCCACCTCCCAATCCTCACGCTGTAAGTAGGCAACCGCCCCCGGCGGACCCTGAGGAAAGTCGATGGGCTCCAGACAGACCCCATCGCTGACCGGGACAATGCGCGCCATTCCCTGAGGAACGAACGGGAGCTGAACGACCGCCTGCATCCCTACTGCCCGGCCGCATACTTGGAATTGCGCCTGTCCGATCTCGGGGTGAGGTCGGCGGGTCATCCAGCTCCGGGCCTGCGGCAGGACTAGCAGATCCCAGTAGGTCTTCCAATAGCCGTCCGGGTCGACCCTATCCTGGATCTGGGCGGCCAGTAAAACCGCCTGTTGCTGTTCCAGCTTCTCGGCCAGCGCCTCCAGCGGTCTGGAGTCGTGGCCCTGCCACAACACCGGTTGGGGCTCAGCCCGCCAGCGCGCCTGCTCCAACCGTCGGATCCGAGAAGAAGGAGCCGCCCAGGCAAAGCCCCGTGCGTCTGGATAAAGCCATTCGTAGAGCCAGTGGTTGGCACCGGAGCGAACCTGCATTCCAGGAATTTGCTCGCCCACCAGAGCTGCCAGCGAACTGCCGTTAATGACCAAATCTATCGGAAACAGCGAGAGGCGGCGCTGCATGTCCAGGCGTAGCCGCTCGATTGGTGGAGGACGCAACCAGCTTTTCCACCAGCTGCGAGGATAGTTCTCGATTCGGACGCGGACCAGCGGACTCGGTCCACCCGCCGGCCCGGGCCCGCCCCCCGCCTCCAGCTCAGTCCGTCTTTCGCCATCGTCATAGAGCAAAGAATGGCGGCGGCCCTCAGCCGCAAAAGCCAAAATCACCCCCATTGCCAGGTGCCGCAACCACGGAGCACGCAGCTTGTCCGCCCCCAAGAGTGCGGCCGGAAAATCTTCACCGCTGGTTTCTTCCGGAACAAATTCCACCACCAGATGCTGCTCGTCGGAAGTGATGTTCAACTGGCGTGCTCCGGAGCGAACCGCCGCCTGGGCCAGTTTGAAAACAAATAGCCAGGGCTCCTGACGCTGCAGAACGATCAGCTTTTCCTGGCGAGCCGCCAGATCCAAAGTGAACTTGCCCTGGCTGTCCAGCCGGCCCTCAGCCTGCAGGCGCTTGAGGATGTCCATTGCGAAAATTTGCTCTCGAGCGCGGTGCAATCCTTCGCCCTGCGAGCAAACAAAAGCCCCCAGCCGAACGAAGCAACTGGGGGCCTTCACCTGGCGTCCCTGGAGGGGCTCGAACCCCCAACCTTCTGGTCCGAAGCCAGACGCTCTATCCATTGAGCTACAGAGACAGGGCCCCATCTTGCCAGTCCGGGTCCTATCTGTCAATGGCAAGGGCCCGGTAGACTTGGGGCGAATGAGAAAATGTTATGAAAGAAACAAAAATTGCCAAGACCCAGGAACGTCGCATCACCACTCGAGTGGACTGTTGCTATCCGGTGGACTGCGAACTGGCCGGGCAGCGCTTCAGCGGAACGGTCACCAACATGGGCCTGGGCGGGATGCGCTTGCTCGCCGACCGGGAAATCCCGACCGACTCCAGCCTGCAGATCTTTTCCCAGGAGGCAGGCTGGGGACCGGTAGCAACCCGGGTGGTGTGGAGCCGCGAGCGCACGGGTGGAGACGATTTTGAAAGCGGGATGGTCTACCGAGACGGACTCCAAGAACTGGACAGTTCCTGGGTAAAAACCGCTCTCCAGCACCTGGGCTTTGAGTCCTCCTCTCTCTATGAGCGGCGCCGGACTCTGCGCGCCGCGACCTCGTTGAAGGCCCAGTTGACCGTGGCCGGCAAGCCCTATGCCTGTATCATGCGCGACCTGGGCCTGGGCGGTGCGCTGATCGAGACCCCCTCGCCCATCCTGGGCATTCAGGATCGAGCCGCGGTCACACTGGAAGTGAACCTGCCCGACCAACAATCGCTTTTGGCACACGTGGTCTACTCGCGGCTGCTTCCCTCAGGTCACCAGCAGCACGGGCTCAGCTTCGACGCCGATCGGCACAATCAGGCCCAGGCCCGACTGGTGGAAGGCTACCTGGAGGCTCTCCACTCGTCCTGACAGTCGGTGGGAATTTCTCGTGCCCAACTCGCCCACCTCAAACCGCTTCAACCACCGAATGCTGCCGGTTGCTGGCCTGGCAATCATGCTTTTGCTGCCGCTCCTGTTACTCTTCGGCGCAGCCGCCTTTCAAGGAACCGCCTGTAATCCGTTCGCTCCGGCAGGCGACTACTGGGAGTTACACTACGCCGTGCGCGCTCTGGCCAGCCAGAGCCTGCGGGAAACGGGGCTTTTCCCTAGCTGGGATCCCCGCTGTTTTGGGGGCGACCCGGTACTGGGAGAGCTCAGCACTCAATTTTTCTATCCGCCTTCGCTGGCTTACGGACTGGCCACCCCCGTAAACAACGGAGTGGTCTATTTCTGGCTCTCGGTAGCTCACTTCGCGTTCGGATGCATAGGGACTTACCTCTGGCTCCGCCAACTCGGCTTCGCTTTCCGTCCCAGTCTGGCCGGTGCCTGGTTTTTCGTCCTCTCCGCCAAATGGCACGCTCACATCTGGTTGGGACAGCACCCTATGCAGGGTCTGGCCTGGCTTCCATGGGTGTGCATGTCGATTCAGCGCATCGAGTCCAGGGGCCGAGCCGAAATTCCTCGGCTGGCCGTGCTGCTTTATTTTCTGGTGGCCAGCCTGACATGTCAGACCGTACGAGACGCCACCTACTTTCTAATTGGGCTGGGCGTCTTCACGGTGGTGCGCTCGCGTCGTCCCAAACGCCAGTTGCTACACCTGCTGGCCGCCGGCCTGCTGGCGGCAGCCATGTCCTGTTTCTACCTGCTACCCGCCTTCGAGTATCTCTCGCAGTGTACTCGCTCCCAGGGCCTGACCGTAGAGCAGGCCGCCCGGGGAACCTGGCCTCTGGAGACTTTACCGGCTCGTTTGCTGATGCCGATTCCCCCTCAGAGCATCGGTTGGGAAGCGACCCTCTATCTGGGCGTGGTTTCGGCATTCTTGATGGGACTGGCGTTTTCTGGACTGAAATCCGCCCGGGCACCCCAATCGGGTTTCGGCTGGCGAGATTTTGCCTGGATGCTCCCCATCCTGTTCATTTTCGTGATGGGCTCCAACAACCCGACTTTCCCCCTCCTGATGAAGTTTCTGCCGGCCTTCTCCCTCTTTCGCTACCCCGAACGATTCGCCATGCTTACGGGTTGGCTCGGGGCTCCGCTGGTGGCCCGCGGCATGGAAGTGTTGCTGGAGTCATCCAATGCCCAGATTCGCAAGCGAGCATTGATTCTGTTGCTGCCGATGGTGCCCGCCGCCTGGGTGGGCATCAAGGCGGGTTGGACGGGCCAGACTGTTCTGATGCTAGGGCTCTTCAGCCTGGCACTGGCCCTGAGCCAGCTTCCCAAACCCTGGCGCCAGCAGGCCTTTCTGGGGATGATCGCCTGTGAGCTTTTCGTAATGCCCGCCTCCATGTTGGACCTGCGTCCGATCGAGCAGGTCTATGGCACCAATGCTTTGGGGGCCTGGCTTCAAACCCAACCCGACCATGGCCGGATCTGGTTGGTCAACAGTCATCAGCTCGGTTCGGCCTACACCGTCTTTTACGATCTGGAAGTCAACCAGGGGATCAATGGCTATGTGCCCTGGGTTTCCTACCGCTACGCCCAACAAGGAGTGGCCGGCCAACCTTTGCACTACACCCTATCAGCCAGCATTCCGGCCGACCTGCCCATCGCCTCGGTGGACTTTCTCTCCCGAGGCCACTACGGCTACGTGGCGACTCTACAACCTCTGCAAGTTCCAGGACTGGAGCTCCAAACCACTCTTCCCCCCTACCCGACCTTTGATTTTGTGGCCCCCGGTGGCTTCATGATGATACCCACCACTTACGTATATAAGAACACCGCCAACCTGCCTCGGGCGCGCCTGGTGAGCTCGGCAGTGGCGGCCCGGGATTGGGATGACGCCTTTACTCAGGCGCGCTTGCAGAAACCCGATCAGAAAGTGGTGCTGGAAACCGACCAGCCTCTCAGCGACTACGCCTGGGAGGCCGAGAGGCAAGAGGTCAAGCTCCGCATGCCCGATTCCGACCATCGGCGCATAACCTGTAGCGTGCCCGCCGGCAAAGGTGGCGCTTACCTGGTCGTCAGCGAAATGTACTATCTGGGCTGGCAGGCACGCGAGGCCGGTCGAGAACTGCCGGTCATTCGGGCCGACGGAGCCTTTTGCTGCATCCCCCTGGGGGAAGGACAGCACGAGATTGAGCTCTTCTTCCAGCCAGCGAGTTTCCCCAAAGGATTGGCCATTAGCCTGATGGCCCTGGCCGTGACCGTGCTTCTCTGGTTCAGCTCGCGCCGGGGAGGCCAGGAGTAGGATTCAAGCCTGTCCTAGATCCGCAAACCTCTGGGAACGATCCATTTTTCGAGGGTGTCCCAGAAAGCCTGGGCCAGCAAAGCCAGCACGGCCGCCGGAATGGCCCCCTGAAAGATCATCTCGTGATCGAGCAGGGAGATCCCCTGCAAAATCGACTCGCCCAGTCCGCCCGCCCCGACCAGAGCAGCCAGTGTCGCTGTACCCACATTGATCACTGAACTGGTCTTGATGCCAGCCAGAATTGAAGGCGAAGCCATAGGCAGGCGGATACGCCAGAGCTGAGCCGAGGAGGGCAGGCCCAGAGCGTGAGCCGCCTCGCTCAAGTTGCCCGGCAAGGTGGTCAGGCCGGTATAGGTGTTGCGTACGATGGGCAGGATGCTGTAGACGAACAAAGCCACCAGGGCGGGAGCCGGTCCCACTCCCGTCAGGGGAACCATAAAGGCCAGCAAAGCCAGAGAAGGAATGGTTTGCAGCAAACCCACCAGAGACAGGGTGATGCGAGCCGTAGCCGGCGAGCGCGAGGCTAAAATTCCTAACGGGATCCCGATGCACACGGCCAGTGTCAAAGAGGCGGTTACCAGCTGCAAATGCCGCAGCGTCTGCTTCCAGAGAAGCTCGGCGTTGAAGCGGGACTTCTTTTTGGCCAGTGGCGGATCCCCGTTCCCCAAGCCACCTTCGCGCTGAGGCAGGCATTGCTTGAGCAACCACTCGGCAGCCTGGCCGGGGTCTTCTTTATCGATGACCATTCGAGCGTTGGCCTGGCGCATCTTTTCCTCGCTGACGCGTCCCACCAGTTGTTGCAAGGCTGACCAGGCCTTGGGGCAGCGTTGGGGGAGGTCGGCCCGGTAGAGCCAGACACAGTCGTAGCGAGGGAAGTAATTCTGATCGTCGCGCAGCAGGCGCAGGCCTAACTTCTCAATCTGGGCGTCGGTGGTATAGACGTTCATCACGTCCGCTTGATTGGAAGCGATGGCCGTATAGCAAAGTTCGTGCTGCATCTCGGAAAAATTCTTGGGCTTGAGCCCGTACTTCTCGGACAGGCCCTGCCAGCCGTCCTGACGACCCACAAACTCCTGATTCATGACATAACGCAGTTCGGGGTATTTGAGCAGGTCACTCAGGCTCTCTGGTCCCTTGACCCGAGCCGGCACAGCCAGCGCATAACTGTCTGTAAATCCCAAAGAATAGCTCATCCCCAAACGGTCGGCGGCCAGCACCTCCAGGGCGTCGCCGTCGGTGGCATCGGGCAATTGCTTGAGGAAGACCTGACGAATGGTTCCGGTGTACTCCGGATAGACGTCGATGCTGCCCTGCTTCAGAGCCTGATAAATGATTTCGGTGGCGCCCAGACTTTTGCGATATTCGACCTGGGCACCGCTGGAGCGAGCCAGCTGACAACAGGCTTCGCCCAAAACCCAGGATTCAGGAAAGGCCTTGGAACCGATACGGATCTTCTCCTGAGGGACCTGGGCCCAGGCCAATCCCGTCAGCAGAAACCAGCTCAGAATCCAGTATCTCATGGGCTCGCTGCTTCCATGCGCTGGGCACGCAAGAACTCTGAGACAAAAGGATCGCCGGGTGAATCAACCAGCTCCTGGTAACTTCCCTGCTGAACCACCCGGCCATCCTTCAGCAGCGCAATCTCCTCAGCCAGGAAGGCGGCTTCGCCCATATCGTGGGTCACCAGCAGCACCGTCTTGTTGAGGTCGCGGAAAATGTTGCGCAGATCCTCCTGGAGATGAAAGCGAACCAACGGGTCCAGGGCACCCATTGGCTCATCAAAAATCAGGATGGGCGGGTCTAACATCAGCGAACGCATAATGCCAACTCGCTGGCGCTGCCCACCACTCATTTCGGCAGGGTAGCGCCGCAACAAATCCTGCGGAAGCTGAACCAGTTCAGCCAGCTTCAACACGCGAGCCTCAATCTCAGGTCGTGCCCAACCCAGGTGCTGGGCCATCAGGGCCACATTGTTGGCTGCGGTCAGGTGCGGAAACAAGCCGCCATCCTGAATCACATAGCCGATGCTGAGACGGAGCTGACGAGCGTTGTCCGGCGTCATACGCGTACCATTGAGGGCGACCGAACCACTGTCAGCCTGGATGAGACCCAGGATGATCCGCAACAGAGTGGATTTGCCGCACCCGCTGGGGCCGATGAGAGCAAAGCGGCGCTGAGCGGGTATGTTCAGAGTCAGTGGCTGCAGGATCGTGCGTCCACCGTAGACCTTCGAGATGTTCTGCAGCTCAATCACTGACTGCGGCCTTCTGTCCAGCTCCAGTTATCTCCCGCCCAGGCGATTTGATTGGGGAACTCTAACAAAATTGGCTGCCCGCCATGTTCACAAAATAGCAACAAATGAATATAGTGTTGTCAGTTTTCAAGAGAACAGACACAGAGGAGGTACGATGGCTTCTGGCATCAACTTCAATCCGGCCTCACGCCAGGTCGGTAACCAGACCCCAATCCAGCGTGGCCCTGCGGCTCAGGAGCAACAGGTTCAGAACTTTAACGACGGCTTTCAAGCCAGCGGGTTGCCTGAAGCTCAGCCAGTCACCGGCAATGCCGGGGTCGTAGAATTCAAGGTCACCAAAGAGCAGTTAACTTCGCAAGCCTTTCAGCAGACTCTGGCCACCCTTGCCTCCTCCGGGGTCCAGGTCGCGGTTACGGTCATTACTGGAAGCGAAGCTCAACCCGAGCCCAGCCACGATAAGGGGGAAGTGACCCGGTCTGAGTTCAACCAGCTCCAAACCCAGGTCAATCATCAGGGCTCCCAACTGAACAGCCTGCAGTCCCAATACGGCAACCTGGCGGGCTCGCACAAGCCCTCCCCACCCACCTACGGCGGAGACTAGCCTCCGTCGCGTGCCACGCGACTCGGTTGGATCCCAACCCTGTTCAGGGAAGCAGGGTGTTTGGAACTGGGGGAGTTTCCGGCCAATCTCCTAGGGCACATTCGAATCAGGCCCCGAGCGCTCGGGGCCTTTTTTAGTTCATCGGGAACGAGGCAGACAGCGTGATTTCATTCCAGGACCAAATCGGAGACAAGAACCACTGTCATGGCTGTGGTCTGGGCAACCCGCTGGGCCTTCAAATTAAGAGCCACTGGCGGGGAGAAGAGGCCCTCTGCCGCTTTCAGCCCCAACCGCAGCATTGCGCCGCCTCCACCCATGTGGTCAACGGGGGCATCCTGGCCTCGGTCATCGACTGTCACTGCAATTGTACGGCCATGGCCAACCTCTACCGTGAACAGGGTCGAGCCATCGGCAGCCAGCCCGAGAATTGGTGCGTCACCGCCTCTCTAACGCTCAATTACCGAAAGCCCGCCCCGATCGACGAAGAACTGCAGGTTGTGGCCCGAGTGGTGCGGCGCGAAGGCCGTAAAACCTGGCTGAGTTGCACTCTGTCGGCCTCGAACGGGGTCTGCGTCGAAGCCGACATGCTGGCCATTCAGGTCACAAATTAGAGGCGATTCCCTGTGCCCATTGCTGGGCCAGTTGCTTACCTCGAGCGCCGCTGTAGTGCAGGCCGTCCGCCCCTGAATATTCGGGAGTGTAAGGCACCGACGAGATATACTCGCCATAGGGAGCAACCGCCGCCGCCAGCTGCTGGTCGAAACGCTGGACGGACTCCATGTTGGGATGAGCGGGCCTGGGCGGCCCCACCCACTTGATGGGTATGCCGTGCCGGCGGGCCACTTCTCCCAGACTCCTCACCTGGCTTTCAATGCCAGCCGGACTGGCTCCGCGAAAATTGGCACCCAGATTGACGACGATCACATCCGGCTTATCCTGATTGATCAGTTCTTCCAGCCTGGGAGTCGCATGGCTGGCAGTTTTTTGGGTGCGCCCGTCCATCCCGTGATCGGCGTAGCCAACTGTGGTACCTCGACCGGTGATAAAGTTGCTGGCCGAGGCACCGCTGCTGCCCACCGTGTGCACCTGGGCTCCGCGCGCTCGCAACTGTCGGTCAAGTTCGTCACCATAGAGTCCGGCCGTATGAGAGTCACCGATCACCAGGACCCTGTTGCCGGGCCCGACCCGGCCGGCCCGGGTTCCAGACCCACCCCCTGACGGATGACCGGCCGAAGCCGGAGCGGTCGGCGCTGGCGAAGCCGGGGCGGGCGACGGCGCCATCGGAGGCGGGCTGAAAGGCGTGGGCTGGTAGACCGAGGGAGTCGGATTGTTGAGCATCGAACCCAGCAGCTCCAACAAAGGCTCAAGCCACTGCAATTGCTGCATCATCTGCAGCCGCTCGAAAAAGAGTGAACCGGCGGCGCTCGTTTCGCCAGCCGGGTTCGGGGTCAACCCCGGATAGGGGTTGAAGTTCGGCAGGGGGCTGAGGCTCGAAGCCGAGCCCAACATGGGAATCGCCATGGGATGACCTCCAGTGTAGTGTTGTGCCCAGACTAACCCAACTCGATTATCCCGAACTTATTCAAATGCAGCCCATGTTTCCCAAATGTCTCCATATTGTTTCCACACTTAAGAACTAGACTCAACTCAGCTAAAGAAACGGTCGGTGACCTGGATGAGCGAAAAGTTGATGCTGCCCCGCGAGTGGGCCCGCAAATCCCAAACCCCGGTGTGGAAGGCAGCCGCCATCGCGGGCTGGGTGCTCTCTCTGATTCTGGCTCAATGCCTGGTGATGGTACTGGCCTGGCCGGGCCTGGTCCGGCCAGCCCCTCCTCCCCCGCCCGAAGCGCCAGTGGCCGCGATACCAAGCCTGCCTTCGGTCGGCCGGAGCCGTGAGGAGATGGAAGTCTCCAACTCGATGGCCCGGATTCGCTGCCTGCTCAATGTCGGGCGGTCCCAGGAGGCCCTGAGCGAAACCATTGCCTGCCTCACCCAATGCCAAAGGGCCCAGCTGGAACCTCCCGCCCAGCTCTCGGTACTTTTCGCCCAGACCGTGGCCAGTCTGTCCAGCCGCACGGAAACCTCATCTCCCAACCTGCCAAAACGACCTCAACCCCAGACCAGACTGCCGGTCGCCAGCGCAGCCGTCACCACAGAGCCGATGGTCGCTCCTGTGTGTGGTCGCGTTCCCGGCCCCTCCTACCCCCAGGCCCATCTTAAGAGCCCCGTTCTCGCCCAGTTACCCCCACCCGGTCCGCCCCCGATGCTGCCGCCAGCACCGGCACAGCAACAGTCCACGCCCTACCCGTTCCAACCCGGGCCCGGTGGCCCCCGACCCGGCGGATTTCCGGGTGGCTTTCCCCCTCCGCCCCCGGGCTATGAATCAGAGAGCAATTCCCCTCAGGTCAACTGGTGATCCCGGGTGGAGAATTCCGCTCCACCGCAGAAGTGCTCTCAATGATACGCCGAACTCTTGGTTTTATTTGCCTGGCCGGCCTGGGTGCTCTGTGCGATCAGGCCATGCACGCCGTTCTCTGGCCTCTGAGCAGTCCCAGCCTGGTCGGCCGGGTGGGGCAAGACCTGATCATGGCCCAGGCCAGCCCGGACGGAAGTCGGGTGGCCGGTCTGCAAAGGCTGGGGCCCGAGCGCTGGACGCTGACCGTTTGGGATACGCAGAGCAAGCGCGAACTCATCTCGTCCAGACCGATCACACATCCACCGGCGACAACCAGCGCGCTGGCATGGAGTTCAGACAGCCAGTGGTTGGCCGTCGGCAGCGCCGGTGAAGTGGGCCTGTGGGAAGTTGCTCGGGCGCGCCAGCGCGTCCTCAAGTCTGAATACCTGGTCCGAGAGGTACGCTTCAGCGGTGACTGGCTGCTGGGACGCAGCGACAACGCCCTTTTCGTCTGGAGTTGGAAAGACGGACGATTGTTGCGGCGCATCGCTCAGGACCACGTCCTGACCGCCGCCCTCAGCCAGGAGGCTGGCGTGCTGGCTGCAGCCTCTCTGCAGGACAGCATTCGACTCTACAGTCTGCCAGCAGGTAAACCTCTTAGGACGCTCCCGGCCGGGCCGGCCACCATCAACCTGGAATTCGTGGCCGGAGGCGAACGACTGGCCAGCGGCTTCCGCTTCCGAGAGGACCGCTCCAAAGACTGTTCGATCCTCTACAAATGGCGTCAGGGGCAGGCCGAAGCGCGCGTATCCGAATCCGACCTGGTCGGCTTCAGCGTCAGCCAGGACGGTCAGCGGTTGCTAACGCGCAACCCCGGGGGCGGGCATATTTGGGACAATCAAGGTCGCTGTCTGCAAGAATTCCAGCTTCCCGGGCTGCTCACAGATTCGCTCAGCTCGGATGGGTCTCGGGTCGCCAGCCTGAACCCACATGCCAATCAGGTGGTGGTCTGGAAATCTCTCACAGAGGGCCAGCAGATCACCCTTCCCACCCCCGGCGCTCCGTACAAATTCGGTTTTCTGGGCGGGGGCCGGGTGCAGGTGGTGGATGGCGCCTGTTCGGTCTACCAGTTACCTTAGTGCAGCAACTGGATTTCTTCGCCCCCGAACCCGATAGCGGACGTGAAAAGGCCCCTCTGGCCAGCCGCATGCGACCAGCGGACCTGGAGGACTACGTGGGGCAGCAGCATTTGCTCGGCCCAGGCAAACCCTTACGGCGCCTGCTGGAGTCCGGAAAGTTGAGCACCAGCCTGATCTTTTGGGGACCACCCGGGTGCGGCAAAACCAGCCTGGCCCAGTTGGTCTCCCGCCAGTTGAATATGGCCTGGGAGGTGCTTTCCGCAGTTGACTCGGGAGTGAAAGAACTCAGGGCCGTGGCCGACCGTGCCCGCCAGCGCCAGCAACCCACCTTGCTTTTTATCGACGAGATTCACCGCTACAGCAAGACCCAGCAGGACGCTTTGCTGCCCCATGTGGAATCCGGCCTGCTGCAGCTGATCGGCGCCACCACCGAAGCGCCCTACGGCAGTCTCAGCCCTGCCCTGCTCAGTCGCTGTCAGGCTTACAGGCTGCAGCCGCTCTCGCCTCACCAACTGGTGCAGCTCCTGCAGAGAGCCTGCCGGGATCCACAAGGGCTGGCAAGGCTCCAACCTGAGCTGGAGGAGGGAGTGCTTGACCGGCTGGCTCAGCTGGCACAAGGAGATGCGCGGGCCGCGCTGGGGCTACTGGAACAGTCCATCCTGTCAGCCCCGATTGGGGCCGATGGTCGTCCCCGCCTCAGCCCGAGCTGGGTCGACGAGCAGCTGCCCGAGCAACCGGTGAAATACACGGAAAGCGATCATCACGCCTGCACCTCGGCGCTCATCAAGTCCATTCGGGGTTCGGATACGCAAGCGGCGCTCTACTGGTTGGGTCGAATGGTGGCGGGCGGAGAACCTGTCGATTATCTGACCCGGCGGCTGCGTATCTCGGCCAGCGAAGACATCGGCCTGGCCGACCCTCAGGCCATCATTCACACCCAGGCCTGCTGCGCCGCAGCCGAGGCAGTGGGCTATCCGGAAGCCCGCTACCCGCTTGCCCAGGCCACGGTCTACCTCAGCCTGGCACCCAAATCGGACAGCCTGGGGGCGATTTTCCGGGCTGAGGATAAAGCCCGTCAGACTCAGCATCTCCCTGTACCGGGCTGGATCGCGCCCGGCGGCAAATACCTCAACCCCCACAGGGAACCGCATCACTTCCGACGGGTTCGTCATCTTCCCCAGGAATTGGAAAGGGAGGCCTTTTATGAACCAGGCCAGCTTGGCTATGAAATCAAGCTGGCCCGGCGCCTCCAAGAACTCTGGAATCCCGACTCTATTGGTTCGGAACTTTGAACTGCTGCATCATTTTCTGCTGCTGCTGCTGCTGGAACTCAGCCGGGGTCACTTTCTTATAGTCGGCGGGAGGAGCGAACAGGCTGTCGGCCAGAGCGTCGGTTGAGTAGTCCACGAACTCCATCACCGAGGTTTGTTGGCTGCCCTGGTAAGTGATCATCTTGACCGGCATGCCGTTGTAGGCCGCTCGCATGCCTTTGACGTCGCCGTTTTCGATGAACTTGATCTTACAGGTGGGCTGACTGTAGTTGGCCGCTTCTGGACAGTTCAAAACGGGAATCTGGGCGGTCCAGATTTCCACCTTGGAGGTGGTGTCGGTGTTCCCGGCACACCCCGTGGTCTTGGTTTGGGTGGTGATCATCCAGTGATGAGCATTCAGTTGGGCAACTTTCTCCATGCCCAGGTCTTTGACCGTGTAGCTATTGGTAATGGTGCCCGTGCCCTGTCCACCCTCGGCCTTTGCCCCGGTATTGTCAAAGGAGTTGATGTAGTAAATCTTGAGGTCGGGGTCGAGGGTCACGGTCTGGTGAAGATCGCACTGGGTGAGCATGACCGTCTTGGTCTTCATGGCGCCCATATCCGTGACCATTTCCATCCGTTGGCGTTTGCCTTTCACCCAGGTGGTGGTGGTGATGGCGGCTGCCGGCGATGATCCGGTTTTGGTGGTATAGCGCACGTCGGCGGCAGCGCCGAAGGCGGTGGCAAGAACGAGACTGGTAAGCAATAGCGATTTTTTCATCGCGCCCCCTTCGTAAATCCGACCTAAATCCTGCTCACCCTCGCCGCACGGCCCAAATCAGAGCCTTGAGGGTATCGTCCTCCTCAGCCACAGGCCGACGTTGAAGTTCCAGCTCGATCGCGAAGCCTGTGTCCTGCAATGCCTGGCGCACCTCTTCCAGAGGAAAAATCCGGTAGTCGGGCTGGCCGTTCAGCAGCAGGCTGTGAAAGGTCAGCAGCAACTGCCCACCCGGCTGAAGGACGCGGTGCATTTCACTGACGGCCCGCCTCATGTAATTGGACGAGAGGTGCACAATGGCGTAGAAAGCACTGATTCCGGCGCAGCTTTCGGCCGCCACCGGCAGCCTCAGCAGGTCGCCCACCTCGAATTCAACTTCGGGAAACTGCTGGCCGGCCAGTTCCAGCATGCGCTCTGACAGATCCAGTCCGGTGACTTTCAGGCCTTTGTGGTGCAAATAGCCGGCCACCTGACCCGGCCCGCAGGCCAGGTCCAGTACTTCTCCGCGAATGCGCTGAGCGAAAAGGTCCAGCACGTGGCGCTCGATCGGAGTGCGCTGCAGAGCGTCCAGATTCTCTTCAGCGTACTCCTCGGCCTGGATATCGTAGTCGCTCAGCGGGGCTCCACGATCAGCTGACCGGACTCAACTCGACAGCGATATCCCTGAATGGCCAGCAGTCGCTCCGCCGCCAGGAGCGCAGGCACATGATAGAGATTAAGATAGGCCTTACCCCGGAAGCCACGCGGGAGCACCAGCTTCAAGTTCATTTTAGTGGCCATGGCGAAGAGAACATCGCTCAACAGGGTAGGAGCCCAGACGTCGCGTGGTTGATAGTCGAACTCTGGACCGGGGTCGGCCACCTGCACCACCTCTGGAATGCTGGTGGCAACGATCAGGAAGCCATTGTTGGCGGTCGCCTGAATGGCCTGCCTTTGCCCTTGACAGACCAGCCCGAAAAGCTGTTTTACCGGGGCCGGCGCGTGCGTGACCAGCGTAACCGTGCCGGTCACGTCGGGTCCCACAATGAAATTGGTTTTTGCCTCCCGAGCCAGTACGGCCACAACGAAGTGCAGCGGTGCCTCGACCAGATTAAAGCTGGCTTTGCCTTCCAAACCCTCCAGGCCGGGAACGGCCAGATTCTTCTGCGTTCCCGAGGCCGGCACCACCAGCAAAAAACCCTCCTGCTCTTCCAGCACCAAACGGGCATTGCTCACCAGGCTCTCCAAAATGCCCCGCATGGAAGCCTGACTGAGCTTGAGGTCGACCTTGCCCTTGACCTGAGGATCAATCCAGACATTCAGATCCATCCCGGCTGCCAGCAACCCCAGGGCGTCGACCCGGTCGAGGCCTTGCACCCAAAAGTCGACCGCGTCATCGGGCCCTAGCGGAGTAAGCGCCTGGGGCAGGAGTTCCTCGGTCTTGCCCGCGGGTGCCTTCAAACTGAGCTTCCAGGTCTGCTTGCCCTGGGTCAGGTCGATCGAGTCTCCTCCCAGGCCGGTCACCTCCAAAGGCCCGAGATGCTGACCTTTGGTCACAATCAACGCCATCTTGGGAGCAGTCACCACACCCAGGTGATGCTTGCTATTCTCCAGCATCCCGCTCAATGTGAGCGGAGGAGGGGCTGGCTCAGCCAGCACGGCGACAGTCAGAAGGAGACTCAGGAGAAACGAACGCATGGGCAGCCTTTCGTCCGCCTGCCTGAAGGCGCCTTTCAAGTGTGGCTAGAATTAGGAGGGGTGAGCCAACCGCAAATCTGCCAGTTTTGCAACCAGCATCCCTCGATCGTGACCGTAACCATGCAGTCTCCTGACCGGGAGGCTCAAAATCTAAGGCTTTGTCAGCGTTGCGGTTACCTGCATCAGGTGATCTCTCAAGTGGCCGTACTTGAGCAGGCCATGCCGGCTCCCCCCTGCCTGCTGTGCGGCAAACTCTCGGCTGTGACGGCCGAGATGAAGGATAAGCAGGGCCATTTACTCGGACGATATCGTCTGTGCGAAGCCTGCGTGGAACGCCAGGAATTTTCGGCCGCCGACATCTTGCGCGTGGCGACACCCTGGACGCCCGGAGTTTTGGAACTGCCGCCGCCCAAGACCCGAGTTTTTCCGAAAACCCGACACCGCATGCCTGGTAACAACTGACCGTTGCAGGTCAGTCGTTCAGTCTAGAATTCGTCTTCGCGAACCGAGCCGGTCAGACGTTCAGCCGAGAAGGCACCGCCGTAAGCCATGCTGGCGGCAGCCAGACCCCCCAGAATAAACTTGGCCATCCCGAACTGCCGCCAGACATTGGGAGAGAACCAGCCCACGCTCAAGGCCGCGAACATCGCCAGAAAAGCAGCCGTGGCCGGTTCCATCAAGCGAACCCGAGGCGACAGGAAGCCAATCAGGAAGCCGCCCAGGTAGTAGGAGGCAAGATTGATGCCGCCTTCAACCAGGAATCGGAAGTGCTCGGTCTGGTAGCCCTGAGTTAAGTAGGGGGTAGCGAAGCGCGAGAGCAGAACCTGGAAGACCAGGAAGCCAGCAAAACTGGCCCAAACCCAGCCCCAACTGAAGGGCGCCCTGCGCTTGTTGACGACGCTCGTGGCCTGGGCCGGAGCCAGTGAAAATGAAGTATTTTCGGTTTGAGTGGTCATCGCAAGCACCTTACCACAGGCTGTTTCCAAACGCCATTACAAATCCCAAGTGGATTTGCTCCGGCAATTTGCTGTTACTTTAACCTCGCAATTGAGTGTAGGAGGGTCACCGCCCTACCTGGAAGCAACCCCGCAATGAGCAGTGTTCCCGAAACGCTGGAGCCGGGCACGATTCTATCCAATCGCTATCAGGTCGAGTACGTGCTCGGCCGAGGCGGGATGGGCGCGGTCTACCTGGCCCGTGACCAGCAGCAGAATCTTGCCGTGGCCGTCAAAGAGATGCGCGTCCAGCCCGGGGATGAGCACCTGCAGCGGCAGGCCATCGAACAATTTCGGCAGGAAGCCCAGTTTCTGAGCGTGCTGGACCATCCGAACCTGGTCAAAGTCTTTGATTTCTTCGTTCAGGACGGGCGCTACTACCTGGTCATGAGCTATGTTCCTGGCCGCACCCTGCGCGAACTGCTGCGCACCCAAACCGAGTTTTTCCCCCTGAAACTGCTCATGGAATGGACCGTTCAGCTGGTAGACGTGCTGCATTATCTGCATTCTCAAAATCCGCCCATTTTGTTCCGAGACGTGAAGCCCAGTAACATCATCGTGGACGCGGAGAACCGGCTGCGGCTCATCGATTTTGGCATCGCTCGCTGCTTTCACCCCGATGAAGCCACCGCCACCTTCCTGCAGGGAATGGGCTCGGCCGACTATTGCCCGCTGGAACAATACCAGGGCGTGGGCGGAACGGACCAGCGCAGTGACATCTACTCCCTGGGCGCCACGCTCTACCACCTCCTGACCTTGAAGGTGCCGCCGCGTGCCGGCGAGCTGGCCGCGGAAAACAAAAAAGTGCCCTCACCCAGGATGCTCAACCCGAGCATCGAGCCCGCGCTGGAGGATCTGGTAGTAAATATGATGGCGGTCTACAAGCAAGACCGCTACGGCTCCATGACCCAGGTCCGCAACGCCCTACAGAAAGTCAATCGCAATCTTGAGCTGCGGGAAGAGCGGGCGGCCGCGTCCACCACCTCACGGCGAGTTGTGCCCGTCAGCGAGCTGCCAATCAAGCCGGGCTCCAAGTCACAACAGCAGCAAACAACCACCATGATTCTGGCCGCCCTGACGGCCGTCATGCTTTTCTTGATGGGATGGCTGGTGACCCAGATGAGCCAGAGCGGCAGCACTCCCTCACCCACGCCCAAACAATCGGGCAGCCCCAGCCAACCCTGACACGAGCCCCGGGCCACTCAGTACATGGCTCTGCCCAGACAGTATCACCATGCCTGATACAGTTTGAGCTGCAACGGTAAGTTGATCCAGGAGGATTCAACCATGAAATTTCAACTTTCGGCCGTTCTTACGGCAGCCGTTCTCACCCTGGGTTCTCAAGCGGCCTTTGCTCGCCAGTTCGTATCCGGAACGGTCTATCGGACCGTCCCCAACGGGGTGTATCTCAACACTCCCAACGGAGTCACTTACGTCCCCAGCAACGCCGCCACGTTCCAGATTGGCAACACCGCGGTCACGATTCCCGGGCTGACAGTCGGCCGCCGGGTCAATGCTTACTACAACACGACGTACACCCCCAACTATGTCCCGACCGAGTACTACAACCTTCATCGCGACTGGGACTGGAACCGCCATACCAACGGCTGGCGCAGCGAGCGCAGCCACTGGCATCGCAACAACGGCCGCTGGTCACGCTAAACCGCCACTCCAGATGTGCAAAAAGCCCTTGGGAGCACCAGTCGCTCACAAGGGCTTTTTTGTTTGACCGACCAGCACTCTCAGCGCAAAGGATTGCGGTTGAGAACTAACAGTCGTGACTCAGACATTTCCTCCATGCTGTAGAGCACGCCCTCGCGGCCAGCGCCCGACTGCTTGACGCCTCCGTAAGGCATATTGTCCACCCGGAAGGTAGGATAGTCATTGACGATGACGCCACCACACTCCAGCTCTTCCCAACTGCTCATAATTCGTTCCAGATCACGAGTGAAGATGCCAGCCTGTAAGCCGTATTTGGACGAATTGACGCGCTCCAGGGCCTCTTCCCACGTGTCGTAAGGATCGACCGTGGTAATCGGACCAAAGACCTCTTCGCAGCTAATCTGAGCGGAGGCAGGTACTCCGCTGAGAACGGTGGGCAAGTAGCACGGGCCCTGAGTCTGTCCCCCACAGTGCAATCGGGCTCCGCCCGCCACGGCTTCTTGCACCCACTGATCAATCCGCTCGGACTCTTGAGGTCGAATCAGGGGGCCGACCATGGTGGGCTCCAGGCCCGGGTCTCCGACCTTGAGTCGGGCAACTTCGGCCAGGTAACCCTCCAGAAAGTCGCCATAAATACTGCGCTCCACCAGGATATGCTGGACTGAAATGCACACCTGACCAGCATAAGCATAGCCACCAGCGGCCAGCCGGGGGAGGGCGTGCTCCAGATTGGCATCGCTATGCACAATGACGCTGGCGTTGCCACCCAGCTCGAGGATCACTTTTTTGTGAGCGGCTCGTGAGCGCAGACTCCAGCCAACCCGAGCACTCCCTGTAAAGCTGATGACTGGAACGCGAGGGTCCTCCACCAGCTTCTCGATCTCAGCGATATCGAGATTGAGACAGGAAAAACCGGCCGGGGGCACCCCGGCTTCCAGCACCAATTCGCTCAGTAACAGCGAAGTCAAGGGTGTATTGGGAGCTGGCTTGAGCAGAACCGGATTGCCCACGGCCAGAGCCGGGGCCACCTTGTGAGCCACCAGATTGAGCGGAAAATTAAAGGGTGTGATGGCTGCCACCGGTCCGGCCCCAAAGCGCTGAGTCACTCCCTGGTAGCCAGCGCTGACTCCGGTCACATCCAGAGGAACAAACTCACCGCCAAACTTGAGGGCCTCGTGGGCGGCAAAGGTGAAGGTCGAAATAGCGCGAGTGACCTCATCGCGGGCCAGTCGGATAGGCTTGCCCGACTCGCTCATCATGGTCTGGGCAAACTCCTCCTTGCGAGCCTCCAGACCCTGGGCAATGGACAGACACCAGGCGGACCGGCGCGCCCGACTGGCGCGCCGCATCTCTCGGGCGGCTCCAGCCGCGGCTGCGATTGCCTGCTCGAGCTGGTCGGCACCAGCATAGGCGACTTCGGCAAAAGCCTTGCCCGTCCAGGGATTGACCACCGGGCGGTAGTCTTTCCCATGCCAGGCTTTGCCGGCCACCACCAGAGAGTGTTTCGTTTTTCTCACGAGGCCACACCCTGATGCACTTCCGCCAGACAGGAGGCAAAAATCTCCATGGCCTCATCCAGCTGCTCGTCCGTCATAACCAGAGGCATCAGCGTGCGAATCACGTTATTGCCGGCCCCAGACTAGAGCATGATCAGGCCTTTCTTGAGACAGGCCGCGATCAGTTCGGCGGCCAGGTTGGTGGCCGGCTCCTTACTGGCCGGGTCAGCCAGCTCAATGCCAATCATGGCGCCCAGGCCGCGCACCTCACCAATCACGGGAAACTTCTCCTGGAGTGGTTTCAAATGCTGACGCACCCTTTCGCCCAACTGGTTGGCCCGAGCCACCAGGCCTTCCTTTTCCAGCGTCTCGATAGCGGCCAGCGCGGCCCGACAGGCCAGCGGATTTCCGCCATAGGTTCCGCCGATGGAACCGGTCACCAGCGCATCCATGATCTCGGCCTTGCCGGTCACAGCGCTGAGCGGTGTGCCTCCCCCCAGGGACTTGGCCATGACAATCAGGTCCGGAATCACGTTCCAATGCTCAATGCAGAACAATTTTCCGGTACGCCCAAAGCCCGTCTGGACCTCGTCGGCGATCAAGAGGATGCCGTGCTGATCACAGAGTTTGCGTAACCGTGGCATAAATCCGGGCGGGGGCACCACAAAGCCGCCCTCACCCAGAATGGGTTCCATAATAATGCAGGCCACCCGCTCGGGGGGGAGGTCACAGCGAAAGACCTGGTCCAGAGCATGAAAGCTCGCCTCTTCAGCATCCCCGTGACTGCGGTAGCTGTAGGGATACGGAATGCGCGCCACATCCCCGGGAAAAGGACCAAATCCGACCTTATAGGGCTTGACCTGACCGGTCATGCCCAGACACATCATGGTCCGTCCGTGAAAGGCGCGGTCAAAGACGATGACCCCACTCCTGCCGGTGTAGGCACGAGCGATCTTGACAGCATTTTCGGTTCCTTCCGCGCCGCTGTTGAAGAGTACGCTCTTCTTGGGGTGGGCACCGGGGGTTATGGCATTCAGCTTGGCGCACAGATCCACATAGCTCGGATAGGCCAGCACCTGGAAGCACAGGTGCAGGTACTCTTCAGACTGCTCCTGAATGGCTTTGACCACGGCCGGCGGGCAATGCCCCATATTCAGAGTGCCGATACCTCCGGAAAAATCCAGAAAGGTATTCCCGTCCAGATCGGTGACGGTGGCCCCCTGGGCCGAGGCAATTCCCAAGGGAGTGCCGTGTCCGACCGACTTGGGAGTGTGCTGATGGACTTTCTCCATCAGTTCCCGGCTCTTGGGGCCGGGAATCTCGGTTTTTAAAACGACGGATTTCATTAAGTCAGCGCTCCTAATCGAACCATGACGTGCTTGGCATCGGTATAATCATCCAGGGCGTAGCTGGACATGTCCTTGCCATAGCCAGAATGCTTGAACCCGCCGTGGGGCATTTCACTCACCAGCGTGCCGTGGTCATTGACCCAGACGCATCCGAAGTGCAGGTATTTGGTGGCGCGCATGGCCTTGTCCAGGTCGCGCGTCCAGACTGAGGCCGAGAGGCCGTAATCCACCCCGTTGGCCCATTGCAGCGCCTGAGCTTCTTCCTGAAAGCGAGTAACGGTAATCACGGGACCAAAGACTTCTTTCTGAACCATCTCGTCCTCGTGGCGAGCGCCGGTCACCATGGTGGGGGGCAGGAAAAATCCGTTGGGATTGAGTTTCTGCTTACCCGAGATAAACTCCAGATGTTTGTGGGCCTTAGCCCGGTCCATAAAGCCCAGCACTCGTTCACGCTGGCGTTGCGAAATCAAAGGCCCCATCTCACAGTTTTCCAGGTTTGGCTCGCCCACCACCATCGAGTCGATGGCAGCGCTGAGTCGCTCGACCAATCGGTCATGAATGCCAGCCTGAGCATAGATGCGGCAGGCAGCCGTGCAGTCTTGACCGGTGTTCATGTATCCAGCGAACTTGACCGTCTCGACCACCAGGTCCAGATCAGCGTCATCGTAAATAATCACGGGAGCTTTGCCCCCCAGTTCCAGGTGAACGCGCTTGAGACTCTGCGAAGCAGCCCGGGCCACTTCCTTACCCGTGCCCACGTCCCCGGTCAAGGAGACCATATCCACTTCCTTATGCTGGCAGAGATGAGCACCGACTGTGGCACCGTGGCCATTCACCACGTTGAACACGCCGGCCGGAAAGAGGTCAGCGGCCAGTTCAGCCAGTCGGAAGGTGGTCAGAGGAGTCATTTCGCTGGGCTTGAGCACGACTGTATTACCAGCTGCCAGCGCCGGCCCAATCTTCCAGCCCGCCATCATCAGCGGGTAGTTCCAGGGGGCGATCTGGGCAATCACGCCGATGGGCTCGCGCCGAATCCAGCTGGTCCGTCCGGCTGTGTATTCACCGGCCGAGCGCCCCTCCAGGCAGCGAGCCGCCCCCGCGAAAAAGCGCAGGTTGTCAGCGATGAACGGGATTTCAAAATCAGCCAGGAACTTGGGCTTGCCTACATTCTTGGATTCCAGGTCGGCCAGCTCTGCCGCGTTCTCTTCCAGTCGGTCGGCCAGCTTCAAAAGGGCCCGTGCACGATCGGCTGGAGACGTATCAGCCCAGCCGGGGAAAGCTTTGCGGGCGGCCGTCACGGCCTGGTCCACCTGATCGGTGGACGCCAACGGCACTTCCTGGAGTTTCTCCCCGGTGGAAGGATTGAGCACCCACTCGGTGCTCTGGCCCGTCTGAGTATCTCCGTCAATAAAAAGCTTCATTGGTCGCGTGATCCCCTCATCAATATTTGTGTTGGCGCGGTTCGTTGGCTGCCCTGAGGCCTCCTTCGCAGCTAGAGGTCCCGAAAGACGGCCCGAGAAAGCACCAGATATGCGATTGCTCTGGTATGCACTGACCCTTCTCTGCACGCTACAGGCTCTACCGGCTGAACCCGGCTGGCGGGAACGCTTCCAGCAACAACATTCACAAACACGCGCGAGCCGATCTCCCGGCCAAGAGGAGCTCTGGGCCGGACACAGGGTGGCCATCTGGCGGCCCAAGGCGGGCTGCGCTCCTCTGGTTGTTTTTTCACACGGTTACCACGGCAACCCCAACCAATCCAGCCGACTGTGCAAGAGTCTGGCCGAAGCCGGCTACCTGGTGGTGGCAGTGGAGCACAAAGATGCGCGCCTGGGCTCAGGAGGGCCAGAGGTTTCGATGCGGCACACCGACACCTGGACTGAATCCACCTACAAAGACCGACGGGACGATCTAGTATCAGTTCTGCACTTTCTGCGCACGGACCCGGTCTGGGCGGCTCGAGTCGACTGGTCTCTGGGAGTCGCCCTGATGGGACATTCCCTTGGGGGATATACTGTCTTTGGCACGGCCGGGGCCTGGCCCGGCTGGAGACAACAGGAATGCAAGATCTCCGCCGTCATCGGCCTCTCGCCTTACCTTTCCGGACTCCGTGGCGGGGGACAACTGAAGCACCTGGGAGTGCCGGCACTCTTTCAAACCGGCTCCCTCGACCTGGGTGTTAAGCCCTCGCTCCTGCACGGGGGTCTTTTTGCGGCCACCCAATCCCCGGCCTATTATGTCGAATTTCGTCGAGCCGGCCACCTGGCCTGGACTGACCTGAACGGCCACAACCAGGAGGCCATTGCCCACTATTGCAAGGCTTTCCTGGACCGCTATCTCAAGCAAGACCAGAGCGTGGACTTGACTGAACGCTGGCCGGAGGTGGTGGAGTTGCGCAGCAAATAACGTTCAAAAACTTTTCAGCCTGACTGGATAAACTCGCGGGTATGCAGATTCAGCCCAAATTTTTACCCTCTGGCGCGGCCGCCACTCCCCATCCTAAGCCCAGCTTCAAGCCGGAGGACGGCCTGGATACGGTGATCGGTCAACTCCAGGATCAGTGGCAACACCGGATGCAGGGGCAGCAGCGCTGCACGGTGGGTATTTTCGTCGAGAAGGGCTACAAACCAGCGGAAGCTCACGACGACGTGCTGGATCTGGCCGATGCCGTCATGGACGCGGGCGGCATGCCCCGTCTGCTTTACCAGGGTCAGAATGGACAATCAGCCGAGCAACAGGTTTCTCAGGTCGATGCGGTGTTGGTTCCGGGCGGACGGGACTGGGACCCGGCCAAGTATGGAGAAAAGCTCGGCCCCCACATGGACCCGGCCGAACCTGACACCGCCTGGGACAACTTTGAAATTGCGGGGATGCGCTATGCGGTTGGGCGGGATATGCCGCTCTTCGGACAGTGCCGCGGGGAGCAAGGTCTGAACGTCGCCCTGGGGGGCACCCTTTATCAGGATCTGCCCAGCGACCGGCCCGGCCCCGTCAATCACCGCCCGGCCCACGTTCACGAGAGTTTTGCCAATCGCATCGACCCCGCCCATGGACTGGAAATCAAGCCGGACACGCGCCTTTACAACCTGGTTGGCGGCCAGGTGGAAGTCAATTCCATTCACCATCAAGCCATCAAAGACGTGGCGCCCGCACTGGAGGTCATTGCCCGGGCTCCGGACGGTCTGGCCGAAGCAGTGCAGGTCAAGGACCACCCCTGGCAGTGGGCGGTCCAGTTCCACCCTGAATCCTTACGTTACAGCGACGGACGATTTCAGACCATTTATCAGCAGCTTGTTGATGACGGCGAGCGTTTCCGCAACCATCAGCCCCTCAAGTAAAGGCGGGTCGGAGCCCCTCGTGCTCCAGCGCTGCCAGCACAGCCGAACGAGCCTCCATCCGCTTGCCAAACTGCACCAGATTGGGCCAGTCCTCCAGTGACTGCTTGATGCCCTTGAGCCACCAGGTCAGGATCACGTAAAGATAAATGTCAGCCGGCCCGAAGGAACCCAGCAGGTAGGGCTGCTCCCCCAACCATTGCGAAACCCGACTCCAGCGCACGCGCAGGCGTTGTCGATAAGCTTCGGCCAGTTCTGCCACCGCCTCTGGAGTCGAGACGATACGCTCTCCAAAAAACAAAGGATAAAAGCTCTTGTGCAACTCACTGGCCACGAAACTGAGACGTTCATAGAGCGGCACCGGATCGTCGGGAATCCAGCCCGCTTGGGGATGTTGTCCGGCCAGGTAGAGCAGGATCGCCAGCACTTCGGTGAGGGTCCGTCCATCCGGGGTCTCTAAAACCGGCACAGCGCCGACCGGATTGCGGGCCAGATGTTCGGGACTCTGGCCTTCCCCTTTGCGCAAGTTGATGGGGACGATCTCGTGTTCAATTCCGAGTTCGTGAAGAGCGATGTGAGGGGCCAATGAGCAGGCCCCCGGCGCGATGTAGAGTTTCATGCCGACGGCTTCGAAAACGTCGTTCAGGATGCCTGGCGCAGACTCTGAGACAGCTGCAAGAACACAGGGGCGTTGGGGATGTCACTGAAGGGAACCGCTCTCCAGGTTTGTCCGCCCGCGTTGCGCACGGTAAACACGCCGGCCGACAGAGTGATCGGCTCCAGCTCGTTCCATTTCTTCAGAGTGCCACTGATCTCCAGGCCTTGATTGCTGATCTTGCAGGGCCCGAAACTCACCGACTCGTTGCGCCTCAGGCGCTCAAAGGCCCGGCTGGCGGCGCGAGGATAAATCTCTCTCTCCAGGCGTTCCCCGAGCTGCTCCACTTCCTGAACTCCCGGTGGAATCGCGACCTTGCGACCATCAGCCAGGTGCAGGGTGTACTCGTGGATGGTGCCAGCGCGGATCCCGTTGACGGTGCGCGTGGTCACCCTGAGAGTCAAAAAATGCACGTCTTCCCAGCGCAGACGGTAGTGCTGGCCTGGCATGTCCAGCTCCAATCCTTCAGTGTAGAGACGCAATCGCGCACCCCGATGCCGGGCCAGGGTGTAGCCAAAAACCAGACTACAGAGTCCACACATGCCACACACAATGGCAGCCGCCCGTCGCTCACTCTTTCGAATTGAACCGGGGGTGTAGAGCAAATGCAAGATAAAGAAAAAGCCACCTACGGTGCTTAGGAAAAGCACGAAGGCAGAAAAAACGAACCGGCGGCTCATCGTGCGGGTGTCTTGCAGTTCACCCAGGTCGTGGAGGGCCATCACGGTATTTTGGGGACTTGTTTTGCGAATTCCTCCGCGGCGGGGAACTGAACCCTGACATCCGAGTTGGGCAATGAGGGGTCCATCACACCTATTTTCTGAGGAGATCTATTATGAAAAGAATTGCCATGCTCGTAACCCAGGAGTTCGAAGACTCTGAAGCCCGTCAACCATTCGAAGCAGTGAAGCAGGCGGGCTTCCAGGTGGCCGTCCTCTCGCCTCAGGCCGGCGAACACCTGACCGGAAAAGCCGGGGAGTTCAGTCTGACCTCGGACCTGGCCGTCTCCTGGGCCAGAGCCGAGGACTACGACATGCTCATCATCCCCGGTGGGCACTCACCCGAGTCGCTGCGCCTGGAGAAAGGGGCGGTCGAATTCGTCAAGGCCTTCGCCGCAACCGACCGACCCATCGCGGCCGTCTGTCACGGACCTCAGCTCCTGATCTCAGCCGGTGTGACCAAGGGCCGCAAGATGACCTGCTACGAGTCGGTGGCCGTCGACCTGAAAAACTCGGGAGCGGTTTATGAAGACAGCCCGCTGGTCGTGGACGGCTCCTTCATCACCAGCCGCAAGCCGGCTGACCTGCCGCAATTCTGCCAGGCCATACTGGAGGCTTTGCGGGAACCGGCCAGGCGTTAAGCAGAACTTCAGCCGGGGCCCGAGCGAAGCTTCAAGTCTGAAGCTCAATCTTTTTGAATGAAGTTTCGTATCTGGCTCTGGCTTCTGACGGGTATTCCGATCCCTGCCGAGGCTT
>JAFEBA010000033.1 GCA_018266105.1 bacterium | reverse complement strand
GCGGCCAAACAGGCGCACCTGGCCGGGCTGACAGCCCAGCAAGGTCGTGCCAATGTCGCTGACGGCAAAACGGACCTTGCTGTCGCCACCGCTAAAGCTGTCGGCGTGGCCGGCCAAAAACGAGTTAGCGGCATGGTCCAGAAAGTCTTCCGAGAGCTGGATCGTGGCGCTGGTGGCCATCGACTGGCTGGGTGGCCGCCAATCACCAAAGTCCATGTCGCACAGGGTCACCTTGCCATCGGCGGCCGTGAGGGCCGTTCCACCCAGCAGAAATTCGGCCCCGTTGGAATGGGCGGCGAACCCCTTGCGTTCTGGCTCGGTCTGCAGGTCCAGAGTGGCGTTGACGCTCTGGCCGCGGCCCAGATTGAGGGTTACGGTTGGAGGATTCTGAGAGATCACTTTGGCCGGCACTCGGCCTCGCCAACATTTATAGTTGCCGTCCACGGCCAGCAAGGAAGGCGGTCCGGAAAAACTATTTTTAGACAGGCTCAGTAAATCGTCTGTGACCGTTCCCAAAACGCGCACCGGTAGACCTTCGGCATTGGAAAGGTTGGACAAAACAGCCGGATCAGCCCCATCCACCCGATAACGACGGGGCATGTACTCGGCATAATTGCTTTGAGGATAGACCTCGGCGAAGCTATCACCCAGACTGGTTTTGGTGAGGAAGACCAGCATGCGGCTGCCGGCTGGAGCTTTGGCCGGCTTTTTGGGGGCGGGCGGAGCTTTGGCGGGCGTACCCACTTCCTTCATCAGGTCCAGCAGCGGAGAAAGAAAGCGACGTTGGTCCTCACTCAGGCTCTTGGAGAGGTCATCGGCGGCCTGCTTGGCGGCGAGCCCTTCAGGCGTGGCCGCTACGGACTTCAGAATAGCGGAAGCCTGGTCGCTCTGTTGCGGGGAAGGAACCAACGAAATCAGTAAATCGAATTGTTCGGCTCCCAGAATATCTTCCGCTTTGGGAGTAATTTTGCGGCGCAAAGCCGCCATCCCGTCCTTATCCAGCGGGCCCTCGGGCATGTTCTCCTGAACCGCCTTGAGCAGTGACATGGCCTGGGATGGAGAAATGCGCAGCTTCTTCAGAGTGTCCAGCTGGTCCGGGGTGGCCAGCGCCGTCAATTTCTGGAAAAGCTGATACTTCTGGGCGGCCTCGCTGAGACGGGCCCCATAGCGGAGCAATTGTGCTCGCTGCAACGATTGCTGCTGCGTGCTAACAACAGCCGAAGAAGAATCCTGCGCCAGCAACGGCGAGGCCAGACACAAGAAAAGCAAACCCTGAGCAATAGAAAAGCGCATCAGGTCCGGTTCCCCGTAAGTCAGGCTCGGTCCTGTCGCAGGGGCCGAGAGGCGCTCGCGGGAAGCACCCGCTATGAACCTCTGCCCACGTTGCAATATCGCTTTAGAACTCATTGAAATCGAGGGCGAAAAAGCCTTGATGTGCAAACAATGTGAGGGACTGATGCTGCGCAAGCTGGACCATCTGATGGGTCTCAGCGAACAGCAATTACTCGAATCCGAAGCCAGTGAAGCCCTCTTTGCCGACCACCCCCAGGTGGACGTAACGGGCACGGTAGCCTGCCCGATTTGCACCCAACCCATGCGCCGCTACGTCTACAGTACAGACAGCGGCGTGACCGTGGACTGCTGCCAGAGCGGGCACGGCATCTGGCTGGACGACGGTGAACTGGCCAAGATCTACGACTACGTCAACGACAAGGGTCGACGTCCCGCCTAGGAGCGCAGGATAGCCTGGGCCAGAGCCGAGGGGCTGTCGGCAAAGGGTTGATTCTCAGCCGCGACTTTTTGAATCGCCTGCTTGAGTTGGGGCTGCTGCTGTAACCAGTCTTTCCCTTGCTTTCCTAACACTTCCAGCACATCGTAGCGGGCCCCATCGTCGTTGCTCGGGTCCAGGAAACGAGCTGCCTCAGCCGGGTTCTGTACCAGCGACTGGTCAAACTGCTGCTCGAAGAGGGCCGGCTTCATGCTCATCTGCACATGTCCCCAGGTCGGACGCTCGCGTTCCAGTTCTTCCGGGCTGATCTGCTGATCCACATCAAAATTGTGGGCATTGGGCCGGCTGTCATCCACGCGCGAGTGGTCGGGCAGCGACATGCGGTCGTCCTTGGAGGTCACGGCCACAACTGTCACTCCCTCGGGCACCGTCTTGTCCTTAATGCAGTCCTTGAAGAAAGACGAGAAGCCGGTGACTTGCTCGTAACCCGGCTTGGTGGCAAAAATATAGGGACTCATCAGGGCGGTATTCATTTGAGTGGCCACCGCCCAGGCGGTCTTGGTGGCCGTTTTGCTTAAGGCATAACCCATCTTGAAAAACGGATTGAGCTGAGCCAGCTTCATGGCCGGGGTCTCCTCCAAGGGGCGCAGCACCTTGCTCTCAACCTGATAGAAGGGCAGTTCTGCCAGGCCTGGCGGGGCGGGAAAGTTCATCCCCTTGCCGATCGGAGAAGAAAGCACCACCACCTCACCAACGCCCAGGCCGCCGTCGTATTTGGGATGCTTGGACTTGACGCCATCCTCTGGATTGAGAGCCAGGGCGTAGGCAATAAAGCCGCCTGCGCTATGACCGACTACGGTGGCCTTGGGAGCCAGACAGTCGACCACGTGCGCGGCCGCCTTCTCGGTCCACTCTTCAGCGCCCAGGCGCTGTTGCAGCTGGCCCTGGAGCTTGCTGAGACGCGAACTGAAGGTGTCGACGTCGGGATGGGTGACTTCGGCGCTGGCCTTGCGCACAAACCACTCGAGCTGGTCGCGAACTTTCTGGCCCCGAGCGGAATCGTCCACCTGAAAAAACTTGCTCAAGTCGCCGCCCTGCAATTCGGCCAGATGGGTGCGGGCCAGCTCTTGACGAGCCTGATTGATATTGTGCGAAACTTCCTGGGCCGAATGCTCCAGCAAAGACCCGTCGGTGATGCCCTTGTAGTCCTGCCAGTCGACTGGATGGCCTGTTTCCAGGGCGTAATCCTTATAGGCTTCTATGGACTGCTTATCGACAAGCGTGCCGTGCACGATAACCACCGGCCGCTCGTGGCGGGCCGGAGGGACGTTAGCCTTGGGGTACTGGAGACGGGCGATCATTGCTCACCCAATGTATCTCCCCAAAGCCCTCGAGAGATTGCCCTGAAGTTACAAAAACGATCTTAAGCGCTGAGACAGTTCAAAGGGGTCGATGGTCTTCACGATCACTCCGGCCAGAGCTGGATCGGCCACAGCGTGGCTGTCATTTCCGGTATAGAGCACGATCGGCACCGTAGCCAGCTCCGGACGCGTTTTCCACTGCTTCGCAGCCGTAACCCCGTCACCATCAGGCAGTTGGAAATCCAGCAGAATCAGCTGGGGGGTGGCCTGGTCAAGTTGCGCACCGCCCTGAGTCAGGGATTCGGCTGTGCTCACATCCCACCCGTCGCCAGCCAGCACGATTTCCAAAATCTCGCGAATATCGGGAGCGTCGTCCACAATCAAGATCTTCATGGGGGCGCCTTCCGCGGCCATCTTGTAACTCCCTGTTCATCCGCGGAGGAAGAGGGTGCACTAACCTGGACTGACTATGGTCATTCAAAAAGCGTCCCCTATCTCTATCAACATGCTGCCTCAGGACCCCCTGATCTCCAGGCCGGAGCAAGTCCAGGTCGATCGGGTTCAGTTTGGTGACAACCTGAGCGGACCCCGCCTGCACACCCAGGACTCGGTTCCGGTAGCCAAAGCCGACAGCGACGGCAATTACCTCTATGAATTAGGAACGCCCGAATTCGACCAGGTCAACACCCACGGCATTGTTTCCAGAGCGCTGGCCACCTACGAACGTTACACCGGACACGTCATGCCCTGGTCCTTCAAAGGCCCGTTGCAGGTCAACCCTCACGCTGGCGAAGGAAAGACCGCCTACTACTCGCGCTGGGACCAATCCATCAACTTCTTTCAATGGGATTCCCCCTCACTGGGAAAAACCGTCAAGACTTCGCAGGCTTTCGATGTGGGCTCCCATGAAATCGGACACGCGATCCTGGATGGAATCCGCCCGGGTCTGCTCAGCGGCACGGAAGGCAAGGCCTTTCACGAAGGCTTTGGGGATAGCTCGGCCATTATCCACGCACTCCAGTACGACACCAATCTTCAACAAATTTTGACGGACAACGGCGGCGATTTTAGCAAGCCCAGCCTGATCACACGTCTGGCCGAAGAGTTCGGCACCGCCTTCAACAAAGAAGACGACAACCCCAACAACGACGACCACCCCTACTACCGGACCGCCCTCAACGAGTTCAAATACAAAGACCCCAAGCAACTGCCCTCCGACAGCTACCCACCTTCGCAACCGGAAGAGGTCCTGACCAGCGAGCCCCATTCCTTCTCGCGCATCTGGTCAGGGACGTTCTACTCTATGCTTGGAGCGCTTTACAATCAGTGCGCCGGCTCCGCCCCCTCGCAACTGGAAGCTCTGCGCCAGGCTCGCGACGTACTGGGCACCGTCTGGGGCCAATCGCTCGATCATCTGCCAGCAGCCAACCTCAAGTTCCGCCACGTCGCCTCGGGCGTGCTGCGCGAAGCAGCGGCCCTGGAAGGTGGAAAATACTTTGACTCTCTGGCAGCCGTCATGTTGGACCGCAATCTGCTCACCCAGGAGCAGGTGGACGAATGCCATCAGGGACCGAAATCCGAAGTTCGACTGACCGCTTTCCCTCAAACCCGAGGTGGGGCCCAGGACATCCTGGCTCAGCTCGGACGCCAGGACCAAGGCTGGACCCCCGAACTGGCCCTGCCTGGCGCGGAAGGCCGACGCGTCTACACTTTCCGCTCTCCCCAACGAGTGGAGCTGGACCTTGGGGCCCGCGGCCCCGCATACATGCAGGCAGACGCCGGCCTGACCCTGGTTTTCGATGCGCAGGGCAAGCTCATTTCCGAGGTCGCGACCCCGCTCAGCACGGATGACCGGGCCGACCTGCAACGCGACGCCCGCGCCATGGCGGATTCCGGCCAACTGGTCGGTGAAGACGGCATCGGCCCGGCCCGCCTGGTCTCTCGCCGCGAGGGAACCCCGGAATTTCAGGTCCTCCCGGTCTGGAAAGACTGACCCGATTAGCAATTTATCCGTTGATTAGCAATTTTTGCCGGCATGAACGGACATCCACTTCCGGAAATTGCTAATCAAGACGGACAGGTGTTCAGTTCCGAATAAATTGCTAATCATGGATAAGCCGGGGAGAATTCCGGCCTCCAGATGTGAACCAACGGCAACAAAAGTTTGCCCTCAGTTCACAAACACAACAATCAGTTAACCAAACCGCGTCCTGTGGCCGTTTCAAATATGCTAAACTGACACGGGGCGACTGTTTGCAAACAAAATTACGCCAAGCTTTAACCTGTCGGCAACAAAGGGAACAAGCAATTTACATTCGGACCGCCGCAAAGTCTCCGGGATGTGCCACCATGAGGGCAACAGGAGGATAGACGATGGACGGAATTTGCGGAATGAACCCCCTGGGCCAGAGCCCGGCCCTTACAGGATTTCCCATGGGGGCCCCCGCCCTGCTCAACCCGGGTCAAGGGTTGGCTCTGAATCGACTTGGCTTTAGCGGCGCGGACGGAATGAATGGCTTGAGCTCGCTGCTGCCGGGCGCCGGGACCGGCGACCCGACCACCCAGGGCCTGCTGCAGCAATCTATGCAGATGAATGGCCTGATGCTTCAGATGATGCAACTTCTCCTGAACCTGATGGCCAACAAACTCGGTGCCAATGGCGCCGACGCAGCCGGCGGCAGCTCGCCCATTTCCGATGTGAGCAGTGGCGGCGGCGGAGGCAGTTCAGCGAGCGGCGCTGGAGGCACCAGTGGCACCAGCAGCACGGCCGGCCCGCCTCCCGCCAACGACACGAAAGACCAGGGTGAAATCAAGTCCTACATCAAGGAAGCGGCAGCCGTTTATGGCGCCGACCCGGAGGTCTTGACCGGCATCGCTCAGCGCGAATCCAACTTCCAGCCCAACGCCGTCAACAACTGGGACTCCAATGCCAAGAAGGGTACACCCTCCAAGGGCATGTTTCAGTTCATCGAGCCCACTTTTAAAGCCTATGCGGCCGAAGCCAAGAAGGCCAAGCCCGAGGCCTGGGCGGGCCTGGGCGAGCTCAACTGGCTGGACTGGCGCCAACAGGCGCTGACCTGTGCCTGGGCCATCACCCACGGCAAGGGTAGCGCCTGGGCGACCTACAAGGCGGCCGGCGGCAAGTAAGCGGCCCTGACTGAGACGGGAAGTTCGAAAGGACTTCCCGTCTTTTTTTTGCATGGGCAAAGCATGAAAACCGCGTTGCTGATTGTACTGCTCACCACCCTGGCTTCGGCCGAGGCCAGTCTGGAGTGGCTCAAAAAGCAGGCCGCCCAGAAGCAGTTGAAGCCACCGGCCGCATACCTGAAAGCAGCCCAGACCGTCAAGCCCATTCTGATCAAGCAAGGCGGCCTGGTGACCCTGCCGGCCGAGGTCCCGACCCTGATCCTACCCGACCTGCACGCCCAGCGAGAGTATCTGGTCACCGCCCTATCTCAAAAGGTTGACGGCAAAATCGCCTTCGAATTACTCAAACGAGGCCAGCTCAATGTGCTCTGTTTAGGAGATGCCATGCACTCCGAGCAGCGCAACCAGTTGCGCTGGCTGCAGGCCGAACAGGACTATCTGGACGGCCGCGAGTCTCCCTCGATGGAAGCCGAACTGGTGGAAAGTCTCGGCCTGATGGAAATGCTCTTCGCACTCAAAACCAGCTATCCCCAGAACTTCTACCTGGTGCGCGGCAACCACGAAGACATGGACCCGGAGCGCCCTTATACCAAGTTCACCCGGGTGGGAGAGTCCAACCTGGTCAAGGCCTGGGTGCTGCGTCACTGGGGGGAGACATTTCTGAAGCAGTGGTCTGGTACCGAGCGGGTTTTGCCCCTGCTGGCTCGCGGCGGCAGCTTTGTCGGCTCCCACGCTCCGCCCGAAGGCGAAATCACCGAAGCTCAGGTCGAGAAGAGGCTGCCCAACGCCTTTCGGGCTCTCTGCTGGTCAGACAATACGCGCTGGGGGGCGGAGCAGGAGCAGGTCTTCCTGAAAAACTGTGCCCGCTATCAAGTGAGCCCCGAGCGTCCCTGGGTGGCCGGTCACCGCAAGGTGGATGGCGCGCTTTACCGCAGCCAGACGGGCGGGCGCATCATTCAGATCAACCCCATCCAGGGCTGGGTCATGATCATTGCCCCGGCCCGGGGCCGTCCTTTCGAGGCTCGTAAGGCAGTGCGGTCGATTTTCTGAGCGTACGGCGCACTTCCAAGCGCAGCCGCTCCAGTGATTGGCGTAGGGCCCCGTCGAGTTCGCGAGCGGCCGAGCCAGCCTGGGCAAAAGCGGCCGCGGCACCACCGACCAGGAAGAGTCCAAAAACGGGGACGGTAAACAACATGGCCAGGGAGCCGACCATCATCAGGCCGCAGGCCAGCCGACCATTCAGTTGTTGAGTGGCGATGAGAGCCTCCAGGGAAACGTCTGCCTGTTCCAGGAAAGGCGCGAAAGTCGCAATCACCTCGGCGGTCCGCTGACGATAGGCATCGTCACGTGCCAACTGAAAGCCGGACAAGTCGGATCGCAGACCTTCAGCCGAGGCGAAAAGAGCACAGGAGATGCTGCCCGTGCCCAGGCCGAGATGGTCCCGATCCACCACCACCCCATCACGGACCCAGAAAAGGGAGCTGTGGTTATGGTAAGTCTCCCAGACGAGGGAACGGTTTCGTTCAACCTGCCGCAAGTGGGCGGTGATCAGGCAGGCCACCCCCACATGGGCGGGCAGGCGGGTCTGATGATGAAAAACTTTGGACACCGTCGAATCGCCCGACTGAAGGGGCCGATACTCGCCCAGAGTAGCGGGTGGAACAGCCAGGCCAGGCAAGTCCCCGGTCAGGAAGCCGAGATAAACCGGATAGCTATTCTTGCCCATCCCGTAGCCGGGACAGGCCTGCAAAGCGTCCAGGCGACGATTGTCGACCTTGAGAGGCACGGCGCAAGTGAAGGCACGCTCACGCAGTTCTGAAAGAACCGCCGCATTGCCCGAGGCGGCCTCGATGTTTCGCAGCAAGGGGATGCCTTTGCCCTCCTGGACGGTGCGATGAGAAACAGCCAGATAGACGGTCGCTCTCGGAACCACCGGCGTACGCCTCAATTCTCGTCCGGTCCAAACCAGTCCGGCGTTCCAGCCCGGGGCCACCAATAAAAAGGGCCTCAGCTTGTGGATTGAGATATGCCAGAGACCGCGCTTTAAATGATCCAGAGCCAGGTTCTGACTGGCTTCGGTCTCGTAAAAAGCTTCCTCGACTTGCTCCAACGACCAGGCCGGTTCCAGCTTGAAGTGAAACTCGGTGTCAGTGCCGGTCTGCCGCACCACCAGCTCTTCGGCCCGCGCCACCACCACCGCCTGAACAATTTTAAGCAGCCAGGATTGAGCACCCTGCAGTTGAAACGCGGCCAGTTTCTCCAGCGCCTTCTCGCGCGAAAGCGTGAAAGAACCGGAAGAGTCCTTCTGCGCATCCTGAAGTTGAGTTTGCAGAAACTCCTCGAGCTCGGAGGGCCGGGACATTTCAGTTGAGACGCAGCAATTGGGTCCAGCTGTCAATGACGCATTCCGGACCACTGGTCGCCCCCAGCAGGGCTTCCCAGGCTTCGGCCAGCGACTCACTGGAGAGCAAAGTGCGCAAATTGGTGCAGCCGCTTTGGGGGGCAGAGCGGCGCTGCTGACCCTGACCACTCTGAGCCTGAGTCCACTCCTGTTCGCGCCAACCCGACCAACTGGTCTGCCAGGAGTCGGCAGCCGGAGAAATCTCAGTGATCACCTGGGGACGTGTCGGAGGAAGGCCGGTCGTGGCCTCCTCAGCCGCGAGCGTGGACAACTTCTGCCGGAGGACTTGAAGAATCATTAGTTGGTGTATATCCCACACGCACAGCCCAAGTTGTTGCCAGTTTATGAACTACCAGGGGCGCACCAGGAATAAGTCAAAGCCTTCGGAGATGTTGTGCAAAGTATTGTGCTGCCTGGTTTTTCCCCTGAGCGTGCTGGCACTCCCCCAGGGGCACTCTCACAACGATTATGAACAAGAAAAGCCATTCGAGGCGGCGGCGCGAGCGGGAATGGCCAGTCTTGAGGCAGATGTCTTCCCGGTGGAAGGTCGCCTGCTGGTGGCCCATTCGCGTTCCGAGCTGGATCCCACCCGCAGCCTGAAAAAGCTCTATCTAGAGCCGCTGCAACGTTGGGGCAAACCCCTGGAGCTACTGGTGGATATCAAATCCGAACCGGACCAGGCACTGGATCTTCTGGAGCAGGAATTGCAAACCAATCCTCCCCCCAAACAGACCGTGATCGTGCTCAGTGGAGCGCGCCCCAAACGTCTGCCCAGGCTGGCCAGCATCAGCCTGGAGGGGACCCTGGCCGAACTGCGCTCCGGCAACCTGCCCGCCAACTGCCGCTATGTCAGCGGCCCCTGGTGGGGTGAGTCAGGCTGGAAAGGCAGCAGCCCCATGCCCAATGCCACCCGTGCTCGCCTCGAAGAACTGGTCAAGCAGGTGCATGCCAAAGGCCTGCTGCTCCGCCTCTGGGGAACTCCCGACAGCGCGGAGGCCTGGGAGGAGTTCTATCGGGCCGGCGTGGATCGAATGAACACCGATCACCCCAAAGAACTGGCAGATTGGCTCAGGCAAAGAGAATCCCGCTGAGCTGTTCGCGGCTGGCGGGCTTCTGCACCACGTGGTCAAAGGCCAGTCCCTCTTCAGGACTGACGATTTCGTCGCTGCTCCGACCGCTGTGCAGAACGCAAATACAGCGGGGATTCTGCTGGCGCAGTCTGCGCAACAGTTCCCAGCCATCCATCCCAGGTAGCCCCAGATCGATGAAAGCGAAGTCGGGGGCCTCCTGGCCGGCCTTCAGTAGAGCCTCCTCGCCATTAGAAACCAGCGCTGCTTCGCAGCCCAGACTTTCTAAGCTGATGCGCAAAGCCACACCAGCCATGGGATTATCTTCCACCACCAGCACACGCACGGTCTGGCCGCGCCGCGCCAGCAGATCCACCTGGCGCAGCAAGGCGCCGCGTTGCACAGGCTTACTCAAGTAGCTATCGCAGCCGGCTTGCAAGCAAAGGTCGCGGTCATATTTCATGGCGGAGGCGGTGAGGGCCAGGATGGGCAGCTTAAAACCTCGCTGGCGCAGCTGGCGCGCGGTGGAGTAGCCGTCTAACCGGGGCATCTGCATATCCAGCACCAGAATGTCAGGAACAGTCCGTTCCAGATGGTCGAGCGCGGCCTGACCATCCCCACCGGTTTCGACCCTGGCGCCGGCCTCTTCCAGATAACTCTGAACCAGATAGCGGATGTCGCGGCGGTCGTCTACCACCAGGATGTTGAGTCCACTTAAATCGGGTAGGTTTGTGCCTTCAGGTTCTTCGGGGGACGGGCGCAGTGCCACCGGACCTCCCGCGACCCGTTCCACACCGGCCAGGTCTCCCGTGGCAACCGTAAAGGTGAACGTCGAGCCTCGCCCTGGCTGGCTCTCCACATCGATTGAGCCGCCCAGCATCTCGATCAGCTTGCGACTGATCACCAGGCCCAGCCCCGTTCCGCCAAAGCGGCGCGTAACCGAAGTATCGGCCTGACTAAAAGGCTGAAACAAGTGCTCCAGTTGTTCGGAGGAAATGCCAATGCCGGTGTCTCGCACACTGATTTGCAGCAGCCGGTCCTCGATCAGCCGGGCTTTTAACTCCACCGAGCCGTCTTCGGTAAACTTGATGGCATTGCCCAAAAGGTTCATAAGAACCTGGCGCAGGCGGGTTGGATCGCTCTGGATGACCTTAGGCACGGGCCCGTCGAACTCCAGACGAAGAGGCAGCCCCTTCTCCACGGCCCGCACATTCATCAGCGCCAGCACCTCGGCCAGCACCACTTCCAGCGATACGGGCACCGTCTCAAGATGCAAGCGGCCGGCTTCAATCTTGGAGAGGTCCAGAATATCATTGATGATCTCCAGCAGATGCACTCCGTTGCGCTGGATCACGCGGAGACACTCCACATCATCGGGCTCGCTGACCTGGCGCAGCAGAATATCCACATAACCCAGGATGGCCGCCATAGGCGTGCGGATCTCGTGGCTCATATTGGCCAGAAAGTCCGACTTAGCCTGACTGGCCGACTCGGCCGCGGCCTTGGCCAGCGACAACTCCTCGGCGATTCGCAGCCGTTCGGAAATGTCAAAATAGGTGACCACGCAGCCCTTCACTTCGCCGCCGATCCGCTTGGGGTGGGCCCAAATTTCCACCGGCAGAAAACTGCCGTCCCGCCGAATTAAATGTTCCTCGGCTGAATAGACAGGTTGTCCGTTGGTCAGAGATCTGCGAATCGGGCACTCCTCAGGCGGATAAGGCCGACCGTCAGGATAGATCGAATGGAAGTGCTGGTGAGAATCCTTACCCAGCAGCTCGCTGTCACTCTCATAGCCCAGCATTTCCAGACAGGACTGGTTGGCAAAGGTAATTCGCCCCTGCAAATCCAGGCCATAAATAGCCTCGGCCGTTGAATCCAGCAGCGCCCGAAAACGGTCCTGGTCGGCCTGGCGAGCCTGCTCAGTGGCCAGACGTTCGGTAATGTCGAGTCCTGAGGGAACAAGATGCGTGATTCGTCCGGCCCCATCTCGCATCGGCACGATCTGGAAGTCCAGCGACAGGGTCCGCCCCCCAGCCACCGCCACTTGAGTGTCAAAGCGGGGAGCTTCACCGGTGGCGGCCCGCTCGATGGCGGCGCGCAACTCTTGCTGTAGCTCGTGGCTGTGAGCCCACCACACGGTTTGCGCCAGAGGCCTTCCCAACACTTGCTCCGGCTGAACCTCAGCCAGCTGCAAGGCGGTCCGGTTGACTTCCACCAAAACACCGTCAGGGGTGCACACGCCCGCAAAGAGCTGCAGACTGTCCAGGGTGCGGCGCAAGAAATTGCTGCCCTCCTGCAGAGCTCGCTCTTTTTCCAAACGATCGGACAGGTCCACCGCCATCATCACCAGGTAGCGCCGCCCGTCCTCCAGATAACCCGCTGGCGAGCTTGTGAAGCGCCAGAAAAGCGCCTGCCCCTTGCGGGTATAGACCGGGGCCTCAAAGCTGAACTGACGCTCCTTTTGAAACCACTGGTCGAGTTGCTCGCGAACCCAATCAGCCTTCTCGCGGTGTGCAATCAACAACCACTGCTGCAATCGCCCGATATCGGACAGATGATATCCGGTCACCTCTACCAGCGAATCGCTGGCCGAAAGCACTTCACCATCTTCGGTGAAGATCAAGACTGGAATTGGAGCCTGGGAAATGGCCCGACGGAAGCGTCCTTCACTTTCGCGCAAATAGGTCTCTCGGCGACGGATCTCGGTAATGTCGCGGGCAATTGTACAATAACCCAGGGCCTGGCCTTCCTCGTCGAAGACCCTCTGAAAGACCTGGGAAACTGGCAGATCCTGACCACTCTGGTCGAGCAAACTGGTCTCTATCGTAAAGTGGCTTGCTGGCTCCAGGCGGGCCAGCCCCATCTGCACATCCGCCCAGGCGGCTTGCGTGTAAAGCCTTCGAAATTCGAGTCCGATGGCCGTCTCCCGCCCCAACAGGCGCAGCCCGGCCTGGTTGATGAAGCGGATTCGCAGGTCGTTGTCCAGGGTCGCGATGAGATCGCTGCTGTTGGCCACAGCCGTAACCATCTCCTGAGCCACCGCTTCGGTACGCTTGGATTCAGTGATATCCTCAAACACCGCCATAACGCCGGCCCGATGAGGCAAATAATGCACCGAATAGTATCTCTGGTGTGGCTCATAGAAGCGGCTCAAAACCTGAGCTTCACCTGCCAGCGCCCGATCAAAAGCCTGCTGGAAAGGACTGCCCAGAAAAGCCGGGGTAATTTCTGGCACGGAGGTGCCCAGCAACTCCTGAGGTGAGCGCTGCAAAATGCTACAGGCGGTCGAATTGGCCGCCAGATATCGATAATCGCGGTCGAGCAGTAAGACGCCGAGCGGCAGCTGGTCCAGCAGAGCCTGAACATGACCTTGCTCCTCCCGCAAGGCCGAGCGCAACTCTTCTTGCTGGCTGCAGTCCTGAGCAACCACGCTGATCAGCCCCGAGTCCAGGGGCATCACCGACATCATGACCGGCACCGTCTCGCCGCTGACGCGATGACGCAGCCGCCAGGGACCACACCAGCCGCTTCCGATTTGGGGCAGAACCTCATCCTGGAAGCGGCCCAGGTCACTGGCCGCAAAACACTGCTCCAGGCTGGGGAGACGAAAACCGCTCAGGCCACACATGCGCTGGCCGGCCTGGTTGACGTAGAGCAGGCTGCCCTCGGGATCGGCGATGGCCAGAAACTCGCCGCTGGCCTGCAACAATGATTCCTTTCGCATGGACTCGCGACTTCGCAACTTGCTCTCAGTCACGTCACGCACCACCAAATTGGCCGACTTCTGCTGGGGATAAATGGCGGCCTGGAACTGGCGGCCCCGATGAGAGAATTCCACATCTTCCACCGGCGTGCCCCGCTCGATCGCCTCACGCAATTCGAGCGGGAGCCGGGTGATGCCAAACTGCTCAAAAAGCTGGTTGCTCTTGCGAATGCTTAGATCTCGGTCGACCACGGCCAGTGCGATCGGTGCGTGCTGGTAGACCGCTTCCAGCTCACGCAAGCTTTCGTCCAGACGCGTGCGGCTGCGGCGTAACTCGGTAACGTCCGAAAAAGTGATCACTGTGCCCAGCTCGTGGCCCGAATAATCGCGAAAGGCCAATACCTTGCGCACAAAGCTGGAGCCGTCCGGCATCTCCACTTCGTCTTCTTGATCCTGCTCGAGGTGGGTGGGGACGGGCGGCATACTCAAGGCCAGGTCGCGAATCTGATGGATTGGACGGCCCAGGTCCGTCTCATTGAAAGGATAGAAACGCGTGGCGGACGGGGTGTAACGCAACAACCTTTGCTCGAAGTCCAGAAAAATGGTGGGTATGTTGGTGGCCGTGAGCAGGTGACTGAGGTCGAGATTGGCGCGACTTAATTGCTTATTTTTGCTCTCCACGTCGGCCCGGGATTTCTCCAGCTCCTCGTTGGTGACTCGCAGCTCCTCATTCATGGCCCAGAGTTCCTCATTGGAACTCTTCAGCTCCTCATTGGCCGATTCCAGTTCTTGCACTGCTCGGTCCAGCTCGTCACTGACTCGTGCCAGTTCGCGCTCCACCTCAAACAGTCGGCCGTCCGGGGCGGGGTAATCGGGATTGGACACCACCGTTAAGGGTCGGTCCTGGAAAACCAGCAAATAGAGACCGGAATGCGAGCCAAGCTCGGGCATCGGCTGCACGGTCAGGTCCAGCAGGCAGGCCGGGCCCTCCTCGCCGGCCTCAATGCGGATGCCGCTTTGCAGGATGGTTCGCTGCTCGCGGGTAGCCTGCAGCAAGGCGCTGCGAAGCAAATTTCGCAGTCCCTTGCGAGCCAGTTGGAAGACCTGATTTTGGAAGTTCCCCTCTGGCAGGCGGAAGAGGTGCTCGAGGCGTCCGGAAGACCAGAGGATGGCCCCTTCGCGATTGACCACCAGAGCGCGAGGGGTGAACTCGTCGGCCAGAATGCCCGTAACCAAACGAGTCAGATCCACATCCCGATGAGTGTTCCTCATCAGGCTCCGCACAAACAGGTCAGGAGTACCGATACTGACCGAGCTTGCCGCTTCCAGACGACGATAGAGTCTGGCCTGTTCACTGCTGAGCTGATAGAGGGCTGAAGAATCCCCCAGAGTCTCGGCATTTCCCAGCAGCAAGTAACCGCCCCCGCGCAAAGCGTAGTGGAATAGAGGAACAAGCTTCTGCTGCAAAGCGGGCGAAAGATAAATCAAGACATTGCGGCAGAGCACCAGATCGATTTCCACGAAGGGAGGGTCAGTCACCAGATTGTGTTGCGAGAACTGACAGATCTGGCGAACTTCACGATCGATCCTGTAGCCCTCGCCGGTGCTAGAAAAAAAGCTGGAAAGGCGCTCAACGGAAACCTGGTTCTTGATATGGGTGGGATAGAGACCTGCCCGGGCCACACTCAAGGCTTCCTCGTCAATATCGGTTGCCAGCACTTTAACATCAGCCTTCAGGTCGTTGGTCCTCAAGAGCTCTAGCACCAGCATGGCGATGCTGTAGGCCTCCTCGCCGGTGGCGCAACCGGCTGACCAGATACGCAGCCCGTTACCAGCTCTCAGCATTTCCAGAAGGGGTGCTTTGAGTGCTTCCCAGGAGTCAGCGTCGCGAAAAAACTGCGTGACCCCCACCAGCAAATCCTGAAAAAGCAGCTGGAGCTCATCACTATGGGCACGGATCAAATCGAGGTAGTCCTGCACCTGCTGAACATGAGTGAATCCCATGCGGCGCTCGATGCGACGGACCACAAAGGCCTGTCGGTAGTGACGGAAATCGTGACCGGTCGACTGCTGTAACAGATCACAAATCTCCGGCAGCCGATCCTCGATCTCGCGACGACTGGCCGGATCGACCGAGAGCTCGAAAAGCAGAGGAATACGCACGGCCCATTCAGTTGGTTCGCAAATCAAAGCGGCGCGATCACCCCAGGAAAGGGCCAGCGAGGGGGGCACCACCAGCTTGCCGTTTACGCGTTGCAACTGCTGGACGAGCTGTTCCGCTTGTTCATCGTCCTGCAAAAGGACCAACACCGTCGGGATGGAGGTGTAGACCAGGTCGTCCCAACTCAGGCGCGCCCCACCAGCCCGCACTTGGAGAGTATCAGGGCCCTGGGTGTCAGCCAGTCGGCCTCCCGGCACGCGGGCCAAAAAGCGCAATTCCTCCCGAAACGGCGGTCCTGCGCCATGCACGGCCAGGACAAAGCCGACTCGTTCCGGAGAATTCAAACTGGAGCCCATAAAGTATTGTGAGCCGCGATTCGTAAGCAATCTGGTTTTCCCTATGACCAACCCCTATGCTGTAGCCCGGTGACGTGCTGAAGCGGCCCTCAAGCTTGAATCAAACACGGACAAGGATTGTTACAGAATACACCTGGGCGTCCCGGTCAGTTAGGGAGCCGAGTACTATGAATCAAGAGTTCAGCTCATAAATCAGGGTTAAAACACCTGACAAAAGCGGAATCCTTTGCTGACACAATCGGCCTGGATGTTAACCTGATCGGATGCTATGCTGGGACTGCACACAGCCCCAGAAAACCATCGGCTCACAACACACACAAAGGAGAACAACCCATGGCCGTCAGTATGATCAGCCTGAACTCCGTCAGTTTCTCAAATTATGACTCCGGTTCCGGGGGCGGGTCCTCCGGCCTGCTGGACTTCTCATCCGGCAACAGCGGGGATTCCTCCGCGATGCAGGCCTCGGCCCTGCCCGTGGACCAATCGTCCATGGCCCCACTCGAGGCGGGAATGATGAATAGCACTCCCATGGCCCCGAGCGACAGTTTTCAGTCCAGCGCCCCGATGGCTGACTACAGCCCCCCACCTCAGGCCGCGCCGGGTCCCGGTGGCGGATTCGACTTCGTCGCCTGAATACTCCCGAAGACCCGGAGCTTAAGATTCAGGGCCTTTTTGTTGTGACGACCTCAACTGTGTTACACTATAGCGGATGCGGCGACAAGGGTTGACGCTGGCGGAGCTGGTCGTGGCAGTCGGATTGATGACGATGCTGCTATTGGCATCTATTCAGCTATTCGCATACCTACTAAGTTCTGGAAGTAAAACCACGGCCAGCATGGTAGCCATGAACCTGGCCACCACCCGACTGGAAGAAGAGATTTCCGGGCTCTCCACCGGGAACGGCGGGGTTGTCGGCACCTACACCCTGGACCCGGCCTCCAACACCCAATTTTATTATCAAGTCACCCGCGCCCCCATGTCTGGAGACCCGGCCGCTCCGAAGGGAGCTTACCTGGGTGGATTCACCGTCACCGTCCAGGTCTGGTGGAACAGTGCCTCTCCAACTCGAGCCCGACCGGGCGTGGGACTTCAGAGTGTTCAATTGAGCCGCTTTATCTATCCTCGGACCAGCGTGCCTTGAAACGCGGCTTCTCTGTATTGGAAGCGGTGCTGGCCTGCGCACTTTTTAGCCTGGCCAGCCTGTGCCTGTTCGGATTGATGCAGTTTGGCTTCCGAGCTTTCTCTATGGGTGGCCAGCGCATGGGGCTTCAGGCTGAACAGGAAGCCATTCTCATGCACTTGAGAGCCGACCTGGAGTTCACCACCGTTTCCTCTTTACGCGTGGCGGACGGAGGTCCGCGCAATGTCGTGGTGCCTCTGAGCGTGGGGCCGACCAATGAACCACGTCACCAACTGTGCTGCTGCGGCTTGACCGACTGGAATGCGAAGAACAACTATAACCCTCAGTCTGGCCTGCCCAATTGGGATCTCTACCTCATCTATCAAGCTGACCTCGCGCCCCAGGGCAGTCTGTTTCGGGTCGAGATGGGGCCGGTCTACTATGCCAACGATGAAGGCTGGAATCAATTCTCCAGCTACTCGGCCGCCTTTCCAAATCTGCCGCCCGGGCTTGGAGCCAATGTGGCGGGCTTGGTGGTCCGTCGGCGTCAACGCCTCTCCTCGAACCTCCTGGGCTTTGAGGTGACCAAAGCCTCCAGTGACTTGGTTGTGCGTCTCCTGCTCTTCAACTCCAGTGCCTACCGGGACCCTGCCGGCGGCTCGAGGCGCAGCCAGGTATTGGAGACCAAAACCAGAATTGCCATAAGGAATCGATCCCACTGAGGCGGAGGGTGTGTTCGTGAGAAAACGATACCGAGCGATTGCCCTGATCATGACGCTGATGGTGACCAGCGTCTTGCTCATTATGGTTTCGGCCTTCTTCAGCTTAAATCGAGACCAGATCCAGCTCCGCCGCGCCGGTGATGCCACCCTGAGAGCTCAGGCGGCCGCCCTGAGCGGCCTGGAATATGCGCGCATGCGCCTTGAAGTCGACGGCACCTGGGGCCTCCCCGGCTCCGGCTGTGCCCGCAACATCAGCAGCCCTGGCCTGAAGGTCTTTGAGAACGACAGGTTTTCCGCGGGCGGTATCGACACATTCTGCTGCGTAGGTGTCCTGGATGAGGGTCAGAGCCATTTTCAAATCAACTTCGTGGACCCGGTTGCGGGCTATGGGGGTCTCCCCAGCCTGGCCAACGGTCGGGTGATCGGGCGCAACGTGGAATCCAATCCGACCGGTGGCCTGGCTGCGTGGGGCCGGGAAACCCTGCCCGGACTAGAAACCTCGGTCAACTACCTCAACAGCGTCAGCAGCTTCTATCCCCCCGTTCTCTCGCTATCGTCAGGCACGGGTCCACTGCGCACGGTGCCCCCCAAATCCTGTATGCTTCAAATACGCGGCTATTACCACGGCGTGGTCAGGACCTGCGATATCAGCCTGGCCAATGAAAAGCCCACCGACGCCGGTTTCCAGGCCGGTGGACAGCTGGCCCTGGACATCAATTACGATCGCGGGGGGCGATGGTACATCCGCTCGCTGGACCCGTCCAAAAACAAGATCCAGGCGGACGGAGACATCATCGTGCGCGGCTCGGACGAAACAGATCCCGGCATGCGCTTTCAAAGCGGCAACGCCTCTGCCACCTCTTCAGGCCGCATCATGACAGGGACCTCAGCCATCAGCAGCATCGACGACCCCCACGACGGCACCCTGACGATCAATGGTCAAACCGGCGTGGATGTAGATGTGGATGTAGCCGGTGCTAAAACGGGTGGAAAAATGCGCCCCTCCGCTGGCGTATCCAGCGTAGCCGACCTCAACGCCGCCACCGTGGAATCCCAACTCAACAACCCGAATTTCACTCAGTTGAACCTTTCTGGCGGGCACTACGAATTCCAGGACCCAAGCACGCTCAAGCTGCCGGACGGCAGCCAGATCTCCCAGATCAGGCGCAACGGCAAAATCGTGGCCCGAGTCGAGGACTACAAACTGGTCTTCTCGGAAGGGGTCAGCGTTAATTTTCAGGGACCCACCACCATCGATTCCCAAGGCGGCAAACCCTCCATTCTGATGGGCTACAACACCAACGCTCTGGCCGAGTCCTACATGCCTTGGAATTCCAGCGGCACCTTCCTGAAAGTAACCAATGGAAGCCTGAATATCGACGGCAGCGTGGGCGGAAAGGGCTCGCTCATGGCCACCGGCAACACCACCAACCAGGGCGATGTGATCATGCGCGGCCGCAGTCAATTATCGGTAGACCCCGATGCCAGCGTGACCGTATTCGCGGACCGCAACATCAAGGTCTCGCCCCCCGATCCAACCAGCGCTCGCTTCTTCTCCAATGACCTGGCTCCCATCAGCCTGGCCATGAGGAATTACTCGGAGGCCCAGGACCTCAACAACTGGAGTCGAGGCAGCCGTCCTCTCAATGATTTTGCCAGTCTCGGAGCGGACCAGGACTACCTGACTCAGGGAGGCAAGAATCCGATCAGCGACCAGCAAGTAGGCACCCAGTCCATCAAGACTTCGCCAGTCGACTCCAATCTGAGCGAGATCAAGTCGGCCCTGATCGCCAACTTTCCGGTCATCGACCAGAACGAAAACGCGGCTGCTGAATTCAACGCTATGTACGACAAGTTTATGACGGGCGTGGCCGAGCCGGGCATGACCGTGGGGCGCTACTTGCGACTGCGGGAATTCCTTCGCGATCTGCAAAGCGCCCAGGACTCAGGCTCTCCGCTCCCGTCGGCGGCCACCAGCGCCTGGGGAGACCTGACCGCTCGCAATGAATCTCTGAACGACCAGCTCAAATCGGAGATCAGCTTTTTCAATCGTAAGGCCACCGCCTCAAACCGCAGTTTTCACAACCTCATCTACGACAATCGCTCCACCAATCCGACCGAAAACGACCTGACCAACTCAATGAACGCACGCGACGCCAAGTGGACGGGATTTCTCTACGCTCGCGGCTCGGTGGCGATCGATTCCGGCGGCGGAGATCTGGACATTCGAGGCAGCCTGGTGGCCCGCAACGACATGGCCATCACCAACGTGACCAATGTGGTATCCATCTATGACCCGGCTTATCTGAAGTCAGCCTCCCAGTTTATGGTTGGCAATAAGTTGGCAAACAAGCTCTGGTGCGACTTTTATCGAATTCGCTAGTCATCCTCGCTCTGCTGACGAGCCTGGGTCGAGCGCTTCCGAACGATCAACAGGTGATCGCGCTCTATCAGCAGTGGTGTGGGGCTTTGACCCAGGCAGCGAGCTTTAATAGCCTGGCACCACTCCTATCTCGCTCAGCCTGCCAGCGCATTATCCTCTTAACTCCCGATCAGCAGCAGGACTTCTTTCGCAGTGTGAAGTCCGGCTCCGTGATCGAAGCGTCGGCTTCCTGGGGGGTTCAGACTCGCTTCGTGGAGGGTGGTTCGCTGGTCTATGTCCTGCTCAACCGAGACACGAGTTCCAAGGCGGTCCTGCGGGTTGTCGAGGAGGAAGGACGACTGAAAGTGGATCTGACCCCGCCCTGATTACTTGCCCTTCTTGGCCTTGCTCAGTTTGATGGGAATCCGTTCGGTCTTCTTCGCTTTAATGACGACTTTTTTCTCGAAGGGCGTATAGCCTTTGGCAGAGACCTTGATCGTATGTTCGCCAACCCTCAGAGTCAGGGTGTTGCCGGCCTTGTATGCTTCTCCGGCCTTACCATCCACGCTGACGGTCAGGGCCACCTTGGGCGGTCCACCATTGAGCACCAGTTCGCCCGTCTGCAACATGGGCCAGATAAAGTAGGCCGCCGCTCCGAAAAAGATGATGAGCGCGAGCGAGATGAGATTGTTGAAGTTGATCCGGCTCGGTTCTTTGGGCTTGACGATCTCCATGGTGCGAGCCTGTCCCCGTAAAGCGGAGGGGACATGATCCACCAGGTCAGGAGGACGCCGTCTGGTGCCCGAACTCCCTAACCTCTCTTCCAAGCTGGGCGGAGGAGCGGGCGGAGGCTCAGGCTCCGGTTCAGGTTCGTCCTGTAGTTGAACCAGGTCATACTCGCCCTCCACCGGCACAAACCTCAATGAATCGGGGGCGTAAGTGGAGGTCTCTGAATCCAATCTTAACTTTTGCTTGGGGCAGGCCACCAACATCGTGTATAGCCGATCCATGTTGCGGCAGGCCAATCCACCCAACTCCGGCCGGGTTTCAGCCCAGATCCGGTCGCGCTTGAAAACACCGGTCACGACACAGGCGCTGAGTTTGTCCAAAGAAAACTGAAGCACCGCGGCGTGGGCCGCCTCAATGGCCAGCAAAGGGCGAGAAAAGATGGCCAGCACAGAATCTGCGAGCCATTCCACGCTGCTGGCCAGGGCCTGATTCAGGAGATTCTCCAGTGCTCGTCTCGCTTCAGCTTCAGGCGGAGCCGAACACAGCACGGCCGTGACCGGGTCAACCACCTCTTCCACGGCCAGGACCTGAGGAACAAATTCCGCGGCCGGCTCCTCCTCCACCTCAGGCTCCATTTGAATTGCGGGCATTTCGTCAATCGACTGTTCGCTGAGCAGTTCGCCCAGTTGACGAGCAAAGACGCCGGCTTTGGGCCGGTCTTCAGGGTTCTTGGAAAGCGCCCGTAAAACCAAATCGGAGAGTTCCACCGGCAATTCGGCGTGAATGTTGTCGGGCCGAGTGACCGATAACCAGTTGCCCTTTCGAGCCGGATTGACGCCGGTCAGCAACTCGTAGAGAACCGCCGCTGCCGAAAAGGTGTCCGACCGCCCGTCCACTTCTCCCTGCGCCATCACCTCTGGCGCCATATATTCGGGAGCACGCTCGACCAGCTCGTCGGTGATAAAGGCCAATCCGAATCCGGTCAGGACAGCCTGCTCCTCCGCATCCAGGAGAATATGCGCTGGTTTGAGGTCGCCGTGCAGCACTCCGTTGTCATGGGCAAACTGAAGAGCGTTGCAGGTCTGTTGAATCAAACGCACCGCCTGGCGCCATTCCGGTGGGCGATTCCGCTCAAGACGATCCTGCAAATCCCCGCCTGGCAGGTACTCCATCACCAAGTAGAGGTTCTCGGAGTCCTGAAAGGAGCACTTGAGTCCCACCACCCAGGGATTATTCTATGAGTTAGCCAAAACATTTCGCTACTCTCTGGATTGCACAACTTTGTTCTTGAAGATCATCTCGCACTTTTTCAACTTTTTAACTGCCACTGGCTCGCCTGTTTTTGCCCATTTGCAGAGTCGCACCTCGCCAAAAGCCCCCTTGCCCACAATCTTCACAGAGGGAAAGTCTCTAATGCTTATCTTAACTCGATCCTGTCTCAGAATGGAAGCTTCTTCGTGTAGTACTTTCTTCTTGATCTATTCCTGCTCCTGCACCGAGATGCGCAGCATTTGCATTTTGCGGTTGAGCTGCTCCCAATACTATTTTTTCTACTGTTCCTGCTGCAGTAGTTTCGAATATCGCTGTTCAATGTAGGATTTGGCAGCTTCCACCTTCTCTTTTGTCAAGTTCGAAACGACAATTTATTTTGGTTTGTCTGTCATTTAAAATATTTAATTTAAACAATCAGACTAAAACAGTGGAACAATGCAATGCTTTAAGTAAGAAGATATAGAAAATCAAACTCAATTCATCTCAGTCTTTATTAAAGAATTGGAAAACTTTGCTTTGTTTAAAATTGTTTTGAATTTGAAGAGGAGGAAATCTTTCTTCTTGAGTATTTTCTCAGGACGGTAATAAACAAGGTCTTTGATGGTTGGTTTTTTTGAAGAAATTGATATATTCTTGCAAGGAGAGTGACTTTGATATCGGGGCTATAATTGAGAGAGAACCTTATCTTAATGCAAAGTTTTAGCGAATATCTTTGCGATATTTTAACTTGGTTTGGCCTCCTGTATATACTTCTCTCCAATATGTTCAGTTTTAGATCGAATTATTTTTGGAGGAAACCCGTCGGTTTGTGCTTCTTTTTGATCTCGCTTGAGGTTTTTACTGTACAAACTTCGGTACTTCACAAAATCAAACAATCTATTATCTCTTTGTTCGGGTTGCTTCTGCGGTGAGTCCTTACTACTCCAGAGTGGCACTGATGTGACTATATCTTTAGGTTTTATTTACTACTCTCTTAATTTGCCTTTGTTATTGCTTTGATTTGCACTGACGCTCCTTGACTTTCGGTCAAGTGGTTCGCTATTGTTGGAGTACCTGTCGACATGAACAAGCTTGACGAAGAAATTGAGACCAGTGTTGTTTATTTTGCAGTCTTGAAAATTCCAAGGATTAGTGACATTGAAGCTGTTCAGCTTCTTCATCATTCAGGCTTAAAATAATTATAAAACTACTTACACAATTATTTCGTGTACGACAACAACAAATAAGTGCAATGGCCAAGTTTGACTGGATCCCCTACTTGTAGGGCAAGTATCTCAGCTACTATCAGTGGTTCGCTGTCATTGGTTCAACTGTCATGATTGCGCTTGCATTTATCTCTTTCGTCGTGTACCTCGCACTCAGCAAAGCCAAGTTTCATGAGGACGAGTTGAGGCATCACATCATGACTCGCAAGAGCTGGCTGCAAAAACTCAAGAACTTCTTCTTCAACCTCACTTTCATCTTCCTGAGTATCGTGCCCCTCATCTGCGCGGCCCTTGATGTGACTTATATGGTGGTTGGCATGATTGGAGAGGCAGCCATCCTCAGTGCAATGGTGATTCTTAACAATGGCAGGGAGAAGTGGGAAATGCAATAGGAGAAAATAACCAGCTACACGGACTAAAATGAAAAATCATTCTGGGACCTCGCCTTGACTATCGACCCTGCAGTGAAGAAGAAAATCATTAAGATGATTACTATCAGTGTCCTAGCCAATCTTTTCATGTATCGAACCTGTTTATGCTTCTACAACATTGAAATAGGCTACTACAACCATGCACTTGGCTTTGGCATCAACACTTATGCCACCCGGCTGGTGCAGTTAAAGCAATCATGCCCACCTGGGCCTCCTTGTCAAGTGTACACCACAGTTCCCTAAAATCCATAGTAGGCCTTCTTCTTGAACATCCACACTCATATCGATGTGGGGGAGGTGACGGTATTCTACAAAGAGTTCGACAGCCCATCGGGAGATGAGTTTAAGAACGTGACCGCCTACTCGTTCAAGTACGATGGTTTGGAGTGGAAAACAGCAAGAAAAGTGCACTCAGCCCTCATCTACGGTCTCAAACCTAACACCAAATACCTGACTAAAGTCTATTATAACAAACAATACTGGACAAACGGAATATATAAGACACTGCCATCAGATCCCAGCATTCCCATCCGCATGATCAATGCTGGCGACTCTGGCTACACTGAAGGAGCTGTCAACCTAAGCAAAATAGTGGCCACCCTCAACCCTGATATCTTCTTCATGG
>JAFEBA010000032.1 GCA_018266105.1 bacterium | reverse complement strand
GGATCACCTCCTTTCTAGGGAGACGTGAACTTGGATTATCATATCGCAAGTTCGTAGGAAGCTTCGGTTTCCACGTTTCTGTCGATACTCAAGCGAAGCTAGTCTCAAATTGATTATCCAGATGCCAAGGGTGGTAGACTCTGCGAGTCTCAGAATAAAGCACCGCAAGGTGCTTTTTTTATTTCCGGCAAGAAGCAAGGCTTCTTTCGGGTCAACCCGTTGTGGCAGGCCGCGCAATCATCGTGGCAGTCATCAGTGCCACCGTCTTGCCTGTATCCAGTGCGACCATCTCGCCCTGGCATACCGTCAGAGTCCGCCCCGACTTGACCGCCCTCCCGGTGGCTCGGAAGCGCGAGCCGGCCGCCGGGGCTAGAAGGTTGACCTTAAACTCCACGCTCAGCACATCGCTGCCTTCGGGCATCATCGATAATGCGGCGTAGCCGCAGGCGCTGTCTACGACCGCGGTGGTCACTCCGGCGTGCAGGAAGCCGTTTTGTTGAACCAGATCGTCTCGATGGTTGAGCTCGATCACGACCTCTCCGGGAGCCACCGAGACCAGCGATGCCCCCAGGGTGGCCATAAAAGTCTGGCGTGCAAAACTCTCTCGTACTCGACAACCCACAGGAACCCCTCGCTCAGGACAAGAATCGCGCCCCATGACTCAGGACCGCCGCGACCAATTAGCCCAATGGGCCTTTGATACCCGCCCCATTCTGGGGAGATTTCACCTCTGGCTGGAAGACGTAGAGACCGTCTATACCAAGAATCCTCCCACCCGTCCCAACGAGATGTCGTTTGTGGGAGGCAATGTCGAGCGCATGTTGGCCATGACTCAGGCTGTAACCGCTCTAGGCACCCAGCTCTTCGGACGCTTTGGTGACGGCAAAGACCTGGATAAGGCCGGACTGAATGTTGTTAAGAAGGATGCGGACGCGATCAGCGCCTACGCCATGTCCGAGGGGCTCTGGTATCTGACCCGCCATCTGCCGGAGAATCACGCGATCATGGTTTGTCTGGGCGAGGGCCTGATGCCCAAAGCCGGCGAAACGCCCGAGATGGGCGCCAATCCTCAGCTAGGATTCGGGCGGGTCTACGCCCGACCAGAAGTGGCGCGTTCGGTCGATGCCAAAGTCAAGCGCCTGCTGAATGATCCGGGCTACAGTTTGGATCAGTTCCGCCACGACCTGCGCAACAGCCGTACCACCTTGTGGGGAGCGGCCATCGACACTCTTGAGAACACCAGTCGCTTCGCGCTGGGCAAAGACAGCGGGCCGATGACGGTGCTGCACCTCTTCAATCAGCCTTTGCAGGTATCGCGACCTTACGAAGGCTACACGGGCACGCTGGTGCTGCCCAAGAAAGTGACCGAGACCGCGGCTGAGGAGTCGATCCTGATCGACTTTCGCACCCCCAGAAAGAAGGTGCTGGAGGCCATTCAAAAGGCCTATGGGGTCAATGCCGACCAGGTTCACGTCTGGACTCTAGGGGGGAAGTCGCGGCAGACGCGCCTCGGCAACCTTTGGCAAAGCTGGAGGGACCTGGGGGTCCACCTGATTCAGGACGGTGATCTTTTGCCCAGCGGACTGCCGGCATTCACCGACTCGGGCACCTATGCCCCCACTTATCTGGTTGGGCAGCACGGGGATAGGATCTATATTGTGGATGGCTATGCCGCTTCAGCCGAAGCGATGCAGGCCGCCAGTCTTGCTCCGGTCCTGGACCTGGATGTTTCCTTGGCCATCCTGACCAGCAGCTTCAAGTTGCCCATTGAAGAAGAACTGAAGCATCCCGACCGCTTGAAGGACGCTCAGGAGGCTGGCTTGCCGGTGAGCAAAGCCATCCTCCAGGCCGATGATTTCTTCCCTGAGAAGCAGTGGGACGTGCTGGCTCTGGCCGGAGCCATGGGCCCCGACCCCTATTCGGGCATGCCGGGTGTGAAACAGGTCGACAAAGACATCTATCAAGTCACCGTGCGCCTGGCCTCGCCCAAGGCCGACAAGCGAGTCAGGTTAACCCTGCGCTTTATCCAGGGCCAGGAGAATAGCAAGAGCATCTTCCAGCCCCTGCTGAATCGCTTTCTGGCGGGCGAAGACTACCAGAACCGGGCGGTCAAGATCTCCGACTCGGGAAGAATTCGCAATGAGCTGCAAACTCTCTGCGCAGAGGCCCTCGAGTTTCCGGGAGATGATCGAATGAAGGTTTACTTCGACCGGATTCCCCCGACCTTGATTGAGAATCCTGACAAACTAAAGGATATCCTGACTTGGTACTGCCAGCGCCACCCCATCTGGTTCCGCTGGCTGGACCTTAGCTAAGTCGATCCAGCTTTCCTGATGGAAGAGATTTGGGGAGGCAGCCGCGAGCTCAACCATCCTGAGCGCCGTTCCACAGGCTACGGTTGGTGGATCGCGCCAGCAGGATAGCCCTGGCCAGAGCACGACGAGGTCCTCCGGCTGGACCTACAGCAGCGGACTGCCTTTCATGACGGCCTTCAGGCCGTCCAGGCTGGGGTTGGCCAGCAGTTCTTGAAGGTCTTTGGCCGAGATGGCTTCCACCTGGTAAGGCTTGCCTCGCCATTTCTGTTCGACGCCTACCTGGAGCTTGGTGGGGTGAATATGCCAGCCCTTAAGGCTCAACTGGTCTTTCCAGCTGGAGCCTCCCGGCAGAGCGCGGTAACTCAGCTCGGTGAGCAAGAGCTCGCCTTTGCCGGGAGAGGCTTTTTCGGCCAGGTCTTTCAGGCTTTCACACTTTTTTAGCATCAGGGCGTGAGCGGTGCCTCGAATCAAGGAGTTTACGCCGCAGTTTTGGCGGAACACGAGTCCGGCCTGCCCGACCAGGTAGTCCTCGCTGGCCAGCATCGAAACGCGCTCTTCTTGAAGCAGGGGTCCAGCCGAAGAAAGATGCTTGATCGCGCCCTCCTGCTCAGGCGGTGGGGCGAAAACTTCCTTAATCGTACCTAGCAAACCGGAAGGTTTGACCGATTCAGGTTCTTGTCCCTCCAGCAGGGAGCCGACCAGTTTTTCCAACTGCAGGCGATCCACGCTTTCAAAACGCATGGCGTTGATCTGCTGTAGATTGCAAAAAAGTAGGGCGCTTCCCAAAATGGCGATCGGCGCCAGTGTGGGGTTCAAGTGGGCGGCTGAGCAGGCGTACTGAACACCGATTCCCAACGGGGTCCCGAGCAGCCCGGCGAAGCGGTCTTGGTTCCCGTTGATGGCTCCCACCGTACCGCGGGCGTGTTCGACCACCATATGGTTGGCTACGTGGGTTCCAGCCGAGCCCCCCAGGTTGCCCGAGAATGCTCCGCTCACGTTGAGCGCCAGCGAAGTTGGTAAATGCTGGGCTGGCAGGTAAGCGGCCGCGGCGTATTGAGCAAAGGTGTTGGCGGTCGACCAGAGGCCGGCGTAAAGTGCTACTCGTTTCGGGTCCACATCGCCCTTGCGGGCAACAGTCATGGAAGCTGCTGTATTGGCGGCCAGGCCCACATAGGAATTCCAGGCTCCGGCCATAGCGATACCCTGACCATTGGGGAAAGAAGCTTGCTGGGAGTTGAAAAGCATGGTGGCGCCGCAGTAGGTGAGCGCCCCTCCCACCACTCCGCCGGCTACCTGCCAGGCTCGCAGTTTCAGGTACTCAGGGGCACAGGTCTCTTCGCGTTGCGGAGGGATCAGGACCTGAGAAAGTTTTTGCCAGACTCCGAGTGAGGGGCGAGGCAAGGCCAGAGCCTTCAATTTCTCTACATCCGACCGGGGTGTCAGCTCGATGATGACCTGATCGCCATCCTGGCGATAGCCGGCGATTTCGCCTTCACGCACTTTGGCATCGAGTTCACTTAAGGACGCTCCCGGCGGGATCTTCACCACGAGATTCCCTATCCGCATTCCTCAAGACTACCCGTGGGCCCTGAAACGGACCTGAAAGGTATTGGCGTACGAAGTTCTGGCAACCCTGGTATCTGACGACCGACATGAAATCTCCCTAGACTGAGCCTATGTTAGTCGACGGTATGCGCGAAAGCAGCAATGTGGAGGACCGCCGCGGGAGCGGTGGGGGCATGGTCCGAGGCGGTCTGGGGACCTTGGTTTTGGCCCTGGTGGCCATGTATTTTGGAGTGGATCCCCGAGCGGTGCTCCCGCCCGCCAGTCATCACTCCGCCCCTGGCCAACAGGATCCAAAAGAGCGGCAATTCGTTTCAAAAGTTCTGGCCAGCACCGAAGATGTCTGGCACAAACTTGTCCCCGGTTATAGCGACCCGCATCTGGTGTTGTTCTCGGGCGCCACGGAGTCGAGCTGCGGTCAGGCCAGTGCCAGCGTGGGGCCGTTCTATTGTGGCGAGGATCAGCGCGTCTACATTGACCTGGACTTCTATAAAGAACTGACCCGAAAGCTCGGTGCTCCCGGCGATTTTGCCGAGGCCTATGTGATCGCCCACGAGGTTGGTCATCATGTCCAAAACCAGACTGGCACTCTCAAGCGCGTCCACGCCCTCATGGCTCAAGCTGGGGAAGCCAGGCGCAATCAGCTGTCCGTGCGGTTGGAGCTGCAGGCAGATTTCTACGCCGGCATCTGGGCTCACTATGCCCGCCAGCAGCACCTTTTAGAGGTCGGAGATGTCGAGGAGGCTCTGCAAGCCGCTTCCAGCGTGGGTGACGACAAGCTTCAGAAGCAAACTCAAGGATATGTCGTGCCGGATTCATTTACTCACGGCACTTCTGATCAGAGGGTGCGTTGGTTCAAGAAGGGGCTCGACAGTGGTGATCCTGATCAAGGCGATACTTTTAGTGCAAACGAGATTTAAGGAGAACATGTATGCTTAATGACCTGATTCGGGAATTCGACACAGCAATGATGACCACCATGGGTCGCGATGGTTTGATGCATTCACGTCCCATGGCTACTCAGAAACCCCAGCCAGACTCGCCGATCTGGTTTGTGGCCGCTATGGATACCGCTAAAATTCAAGATTTGCAGCAAGACCCGCGTATCAATCTGGCCTACTACAACCCTGGCAATCGGGCCTGGGTCAGCCTTTCCGGTCGCGCCCGGCTGAACCAGGACCGCGAGCGGATCCAGCGGCTCTGGCAGGAAGACTGGAAGATCTGGTTTCCCCAGGGGCCTGAGCAACCAGGTCTGGTGCTGATCGATGTGATCCCCGAGACGGCCACCTACTGGGAGCCTGAAAAAGGGAGAATCGGCACTCTCATTGACCTCGCCAAGGCCTATGTAAAAGGCCAGGAGCCGGATATCAAGCCGCCGGTGACGGTCAACGCACTTTAAGTTTCCAGGCGTCGCCCCGCTTCTTCCTCCCCACACTAGCACCAATCCCCGGGGCGGCGCCGCTTTTTTTTAAAACCTGTGAAAGTCTGGTTCGCCCTCGCAGCGGCCAGTGCTGAAGTAGCGCCCGCCCAAAATAGCCGTGATTTGAAAACGATCCCATTCGATGATTTCGGAACATGAGACGGACAGTTGGGCTCGCCACCCAGCACGCGAACGCGAGGCGGTTGTCCGCACGGAAGGACAGGGGCATTCGCATTCTTGATCCCGGTAACCGCGAAAGCGAGCGCTCCACCAGGCGCCTGTCGGACTGAGGTTGAACTCCTGATAGCGACCGTCTTGCGCGATCAGGAAGATCTCTCCCACATCCTTTTGCCACAGCCCGGCCACGAAGCCTTCCGCTTCCTCGCAAACGGCCGGGGCCCCGCTCTCAAACTGGAACTCCAGCCGATCGTCGAAGACTTCCAGAGACCAGAGCACGGGGAAACCGGCTCTTTGGCCGTACCAATCAGATTCAATTCGTTGCATCAGTCCCGGGAACTTCAGAGCGAAGGGCATCATTCCTAGAGATTGTGTTGCCCTATACTTTAGAACTGAACCTCGAGCGCCTACCCATCCGAGCGGAGCGCCTGGCTCTGGCCCGCCGCCTGGACAAGGATGGGGACCATTTCCTCTCGGATGAGGAGCTACGTGCAAATGGCCGGCCGCTGGAAGAGTGGAAATATGCGCTCACCGACACTCGCTTGCCGGAACGGGACCTTTATCCCAGTTATGAGCGGGTGACGGAAAGTTTAAGGATTTTGGCCGCACGCCCTGGGTTTCAACTGGTCAGCCTGGGCAAGACCAAGGAGAATCGCGATATTTGGGCTCTGCGTGTGGGAAATCAGCCGGAAGGGCGGCAGCCAGCGGTGGTCGTTACGGGTGGCACACACGCTCGTGAGTGGGCCAGCGTGGCCGTCCCCTTGAAATTAGCCGAGTTGATCCAGCCCGAGAGCGACCGTGAAATCTGGATCGTTCCGCTGGTCAATCCTGATGGCTACGAGTATTCCCGCGATCACGATAATAGCTACCGCACCAACCGCAATGGGGTCGATCTGAATCGCAACTACGCCGATGCGGACCACCCTGAACTCTATCGTAGGTCTGAGGACGGGCCCGAGCCAGGGGATGATGTGGGCGCCTCTGACCGTCCCGAATCGGAGCTTTACCGAGGCCCCTACGGCGCCTCGGAGTTGGAAGTGCAAGCGATGATCCATCTCGAACTCAAGCGTGCGCGAACCGTCGCCGTGCTGGATAATCACGGTTTTGGCAACTGGCTCCTTTTTCCAGCCAATGCTAGCGAAGAGGAATACGCTGCTCTCAATGCCCGAATGAATCCTGAGCAGAAGTATAAGTTTCAGAGCGGGGCTGAGCTCTATACAATGACGGGAAACTCCATGGAGCTCTTGCATGCACATCAGATCCGAGCGATGACCCTGGAGGTTGGCAACAGCTTTCAGCCTCCGGCCGCTGACCTGGAGGAGCTCTTGAAGCCTGCTCTGAGCGCCAATCTTGCATTTGTTCGGCTGCCACTCAAGCCGGCGGGTTCTTAGCTCAGCTTGCTATGGGTGTTTGAGCAGCACCGTTGCCAACACCAACACCAGGGGAAAGGCTACCAATGCCAGCATGATCAGTCGCGCCCGGGTGTGAGCGAAGTTGAGCGTCCAGCCGTAGCCCCCCAGCTTGGGAACCCAAATTCTCGGATCGTCCGGATCGTTATAGGTTAGGCCCCGGTAGCCGGCCGGCAATTCGCCTTTTCGACTCATTTCGCGGGTGAGCCGGGTGAAGCTGTAGACCGGGTAGGCGACCGCGACCAGCACCAGCAGCACGATTGACAGCGGGTGGGGAGGTCCGAAGGGCAGTCTACAGGCGAGGTAGCCAAAGAAGAGGTTGATCATCAGCGACATGCCGCGCAAGCATTTCTGGTTGGCCAGGGCCATCCGCTCCGACCACTCGGGGGAGAGTCGAGAATTGCGGAATTTGAAGTGCAGCCAACCGGCTGCCTCCAACACCAGCGTGAAGACAAAGGCGAACAGCAAAGGGAATGCGGCCCCGATGGGGTGCTTGCCGGCCCAGCCATTCGCCTGACCGTCGGCTCCCCAATGGATGGGCCAGCGTTCCGGGAAGTATGGATAGAGCACGACCAGAACGGCCGCGCTGAAAATCAGGGCCAGCCAGGGAAGCAATCGGTTCATGCCATCAGTCTACGACCCGCCGGTTGGGCAGGCAAGCGTTCCGGTCCTCGACTTGTCTCGATGTTCAAAGATCGGAAATACCGGCGCCATTTCTCTTTGACAATGTAGAAACCATGAAATCGGTTCAGGCCCGACTCGTGATCCCGCCTCGTCTGCCCCTGCGCTCCCCGCAGGGACCTACGCCACCGCCTGAACCGCCTGAAACCTCCGGGCGCATGCAGCGATTGGCGCGAACCGGTCTCCACAGTATGGCCGAGCTGGCCCGCTGGACCGAAGTCGACGAAGTCGGGGCACTGCTCCTAAACACCGTCGATGGACCGGCCCTGACCGCATTAAACATTTGGGACGGCGTGGTGACCTTGGTGGATGCCCGCAAAGTTCTCGAGCAGGGACGCCAGAACGATCACCTGGGGCTTCAGGTGGGCGGAGTCATGCGACTTGGCCTGGGTCTGGGCGGCATGATTCCGGGAATGACCGGCATTGTTTCGGAAGCGCTGCTGGGAACTTACTGTCTGGGGGAGGGCCTGCTTCGTCAAGATACCGAGACCACCGCCATGGGACTGACTCAGTTGGGAGCATCGGTAGGGCTTGCCCTGATGGCCACCGGGGTCGGTGGGCACCTGGGCCAGTCGCTAGCGATTGCCAGCCTGGTGGGCCGAGCCGGCTATATGGTTCATAGCCGCCATTCGAAAGCAGGCTAGTGGCCCTTCATCGTGTCTTTCCAGGATACAACCTTTTCACCCACCTTGGGCGCGCCCGGAGCTTCGGCTACGGCTTTGATCTCGAAGGCACCCTGCTCGGCCAGCTGGTGCAACAGAGGATGATTGGCCTGAAAGAAGTCGCGAGAGACACGGTTGCCGGCGGCCAGTTTGGAGATGTCGGTCCAGGTCTTGATCACCTGCCACTGGTCATTGCTCGTCTGGCGGACAGACAGGGTGATCTTGACCGGCCCCTTCTGGGTAGTTTTGGCTGGATTGTTGACGGTCACGCGCACATTGATGTCCGCCCCCTGGCGGCGGGCCAAGACGTCTTCCACAGCCACATCGGCATAGGCTGCCGAACACACGGCTCCAATGACGGCGGCTACAAAAAGATTACGCATAGAAACACCTCGCATGAGAAAGTAATCCGTTTCAACCCCATTGACCCGGGCTGGGTTCCATGCCAAGGTGTCTGCCATGGATGACAGGCGACTTAGCAGAGCGCTCAGTTACTACCTGCGCCACGCTCCTCAGGAGCTGGACCTCCCCTTGCAGCCCGGCGGCTGGGTTGAGGTGAGCGAATTGCTGGAGGCACTCGGGCGCCAGGAGATCCACGCCAGCCTGGAAGACTTGCAGCGTGTTACGCGCAACAGCGACAAGCAGCGCTTTGCCCTGGAAGGCACACGAATGCGTGCCAACCAGGGCCATAGCGTCCCCGTCGACTTAGGGCTGCAATCTCAGATGCCTCCGGCCATCCTCTATCACGGCACCCCCCGAACCAGCCTGGAATCCATCCTCAAGCAGGGCCTGCTCAAGGGGCAGCGTCATCACGTTCACCTTTCCTCCGAGCCCGGAACGGCCGCCCAGGTCGGACAGCGCCGCGGCCAGGCAGTCATCCTGACCGTTCGGGCCGGACTCATGCATTCTGAGGGATACCTGTTCTATCGCTCCGACAACGGAGTCTGGCTCACCGACAGTGTACCCCCGCAATTTCTTCAAGCACCTGTGACCAGCGACTGACCAGCCGAGCCCGGTGGCCGCGACGCCAGCGCGCCTCATCCTCCGAGTTTGGCTGAAACAGGAAGAGATGGCCTACGTCGACCAGATGGTCGAGCACATCCAGTCGGTCATCCACAAAGTGGGTGATTCCCTGCTGTTTGCAAATCGGAGCCTTCTGGGGTCGCGTGCGACAGAAGTGAACTCTCGCTGGCGCGACTCCCGTGCGCCTGTAGAAGTCGTGATGCTGCAGCCATTCCAGGGTTTTGCGCTGGGTATTCGGACCACACTTGCTAACCACGTGAATTTCGAAGCCAGCCTGATGAGCCGAGCGCAGGCATTCGAAAACCCCCTCGCAAGCGCTGGTCTGCAGGTAGTTGGGTCCAAAGAAGGACGTATCTGTCTTGTCGTTCTGGCGGTCGATAATGACTCCGCCGACATCCACACCTAAGATTTTACCGGGCATTTCTGCCTCCTTTCAAGCTCAGACGATAAGCAATTATGCTATCCAGGAGAACTATTCATTATGGATAATCTATAGTCTAGATGAATAGCTTGGAGACGCTGCGGTCCTTCCGGATCTTTGCGGAAACCCTTAATTTCACTCACGCGGCCGAAGAATTACATCTCTCTCAGCCGGCCCTGCACACCAAGATCAGGGAGCTGGCCAGGAGCCTGGGCCAGCCGCTCTACTTGAAACAGGGCCGACAGTTGCACCTGACCGAGGCGGGCCAAAAATTGCTGGTCTTCGCACGGGAGATGGAGGCCCGTGTCCAGGATTTTCAACGGCAGCTGCGAGGCGAGTCGGAACAGCCACTGCGCCTGGCTTCGGGCCAGGGCGCTTATCGTTATCTGCTTGGGCCGGCCTTGAAGGCCTACAGGGGACAGTTGGAACTGCGTCTGGGCGGCGCCGAGAGTGTGCGCTCAGGTCTGGCCCATCTGGGGGTGGGCGTGGCTCCGGCCGACATCAGCGAACTTGAGGTTCAACCATTCCGGGAAGTGGGTCAGGTCTTGCTCATTCCCAAGCAACACCCGCTGGCCCGCAAGCGTCGACTGCGTTTGCGTGACTGTCGTGATCTTCAACTGGTCGTGCCTCCGCCGGGCCGACCTCAGCGCTTGCGCCTGGAGGAGTGTCTGCCGCCGTTTCAGGTGGCTGCCGAAGCAGAAGGTTGGGAGCTAACGCTGTATTTTGTCGTTTTGGGTCTGGGTGTGGCGGTCGTCAATTCCTTTTGCCCCGTTCCGAAAGGCTTTGTGGCTCGGGAGCTGGATGAGTTGCCCGCCGTTTCCTATCAGGTTTTCTTGCCGAAGGCCTACGCCAGGCCCCAGGCTCGCCAGTTGGCCCGGTTAATCCTCAACTCGTAGGTCACTGACGCCACTCTGACGCTGTTGTAGCAGCGGTGCGGCTTCACCCAGGACGTGGCGTTTTAGAAAGGCCAGAGTGTAGTTGAAGATGAGGTCTTCGTAGTCCGGGTCGAGCACGGTCCAGGAGGTGTGAAGTGCCCCTTCAAACTCCACATAGACTTTAGGTCTGCTGCTGCGTTCGTAGGTGCCTCCGGATTTGCGGAGATGGGGAGTGATAAAGTCGTCTTCGGTTCCGCCCTGATACATGACCGGGGCGCGCAACTGAATGGGGCCGCCTTCCAGGTAGGGCCTGGTGTAGGGGGAGAAGCAGACCAGGGCTTTGGGATGAAATCCGAAGCGATCCCATTGTGGAATGGCCCCGCTCAGACCCAGGCAAGTGTAGCCTCCCAACGAGTGGCCCATGAGCACGAGGCGGTCCGGGTCGATTTGAGTCTTGAATTCGCCACGTAATGCGCTCCAAACCGCCGCCAAGTCCTCGGCACGGTCTCGATAGGTATCGGGGGTCCATAAGGTAGGCTCATCGAAACTAACCTGTGGGTCGTGGGTTACATCGCTTCCGACCAGGCTATCTCGGTGGTTGGGAGCGACTACGAAGAATCCCGCCCGGGCCAGCCTGCGCATCAGGTCTGCTGTCTGATGATTGACCCCCCGCCAACCGTGGGAGAAAAGGACCACAGGGGCCTTGAGCGGTCGGCTGGGGGTCCAGAGGTAAACCGACCGTCCGCCCAACTGGCGTTTGCTGGAGTTTTCAGCGGCCAGGGGCAGGCAGAGCAATAAGAGGAAAAGTAGTCTAATCACGGGTGATCAGGAGCCTGCGAATCGATTCGAGCTCCTGGCGGGGCACTCCGTGTTGTTCCAGGTAGGAGTCGATACCGCCGGCCTCATCCACCGCTTCGAAAACTCCCTGCATCCAGCTTTCATCCACCTGGAATCGTGGGCCGGCCGCTCTTGAGGCCATATAGTCAGCGAGGATCGTCGGGCGATCGGCTCCCAAGAGCTCCAATAGGAGTGCGCTGGTGATTCCGGTGCGGTCCTTACCCTCGGCGCAGTGGTAGATCAGTGGGTAGTTATCGGCCTCCGCCAGGATATGGAAGAATTCCTGAATCTGGCGCGGGTACTCATCTGGCATCTTCCGATAGCCCGTCGGGCTGGTGGTTAAAGTCATGGGGACCCAATAATAGTGCTGCAGTTCAGTCAGGAAGTCCGGACGGTCCGGGTGTTTTTTTCGGTCCCAGTCCAGTCGGAAATCGATAAGGGAGCGAATCCCCAGTTGCCGCAGACGGACCTTGTCGAGGTCGGACAGGGCGTAAAGAGAGTTACTGCGGTAGACCCAGCCATCCCGGACTCGTCCGCCCGGCACCAGAATTCCGCCCAACTGCCTTGCGTTGACCACCCCCTGCAGCGGCACTCTGCGCTCCTGCCAGCCAGGGGCGGCCCAGCCTAAAGAATGAACAAGCAGCAAGAGAATCAGGGAATGGCGCATCGTTTTAGATTCTGCACAAATCCTTCACAAACCCCCCACGTGCCTCCACCGCGCTCGTCTAAGCTCCTGTCTATGAGCAAAATACCTGGACCTCATCGCCGCTACCCTGGCGAGTTTTTTCTTAAGCTAACCCGCGATCCGTTGACTTTCTTTGAGCAATTGGCCCAACGAGCTCCCGTAAACGCTATAAAGATGGGTCCGCTCCAGATTGTGGTCTTAAGCCAACCCGAGCTGATTCAGCAAGTGCTGGTGAGCGACGCTTCCAACTACGTCAAGGGCCGAGGGCTGGAAGTGTCCCGTCGTTTGCTCGGGCAGGGTCTCTTGACCAGCGAAAATCCATTGCATAAACAACAGCGACAAATTCTACAGCCGATCTTTAAGCCTCGAAATTTGGAGAGCTTTCGTCCCGCTTTCGAGCAGCAAACCCATCGTTTGCTCAGACGCTGGCCGGAACGCGGGGTCATTTCGGCCTCGACGGAAATGACCCGTCTTACTCTAGAAATCATCGCTCAGACCCTATTTGGTCAGGAAGTGGATGTGGATGAGGTGCGTGGCGCCATGGACGAGGCTGTAAAGACTTTTCGCCTGGTGGCTCTGCCTTTCTACGAATGGGCCGAGCGCTTACTTCCCGCCCTCCGGCACCGCCCTCAGCGCGTGCGCCAGCGCTTGGACCGAGTGCTGGAGGGAATCTTGCCCGGAAGTTTACTGCAGGGGACCGAGATGGCTTCTGAGCAATTGCGCGATGAGGCCATGACCTTGTTTCTGGCCGGCCATGAAACCACCGCCCACGCATTGACCTTTGCTCTCTACCTGCTTTCCAGGCATCCCGAGGCACAGCGCCGTTGCGCGCAGGACGAGGCCTACCTGCAGGCCGCCCTGCTGGAAACCTTACGACTCTACCCTACGGCCTGGATCATCGGCCGACGAAGTCTCACCAGCTGTCAATTGGGAGAATACCAGATACCCCCCAACACGACTGTACTGATGAGCCCCTTTGCCATGCACCGGCACCCCGACTACTTCCTCCAGCCCGAGCGCTTTCGACCTGAGCGCTGGCTGGAAACTCCGCGTTCTCGCTTGCCCAAAGGAGTTTATTTTCCCTTCGGTGGGGGTCCGCGCGTGTGCATCGGTGAGCATTTTGCCTGGCTCGAAATGCTCATTGGGATGCGGCTGATTTTGCAGAACTACTGGCTTGAGCCATGTGATGTCAGCCGGCCGAAATTGCGACCGGCCATTACACTGGCACCCGGCCAGGAGTTGCTGATCCCAGTGCGGGCGGCCTGAGGGCCGGCAGGCCCCTTTCATTCCCCCCGCGAAACGGGGCCCATGAGCACCCTTTCACCCATTCAAGAATTGCTGGTAGCCGCCGCCTGGGCAGACGGTCAGCTGGCCGAGAAAGAAGCCCTCTTCTTGCGTCGCGTGCTGGCCAACGGCAGCGTCAGCGTCTCCCAGATCGAAGCCTGCCTGAGTGGGCCTACAGTTGAGTTGGGCGAGGTCTTGAGCCGCCTGAGCGTTGGCTCGGCGGGTGAGGAAGTGATGCGAGAAGTGCTCTTGATGCTGCAGAGCGACGGCGCTCTGCACAGCAAGGAGCAGGACCTGATCACTCGTCTGGCTCAGCATCTCGAGTTCAGTGCCGAAAAGGTGGAAAAGATTCGACGCGAGCTCACGAACTGATTTTTGATAAGCAGTTTATAACCTTCGATAGGAATCGTTGCGTATAAATTGCTTATCACCTCTAGGGTTGGAGGGCGGGGCGTCTAAGATCTTTAGATGAACAGCTGGCAGTCTTACGCTCTAGGTTCGGCTTTCTTCGCGGCCCTCACCGCCATTCTGGGCAAGCTGGGCGTGGCCGAGATCAACTCCAACCTGGCCACGTTTATTCGCACCATCGTGATCTTCCTGATGACCGCAGCCGTGATCAGCTACCAGCACAAATGGGACTTCGCTCAGGTCTCTCAGCGAACGCTGGTTTTTCTGGTGCTTTCAGGCCTGGCCACGGGAATGTCCTGGCTTTGCTATTACCGGGCTCTCCAGTTGGGCAACGCTTCTCAGGTGGCCCCGGTGGACAAGCTGAGTGTGGCCCTCTCCGTGCTGCTGGCCGTGATTTTTCTGCACGAGAAGCTGACTCTCAAGGCCGGCCTGGGGGTTGCCCTGATCCTGGCCGGTACGCTGGTCATGGTGCTCTGAGACCTCAGCCGATGGATTTAAGCCAGCGCCGTAGCTGAGCCTCCGAGGCTTCGGGTGCGGCTCGCTGCAACGACTCCTTAACCAGTTGCCGCGCAGGCCCGTGGGGGAGGGGAATCACCTGGGCAAAATGCCGCTCCACCAGCGCATAAGAGTTGGAGTCCCAACCCTGGTTCAAAGCCACGCTGCCCGAGCGTGTGAGCACCAGCAGTCGCTCTAGCTCGCGGCAGGCCCTATCGAAGTCTTTGGCCAGCATCCCGGACTTGAGTTCTGCGCGACTCAGAGAACCTGTTGTCGCCTGGAGTGTTTGCCAAAGACGGTGGGCTTCTCGGCTCAGGCCCCCGTCCTCGTAGAGTTCCTGCGGGCTCAAGCGGCCGCGGGCTCCCAGAAAAGCAGGTAGGAGGGAGACATGAAGCAAAATCACCTGGCCTCCCAGTAAGCGCCCTGCCCAGGCCAGGCGCTTTTGAGGGAGTTCGTCCTTCCACTTCCAGACATTGTGGAAGGCCTGATCCGCACCCGAAAACGGGCCGCGATGCCCCTGGGCTTCCCAGAGCAAGCAAGGAAGAAGGGCGGTCTTCCCTGGCAGGACAGTTGCCAGCCCCACGCGCCCCAGGAATTGCTCGCATTGCTGAAGAGTCTTCATTTAAGCAGCACGCTGAGCGCCTGGGAGGCGATGCGATGTTCCTGCGGGCTCCAGTGTCCCTCGGTAACCAGTTTGAGGCCAGACTTGAGAAATGCCGGTCGCAGCTGCAGGCAGCGGCTTTGGGTTAGCCCCTGAAGGAAAGCTTCCTGTCGGGTTAACTGGGGACTGACATCCTTCAATTCCTCCAACACGGGCATGTAGAAGTACACCGGTTCGGCCGGTATCGAGCGCACAGTGCGGTCGAACTGTTGAATAATGGCTCTTGCCAGTTGCTCAGATTGCTCCTGGCGCTCGGCTGCGCCCTGCAGGCGTGTGGCGATCAGACTGAGCAAATCTAGAGTCTTCAGGCGATACGGCTCCTGGGCCATGACTTCTTGGGTGCGAGGCACCGGCGTGTTGTCCAGAACCAGATTGCCGTTTTTCAACAAGAAGCGAGGCTTGGGAGCGTCCCGAAAGTCTAGACGGTTCCGTGAGAGATCCAGCCTGTTGAAGGCTAGAACGACCATGTCGGGTCGATACTTGACGCCCTCTTCCTGCAGATACAGCAGCATCTGGTCGTAACCATAGCCCCGTACCCCAAAGTTCATGATCTCTGCCTGGGGAAACTGCTGGTTCAGGTAAGCCAGATAGGTTTCGTCGTCGCTTACCTCCTCGCCAAACGTGAAAGAATCTCCGAAGAAAGCAATCCGTCGCACCCCCGCTTTGCGTGAATAGTCAAACTCGCGCAGGCCTCGCAATCCGTGGGCGTTGGTGTTAAGGATCTTGTCGGGCTGGGTCGGCATACAGTGGATGTCGCGCAGATTGGGCGACACCACCCAACCCCTGGTGGGACTGTACTCGTGACAGTAGAACACCGCCTTCTCGTCCGGGCGTTTGCGGGCGGCGAACCAAAGGCGCCAAAACCTTTCATTATCGTCGCTATATAGCTTGAGCACAAACTGCTCGTTGTGCAGGGCCACGCGCAGGCAAAGCTCAAAGAATCCCAATACGCTGAGCAAGTAGAAGAATACAAAAATGCGGCGCCGGGTGAGCATCAATTCGGCCGATTCCCTGCCTAAGGAACAGGTCCCTGTCAGGTTCTCCAGTGAGAGCTAGGGTTTCTCTGGTGTGGCGTCCAAGCCAGCCAGATGCAACCGCAGCGCACGCTACTGCTTCAGGCTCTGGCTTCGATGGCCTGGGCTGACGGCCACCTGGATACCCGTCAACGTGAAATCCTGGACGAGCTCTTTGATGACGAGCACATGGATGCCGAGCTGGCTCGACAATGGCTGCGTGAGCCAGTGGATTTCCCCGACCCTGGTGAACTCAAGGGCCTCTTGCCGGACGGTTCGGACCGAATGGATCTGGTCATGCAGTTGATGCACCTGGCCATGGCTGACCGCTGGTTTCACCCCAAGGAGATGTCCCTCTTGCGGCGTCTGGGCGAAGACTTTGGCATCGACGAGGCTGTGCTCGAAGAGTTGGACCAAAACGGCGCCTGAGTTTTGATAAGCAATTTCTCCGAGGCTCAACCTCAAGCCGCCTTGCTTGAATCTTTTTCAACTTTTTGCCCGATCGCTGAGCGACGAAGAAATTGCTTATCAAGATAGCCCAGCGCGGCGGCCAAAAAGGCGGCGGAGGCTGCCACCACCAGCGACCAGCGAGCTCCCCAATGGTCGGCGACCCAACCCACCAGGGGAGCGCCAATCGGGGTCCCGCCCCAGGCGACCGCAATCAGGATGGCCATGACTCGTCCCCTCATATGGGGGTCTGTGGCCAGCTGGACAGCCCCGTTTACGGTGGTGGTGAAAGTCTGGGCCGAGATTCCGATCAACATCAAGGACAGCGCAAAAGCAACGTATCCGGGCATCACGGCTGCCATTAAACAACCGAGCCCGAAAACCGAGGCCCCCGCCCAAAGCAGATCGGGGCGAGGCCGATCGCGGCTGGCTGAGAGCAACGCACCCGCCACCGACCCGACAGCAATCATCGAGGTCAGGAATCCGAAATGGTTGGAGCCCAGGTGGAAGACGTTGACCGACATGGTTGAAATAAAGATGGGAAAGTTCAGTCCAAAGGTTCCAATCAGAAAGAGCATCAGCAGCATGGTGCGCAGGTCACGTCGATGCCAGACGTAGCTGAAACCCTCCCACAGGCTCCCACGTGGTCCGCGTTGTGAAGCCCGCATTTCTTCCCGGCGCAGACCGCAGAGGGCCGCAATGACCGCGGCGAACGAGGCTGCATTGAGAAGAAAAAGTCCGCCGCTGCCGAGGACCGGAATCAGTACACCGGCGGCGGCCGGCCCTACCATTCGCGCCAGGTTGAAAGAACTGGAATTGAGCGCGACGGCGTTCGATAAGTCGGATTCGTCCACGAGTTCCGAGACGAAAGCCTGGCGAGCGGGAGCGTCAAAAGCCGCCACGCAGCCGAGTCCGAGCGCGAACAAATCGACTTGCCAGAGTTGGACCGTCCCTTTTGCTGTCAGGATTCCCAGCCCAAGAGCGAGCAGGCCCATTGTTCCCTGAGTCATGATAAGCAATTTTCGGCGGTCGAAGTTGTCTGCTGCCCATCCCGTGAGCGGCATCAGGAGCATTTGGGGGCCAAACTGCAGCGCCATCACAATGCCCACGGCCGTTGCGTTCTTGTGGGTAAGTTCGGTTAGAACCAGCCAGTCTTGAGCGATCCGCTGCATCCACGTACCGACATTGGATACAAAGGCGCCCGCCGCCCAGAGTCGATAGTTGAATGCTCGAAGCGAGCGAAAGGTTGCGAGAAGTTCAAGCTTCATATTCCACCAATCTTTTCAGCAGCTGAACTGCAGCCGCCAGTTGGTCTTGTTCCGATTGAGAAAGTTGACTGTGTATGGCCCTCACCAACCAGTGTTGGCGCACCACACGACCGTGTTCCAGCTTGCTCCGGCATGCATCGGTGAGCGAAAGCAGAGTTCTTCGTCGGTCATCCGGGTCAGGTCGCCCTTGGACCATTCCGGCCGCCAACAGGGCCGCCACGGTGGCTCCCATGGACTGGGTGCGTACCCCCTCGGCCTGGGCCAGGTCGGTCACCGTGGCCGTGACTTCGCGCTCCAGGTAGAGCAGCACATTGATCTGAGAGGGGGTGAAGTCGCCCGCAGTGGCTTGTTCGCGTAAGCGTCGGCGCAGGCGACTGTTGAGTAACTGCAGTTCCGAGGCGATCAGGGCAAGGTCTTGCACTTGCTCACTCTAGCATATTGGAAGGTAAACTACCAAGTTTGTCTACGAATTTAAATGCTTATCATTCGGAGTGGATTTGCCAGCCCGATTCACGCCAGACCAGGAGGTCCCGGGAAAGGGCCAGGGAGCCGGCGTGTTCGTAGGCGGCGTCGGCCAGCTTGCGCATGGCCAGCTGGCCTTCGAAGTCCTCTGAACCGGTGAACATAATGCGGTCGGTGCCGGGCACGCCCACCAGCAGATCGCCGCTGACACGGGTGGCCAGTTGTTGCCAGACGTGGGGGAGTAGCAGCAGGCTGGCCTCCAGCCCCTGGCCCACCTTCAGGGATGTGAAGACCGGGCGGTCACTGTCGAGGCCGAACTTAAGGCCGCTCACTTCCTGTCCGGTCAATTTCGTCAGGCGCCGTTCAAGATTGTCCAGGCTGGCACCCATCAGGGCTTCCGGGGCCACTTTCAAAGTTTCGAATTCGGTTCGGGTCAATGGGTTTGCCCCATCATCCACAAAAACCACCAGCAGCTCCCCGACCAGGGGTTGGCTGTAAGTTTCGTCTGGAAGCGATTCTCGGCGCTGGATGTGCGGAAGATAGTTCATTTGCAGCGTTTCTTTTTGGCTGGCCAAGTCCCTGGTCGACCGGGGCTAATCCCTCTTGAGCGAGCGAGCCCATTGCTCATATTGAGTGACACCCTTGAGGTCCCCCAGTTCAGCACACAGTGCGGCCAGTTTGCTCAACACCAGCCCCAGCGAAGCTGATCGGCTACCGACCAGCGCCTGACGCCTCGATAACACCTGAATCAGGGTCTGCAAAGCTTCCTTTGGGTAGCCCAGGGCCGCGTCCACGCTGGCTAGATGCTCCATAGCGTCGATAACCCAGGCCTGCTCACCTCCGGCCCGAATGGCCCGAGTCAGATGGTGTCGGGCCTCCTGCAGTTTGCCCAGCAGCAAGAGGCAATGACCATACTGGGCTCTTACTTGGTCCGAGCGAACCGGATCCGACATCAGATAGGGGCCGAAAAAGCGGGCTGCTTGCTCCATGTCTCCGGCTGCAAAGGCTTGCTCGCCCGCCCGGAAAAGCATTCGATTGCTCAAATGGTGACGGGCGCCCTTGATGGCTTGTAGAGCTCGGGCTGCTTCTGCCAGTTCAGGACCGCTTACTTCGAACTCGACGACCGTGCGTCGCTCGAGCAGGTCCATCCGGAGCCGATCCATGCGAGTTTGGACTCCCAGGGCGCGTTGGAGCTCCAGGGCTAATTCCAGATGATTGCCCGCGGCCACGCGTTCGAGAGCATAGAGCACAACCGGGCGCAGTTGGGAAGGCCGCCAGCCACCCAGGAATAGCTCCAGGACCTCATCCAGGCCTCGCGAAAACTGTTCACGCAAGTAATCACAGATTCGTTCATAGCGTTGATTGACCAGCAAGTTTTGCAACGAGAGATCACGGTCAACCTCTTCGCAGGCGATCCACAGTTGCATCCCGAGGTCTCCCAATGTCCAGGGCATGGGCATCTCGTAAGTTCGTCCCAGGTATAGCCAATAGCAACCAGGGGAGACGGGCCCCAGCCAGGCTGCTGCCTGCAGTGGGGCTGGATGAGCCATCACGTGGCGGGCGCTGTGCTGGCTGCTGGCCAGACCCTTGCCGCCCAATTCAAGCACGAAGCATTCGGGAGGAACGGGCCGGGGAGCGGAAATTCTCTTCCCCTGGATGGTAATATCCACTCCGCAGTCCGAGAAGCAACCTGTGAGGGATTCCAGTTCGCCGGCCTCACGGGTGTGGATCACGAAGAGAGTTCCTTGGGTGGTGGAGGACTCGGCAACGACGAAATCTTCTCCGTAGCGTCCCTCGGCGCCGCCGCTACGGAGCAGAACCAGCGAAGCCACTCCAAGGGCTGCGTTCATCCCGAGCGCCAGTTCTCGCAGGACGGGCTGATCCCGACCCGAAAAAAGCCCTTCTAGCGGGTTTTTTAGGATCTCGCCGGGCAGAACAACCCCTTCTCCCCGGATTTCCAGTCGGTCCGAGAAGGCAAGAACGGATACGCTGATTGCGCCCATGCCGACCAGGAAGCTGACCAAGTTGAGGATATAGTGGCGGGGATCGGGGAGCAAGAACTTACGCAACATTTCGCGTGCGCGGACCGGGTCCATCGTAAAACGGCCGTGCGAGTCCAGTTCCCCCTGGTCTAAATACTGGCTCAGATCCATTTCGCCTGGAGATTCGCTCTGGCTCGGAGAAGCCCCGCCGTGTGGAGGCGCTTGAAGGAAAAGCGAGAAGTTCTCAGGGTGAACTCGTGTCCGCACTGCCAGAAGGATCTGCATCAGCCCGACTTCTGCAAGAATTGTTTCCGTACTGTTCAAACTGTCCCAAGCGGACGTTTCGCAGCCCTGCTAGAACAAGGGTTCTCGAGTCCAGGGCCGAGTGAGTCGGATCCGACCGGTCCGGATTTGAGAACGGTAACCTATCGGCCGCGTGGCTGGAGTTTCACCCCCGCCATTCCGGTTTTTAAAGTGGCGGGCTTGCTCGCTCTCGTTCTGTTGGGCTCAGCTGGAGCCTTCGGGCTCTATCAACGGATTCAGTATTCAGAAGGACTGCGTCACCGCCAGAATGCCCAGGCACTGATGGAGCAAGGCGACTATGAAGGGGCTCGGAAGCAACTGCTTCTCGCTCCCGAGGAGCCGGATACGCACCGGCTTCGAGCTCGCCTGGCAGTGTGTGAGGGAAAATGGGAGGAGGCGGCTGCCGAGTTTCGCACGATTTCTATGAGCGATTCAGAAGTCAATCGTCACCTGGATGAGACGGCATTGCTTCGAGCCCAGGAAATCATCAAGCAAGCTCGCCAAAGCGGTGATTCGGTTCGGGCTTTGACGCTTTCGGACCAGGCCGAGCAGCTGCTGGAGCTCCATCACGGTTCACACGCTCAGGTTGCTGAGCTCCATTTTCTGCGCGCTCAGCTGTTTCAGAAGCTGGACCTCACGCCTGAGGCAATGCAAGAACTGGCTCAAACGTTGGCCCACGACCCTCGGCATCAGGCAGCTCTGCGGCTGCGCAGCTTGCTGGCCCCGCCGCCTGCCGTAGTGGCTCGCGTTTCCCGCCCTGTCGCCCCCCGGCACACGGAGCCAGAGGTCGATGTGCCTCGTCTGCAGACGGATCCCGGTTACCCCGTATACCAGCCACCGGAGCCAGACTCAAGCGAGGATGCTGATGAGGACGAGTCGGACTCTGAACGCAAGCGGAAACCGCGAAAGAGTCGAAAGTGGACTGACCGGTAAGGCGTCAAGATTTCTTAATGGCGTTCTCAGAGGCCCGTCAATTCTGTGTTTGAATCGAATTTGTGGTTAGTGTTGACCATTTCCCTCGTCTGTTTGTGGTAGGCTGACTGGTCCAGGAGTTTCTGGGGATTCGTCAACATGGGAATGTTGCGATGATAGGCAACCTTTCTGAAAACCGGGTCCTGCTCGTGGACGACCATCCCCTTTATCGAGAGGGTTTGAAGAGAATTCTGGATAGCCATCCTCGGTTGCGAGTCGTGGGCGAGGCTTCAAGTCTTACAGAAGCTCTGCGAATGTTGCGGAGCGTTAGTATTCAGATTCTAATCACCGATTTGAATCTACTGGACGGCACAGGTCATCAGTTGCTTGAGCGGGCCTTCACCATCCGTCCTGGTCTGCGTGCGGTCGTCGTCTCTGTCAGTCGCCAGGGCAGCGATATCGTCCGTGCGATTCAGGCTGGGGCCTCGGCCTATCTCACCAAGAGTGCTTCTCGGGATGAAGTGCTTCAGGCTCTGGAAGAGGTGATTCAGGGTCGTTCATTCTTGCATTCTGAGGTTTCCGGCGCGGTCGTGGACGCAGTGCAGGGCCTTCGGCTCCTCGAAGGAGCCGGTCTGACAGCCCGAGAGCAAAAGGTGCTCGAATTGCTCTGTGAAGGCTCTTCTCCCAAAGACATCAGTGGTGAGCTAAAGATGTCCCTGTCCACTCTGCGAACTCATCTTCGAAATATCTACCGCAAAATGAATGTCTCGAGCCGGACGCAACTGATGCTTAAGGTGATGGGCGGAACGACTTCATAGCCGGATCGGGAATCCGCTAGCGATAGCTGAGCGAGGAGCGTCGGAGACAGCGGACTTGTAAGCGAAATCCCTGCTCGTTTGCGCGGTAGCGCGCCTGACCCGCCAACTGGGCTGCACGTGCCTGCACGGTAGGGAGCCGGCATGGCTGACACTTTTCGTCACTCCAGCTGGCTAACCAGTAGTTCGCCCTGGCCCAAACCTTGAGGCTAACTCGGCAGGGAGAGAAGGGGAGCCGATTTTCGGCTACCTCCTGGAAGATCCGGTAAAACATTTGTTCCAGTTGAGCCGGAGCCTTTTCCAGGCTGATTTCTAAAGGTCGATGAGGGGCCAGCAGGTCTCTTAAAGCCTCTGCCAGACTCTGTCCTTCCAGAAGTGGATTGCGTAGCCACCTGGCCAGTTCGGCGAGTTCCTGGGCCATCTCCCGTGGCCCCATCAAAGCCAGACTCTGAGCCGGACCATCGTGGAGCGCTCCACTGAGCCACTGACACATTTCGTCCAGGTCGGCAGGTCTTGGGTAGGCTCGGTCGAGACTCACCAGGGCCCAGTGAAAACGCGCTCGCAACTCGGGATCCTGGCTCTGGAAGAAGCCTTGCAGAAAGGATTGGCGGGCCTGGTCGGTCTGGCCACTCAGTGCCAGCCGGTAGCCGTCAAAAAGGAGCCAGCTCAGACCTTCGGGTGGAAGCAATCGGACAGCCTCGATGAATTCGCGCCGACGACGTTTGTTTTCCAGACAGTAGCCAAGTAGATCCTCAAGCTGCTCGAACTGAACCGGGGAGGCCATCTTTCCGCCGTTCGGGTCGCCCGAGGGTGTTTCCCGCCCGATTTCGAAAAGCGGGTCTATGGAACAGTCGTTTTTCTCTCGCTTAAGCAAATCTGATACGGTTTTACTTGCGGGTGCTGGCGGTGGCTATGACATTTACTGCGGACTGCCCCTGTATCACTGGCTACGTGCTCGAGGGAAGACAGTGCATCTGGCCAACCTCGCGTTTACCAATCTCAGGCGCTGTCAGGGAGAGTTCCCGTTGCATTCTTTGCTCCGGGTGAATTTGCAAACTTCGGGTCCGGCCGAGTACTTTCCGGAGTTGCATCTGAGTGCATATCTCGGCGGGGAGCCGATCTATGCCATCGAGAACGCTGGGGCTGCGGCCGTGAAGCGCGCCTACGACTGGCTGGTGGGTGAGCTCAAGCCAGATACTCTGATTCTGGTGGATGGCGGGACCGATATTTTGATGCGGGGAGACGAGCAGGGGCTGGGCACCCCTGAGGAAGACTGCTCCAGTCTCCTGGCTGGCTGGGATGTCCCGGTGGCGGAAAAATTGGTCGCCTGCCTGGGATTCGGGATCGACAGTTTTCACGGGGTTTGTCACGCCCATTTTCTGGAGAACGTGGCCGACCTGATCAAGGTGGGGGGATTCCTGGGAAGCTGGACGCTCACTCAGGATATGGAAGAATACGATTTCTATCGTGAGGCCTGCGCTTATTGTTTTCGCGCCATGCCGGACAGGCTGTCCATTGTGAACGGGAGTATCGTAAGTGCCACGGAGGGTGAATTTGGAGATGTGCATAGTAGTTCAAGGACCCGAGGGTCGGAGCTGTTTATCAATCCTCTGATGTCGTTGTACTGGGGCTTCGATCTGGTCAAACTGGCTGAGCGAAATCTCTATTTACCCTCCCTGCGGGATAAATTTTCGAGAAATGAGACAGCTCTGACAATCGAGCGCTTTCACGATTCCCTGCCGCGACACCGTCGGCCGAGGTTGATTCCCCACTGACAGATTTTAACACGGGCTCGCTATAGTAATGCCGTGATCGAATGGGTTCGACAGCGGCTGCACTGGCCCGAGCATTCCACTGCTCGCTCTTTGCCGCTGGATCATCAGCAGGCGGGCGACATCGTCTCGCTTTGCGCCGGCAAGCTCTCTGACCATCAGATCATGGAGCAGAATGTGGCCAATTACCTGGCCCACATGCGCAGCTTGGGAGACGAACTCCCGGCTGAAGCCTTGCGTGATAAGAGGTCGCTGGACCGGGCCGTTGGAGCCGGCATGACCGGCTGGAGCAATCAGCCTGATAGCCTCGAAAAGCTGCGCTGGCGTAGCAAACTGGATCGCGAGATCCACTCGCCTTATGCCGATTTCGAGGTTGGTCAACGCCTGCGGGAATGCCTGAGCGATCTGAGGAGCGTATTACCCGAGTTTTCCTCGCTACCTCATCAACTGTACCTGGTCGGCGGTCCTTTGGGGGAGCGCGAGGGGCGTTTCGGGGGGAATTCCGACCTGGATGTGGTGATGAAGATTGATTCCGAGAACCTTGCACGGGCGCGTGCTCTCATCCGTTCCCTGGAGAAATCCGAACGCAAACATACCTTTGAGCTTCACGTCACCACTGGCCAGCAATTTTCCGTCGTGACAGACTACTATGGCTCGGCCGTCCTGTTGGACGAACAGCGTTTGGATTCTCAGGTCGAGACGGTTGTTCGCGAGGGACTGAGTCGGCACGGCCTACAGGTGGACGAGCATTGGCGCGCGCACCGCACCGAATGGAATGAACCGACCACCCTTTCGGCCTCGACCAGGTTTCCCCGTGAGGCCGTTACTAGCTTAAAGGCTTGACCGTTTGCGAAGTTTGGACGAAATTGCCCATGATTTGCGCTGGTGCGCGCCCTGGGCCCTAGACCTCTTTCAGAACTTGCTCGAGGAATATCGGGGGAGATTGCACGAGCAGCCTGACCAGCGGCACCTGGAACTGCTGCGCATCTGGGAGGGTAACGCTCCGGGTCAGCGTCGGCATTGCTACCCGCCGGTGGCACTGGCTCGACCAGGATTAGACTCGGTCGTGCGCCACGAGGTGCTGGCCCGTGGACGAAAACTGGTCGAGCGGCTGAGCGGCCCCGTCGCTGGTGAGGTGGCCGCCTTACTCACTCAGTTTGAGCTGCAGCAACCAGAGCGACGTGGACTTGATGACCTGGCGCAGTTGCTTCGGACGTTGCGTCGCGATGGGGCAGTGCTGGCCTGCCATCTGGGAGCCTGGCCACTGGAGTTGCCGGTGGGCCTCTCTGAAGTCGCCTATGAAATTGTTGCGGAGGGACTGCGTAACGCAATTCGTCACGGGGACGGAAGCCGCCGAGCCAGCTTGCGCCTGAAGCTCAAGCATGGCGAATTGAGAGTTGAGATTCGCAATCCTCTGGGAGCCTCGCCTCTACGTACTCAGGGCAGCGGACTCGGTTTGCGGCACCTGAGATGGCGGGTTCGGAGTTGGAGGGGACGCTATCGGTTCGAGCAGGTGGACCAGTTGGCGCGCCTCCGAGTTCGCCTCCCCCTCCAGTGATAAGCAATTTTTTGGGCCGGCAAGCCGGCCCAAAAAATTGCTTATCACCACTCGCCTACGGTTGCGACCGGTGATAGCGAGCGGCCAGGTAGCCGCCCACGCCCAGGGCCAGGCAGGCTCCACCGGCCAGAGGATGATTGAAGAGAAACTGGCCTGACGGCACCACCACATGGTCCCAGAACGGTTCCACGGTGGCTTGCAGCACTTTCCGTCCCGCTGTTTCGAGACCGGGTACGTGCAGGCCGTAGCCGGTGGAGGCCAGGGCGGCTGCGCCTGTTCCGGCGGAAGCCAGACCTTTGCCGGCAGCGTTCATCAAGTCGCCTTCGCGAGCCGAGTTCACGGCTGAGCGGGCCAGTGCAAAGCTGGTCGCACCCAGTCCCAGCCCCACCCCGGTGAGGGCGGCATCGCCGAAGAAATGGCTGGCCGCCCGAAGTCCAACGGCATCCGCCGCCACTCCAAGGCCGCCGGGAAGCAGGCCGGCGGCGGCCGTCAGTCCGAAGGCGTTGAGTGGACGTAAGCCGTTTTCTTGGATGTCCTTGAGGCTGGTACGCAGAGCTGAAGCACCGCTTCCGGTCAATGCCGTGGCCAGCATAAGTTCGCCGTGTTCAGTCAGCAGGCCCTCGGTTGCTTTCAGTCCCAGGCCGTGGCCGGCCAACTGAACTCCACCCAGCGCGGCGGTGACCGCACCCATGCCTTCGCCCAGGGTCACGAAGTCATTGCCGCCTCGACGAAAATTCCGAACCGCTTCGGTCGCCAGTTGCCCTCCACCGGCGGCCAGCAGGCTACCGGCCGCAATGGCTCCCGCCCCGCCGGCTGAAAGCGCCTGAATGGTTCCGGTCAAGGCTTTGTCCATGACAGGGATTTGGAAGTTGCGTCCCAGTAGTTCCAGCCCGCCCAATGTCGCCGCTGCCGAAGTGATTGCGCTGGCCGTCCCGAGAGCAAGGTTGCGTCCCCGAGCTTCACCCGAAGCCGCCGTCTGAAAGCGCTTGACTGCAAATTTTCCAGCGGCCAATCCGCCCCCCGCGACCGCCAAACCGAGCACTGCCTGGCCGTTGTCGGCGAGTTTCTCGAGGGGGGTGCTCAGAGCATGCTTGAGCACCGGGATGTCTAAAGATTGGCCCACCATTTCCAACCCGCCTAAGGTGCCAGTGACCCCGGCTGCCAGTTTGGCTGTGCCCTTGAAGGGTCGGTCAGGCAGGTCGTTGACCACAGCGTCGTGAGCCACGCTGGCTGAAAAGGCGGCCAGACCAATCCCGGCGGCGGGTATGACCCCGTATTGGGCGACTCTGGCCATGGTCGGAGATTGGGCCGCGGCACCGGCGAGGACCACAGTCCCAGCCGTACCGGCTACGCCAGTCAGGACCTTATTTTCACGCACGACCTTGCCGAGCTTGCTGTGCTTCAGTTTCTGGTAAGGGGTGTTGACGGGGGGCTGGAGCTTCATTGTTTATATACTCCTTCAATTGAACGCCGAAATGATATCGGTGTGCCCTGAAAGAACTCTAAAAGATGCTTCGTCACGAGCTCACTTTTCAGTCCCAAGGGGTCCAATGTGCTGGATGGCATTATCCGGCCGAATCGGCTCATTGTGTCATCATGGCCCATGGTTTGGGTGGCACTCGCGAGGGCGGACTGGCTCAGTACGCTGAGAGTTTCCAGAAGGCCGGTCTGCACTCTCTGGTTTTCGACTATCGACACTTCGGCGACTCGCAAGGTGAGCCTCGCCAGCTCGGGTCGATCCCACGCCAGTTGCAGGACTGGCAGGCGGCGGTTGATTGCGCTCGAGGGCTGCCCGGAGTAGAGCGTTTGGCCCTTTGGGGAACATCGTTCTCGGCTGGACATGTGCTGACCACAGCTTCGCGCAATCCTGAGATCAGCGCTGTCATCGCTCAGAATCCGATGGTGGACGGCCGGGCGGCTTTCCTGCAGGCGGCTCGCAGGGTGGGGCCCTGGATGGTCCTGAAGACCACAGCCCTGGGCCTGCTCGATGCGGTTGGAAGCCTGTTCGGACGTCCTCCCTTGACGATGCCGATCGCAGCGCTTCCTGGTCAATTGGGGTTTCTCACCGCGCCTGATAGTCTGCCGGGTTACTCTGCCCTCGCGCCCGTTTACGCTCGTAATGAGGTTTCCGCCCGGACCGCTTTAACCACCGCCAGTTATCGACCGAACACGGTCGACCTTCATTGTCCCTTGCTTTTGCAAGTCTGCCAGAACGATACCGTTGCGCCCGTTTTCTCAGCTCTCTCCCTGGGGCGTCGACTGCACGCTCAGGTCGAAACCTATCCGATTGGTCACTTCGATATCTATTTTGGGGAGTACTTCGAAGCATGTGTTAAGTCTCAGATCGAGTTCTTATGGAACCACCTGTAACGCCAGATGGAGCAAAGCTGTTGACCGGCAAACCACAGACTGATCTCGTTGTGGCCAGAGGTGTCTGAAGGGGTGCCCGGTGAGAATTCTTGAGCCAGGGAACATCCAAACCTATCTTCAGGCGCACAATTTGATCACGACGGGCAAATAGACCTCGCGATTGGCCAGATCTCCCCAAGTCACCCGCCAGTGGACGGCATTCTTTGGCTTGACCTCGGCCTGTCGGTATTCCCAACGCGTTCCCGCCGGAATGGTTTGCCATAAGGATGTTCTTTGAAGGAGCAGCGAACCCCGGTTGATGAGGGGTCCGAGCTGTGACCTGCTTGAATTTCTACGGCGTCCTGACTGTAGCGGCTGAGCACCAGATCGGCCGGGAGTCCCAGATTCATGTTAGAAATCAAGATTCATCCACGCCCCGGCTGGCTGTCCTCCCCTCAAGTGATAAGCATTAATCCTGTCACGATTTTGCGGCCCGTCCATGCGCTCAAAGATGCGATACCTGCCCAGGCTAAGTCGTTGAAGTCCAGGGCCAGGCTGCCCTAATCCTGGTGATGAGGCAGGGGCCCATCCCTAGAGTCCCGTCCAGTCTGATAGCGCCTGCAGGCACCAAAGTCCACCCAGGCAAGCACAGTTTCCGCCAATGCTTTTCACGGAAGGAGCGACCAGGGCACTAGGATTGGTCGCGTGAAGGCGGTCAAGTATCAGGGCCAGAGCGATGATAGCTCGAATTTCGGTTGCGTCGCGCTAGCCGCCAGCTAATCACTTGGACCAACACTGACCTCAGGCAGGTCCAGGCGGGAAGCAGCAGGGCCCCCAGTACAGGCCAGAGCAAACCGCCCATCTTGCCGCTTTCTCGACCAGGAGCCGAGCGCCCCTGCGGGAACCTGGCTCTATGATCACGGGCATTGGTTATGGATGTATGGGGCTGTCGGGCATTTACGGAGACAGTCACGACGATCAAGGGATCGCTACGCTTCAGGGGGCCGCTGACTTGGGAGTGATCCTCTTCGACACTGCCGATGTTTACGGCAGTGGACACAATGAAACTCTGCTGGGACGGGCCCTTGGAAAACGCCGTGGCAAATTGCTTATCGCAAGCAAGTTCGGCTTGACAAGCCAGGTTGGAGAGAGTCGGGGCGTGAATGGCCGTCCCGAATACGTCCATCAAGCGGTCCGCGCCAGTTTGAGCAGGTTGGGCACGGATTACCTCGACCTCTACTACCTGCACCGAGTCGACCCGGATGTCCCCATCGAGGATACGGTGGGGGCTATGGCGGAACTGGTGCAACAGGGCCTGGTGCGTCAACTTGGGCTTTCCGAGGCCTCCGCCGCAACCATTCGACGAGCCGCCTCGGTCCATCCCATCTACGCCCTGCAGAGCGAGTGGTCCTTATGGATGCGCGACCTGGAGGCTGAGGTGGTGCCCACTTGCCGAGAGTTGGGGATTCGAATCGTTCCTTGGAGTCCGCTGGGTCGAGGCTTTCTTACTCATCAACTGACGTCACTCGCTCCTCAGGATTATCGCTTGACGGCTCCGCGATTTCAGGGTGAGAACTTCCAGAAGAATTTGGAAAAAGCCGCACTCCTGGCGGGTTTCGCGGCCGAATGGGGCTGTACCGCCGCCCAGGTTGCACTCGCCTGGCTGCTGCATCAGGGTTCCGATGTGGTGCCCATCCCAGGCACCCGTAACCTCTCCCGCGTGGCGGAGAACCTGGATGCGCTTAAGCTTAGTCTGAGTTCAGATCAAATGCAGCAACTCGAGCAACTCTTCCCGCCCGGCAGCACCGCCGGCGAGCGATATCCAGAGCATCTGATGCGTACCGTGAATCTCTGAGTTGCCCTGCTCTATTCGCGGGCCATATTTTTTTTAAAATCGCTTCCGCCAAGCAGACTTCCATATTTCTTGCCGTTTCAGAGCGATTAGCAATTTTCAAATGTAGTGCGCTCTTGTCCTCTATATACGTATACTATCGGTGTTTTTTGAGAGGATTGACTGGGGGGCATGAGAATCTGCCGGTATGCTCTCTCCTTTAATTCTGTTGGCCGTGGCTATGCGAAGGCTCCGCCACACCTATAAACTTTCTCAACGTCAGCTGGCCTATCTTGTCGGCTGTAGTCAATCTTATGTGGCCCAGGTAGAGAGAGCTCATCGTCCGCCCTCATACCGTTACGCCAAGAGTTTGGAGGAGCTCTTTGAACTGGAGCCTGGAGCCTTCACTAATTGTCGTTTCTTACGGGGGCGCCCACCTTTAACGGACCAATCCAAACTGGTTCGAAGAGAACTGTCCCAGGCTCAGCCGATCAACATTGCCTTCGATTTTCCCGAGAAGAGGCCACGTCGACCTCGTCCCAATGTCGCATATGGACTCGAGAATCCCTTTGCCAGCATGAGGCCCGGGACCCTCTGTGGTGACCAACTCTCCCGCCTGGAGTCGTTGATGGGACAAGACGAGCGATTCTGGCGTCAAGCCAATTCGGTGCCTTTTGACTCATTTACGGAAAAGCGATTCCTGATCAGGCTCGCTTTGCTGGGAGCGCAGCTTACCGGCGTAGGTTATAACCAGCTTGGCTCTCAGTTGCAGATGGTTTGCGGCAAAAAGGGCAAACCCTACCGTGGGCGTGCACCCGCCGCTTTCCTCCTTAAAGTCGGCGAATTGTCCGTTGCGCTCCACCCTCAACGCTGTGTTCGTACCGAACGGGGACACCGCTGGCCAGACTACCTTGTAGTGGCGGCCCACCGTGGACGCAAGTTGACCGCCGTCCTCGAGATTAACGGCCCAGACTGGCATCGAAGCGAGGCCAGGGAGAGCAGCCGCGAGCGTGAACTGGGCGTGCCGGTTTATCGCATGTGCGCGAGCCTGGTCGATAGTCCCGACATCTTATCACGGTTCTTTGACTGGCTCCTGGGCCAGTTTCAGAGCGCCTGAGTCCATCTCTCCTATCGTATCTGCTCTTCGGTTCAGCTCGGTTTTTCTATGGACGCCGAGTTCCGCCTGATTTTGATAAGCAATTTCCTTGGCCAGCGGACGGATAGAGAAATTGCTTATCGTTATTGGGGGTCGAAGTCGATTTCCGGGTCGGGTTCTTGCTCAGGCTGGGGTTTCTCCGGAGCTTCTTGTAGAGACAGTTCGGTTTCAGCGGATTCTGAAGCATTCGTCAGGATATGGCTGGACTTGGGCGTGCACTCGTCGCACCGAGTCTGGGGCGCTTCACGCCAGAACATTTCGGAGTAAGTCTTCTTGCAATCATTGGTGGCGAGTTGATAGCTGATGGAGCAGAGGCGAACCTTCTCGGCCTGGGCCCGAAAGCCCACAAATGTTGGTCGGGGGGTTCCCGCCTCGAGCTGGCTCATGACCCTGGCAAAGAGTGCTGCGGGCAAACTTCCACCGGTCATTCCATAAGTGGGGTGATGGTCACTGTTTCCGAACCACACAGCCATGGTGTAGCGAGGGGTGAAGCCGACGAACCAGGCATCTCGATACTTGTCGGTGGTTCCGGTTTTTCCGGCGACGTGGACCCCGCTGAGTCTGGCGGCTGCTCCAGTTCCCTCCTCCACGACGCGCATCATCATTTCCACAAGTTGTCCATCTTGCTCAGGACTCAGGACCTGGTCGTTCCAGGCTTGGGGCAGGCGAAAGGTTTCGCCCTGCGGAGTTTGGACGCTGCGCAGGCAAACGGCGGGCTTAAAAAGCCCGCCTCGGGCAATGCTGGAGTAGGCCGTGGCCATTTCCAGCGGGGATACTTCACCTACACCCAGAGCAATGGAGGGCACTTGTGGGAGTTCGCTGCGGATACCCAGACGGTGAGCGATGCTGATTACAGGGTGGATACCTGTATAGCAGATCAGGCGGGCAGCAACCGTGTTGCGTGAAAGTTTAAGGGCTTCCCGCATAGGAATCTGTCCTTTGGAGCGATTGTCGAAATTGGCAGGTTCCCAATATTTCTCGACGCCGCTGCCATCTTCGAAGGCGACCCGAACCGGGTCGTCTGAAAATCGAGACTCGGGAGTCATTCCTTTGGTTAGCGCAGTCGCATAGAGGAAAGGCTTAAAGGAAGAACCGGCTTGGAGTCGAGCTTGCCAGGCGCGGTTAAATCGGTCCTTCTTGCTGTACTTGCGGCCGCCCACCATGGCCCGAATTTCTCCCGATTGATTGTCAATCAGAACGACCGCGGCCGAGTCTGCTCCGTAGCCACGGCCAGCCGAATCTAGTGTCGAGGCCACTTCGCTTTCAATAATTCTTTGAGCCTTCAGGTCCAGAGTGGTTCGAATGCTCAGGCCTCCTTCATAAAGCAAATTGTGAGGAACCTGGCGAGCGACCAGGCTCAGAGCGTAGTTGGTGAAGTATGGGTACTTGATGACATTGCTGGCCTGTTTGGGGCGTTTGGGGGCGAGACGGTCGTATCGTCTCAAGGCTTCCGTCTTTTCTGTATTCGAGAGGTAACCCAGTGATTCCATTCGATTCAGGACTTCTAAAGTTCTTTGGTGAGCTCCGCCCGGGTTCAGATAGGGTGAAAGCCCGCTCGGCGATTGCAGCAGGCCCACGATCAGAGCTGCTTCGACCGGGCTCAAGTCCTTGGCCGATTTGCCGAAATAAGTGGCGGCCGCGGACTGGATTCCGTAGGCGCCCGATCCGAAATAGACTTCGTTCAGGTAGCGGATGAGAATCTCGTCCTTGCTGAACATCTTCTCGAGCTTTTGAGCAAGCAGTGCTTCCTGGATTTTTCGCCAGTAGCTCTGTTCCTGATTGAGGAAATAGTGACGCACCAGTTGCATCGAGATGGTGCTGGCTCCTTCAGTGCGACCGTCCTGCCGCAGGTTACGCAGACCGGCTCGTGCGATTCCGAAGAAATCCACTCCATGGTGTGAGTAGAAGCGAGAGTCTTCGGTCGCTACCAGCGCCCGAATCACATTCGGTGAGACCTGGTCAAGCCCGACCACCTTACGCCGTTGCTCACTGAGTGTGCCAATAATTTTCCCTTCCCGTGAATAGACGGTCGTGATCTTTCCGGGCTGACGGCGTTGAACCCAGCTCAGGTCTGGCAGGCTATGCTCCAAGTCCGAAAGGATAGACTGACCCGTTCGGTAGCCTGCATACGTAAAGATCAACGTTGCCGAAATCAGACCGAGAAGAACTGCGCGGAGTTTCATAGCCAAACCTTAGTGCTCGCCAGCGCCCGTCTGAAGAGGTGACGCTCACGAAAAATTGTTATTTGTATACTCCGTCGGGAACTATTCCGGTCCTAAACTCTTTGTTACATGAGTCCAGCCGAGTTTATTTGTTAGGAGCTTTGCATGTACAAATACGGGTTGGGATTTCTTGCCTTCCTCTCGCTGGTCGCGCCATCATCTGCTCGCCCCCGAATTCAAATGACCGGAACCGAGAAGTCCGCCGGTCAATCTGTCAATTGTTACAGTAATTGTGTCCCCCACCTGAGGGCCCGCCTGATGCCTCAGCCGCGTAGTGCCCGCGCGACTGAAACGCCTTCTTTGGTCGGGCAGACTGTTTTCAGCTATGTGGATAGCGCGCACCAGAAACTCGACCAAAGGTTGGTCAGTTATTCGGCGTGGAACGGGTCCCAATGGACTCCGGCCCAGGTTGAATTGAATGCAGTTATAGAGGAAGAGGCCCGTCGCGCTAATCTCGATCCGCTGATTATTGAGATCATTGTGAAGCACGAGTCTGCCTTCAACCCCACTGCAACTTCCGGTGTCGGTGCGCAGGGGTTGATGCAACTTATGCCCGAGACAGCTTCTTGGCTTGGATGCTCAAATGCCTACGATCCGATCCAGAACGTGGCGGCCGGTACGCGCTATTTTGCTGACCTCTACAGGCAGTACGGCGACCTTTCGCTAGCTCTGGCTGCCTACAACGCCGGGCCTGGGAATGTGGCAGCCTACGGTGGGATTCCCCCCATCGCCGAAACTCAGAATTATGTTGCCTCAATCGGAGGCGAATACCTGAGCCGTAGGCGTAAACGCTCGGCTTAGAGCAAGACCACACGACGTGCCTGGACGCTGCCGTCCAGGTTGTAAGTCGCCATGACGTTCACTTTCGGCTTGCAGTGCAGAGCCTTCCACCCCTGACCTGGCTCGAAAGCGTCTCGACCAAGTTGTAGCACGATGTTTTGCGACGTTTGCTGATCTAGCACCGTCAGACTTCGTGCCGCCGGGTTCACATCCGTAACCCTCCCCTGAACTTCCAGGAGTTGGCCACGCAGCGCGTTCCAGGGGGCCAGTAGATATAAAGTTCCCAAGGTGACTAGAAGAGTGATAAGCAATTTCATTAACGCAAGTTCGCTTTCTTTTGTTTCTCTTATCCTAGCGGTTGCGAACGTAGATTCAGAGAGTTAGCTATCACGGTGCTGCGGTACAGTGATAAGCAATAAAAAAAGGGCCGGCGCGAGCCGGCCCTTCTTTTATTGCTTATCAAACAGCCAGGCGGGTCAGACGGCGGGGGGCTGGAACGATTGGCGTGGGTAGGGATGGGCGCCGCAGAGTATGGAGCCCGGCCTTAAGTTGAAGGTCCCCTGGGTCGAGAAAACGGCACCCCACCGCATATCCCGTTCCTTCGTTGCGGCACCAGAGCACCTGAACTTCGCTTGCGACATCGTTTTCAAAGGCAGGAAAGCTAATCTTCAGGGCAAGGAGTTCTCCGGGCTCAAGTGGTTCCACCACATCCAGACTGAGCCCGCCGCCGCTGATGTCTCGG
>JAFEBA010000031.1 GCA_018266105.1 bacterium | reverse complement strand
AGCCTCGAGTGGCGTCGCCACCCTGAGGATTCTCCAGCTTGACCACGTCGGCGCCCAACTCGGCCAGAAAGAATCCGACCGCTGGACCGGCCAAAATGCCGGCCATTTCCAAGACCTTCAGTCCACTCAGGGGGCCCATTCGGGTTGGTTTCACCGGCGAATCCACATTCCTCGTGAAGGGGCAGGTCCTGAAGTGAGTTGCCCCAAAGCGGAAGTGGTGCAATACCACAACGATCTGGACGCGATTGTGTACTATCAGGGGGCGGCGGAGGCGGCCGCCCTCTACTATCAGGCTTTTGCCCTGGCCGAACTTCGTTTGCTGGCCGAGCTGGAACGACGCCGGCAGGCGGGACAGCCGGAGAACTCTTTCTACGTCGTCTCTGACTGCGATGAGACTTTGCTGGATAACTCCGAATTCAATGCCTGGTTGATGCAGACCGGGCGGGACTATCACGACTTCACCTGGAGTGAATGGTGCCAGGCCCGTCAGGCTCGCGCCACCCCAGGAGCGGTCGAGTTTGCCAAGTTTGTGGTGGAGCACGGCGCCAGCATGATTTACGTCTCCAGTCGCTTTGAAGTAGACCGTCAGGCCACCGCCGATAACCTTCGGGCTTTAGGGTTCCCCCTGGCCGAGGCCGGTCACAATCCGAGCGACACTCAGTTGTTTCTCACCAACATGCTTTTCAACAACGAGAGGACGAAGAAAAAGCAGCAGTTTGAATATCTACTGAAGCGCTTCGGGTCCACTCCCATTTTGCAGTTGGGCGACAACCTCTCCGATCACGAAGCGGAGCGATACAGTTACAAAGTGGATTCGGCCCGGCGCAAGGACAGCGCCGTTCAGGATGCCCATCGCTGGGGGGCCGACTGGATCGTCTTTCCCAACCCCATTTATGGCGCCTGGCGCAGCTCCTTAAAAGTAAGCGACGAGCAGCCACCCGCCAGGTTTCAACCCGAGCCGGTGCGTCCAGCTTTAGATCAGGCGCCCAAGATGTCGGTCTTGACCCCGTGGCGGCCCTGACGTGAGCGTGCTGGGCCGGCTGCTCACCTACACCCGAGACGAACAAGCCAGGGTGGCCTCGGCCAGTCTTTGTTCGGTGCTCAACAAACTGTTTGATATCGCACCAGAGATTCTGATCGGCATGGCCGTGGATGTGGTGGTCAATCGACAGGACTCCCTGCTGGCCCGATGGGGCATCTCCAGTCTGCAGCAACAACTGGCCTGGTTGGGTGTGGCCACCTTCCTGATCTGGTTCCTGGAGTCGTTTTTCGAATACCTTTACCAAATTCAGTGGCGCAACCTGGCTCAGCGAGTGCAGCATAAGTTGCGACTGGACGCGTATCGCCACTTGCAGCGACTGCCCAGCGCCCAGGTGGAGAAGCGCTCCACGGGCTCACTGCTGGCCCTGCTGAATGACGACGTCAATCAGTTGGAGCGTTTTCTGGATGGCGGGGCCAATTCGCTGATCCAGGTGCTGACCTCGGTCATTCTGGTCGGTGCAACTTTCTTCTACCTCAGTCCGCTGGTGGCGGCACTGGCGTTCTTGCCTATTCCGGCGATCCTGTTCGGAGCCTTTTTCTTTCAGCGCCGCCTGCAGCCTCGCTATGCTGAGGTTCGCGAGCAGGCAGCTCGGGTCAATGCTCGCCTTAATACCAATTTGCACGGGCTGATCAATATTCAAAGTTACGGTAGCGAGGATTTCGAGGCCGCTCGAGTGGAGAAAGAAAGCCTGAAATATCAGGAAACCAATCGGCGGGCCATCGCTCTCTCTTCGGCCTTCACCCCGGTCCTGCGCATGGCCATCCTGGCCGGATTTTTGTGCACCCTGGTGGTGGGTGGGCAGCAGTGCCTGAACGGTCAGCTATCGGCCGGTTCCTATTCGGTGCTGGTATTTCTGACGCAGCGTCTGCTCTGGCCCCTAACCGGGCTGGCGGCGACCAGCGACCTGTACGAGCGCGCCATGGCTTCGGCCTCGCGCATCCTGGATCTGCTTGTCCTGCCAGCGGTGGATCTGGAGGTTGGTGAGAGCATCAACCCTTCCCTGATTCAGGGCGAAATCGTGTGTACCAACCTGAGCTTCGCCTATCCGGAGCGGGGAGCGGTGCTGACCGACCTCGACCTGCGCTTGCCGGCCGGTCAGACCACGGCCGTGGTTGGCTCCACGGGGTCGGGTAAGAGCACTTTGGTCAAATTGATGCTTCGGTTTCTGGAGTCGGATCAGGGTCAGATTACGATTGACGGGAAAAATATCAGGGAGCTATCCAGAAAGAGCTTGCGTCGCTGTTTCTCTCTGGTCTCTCAAGATGTCTTTCTGAGCGATGATACCGTGCGACACAACATAGCCTATGGCAGCCCCGATGAGGATGATGACCAAAGACTCTTGGAGGCCGCCCGGGTGGCCGAGGCCGAGAGCTTTGTGCTCAGCCTGCCTCAGGGCCTGGATTCGCGCCTGGGCGAGCGGGCTCAGCAGTTATCCGGCGGCCAGCGCCAGAGGCTGGCCATCGCCCGCGCAGTGTATCGCAATGCGCCCATTCTGATTTTGGATGAAGCCACCTCGGCCGTGGATAATGAAACCGAAGCCGCTCTGGCGCGCTCTCTGCGAAAGTTATGCGCCGGTCGCACCACTCTGGTCATCGCCCATCGCCTTTCCAGCGTTCGCCACGCGGATTGTATCCATGTTCTCGATTCAGGCCGGATCGTTGAAAGCGGAACGCACGAGCAGTTACTGAGCCAGGATGGCCTCTACACTCGCCTGTGGGCCATTCAGACCGGGGCCGACCTGTAAAAAAAAGCCCCGCTGGTGGCGGAGCAGACGTGATAAGGAGCTTTTCGTTACTGAGCCCAGACTTCGTAGGCGTTGATTTTGCCGTCCCAGTCTCGGCCACCGGTGACGCGGATGCGAGTGCCTTTGTGCAGGTTATTCATGAAGCTCTGCACGCTCATGGGCTTGTCCTTGTTCTGGCGCACCCAGTAGCATTTAGTATCTTTCTGGATGCGCACCTCGGTGCGCTCTTCCTTGGCACCGTTCTGCACGAGATCTACACCGACCGCGTTGCGGTCCATATAGACGTTCTTAACGATATAGTTGGCCTTGGTAACATTGATCAAGGCCGCCGACGCCAGACCGCTTCCAATGAGAAGCAGAAAGGCGAAGAGCTTGAAGATTCCGCGCATGTGATGGTGTCCTCCGGTGTAGGTTTGTGACCCCAGAGTAACCGGACGAGTGACCCTTCGTAAGGTATGGTCATACCGCGGTAATGCAATTGCTGTCCTCTTTTGTAAAAGGTCCTGTGGGGTGGGGAGAGAACGGTCCAACTCGTGTTGAAGCGACTGATTCTCTTGCTGTTGTGTGTGTTGCCCGCTCTGGCGGACACGCCCAAATTTCGCACCATTCCCATCGACGTTCGAGTAAACGACAAGTTCGACCGCCTCTACGAGGTGCAGGATAATACCGCCTACATCGGTGTGCGACTGGCTCAGGACGAAAAGCAGACCAACAAGGAAGTTGCGCAGTACGAAACCTTGAGTTGCGCCGGTATCGAGTTTCCCCGTCAGACTCAGGAATACGTGAAGTTTCCCGTGCAGGGCGGCGTCGCCCACGTTCAGTTCGTGGTTTTTGAGGAGAATAAAGCTCCAGTCGATTACGAGCTCAAGTTGATTCAGGACAACTCCTACCACGATATTTCTCCCTCCATCTGGCAAATCGGCACCGAGTCCACCAACGGAGAAGTCAAGGCCGAAGGCATGCGAACCCCTCATAATGCCAAGGAGATCGGTATCATCGCTGCCTTCGTGGTGTTGGGCATGGGTCTGGGATACTGGCTGTTGGGCCGAGTTCTGTTTTCGCGAATGCTGCGCCAGCGGCAGATGGAGGTCAGCTCCGCTCTGACCTGGTCCAATCTGCTGGTCTTGTTGAGCTGGGGCCTGGTGGCTGTTGGAGCCTCGATCATGGTCTTCTTTCCCTTTATCGTCTGGCAAAAGCTGTGGTGGATCTATGTGCTGGTGCCGGCCGGATATGCGCTGGTGGTAAGCACCATTTATGGCGCCGGACATCTCTTCACACGGAGTTAACCATTGAGCGAAACCCAAGGCAGTAAGAACGAACAGATCCGTATTCGACCGACCCTGATCATCGGTCTGGGCGGAACCGGCGGCGACGTGGTCATGCGAATTCGCCGGCGCTTTTACGAGAGCTATGGCAGCCTGGCTGAGTTTCCTATCGTGGGCTATCTGTGGCTGGATACAGACCGCAGCGAAAAGCACATCCTGAGCCGGGAAATTCGGGACTTCGTGCGTCTCACCGACACCGAGCGGTTGATGATGACCATCAATGACACCACTGCCATTACTCAGAACCTGAAAGAGCCCGGATTCCAGCACATCGATAAGTGGTGGTATCCAGGTCTCAATTCACTGGGGCAGATGAATGAGGGTGCCGGTCAGATCCGTGCCTACAGTCGCCTCGCCTTTTTTCATCACTATCAGGCGATTCGGGCAGCCATCGTGGATGCCAACAAGCGCATTCGCGACCCGCTGGCTCAGGAAGTGATGATGAAGTCCCCGATCTTGAAGGATCAGGGGCTGCTGGCCCAGGTCGAATTCAACCAGCCCACCAATGTCTATCTGGTGTCCTCGATCGCGGGTGGAACCGGCTCGGGCATGCTGATGGACGTCTCCTTCCTGGTCAAGGACGTCTTCCAGGAAGGCAACGTCACCGTGTGTTCGTTCCTGGTCTTCCCCGATCACTTCGGTAGCGTGACCAACGACCGTATGAAGGCCAATTCTTACGCCTTGCTCAAGGAACTGAACTACTATCAGTTCGGGGTTTCCCACTTTAATGCGGAGTGGACCCGCGGAACGACCTCCAAGGTGCCGATTCCGCCCTTTGATTATTGCTACGTTTTCGACAACCAGAACGCAGCCGGCCAGGTCACCGGTGGTCAGCCGGGTTCTCAAGAGCTGGTCTTTGAGCTGCTGGCGGATTCGATTTTCAAAGACTTCTCCCACGGTGAGTTTGCTGACCACAAGCGCAGCGCGCGCATCAACTTGCGCCAGTATATGAACAAAACGTTCGACTACGAGCATCCGCGCTTCAAGCAGCGTTTCATTCAGCGTTACGGTTCACTGGGCATGGCCTCAATTATGGTTCCTCACGCGCGCATCATCACCGCCTGCGCGCATCGCCTGGCAGCCGAGATCGTGGACCGCTGGGGGGGGCTCTCAGCGGCCGACTTTAACGACGCTGACCTGCCGCGCCTGGTGCGCCAGGAGGTGATGGCCAAAGTTCGCCTGCAAGAGGACGAAAAAAACCACGATCTCCTGTATGCCCTGCTGGATACGCAGGGCCTGGGCGACCCGGACAAAGGCAAGAGTCGCGGTCTGATCGACGAGTTGACTCAGTGGAAACAGAAAGTTCTGACCGAGGTCGAACGCGGTGTCTATCGTCAGCAGAACATCTCGCTGCGCGACTTCCTGGACCGGGCCCATCAGGACTGCGAGAAGTCGATGTGGGCCGAGCAGCTGGGGGCCAATGCCGACCAGTGGGGCTACTATCCACGCACCGTGCGCGCTAATCTGGAGGCCCTGCTCAAGCGTTCCCAGGAGGCCTTGCAGCAGCATGCCTTCTCGCTCATCGACCAGAAGAACGAGAGCCTGCGCTTCGCCGAGGCTGTGCTCAAGGAAGCTTCGGCGGTGTTGCAGCAGACGGCTGATGCACTGGCCAAGCAATCTCAAGATTTGCAAACCAAGCTGGAGCGCCGCCAGAAAGAGGTTCAGCGGCGTCTGGCCGAGGTGGCTCGTCAGCAGAACCGTTCTGGCTGGGACGGTCGCAAGGGCATGATTTTGGCCTATGTGGCCGACCGTTTCCTGGAGTGCCTGGTCGGCGATCGCGTCAATCCAGGCCTGCTCCGTTGTTTACTGCAGGACCGGATCTACAAAGAGGGCATCGAGTTTTGTAAACGCCTGATTCCTGCGCTCTCAGGACAGGTACGGGCGGACGGCAGTCTGGCCGGGGGCGTGCGCCAGCAGCTGGATCAGTTGCAGCGCGATCTGGGTCAGATGAAGGCCGACTTGATGGTGGGCTACAATTACTTTTCTCAGAAGGAAAAGCTTCCTCAGGCTTTACTCCTCTACGAGGCCACCGATGTGGAGAAGAAGTACTATCCGGCTTACGTAAAGCCCAACACCATCAGCGATACCTCCAAGGCCGTGCTGTCCCGCCTGGAGCGCAGCGTGACCGGTCTGTCGGTGGACCTGGCGGCCGGACGTTCGGACTCCTGGAAGCGGGCTTTGCTGGCTGAGTGTCGCCAGGTCTTCCTGAACGTGCGTGGGGACTTCCACGTCGTCAAGGTCCTCTTCTCTCAGGTGGACGAGGCCTCGCGCGTGCATCATTTGAAGCAGATCTTCGCGCGTTCAGCATACTGGGTGACGCGCGCCGGCATTCACGGAACCTTCCGTATTCCGGCCGAGCAGGTGCACACCATGGTCGGCTTGCCTGGTCCTACCCCGGACATGGATCCGGGTCAGCGCAGCGAGTTGGAGGGCTACATCACTCAGCTGAAAAACCTGGCTGGACGCGAGCTGAGCACCGACCTTCGATACTATCCGATGCCCGATAGCTCGGAGCTGATTTTTTACCAGGAGGCCGGTGGCTTCCCCATCAACTATAGCTCGCGCCTACCCGACCTGCGCGAAGCCTACCTCAAGCTTTATACGGCTGGCGAGCATCTGCATATCGATTGCCGCGACAAGAAGTTCCCCGATCTGATGATTCTGACCACCGAGGAGCGTCAGGCTCTGGAAGAGGCCTACCAGTGCTTTGTGTTGGGCAGCCTTTACAACTTGCTGGAATATAAGGGCGAGGACTATGTCTGGATGGAGCGCGACGGCTTCCAGATGCGTCCCCATCCGCTGGGCGACCAGTTCATGACCTTGCTGCGGTTGAGCACTCACGCGCCCACCCGGGAGAAACTCTTTGCCAAGGTGCGTGAACAGCGTCAGCAGCTGTTGTCCAGCGGTGATGAGGATCTCACGGCCCGTTACGCCGCTATCCTGGAGCTGACCAAGCGTCAGGCCTGGGGCGACGACTGGGGTCGCAAGACGGATGAGAGTGAGCTCCCCTTCGAGCAGATGATGAGCATTCGTGTCCTCAATGCGGAAGTGGAGGCCGTTTTGGAGTGCCCACTGGTGCGCAGTCTGGGTCCAGATTCTTTTGCCTCCAAAGTGAACGCCTACGTGGACGGACCTCGAGAGGCGCTGGGAAGTCTGCGTCAGGATGGGCGCATGGCTTTGAAAATGTAAGATTAGACATGGGTTGGTCATAATCGGCTGTTTCGGTAGAAATCCGGTAGAAGCAGAGGCCCTAACCTGAGCTCATACATAGCTCAGGAGGAACGATGACAACCAGACCTACTCGCAAGAACAACAAGAATGCCGCCCGGCCAGGCGCAAAGGGCGGCAAAGGTAAGCCTAAGGGCAAAGCACCCGGAAAGCAGCCAGAATCGTCCCCGCTGAGGATGGACCCGGTTGACTCTATTCTGAAAAGCCGTGAGCGGGAACGCGAAGAAATGCTTGAAGCGCGGCGAGAGCTTCGGGAGATGGTTCAGGAGAGTCAGCTCCGTATCCTGGCCATGCGCACCAAGGGCAACCTGGCCCGGTGGAAGATCATCAATAAGGGTTTTGATGACTAGCGGTCAACTGGCCCGACGGAGTCAGCAGCTCCTAATCGTCATCTCCAGGCAGCGGTAACTCCAGGGAGCCCTCACTGGGCCGGCGGCGCAAGATGGGCGGCTGATGGCCGGGGGGCGGCGTTGGGGTTGAGCCGAGCTCCAGGTCCAGGCGCTTGGGTCCGGCCGGCCCCGAGGGGGTAGAACCCGCCAGTCCTCGCCTCAGTCCTTCGAGTTCGGCTCGCCGGCTGTAATAGGCTTCTCGGCTGATTTCGCCGGCAATGTAGGTCATGCGCAGGCGCTCGAGCTCCGTATCGACCTCAGCGCTGGTCTGGAAGGCTGGCAGCGGTGCGCTTGGAGGGGTGGGCAATGGCGCCGAGTCGGCTGCCGGCGCGGGCAGTCTGGAGGACAGGCGCTCGCTGTTCTCCGTGTCTGGTGGTGGTAAGGGCGAGCTGCCTCGCAAAAATGGCAACTGCGGTGGCTGTTGGGGCGGCTGGCCCGAACTGCTGGGCCGCGAGGGCAGAGTCGGCGGTGGCGCATTCCGGTCGATGGGCATAGGTGGAGGCGGCGGCGGAGCCGGCACCCGTTCGGGAGGAGCGGGTGGCGGTAACGGCGCGGCCGAGGGAGGGAGCGGGGCGGGCGGGGGCGGAGGCGCGGAGCCTGCTCCGGTGAGCCCGGCCATCCAGGGAGGGACCTCGGTCAGTCCACTGCTGGCGTCCGGTATCTGAGGAACGCTGGGAATGGATGCGATCGGGGGAGGAAGCGGAGTGGGCGGCGGGCCAGAAGCCCCACGCTCTCCGCCCAGGCGAGGTAGATGGGCCTGGTTGCCCATGCCTGGGATTTCGGACTGAACCGCATCAAGAAGCTGGCGGCTGAGTTGGAAGTCCTCCATACGCTTGCGCTCTTCCATATGCTGCAGCGTCACTTCGTGAACCATCTGCTGCTCTACATCGGCCTGAGCCTGGCGGGCGGTGAGGTTCCAGCGTTTGGCGTCCACCAGAATGGTTTTGATGTCGGAGTGCTGCAGATGCAGTGAGCCATTGTGCCAGAGCAGGATATCGATCTGACCGCGGTCGTTGAAGTTGAAGTGGAACTGGGCGTTCATCTGGCGCAGGGGCTGGAAGTCCACATCTGAGACAAGATTGCCCACGTAGTCGTAAATCTGCAGCCGTCGCTGAGACTCCAAAATCATGCCCACGTGGAGCGGCCCCAGGTGCACCAGGCGATAGCTAGGGGGCGGACTGAACGGGTGGCGCGTCACTCCATCCGGCAGAGCGATGATAACCTTTTCCTCGCCAACCTGGCGCACGTCCACCATCATCACGCCGGCGTCGTTTACCCACAGGTCGTGGATGTTGGCCAGGGCCATCTGGAAGTCAGCGATGATGCTCTCGTCGGAGATGTCGATGACGTCGATATGGTAGGACTTTTTCTCGGGCCGAGCCTGGACCAGAAAGCGCCCGGAGGGTGAGATGTTCCAACGAAAGGCGAATTCGCGCCTGGTGTCGATCAGGGTTGGAGGAAACTGGTCTTTACGCTGAGTGCCCAGGTTGAAATTGATGACCTGATGGGCCAGCGTCGATTCCCCGCCTCCTTTGCCCCCCCAAAGCTTGCGGAAGCGGTCTTTGATGCCGGCTTCGGGGGAGATGGCCTCGTAAAAGATTTCTCGGCCATCGGCGTCCACTCGAACCTGACCCAGGCGCCCGATTTCATCGCCGCGGGCGAGCGCGCACAGGGCCTCGTTGACGATTTCAAGTTTGGCATTGCGGTCATTGCGCAGCCGAAAAAGGCCCTTTTTGCCCAGGAAAAACAGGTCGCCTTGATTGCCCACCCGGATCAGTTCCAGGCCCAGACTCTCATCCATAGCCCGGGCAAAAACCAGTTGAGCCTCGTTGCTGGCCACTCCGAAGTCACCGCCAGCGGCAATACCGCGGTAGAGCCTGACTTCGTTAGGGGTCAGGACTCCGAAAAAACGCGAATTGAAGCTTCCGTAGAGTTTTACTACCAACTTTTCAGGTGCCGGTTTGCTATAGATTTGATTTTCTTCAAGTTTCGCTCCTATTCGGGCCTTTCCAAGCAGGATCCACGCCATAGGCTCAAAAACGAGGGAGGCATCTTTGCCTTACAAAGGCGCCTTCCTTCCGGAGGAGCTATGTCTCTTGTTGCCTGGGCCGTTCCGCTGGCCCTCAGTCACCTAGGTCTGAACATTTGGAAAAAGAAAGTCGGCGACGCTCGCGTGGTTGTGCGTCCGGAGCTTGTGCATCAGGCTCAAGTCTACTACTACCCCGACGGTCAGCACGCGCTTCTGACCTGTCGCCTGCCTATGAAAAACGTCGGAAAGCAGCAGGCTCTCGTCATTGACGCCCGAGCTCATCTGCAGCCGATCGGCGACCGCTACAGTGACCTTCAGCCGGTTTGTCGTCTTGTCAATCACCAGTGTCCGCGCGCCGACGGCTACTGGGAAGGTTTCATCGTGCCCGTGGGCCAGGAGGCAATGCTGGAAATTCGGCTGCACGTTACCTCCAGCGAAGGTGTCGCGCAGAAGATTGCGGAGATGGGGGCGGTGCGCTTCGATCTCCATTATCAGTATTATTGCCGCACTCCGATGCATTATAACAAGGTTGAGCTTGTTTTGCCTGTGGATTCCTTCGAGAAGGTCGAAGAAATGCAGCCAATGCCTCAAACTGCGCCCGGCAAACCCAAGCCCCCCATCGACCTTGAGGCTACGGTCGTGCCGCTGCGCACTCACTTGATTCGTCCCGGTGAGAGTGTGCTGGAGACGGTTCAGCGTTATGCCGGACCGGTCGGAAAGCCCGGTGACATTGTCATCCTGGCCGAGACCGTGGTGGCCATTATGCAGAATCGCATGACCTATTGCGAAGAGATTAAGCCTCGCTGGTTGGCCTGTCAGTTGAACGTCCTTTTTGGCATGCATTCCAGTCTGAGTTCTCCCTATTCATTGGAGATGGCCATTCGGGAAGTGGGCGTGGCACGGATTCTGCTGGCCACAGCAGCCGGAGTGTTGGGTAAAATCACTCGACGCGACGGGGACTTCTATCGCATCGCCGGTCGCGGCGTGGCCGCCATCGACGATTGCACCGGAACTTTGCCGCCCTTCGATAAATATGTGGTGATGGGGCCGGCCAATGGCGACCGTCTGGTGGCCGAAGTCAAAGAGAAGACCGGTTTCGAATGCGCGATCGTGGACGCCAACGACCTGGGCAAAGTAGATATATTTCACATCAGCGATCCCTCGCGGAGCGCTGAGGTCGTGGAAGCTCTCAAGCCGAATCCTCAGGGCAATGCCGCGGAGATGACTCCCCTGGTGTTGATTCGTAAGCGTTGAAACCACCCGAGTCGTTGATGTCCGCCCTCCAGGAGGTGTGTCAGGGTAAGCCCTTTCCCTGGTGTTGGCTGGGCAGCACCGACCCGGTCCGTGGGGCGCAGGTGCGCACCGTGCGCCTGCTTGCTTATAACTGGATGCAAAATACCGTGATTTTTGCCAGTCACGCTCATCATCAGAAGCATTCTCAGTTGGCAAGCGACCCTCGCGGCCAACTGTGTCTTTTGCGCGAGGAGCCTGTTGTTCAGGTTCGTCTCGAGGCGACCTGGCGGTCCTGTCCGGGTTCTCAGCATCCTCAAGGAGAACGGCTCTGGCAGAAGCTCAGTCCTCAGGATAAGGTCAGGCTTTTTCAGGGGCATCCCCAGCATCCGAGGATGCCCGAAAGTTTCTGGTTGCTGGAGGGGGTCTTCGCGACGGCTGAAGTCTTGCGACTGGCAGAGGAGTCCAGTCGGCTGCGCTATACCCGCGGGTCGGCTGGTTGGGATTGCCAGAGTCTTAGTCTGTAGAAAACAAAAGACCCTCGGTTGAACCGAGGGTCTTTGCTGGTGTTCCGTTTGGAAAACCGGGTGCTGCCTACATCTCGCGAACAGGAGCGCCCTTTTTGCGAACTTCAGCGGGCTTCTTCACCGCTTCGGCCTGAGTCGGCTGAGCGGCCTGCTTGGCCTGCTTGGGTTTGCTGGCTGCTACGGGCGCGGCTTTGGCCGGCTTGGCGCTGGCTTTTTTCGGGGCGTTCCCCTTACCAGCAGCTGCCGGTTTTCCGTCGGCTTTCTTGGCTGCCATGACTACCTCCCTTGATCTCGCATCTTTTTGCAGTGAGCCTCCAACCAGGAACGAAGGAGCACTTCCTTGAGACGCGGTGAAAAATCGTTGTCCAGAAATCTTAGGTTAGAGAACGGACCCCGTCACCCCGGAGATATAACCCGTAAGTTTTCAGTTGAAACCTGTCCAAGCGAAGGAGCTCAATTTTATGCCCCCAAAATTTCTTGAAGTGCCCGCCCTGTCGGAGGTTTTGCAGCGTCGTCTACAGGCGTTACCTTCGCTTCCTCTGGTGGTTTTGGATTCTGACCCTGGCTGGCTGAGCCACCTCAAAAACGGTGATCGATCTTTGAACTGGCCGCTGTTGCAGATGGACCCTCAGACCGAGTGGCTGGACAGACTGCAGCAACATCCCCAGTTACGAACCGGTGGTTGGATTTGGTCGCCGGGCGAGATCCGGCTCCCTCCACTCCCCCATGGCTGGCGTCAGCTGGCCCCGCCCTGGTCCGTCCTGGGTCGCTGGTTACTGAAAGCTCAGAATCTGAAGGCTCGGCACGTAGGGCTACTGGCGCCACCAGAGGCGGCTTTGGAGGGTCTCGTCGGCTGGTTGATGCGCCAGGGAGCCAGCCTTACATGGTGCGACGAGCGATCCCGACACCTCGGGAGCCAACTAAGGTTGTGTGACGTCATTGTGGTTTTCCCTGGCTTTCAGGCCGAGCTGGAGGCGTATCAGTTGAGTGCTGGAGGAATTCTCATCGACCTTCGGCCGGGAGCGGCCGGCCTGAGCGGTAGTGCTTTGCAGGCCACGCTGCAAGGTTATTGCGACGCCAGTCGGGGGGCACTGCATATGCTTTTGCCGTGTCTGGCTCAAAGCGCGCTGGGTCCTGGCGGGCTATTCTAGCTGAGCCGGCAGGCTCAACAGGAGAGACTGCTTGGATTGGCGTAAAGGCTGTGTCCCTATGGAAAAGCGCACCCGCGTCCCCGAGCCCACCATCGCCCGGCTGGCAACCTATTTTCGCTGCCTGGCTGATCTTTCCGATCAGGGTGTCGGCGTGGTTTCCTCTGAAGAGATCGCATTTCGGGCTGGCGTCAAAGCTTCGCAGGTGCGCAAAGACCTGTCCTATTTCGGTGAATTTGGAGTGCAGGGACTGGGCTACCCTGTTCCCGGACTGCTCAAGAGGGTGGCATCCATTCTGCAGCTCGACCAGCAGCATCGGGTGGCTCTGGTTGGAGCAGGTAACCTGGGCACCGCCCTGGCCGGATTTCCCGGATTCGCACGTTGGAACTTCCACATACTTTGGATTTTTGATTCGAGTCCTGCCAGAATTGGTCAAGAGATCAATAAGGTGAAAGTTGAGCCGATGTCGGTATTGCCTCGGGAGTTGCCGGCAGATCTGGGCATCCTGGCTGTTCCCGGTCATGCCGCCGAGGATGTGGCAAAACTGCTGGTCGCGTCAGGTGTTTCTGCTCTGTTGAATTTTACCGGTGCCCACCTGCACCTCGGTCCGGGCGTTTCGGTGCGCAATGTGGACCTTACCCACGAACTGGCCATTCTGGCCTACCACGCCCAGCGTCTCGAGCAATAAAAAGAGTCCAACGCAACCCTCGGGTCGCGCCGAACTCTCGTGGCAAGACTGGCTGTGGCTATTCTTTTTCTGCGGCAGGTAGCGACTTGTCACCTTTGCTGGCTTCGCGGAAGGAGCTGAGCCCGTCGCCTAGAGCTTTACCGATTTCGGGCAGTCGCTTGGGCCCGAAGATGAAGATTGCCACGATCACGATCATGAGCAATTCGCCCGGCCCAAGGGTCCAGAGTAGGTGTAGGTTTTGCATAGGTCCTCCTGCGGTCATTTTCCACACAGCCTGATTAAGAAGAGACTGACTTCATAGTTGATTAAAATCGGAAGAGCCACCACAGTTGCGGTGAAGGCGTCGGGAGTTGGTGTGGCCACGGCTGAGACCACGAAGGCCAGGAAGTAGGCCATCCGGCGATGCCGGGCCAGGAATTTGGATGTAACCAGACCAATGCCGGCCAGGAACATGAGCACGATCGGGAGCTCAAAGATGATGCCGCAGATGATGGTCAGGGTGGTAATAAAGCCGATGAATTCACCGATCTTGATCTGCGGTATGAGCTTTCCGGTGGCAAAGCCCATGAAGAAGTCCATGGTGCCTGGCAGCACCAGTTTGAGGGCGAAAATGCAGCCGAGTAGAAACTGGAAAATACTGAGCGGAAGCAGGCGGTAGACCCACTTGCGTTCGCCCTTCTCCAGCCCGGGCAAGACGAACATCAGAATATGGTAAAGAAAAATGGGCGAGGCCAGACAGGCTCCGCCCACCATTGCAGCGTTAAGGTAGGCGAAAAAGGCTTCGGTGGGGCTGGTGAAGATGAGATTGGCGCCTTTAAGGAGTGGCGTACAGAAGTCGATGATGCGAGGCACCGCGCCCCAGACGATGAAGCAGGCGATGATCCAGTAAAACAACGACCAGAGAATGCGCCAGCGCAGCTCCTCCAGGTGGCCAACCAGCGACATCGGCTGGTCTTCGATCTTAGGAAGAAGCTTCTTCACCGGGGTTGATCACCTTCACCTTGGTACCAGGGGGAAGCTTTTCCTCACGCGCATCTTTGAAGGATTCGGTAAAGCCTTGGAAGCTGCTAAAAAGGCGTTTGCTCGCGTTAACCAGGAAGCGGGGTCCGAAGATCAGCACGAAAATGACCAGTATCGCGACGCATTCACCTAAACCCAGTCCAAACATGCTGACCTCCTCATCACTTCCGAACACTATCCCCGCAATTTCGACGCGCTAACCCATGGCCAGAGCAGCATTCGAGCCATTGCCCCTTCGGGCAAAGACTGGATTTCTTCAGGAAGTTCCAAAAGTCCGTCTGATTCGGCCACGCTGCGGAAAAGATGGCTGGCCTGCGAGCCGGCCAGCCTTGCCCCCTCGGAGCTCAATCGGCAGCGAACGAAAAAACGCAAGCCCGGCTTTTTGTGAATCGTTTCGGCCAGCCGGACCTGCATGCAGTCCAGACCTTGCCCCGGTCCGCCCTGCAACTTGTCCAGCATAGGGCGCACAAAGAGTTCGAAGGTCACGTAGCAGGAGACGGGGTTGCCAGGCAGAGCCACAAAAGGCTTGCCGCGCAGCAGTCCAAAACCCAGGGGCTTACCCGGACGCATGGCCACTTTCCATAAGTGAAGCTCAGCGCCCAGGTCGCGGAGCACGCTTTGCACGTAATCGCGTTCTCCCACTGAGGCGCCACCACAAGTTACGATCGCGTCAGCGCTATCCCAGGCCTTCTCCAGCGCGGCCCGCAGGGCTTCCGGCTGGTCGGGGGTGATGGGAAGACGCCAGGCTTCAGCTCCGCAAGCTTGAGCCTGAGCCTGCATCGCATAGACATTCGAATTGCGCACCTGAGCCGGCCCTAAAGGTTGGTCCAGTTCCACCAGTTCGTCACCGGTCGCAACCAGAGCGACCCGGGCTCGAGGCGTGCATTTCAAGACCGAGTAGCCGAGCAGGGCGGCCAGTCCGATGTCTCCCGGAGTCAGCAGTCGACCCGATGGCAGCAAAGCGTCGCCTTCGGAAAAGTGCTCGCCAGCAGGACGCACATGCTGGCCGGCTTCCATGGGAGCCGTGCAGGTCAGCTGTTCAGCCAGGACCTCCGTTTCTTCTTGAGGAACCACCGCCACAGTCCCGGCTGGCACCGGAGCTCCGGTAAAGATGCGACAGCTCAGTCCGGGTTGCAAGGTAAAGTCGGCCGTTTCCCCGGCCGCCACCGCGCCCACCAACCGTGTAACCCGATCCAGGGAGCCCAGGGCGTAGCCATCCATCGCCGAGGAGGCGAAGTAGGGGTGACTCTCGCGGGCCACCAATGGCTCTAAAAGACGGCGGCCCGCCGCTTCCTCGAGGGGAAGGTGACGGGCCGCCAGCGTCGCCGTACCCTCTAAAATGGTGGCGAGGGCCTGGTCAACGCTGATGAGTTGATGCATCTATTCGTTCCAGGCTTCCACGATCAGAGCAATGCCCTGGCCGCCGCCAATACAGGCTGAAGCCAGTCCGTAGCGTCCGCCCCGGCGCTTGAGTTCGTGTAGAATGGTCAGGGTCAGACGGGCTCCTGAAGCTCCCAAAGGATGGCCGAGAGCCACTGCGCCGCCGTTGACGTTGGTTTTTCCGCGCGACAGGCCCAGCTCTTTCTCTACTGCCACATACTGGGCGGCGAAGGCCTCGTTGACCTCGATCAGGTCCATGTCGTTGAGGGTCAGGTTGGCCTTTTGCAGGGCCTCACGAGCAGCCGAAGCGGGTCCGATTCCCATGATGTCGGGTTGCACCCCTTTGGCGGCCCAGGCGATCAGTTTGCCCAGAGGCTTGATGCTGCGCTTCAAGGCCGACTCGCGGGTGGTCAGGACCAGAGCGGCCGCGCCGTCGTTGATGCCGGAGGCGTTGCCGGCGGTGACGACACCGGTGGGCAGGAACGAGGGCTTGAGCTTGGCCAGGCCTTCCATGCTGGTATCGGGCCGAGTCTGCTCGTCCTTTTCAACTCGTTTGGGGCCTTTTTTTGTCGGGATCTCTACGGCCACGATCTCTTCGGAAAGCTTGTCGGCCGCCGCAGCCGCCCGCTGATGGCTCTCCATGGCCAGTTCATCGGCTTCTTCTCGAGTGACCTGGTATTTGGCGGCCAGGTTCTCAGCCGTGATGGCCATGGCGCAGCCACAGTAGGTGTCGGTTAAAGCCGCCCAGAGGGTGTCTTCGAGGCGCGACTGGCCCAGCGGAAGGCCCCAGCGGGCTCCGAAAATACTGTGAGGAGCCTGACTCATGGATTCCGTTCCGCCCACCAGCACCTCGTCGGCCTGTCCCAGCAGGATTTCCATGGCTCCGTTGATGACCGCCTGAAAACCGGAACCGCACAGACGGTTGACGCCGTAGGCCGGCACCGGGATTGGCACCCCGCAACGCAGGCCGATATGTCGGCTCAGGTAGGCCGCGTCGGGCGAGGTGTGCATAACGTTGCCAAAAATGACGTGGTCGATTTCTTCGGCTTTGACGTCGGCGCGGCGTAATGCCTCGGTTCCGGCGATCACGGCCAGGTCGGCGGCCGAAAGGTCCTTCAGACCCCCCCCATATTTGCCGAACGGAGTGCGAGCTCCGCCCATGATAACGATTTCTTGCTTGAGCACGGTTATTCTCCCTTGAATTGAGCCTGGCGTTTTTCCACAAAGGCAGCCATGCCCTCATGCATGTCTTTGCTCAGGCAGAGCTTACCAAATTCGACCGACTCGGCTTTCAGGCCGGCCTCCATGCCGCCATCGGCACCGGCCTGCAGTGCTTTCTTGGCGGCGGCCACAGCCAGAGGGGCCTGAGCCAGAATCTCTTGAGCCACCTGGCGACAGAGGTTGAGCAGGTCGTGTTGAGGGACCACCCGGTTGACCAGGCCGATGTGCAGGGCGTAGTGAGCGTCAAACTTGCGTCCCGTAACCATCAGTTCCATGGCCAGTCCTCGCCCGACCAATCGAGCCAGGCGCTGAGTGCCGCCATAGCCGGGGATGATGCCCAGGCCCACTTCCGGCAGGCCGAACATAGCCGTGCTGGCTGCGAAGCGGAAGTCGCAAGACATGGCCAGCTCCATTCCGCCTCCCAAGGCAAAGCCGTTGACGCCTGCGATCGTGATCAGACGGGAGGTTTCAAAGCGCCGGAAGAGTTTGCTGCCCTTTTCAGAGGCTGCCGCGCCGGCGGCTTCGGTTTCGCATTGCTTCAGTTCGCGGATATCGGCGCCGGCCACAAAAGCTTTGTCGCCTGCCCCCGTGATCAGCAAAACCCGGTTCTTGGGATCGGCCTCGACTTCGTCGAAGGCCGCGCTGATCTCGTCAATGGTCTCGGCGTTGAGAGCATTGAGGGCTTTCGGACGGTTGAGAACCATGACGGCCAGGCCGTCCTCATAGCACATGATCAGATTCTGGTATTTGGAAGGGGCTCCTTGCATGCCTTTCATACGTTCCTCCTACAGTCGAAATGGGTCCATGGACACGGGTTGGGGCGGGTCTTGGGAGTAGTCGTAAAAACCTTTGCCGGTCTTTTTGCCCAGCAGGCCGGCCCGCACCATGGCCCGATTGAGGGGACAGGGGCGGAACTTGGGATCGCCAAACTGATCCAGGAAGGCCGAGCAGGCGTGCAGTTGCACGTCGATTCCGATCAAGTCGAGCAGAGCCAGAGGTCCGATGGGCATGTTGCCTCCCAACTTCATGGCGGCGTCGATGTCGGCCACTTTGCCGGCTCCCTCGTAAAGGGCCCACATGGCTTCATTCAGATAAGGGATGATCAGTCGGTTGAAAATAAACCCGGGGGTATCGCGGGTTTCAACCGGGGTCTTGCCCATCTTCAGAGCGACCTGCCAGACCGCATCGAAGGTGGCCTGGCTGGTGAGTGGAGTGCGCACCACTTCCACCAGTTTCATCAAAGCCGGCGGATTGAAAAAGTGCATCCCCACCACCTGATCCGGGCGTTGGCTGGCCTGGCTCATTTCGGTGACCGAGAGAGAAGAGGTGTTGGATGCAAAGATGGTCTCTTTTTTGCAGATGGCTTCGAGTTTGCCGAAGAGCACTCGTTTGGCTTCAATTTGTTCGGTGATGGCTTCCACCACCAGATCCACTCCGGCTGCATCCTCAAGCTGAGTGGTGGTTTTTAGACGTCCGAGGGCGGCCTGACGATCGGCGTCGCTCATCTTGTCCTTTTGGACGAACTTATCGTAACTGCCACTGATGGCTTTAAGGGCCTTCTGCAAAAAAGCGTCCTGCACGTCGCAAAGGACTACGTTGTAGCCTGAGGCGGCCGCCACCTGGGCGATGCCCGACCCCATGGTGCCTGAACCGATCACGGCTAGGCTCTGAATCTGACTCAAAACAAGTACCTCCGAAAAATCCTGGACGGGCGGTTTTAGGATGTACGACCAGAACTCCTTTGAGAGAATTTTCAGCGCGCTCGGGCATGCTGGCCGGGAGATATAAAAAATCCCGGAGGACCCCCATGATTTCCGCCCTGCGTAGCCAGTCCCAAATCAAGCAACCCGCCTTTCAGGCCACCGGTCATAAGGCCGAGGCTACGGGCCCAAAGGATGGTTTTGTGGCTGGTCAGGCCGATCAGGCGCCCAAAAAGCCTGAACTTGGCGATGCCGAAAAGAAGGTCAAGACGGCGCCGATGTCCGTCTGGGCCAAGGGCACTCTGGCCGGTATGACCGGGTTGATCGGATTGCTCAGTCTGACCGGCTGCACTCAGCAGCCCAACACCCCGCCCGTCGTGGAGACTCAGCAGCAGAAAGAAGCTCGCCAGCAGCTCTCGGCGACCCTGAATCAGATTGAACAGAACATGTCCACCCTGAAGGGCTCCGGCCAGGCTCAATCCGAGCAGGTGACCCGTCAGATCATGGATGCTGCCAAGACTTACGCCAAGGCTTCCGGCCAGCAGGGTCCGGGCGTCACCGAAACTCTGCGCAACGCGATTCAGACCCACCCTGCTCTGGTCTTCACCACCGCTTTTGCTCTGGGCACGGCTGGTGGAATCGGGTTGGAGAAACTGGGACTGACAGACGGAATCAAAGACGGCGTGGGCGCTGTAACTCAGGCCGTCAAAGACCACCCCTTGATTGCGACCGGCATTGCGCTGGCGGCGGCGGGCGGAACCGCCTACCTGATCCACGAGATGGTCAGCACCGAGACCGCTATCCCTCCCAAGCCCCAGGGCGAGCAGGCCAAAACTTTGGACGCAACTTTCAAATCCTTGGAAGACAAAATCGCTGCCAACCCCAATGTGGACGCCAAGGATGTCAACAAGAGCGTCTTTGACGCCATCTCCAAGTATCAGAAAGATACCGGCAAGCCTTGGGAAAAGGTGGCCGACGATGTCAAAGCCTTTGCCTTCGATCATCCCGTTCTGGCCACCACTCTGGTGACCACCGCGGGTGTCGCCACGGGCGTCGTGCTTGAGCATGCTGGCGTGCCGGCCGGTGTGGCCAAACTGGTGGGCGGAGCCTTTGAGGGCAGTAAAGATGCCGCCTCTGGAATGGTGAACTACGTCAAGGAACATCCCGTCATCAGTGGCACCGTGGCAGCGGCCGTGGCGGCTGGAGTAGGCTACCTGGCTTATCAGCATTTCCACACTCCGGCTGCGCCTGCCACTCCCACTCCGGCCAACTAAGCGGCCGAATCTAGAGCCTGGCCTTGCTTTCAGCCATGCGTCCGGTCGCGGCAGAGCCACAGTTCTTGCCTGACTGGATTCGGAAGCTGGTCGAGGATCCAGGTCATTACGCTGAGGTCGGGCTTTCCTACGAGTGTCCGCGTCGCCTCGGTTTGAGGCTTTTTTTCGAGCAGCTTTCCGAGCTTGAATGCCTGGGTCTCCCAGAGGGACTGCTGGCTTTGGCTTTTGAGCTGCAGAAAAGGTTCGACCTGGTGCCAGGCCACTGGCTCAGGCTGGGGATCGATGAGGGCCAGGTTACCCGCCTGGCCCTCAATTATGAAGTCCCCCCCCAGAATCACTACCCGATCTCAACTTTGCGCGTTTTTTTGCGTCGCTATGGGTCTGCGCCACCTGTGCACCTGGAAAGCGCCCTGCGGCCGGCTCTGGAGATCCCTGATTCGCGATGGGGATTGACGGTCGATTGGAATGAGGGGGTCGTCAAGCCAAGGATTTTTGGGAGAATTCCTTATGAATTGCTCCAGCAGGTGGGCCAGGCGCTCATCGGAGATACTGTCCGGCCTTTACTGGAGGAGCTTGCTCCATTTCCGGCCTCACCCTGGTGCTATCTGAGTTTTTCGCCCGCTGCTTCGGAACTTTTTTCGATTGATCTGGAACAGGTGCCCCTCCAGCTGCTCAATCTGCCTCTGGCCAGTTGGCCCGCCTTGCCCGAGCCCATGCTTTGCCCTTATGCCAAGTTCAGAGGCGGGCGTCAGACGGCTTATCTGCCCTGGCCCGCCTTCGCGGCCTGGTGGTGCCCCGAGACGGAAGAGCGCTCTTTTTTGGAGAAGGTTCGCGACTACTATGACGCTCGCCAGGATGACTACCTGCAGCACCTGGGCACCACCTGGCAGGCCGGTCATTGGGGTCGTGAGGGTTCCCAGGCTTCCAATCTGCAGTTGGCTCGCCGGGCGCGTATTGACTGTGGAATGAGGATTCTGGACGCCGGGTGCGGGGTGGCCGGGCCGGCTTTGGATCTGGCACAGGCCTATCCGGGAATACAGATTGATGGCCTCAATCTTTGCCAGAATCAGCTTCGGCGAGCTGCCGCGGATCTGGCCGCCGCCGGTATGGACCAGCGCATTCGACTGCATCTGGGGGACTTTCATCACCTGCCGTTCGAGAAGGCGTGCTTCCAGCGGGTGCTTTTTCTTGAGACCAGCGGCTATGCCCATGACCGGCATCAGGTCTTTAGCGAAGCTTTCCGAGTTTTGTGTCCGGGGGGGATGCTCTACATCAAGGATGTGTTTCGCCTGCCTGGTCCACTGCGCCGCTCCCAATGGGTTGATTTGAATCGGTTCGATCGGCTCTACGCCCAAAAAACGCCGACTCTGCAAGAAACCCTGGCTGCACTGCTCGATTGCGGTTTCGAGGTGATAGATTCGCTGGAACTCTCAGGTCATATCAGTATGGAACATTACCATCAAGCCATGGGAGATGCACCGCATCCGACCTCTTTTGGTTTAGCCCACGGGCAACCGTTTCGCGACCTACCATTGTTTTTCGCTGATGTTCTGGCCGTTAAGCGCCAGGCCATTCCAGGATGACTTCGGCCATTTCCAGGACCCCAGTGTCCGCCACGTTCACGCCAAACAGGATACCGCCCTGGATCTCATCGTTGCTGACGTTCAGGGCTATTCGATTTCCGTCGTAGGCTCCGGCCGCGGTGTAGTTCAAGGCGATAGATGGGCCGGCCAGGCCCGCGAAAAAACTCCAGCCTGCGTCGGCCTGGAAGTTCCAGAGCAAAATTGTGGGTGCCACGGATAGAATGGTGCCCGAGGAACTGGCAGCGAAATTGATGGCGAAGCCTGGAAAATAGGGGATGGCCTGGGACGATGCGATATTCAGTGGCTGATTGGTGGCGATCAGCGTGGATGGAATATTTGTGTTTGCCACGAGTCTTCCAGGCTTTTTCTAAATCGGCAGTCCTAAGATGATCGAGCTTGAACCATCCATAAATTCCGCCACGAAGGCCATCTGGCCCAACGAGTTGACCTGGTCGGGATGCATTCCAAAGATGATCGAGTTGACCGAGCGAGACCCAATGAGATCTCCGCGCGAGAGCAAGATGCGTAAACCGAACGGAGATGCGAAGTCCAGTTCGTGGCCGTCTTCCGTGATGACCACCCCAAAAAGTGGACCATTGGGCTGGAGCACCGGGCCGGAAAATCCCCGCACGATGCTTCCTCCCGGGCTTCGGTCGCCTATCTTGAGGAGTTCCTGCTGGTTGATGAGCAGTGACAGATCCGCTGACGATTTGTGCACCACGTGGGCAACATCGTCGCTGTATTCGGAGAGCCGAGCTCCGTAAACCGACCCGCCTTGGACCAAAAGATTGGCACCTCTGGGGGTGGTTTGAAAGGCTGGTGGGGATGCGAGCAGTCGGTGGCCTGAAAGCGAGTCCGTGCGGCCCTGCAGAAGCCCCTGCGCGGGAGGTTGGACTGAATCAAGGGGGAGCAATGGTGCGCCGAAAACGTGAGCCAGGAAACTATCTTTAGAGTTGAGATCAATCAGTCCAAATCCCTTGATAAAGCCTGACGAGTCGGGCAAGGGATCGTCTGTGGAGGAGAGCAGCCGGGCGTCGGCTCCGATGTTTGCTCCTGGGAGGAAGAATAAACCCTGGCCGGGGGCCGTCTGCTGTTCACGCGTGAAGTGGTCAACGAATATCAGGTCGTCCTTCTCGTTCAGGCTGACATCCCCCAGGGTGCCGCCCAGGCGCAGCCCGCCAGCAATGGGTAGGGGCGTGCGGAATCCGCACACCTTTTTGAATCCGGTTGCCTGTTTTTCCAGATAGAGGGAACGCGCGGATTTGTTGTGGCGAACGATCACTGCATGGCTGCGGTTAGCATTGCTAACCGCTACCCCAACCGCTTCAACCACCTCGCCGTCGGCGAGGGCGTCGCCCGGCACCAGCAGTTTCCGAAGATTGATCGATTGGTTCCTCGAATCGAGCAATAGATTCGGGTAGTCGGGGGTCAGCTCGTAGAGCCCCACCTTTGAATTGGCGCTGCCGTGAAAGAGGATCTGGCCGGCCCCGTTGATCAGGACGCCGCCCGGTAAGCTGTCTAGAGTGGCGCCCCCAGGCAATGTCTGACCGGTGTTGAGGAGCGGAATGAAGCGGTAGCCGTTGGGAATGAAGTTGGAACCGCTTCCAAAGTTGCCGGATCCACCGTCTGAAGAACTGCCGCAACTGCTCAGGAGGACGCCACCGGTGGCCGAGGCCAGAAGTCGAAGGAAATCACGTCTGCGTTGCATCGGCTGGCCTTTGGTAGAGACTGGAGTATCTCCTTGCCAGGTGACTGCCGAAGGAGCGTGAACTTGTCGGCCGTGTCAGAAGCTCGACAACAAGTCCGAATCCGAAGCGCAGCCGATCTCTTTGAAAGTTTGCGACACCCTGAAGCCTCGGTCCGTCTGCCGACTCTGGCGGCCGTGGCGGCCCAACCGGAGCTGACCCTGGCCTATGGTCCCCACCAGGGAGTGGACGTCATCGGCGAGCTCTGTCAGCAACTGGACAGGGACCAGGGACTGTTCGCCAAGGTCATTTTCAGCGCGCTACTGGCTTTTCAGGATGAACGTGTGGTCTCGGCCTGTGGTCGAGTTTTGCAAGCCCGCCGCGACCCCGATTTGCTGAGTCTTGCCTGTCAGCGCCTGGCCAAAGAAAGCTCCGAATCGGCTCGACGAGCTCTGCAGGAGATGTTGTTTGCCCAAGATCCGGCGCGCGCAACCATTGCGGCACGCGCGTTGAGTAGCAGGCAAGATCTGAGCCTGGTGGAGAAGATCCACGTTGATCTTTGGGTCGGTCTGGAGGACAGTGAAATCCAGCACCCACGGAGTCGGCCTGTCTGGCTGGAGCTGCTGGCCGGACCCTTGCAAGACCGAGCCAGGCGTTGCCTGGAAAATCAGGGGCTGGATACCTTCGCCTGGCTGGCGACCGTGCAGCCAGGCTGTTCCTGGTTGCTGACCTGGGGCTGTAGAGAGTTTCCCGAGCTGGTGGAACCCTTGCTGGAGCAGGCACTGAAGTCGAGAGAGGCTGTTGTCGCCCTCAAATTGCTGGCCGACTATCCTCAACGGTTTCTCTCGCTCCGGCCCGCAACTCGAGGCTTTCTTCAAGACCCGGATCCGGCCCGTCGCGAACTTGCCTGGAGGGTGGCACCCCTGGACTCAGCTTTCTGCTGGAAGCAGTCCTGGCAGGAGGAGGAGGTGCCCGAAGTGCGTCTGGCCCAGGCGGTCAGGCTCTCGAGGCAGTGTCAGGATGAAGAGTTTCTTCTGACTTTAGCTCACTCGGATGATTGGCGCTTCCGCTCTTTGGCCTCACAGGGACTCATTCGACTGGGTGCTCAGGAAGCCGCTCGGCGGCTTGCTCTTTCTCCAAAGGTGGAGCTGCGGACGGTGGGCGCCTCCGTTTTGCTGGCTATGGAAGACTATGAGTGGATGGAAGAGCACCTGATGTAGATCAAGGTGGCTATCAGCCGCCTGGCCTAGACTTGAGCGATGCTGTGCACGCGGACCCGTCTGGAGCGACTTTGGGACGGTCAACGACTTAAGTTTGCCTGGAACAAGCTGGAGGTTCTGACTCTGGACGGTCGCGCCCGTCCGGTGGCCCTCAGTTGGCAGGGACGACAGTATCGGCGTGGCCTGGATGGTCGGTGCAAGGAGATTTTGCGTGTGCCCGGACCGGAACGCGATTTTTATGACGCCGTCCAGGTTGACCCCGGTCTTTTCAACCAGCTGCTGCGGGGCTGGGGCGAGCGTCTGCAAGAGCGCTTCGCCTTTGACTGTGAGTCCTGGCTGAGCGGGTTGGAGGTCGACGCTCAGGAGTTCTCCCGAATCTACCGACCGATCAGCATTCTTCCTCCCGACCAGTATCGTAGCCTTGTGCTACAGTTGACGGAAGGCTGCGCTTATAATCGATGTTCGTTTTGCAACCTGTATCGAGATCGTCCCTATCGCTGCAAGGATTCGGCTGAATTCAGCCATCATATCGGCCAGGTGGTCAATTATTTTGGCGCTGCTCTCCCCTGGCGGCGCGGCGTGTTTCTCGGTGACGCCAACGCCGCCGGGGTCTCTACCCGCCGTTTGAGAGAGGCGCTTGAGCAGGTGCGCACGACTTTTCCAGGTGGGCCGCAGCACCCGCTTGAGTTCCATCGTGTTTCCTGTTTTCAAGACACCTTCACCGGCAAGCTGCGCAGCCTTGAGGACTGGCGAGCTTTGCGCAGGCTGGGGTTATGCCAGGTTCATCTGGGTGTGGAGTCCGGGTCATCCGAGGTGCTGCGCCTGTTGCAAAAGCCGCTGGCCAATCAGCGTGTGGTCGAGCTGGTCGAGCGACTGCAGCAAGCCGATATCGAGGTCAGTTTGATCTTTTTGTTGGGAGCTGGTGGAAAGCAACTGGCCGAGTTGCATCTAAGTGAAACTTGCAAATTGCTGGGCCGGATGAATCTCAGCTGCAGAGATCGGGTCTATTTGTCGGACCTGCTCGTCCATTCCGGCTCTGAGTATGCTCGGCTCAGTCTGGAGGCCGGTTTGACGGCTTTGAGCCGCTGGGAGTGTCGCCAGCAGGCCCGCCAGCTAAGAGAAAATCTGGGTTATCCCGCCCCTCCCAAAGGCACTCCGGTTGCACTCTACGATGTGCGGCAGTTTGTCTATGTCTGACCGGGCCCTTCCAGGAAAAAGTCGTAGGGATAGATGCCGGTGCTGTGTCCATCGTTCCAAACGAAAGACAGGGCGTAACGGCCTACCGGTTTCACCTCCTTGATCTGAGCCTGGGAGACCGCCGGAGCGTCCGAGGAGATGACGCGCAAACTGGTCAGGCCCTTGCCCTTGGTCGGGGTTTCCAACTTATCCCGCTCGACCCGGCAGCTGGCGCAGGGGCATTGGCGGCGAAGGAAATCCATACTGTGTAGGGTGGTCTGGCCGCTGGACCAGCGGATTTCAAGTTGGCCGGGTTTAAGTTCGACCCCGGTGGGTTGTAAATTGGGTTTCACGTCAAATGTCCTAACTGAACCAGGATAGGCCGTAGACCTGATAGAGAATGATGGCCCAGGCCATTGCGGCGGCCAGCAAGGCCAGAGCCGCCCGGCCCAGTTCGTTCAGGAAGCGGTGGAAGAGCCCTTCCACTGAGAAAACCTCATAAAGCGTGGTGATTCCGTTGAGCATCAAAAATACCGCGAAGCTTCGACGGTAATCCAGTTGCGCCAGTTCTGGATGCATGGTGACCAGGTTCAAGGTCAGGCTGGTGCTCCAGAGCGACAGGTAATAGAGCGCCGGAAAACAGCCACCGAGAATGAAAAGCAGAACCAGGGGGCGCTGGTCCCGTCGGGGGTAATGGGAATAGAGCTTGGCCACCAGGACGGGCACCAGCCATGCGACCAGCAAGTAAATTAGGAGTGCTGATTCGATCTGGGGTTTCAGGTTTACGTCCAGTTGCCCGATGCCGGCACCTTTGAGCGAGAGTGGATTGGAGTCGTTGATGAAGACCTTATAGTTGTCTTTCAGGGTCTCATGCAGCTCCAGGTCGACCTCTCGGTTGGTGCTGTAAAGAATCCAGCTGCTGTAGGTGGCCCCCATCAATCCCGGCAGCAAAAGCAGTACGCCCATCTTGCGACGATTCATCGATTCAAAGCGACTGGGAGGGGCCAGTCGCCAGAGGGGATAGAGGCGTTCCTCCTGGCTGACCTTGACGCGCAGATATTCTTTGCTGCTGACCACATCGTCGGGGTGGACCCAGTAGACGATCCGATTGGTGGGACCCTCGAAAAAGCTGGGAGTGATCTCCACGTTGCCACCTGTAGCGATGATCGTGCCGATAATCGGATCTTCGTCCATGGAGTTGACCCAGAGATGGCCGCCGTAGCCCATTTTGCCAGTCAAGGAGCTGCGCATAAAGCCCAGCGGCTCAAGATTGAGTTCGAAACGAGTCTCGGTCACCTCCTTGCGCTGGGGTGAAGTGGTAGGGCCCGAAGCCGACTGCTTGGCCTGCATCAGTCGATGCAGGGCCTGGGCTTCCGGGGCGATCATCGGGGCGGGAGGAGCGATGGCGATCACTTCCTCGGTGACCGGAGCCGGTTCGGCATGTGCTTGCGCAGGGGCGGGGGGCGGCTCCGGTTCAGGGTTGGGGGTCTCGACCTCCAGAGCGTCGACCGGTGTAGCCGACGGTGCATCGGCTGCCAGGGCGAGCGGCTGGTTGTTGGCGGGAGCCAGTGGCGGCAGCGGAGCCTGACCTCGGCTCTCGTGCACACGCATGGTGAGTCCGGTGCGCAGTGTGTATTGCTCGAAGCGAACGACCTGCTCAAGTTGCCCGAAGTAGGCTCCGGTTTCCAGGCGCTGCTCAGATTCCAGAAAGAATGAAAAAGAGGCGGAAATCCAGGCGTCCAGCAGGCGAGCAGCAGCGCACAGGGTTTCATGGTTGAGTTCCGCTACATCCTGTTTGGAAGCTGTGGAAAAACGGGCCAGGTCGAACTCCTGATTCGAGCCGGGCAAAACCTGCTGGGCAAAGGCTCGGCGATCGCCGTCGCTCTCGAAGAACACCGCGCACAGCTTGCGGGCGATGCGCTCGTCTCGAGTTTTCAGGCGGTCCAGGCATTCGTTCAGAATCGGCAGGGCGGCCTCTACATTGGGGGTGCCGCTCCAGTTTTGGGCGACCTCACCGGGCAGGCAGTCCAGTTCGCGACAGGCGGCCACGCAAACAGCCGAATAGTAGCGGGCAAAATAACCCAAGGCATCCTTGAGCAGAAGTGAGCAGACGGATAGCTCGCCAAATTTGGCCCGGGAGTTGTATTCCTCAACCAGGTTTTGCAATGGCGTGGGAGCCGAGATGGGCTCGGTTACTCTGGGTAATTCGGTGAGGTCGACGCTATCCTTCATCCCGTCTTCCCTGGTTTAGCGATTCCCCCATACACCCCTGCAGGGCGTAAAAAAAGCCGGTCCCAAGGGACCGGCTCCGTCTTAGAGCGCAGGCGTTAGAAAACGCGTTTGGCTCCCAGATAGCGGCTCTTGTAATAAGAGTCGACCAGGTTGCTCACCGTGACTCCTCGTGAAGAGGAAGCATGGATGAAGTTACCGCCGCCCAGGTAGATGCCTACGTGAGACGGGCCGGGGCAGTAGGTTTCGAAGAACACCAGATCGCCGGGCTCTTCCTTGCCTTTTGCCACCGGACTGCCTACGCTGTACTGGACGTCGGCAGTGCGCGGTAAACGAATTCCGTTCATCGCGAAGACCCGCATGGTGAAGCCGGAACAATCGATTCCACCTTCACTCGTGCCCCCGAACACGTAGGGCGTGCCCATAAAGTGATGGGCGCTACGGGTGACCCCATTCAGCAACATGCCGCGGCGGGAGTTGAGGCTGGGGCGGCGGCGATAATCGCCGCTACGGTCGAGCACAAACTCGTCTTCTCCGGCGACCGCTACCTGAGTGGCGCCTTCGATGCGAATCGCGGTGGCTTTGGGAGCCGCTACCGCTTCTTCGCGAGTGCTGTGCTCATCGCCATCCGGAATGACCAGAATCAAACCCTCAGCCAGCTGGCTGGAGGCGTTCTGGGCCGGATTGGCCTTGAGTAGGGTGTCTACGGACAGTTGGTGGCGCTTGGCCACCGTGGTGAGGGTGTCGCCTTTGCGTGCCGAGTACAGAGTCTCGGCGGACGCGGCCTGAAGTCCCAGCGCGAGGGCAGAGACGGCGACAGCGGAAGCAAATCTAAATCGCTTCAAATGCTCACCTACCTTTCTTCAAAGTGACGGTCCCCTGGTTGGGGCGACCGCCCTGGAAAGATTGAATTTCTCTCAATCTTTCTGCGCCTCACCGAAAATTTATTCGGGTTGGGCGCCTCTTGAAGCCTTATGGAATCGGCCTTCTCTATCTTGAGGGGGCCAAAAAACTTGAATTGCTTTTTGGCGTAGACCGCCGTTCGTGATGAAGTACAGCGATCCCTTCCCGGCTTATGGAAGCATCTAGGGCAGGGAGGAGTCTTTGATCCAGGACAGGATCGCGGCGCCCAGGAGCCCGAGGATTCCTGCTATCAACCCGATCTTCAGGGCGTGGGGGCGATACACGACCTCAAGCCGACCGCCCGGACTTCCGGGAGGAATCTCAACCGCCATTTGCTGCAGATTGAGAGTGTCCAGCTTCATTTCTTTGCCTCCCAGGAAGGCGCGATAGCCCTGAAACCAGGGGCGGTGGACCGCGATCAGGGCCGGTCGGTTTCCGGGGTTGGCGGCCAGTTGGCAGCTGGCCCCGTTTCTCCAGGTTTCAGTCGTCCCGCACTCGAGCGGGGCGAAGCGATAGAGACCTGGAGGCTGCCGATCGGTGCGAATTACAGCCGGACCGTCGGGTTGGAGTGAAGCGGCCGCCGTTTCTTCTCCCAATTTGCAGATTTGGACCTGGGTCAGGGATTCGAAAGTGGGACGGAAAGGACGATCGCGCACCCAAATCTGCACCAGCCCTTCGTGACCCAGCAAGCGCCAACCGGTTCGCGCCAGCTGAGGCGCCAGCGGTTGCCATTGTGGGCTGAGCATCAGGCCCGTAATTTCTAGCTTATCCATCAGGCCGCCGGGTTCGGTGCCCAGGGCAATGTTGTTGACATTGCGAACCGTTGGCTCAAGCGAGCCCACGTTGCTGAAGGTCCAGGCGCGAATGATGGGGGCGGCCAGCAGGGGGGAATAGCCGTTGACGATTGGGAGGCGTTCCACCAGCGCGCTGTCTGCGTATCGAGCTGGCACGACCAGATTGGGACGTGAATCCAGCAGTTCTTGCCAGCTATAGAGCGAGAGCCAGGTGCGATCGGGGCGCACCAGGGGCCTTACAATTTTGCCCTGAGGATACTGGTGATAGCTCAACGGCGTGATGGGAGTGGTCAACAGCAGTCCTACCCAAACTCCCCCGAGCAGCAGCGGCTGGCGTTGTTGGGGTCTGTTGTTCCAGGTCCAACAAAAGACAAGCAAAAGCAGCAACGGTAGGGGTAACCATTGGTGAGGGTGATTTCTCCAGCTGTCCAGACCGAACCCCAGCAGTTGCCCAAGCGCGATAGCGGCCCATGTGGCCTTACCGAATCGGTGCTCGGGGTTGTCGGTCTGGCGATTTAGATACTCCAGTCCTAGCAAGCCCAGCAACGGGTTGAGGTAGTGCAGCCAGCGCATGGAGAAGCGCATCCCGGCGACCGAAGGGCTGATTCCCAGGGTCAGCCAGAGCAAGGCCAGCCACCAGAGCGGGGAGAGGGACTTACGTTCCAGCCAGACCCCCAGAATGCCCAGGCAGGGGATCCAGCCAAGACAGGTGTAGAGGCTGCTGTTTTCGGTGGTTTCAGACCAGAAGCTGAATCCCGGGAGGAGATAGGTGAGGCCGTGCCAGGGTTCCAGCCGGTAGAGCCAGCTGGGCCGTTGACTGCGCATGGCGGACTGAGAATACTCTTTCAGCAAGACCAGGGCCCCCGAGCTGATGGCCAGGGCACACAGGGCCGCCACGGCCAACATCGCGGCTCGTCGCCACTGGCGGCGTTTGAGCGCCAAGACAAAATAGAAAAGACCCAGAAGGCCCGCGGCCACCACCAGAAAGGGGGAGCCGCCTGTCACGACCAGGCTCAGCGATGTCACCAACAACGGAATGGATAGCCGGTTTTGAACCAGGCTCAGCCAGAACCAGGGCAACCAGCTGAGAGCCACTCCGGTGGGAAGCCAGACTCGCCAGCCCAGGTCCAGTGCGTAGCGGTTCAGGCAGAAGACGGCCGCCAGGGCAAGGGCGGCACCGGGTTTGAGTCCCAGTTCTCGGCCCAGTCGCAAGGCTCCCCAGAGCGTGATCCAGCCAAAAAATGCGACCATGAGTGCGGCCCTGGCGCCCTGGTAAGGAACCTCGCAGGTTAGAACGGCCGCCGCCTGGATGAAAGGATTGAGGCTGCCGTACTGATACTCGCCCGCCAGCCCACCCGCACACCAGGTGTATCGACTGATGAGCGGGACTTCGCCCTGGAGCCAGGCGTGTCCGATTTCGTCCAGACCTGGAATGTAGTGAGCCTGGACGTCGTCCATAAGGAAGAAGCCGGGAGAGCTGAGTTCTGCTCCCGCTACCAACAACAAGACAATCAGGAGACAGAACGCGGCCTGCTTCATCCAAAATTGTTATTCCCAGTGCTCGGCCCGAGGACCCTCCCGCCGGAACGAGAAAAAACCAGAATGATCTGCCACAAGTGCAAGACCCCGGTCACGGCCGGCGACCGATGTCCGGCCTGCGGTACCACTCTGGCCATGCTGGTGCCGCCGCCAGCCGAGTTTAACAAGAAGGACGACCTGTATCAAAAGACGTTGGAGCTGAGGGCCGGACAGGTGACCGAAGCGGTCGTCTCTGCCTATCTGGAGGAGGAGCTGGGCAAGATCGAAGTCGCCCGCGGCAAGTTGCGCGAAGGAGACGCTCCGGTGCTGCTGGAGGGCCTGGACCTGTGGCAGAAAGCTCTGGAGCAAGCCCGGACCTGGCTGGCTTCCAAAAGTGACTTTGATGTGCAGGCCGCCCTCAATCTGGCAACCCAGGCCGATCACTGCATCAATCGCTCTATTCAGGAGCACTTTGAGGCAAATCGTGACATGGTGCGTAACTTTCAGGCTGAGGCGCGTTTGCGAGAAAATCCGCCGCCCGAACTGCCTGAAGACGGTTTACTGATTGGGTTCAAGCTCGGGAATGACCCGAAATAGGGTGTTGTCCAGTCCAACGTTGATGCGTACTCCTTTGTAGACCCGCATTTCTCGTAGCTTTTCGTCGATGAAGATCTGGGCCTGATAGGGGAAGTAACGGCCGTCCGGTAGCTGGCGCACGTCGCTCCAGACCACTCGCTTTTTGCTGGGCTTGCCGCCGGGTTTGTCGGCCGAGCCAGTATACTCGGCTTGCACCGGTACTCTCTTCTGGTTGTCGATCCAGACAATGCAGGTCCAGTTGGGATCGGCCGGATTCAGAATTTGCACTCGGTGCACGGTGGTGTTTTGCCAGCTTTCCGGGCCCAGGTAGTAAAACTCGCGACTGGCGTCTTTCTTGTAGCGGGTCAGGCAGAAAGGGATCGAGTCGGGCGCGATTTGAGGATCGATGCCGGACTTGGTCGGGTAGTTGTGGGTGGCGAAGATGTGATAGCTCTCGCCATCCCGGATGATGACCTTGAGAATCCCCAGCAGAGGCTGCCTGGGGTTGACGTTGACCCGGTCGAATCTCAAGAAGTTGGGGGCCTTGAAAAAGTATTTCACCTTGGCTGACGGAATCAGATGCCCGGCTGCCCCCTCGGCTTCCAGCTCCTCCCCCTCAGCCACCAGATCCTGCACCGGCAACTGGCCCGGTGGGGTAAACAGGCTTTCGAACATTTGACGGGCCTGCTCGTTTTTACCGGAATCCTCGCAGCGGGCGGGACAGACGGTCGCCAGCAAGGCGAGGGCGGCGATAAAGAGGCGATGACGCATATCTATGCTTAACTACAAAACCCGCGGCGATCCCCCTCCTCGGCTGTCCTTCTCATGGAGGACATGGGTTTGTGCCAACCGAAACGGGCTTCGATTTCCTATGGAGCGGGATGTTGGAGCTGGAAACAGCTCCTTGCTCCTCAAAGAACCGAGGTGGAATAACTTGATTATCTGTGTTAAGTGCGCCCATCAGAATGGCGACGGTCTCTCCAATTGCGAACAGTGCGGCGCGCAGTTGCCCCGTATGGTTCAAAACCAGCAAGAAGATGCGGGCCCGAGCTATATTAGCGACCGGGTTCGTGAGCTGGAAGAGGCTTCAAATAAAGTGCAGTCGGGAGAGTGGACGGTCGATAAGTTCGCTGACTATATTGACAGCATTCTCCAGGTGATGAACGAGCGCGAGCAGAGCATCCGCGCCATTGAGATTCCGCCCCAAACGATCGACCAGTTCCGCGCCGAACTGGAAGCCGGTTTTACCGGTATCACTCTTTATCACGAGGGCCTGAACCGGATGGCGGCCTACGTGGAGACCCAGGACCCCGCTAACCTGACCGAAGGTCTCGACCTGGTCAAGCAGGGCAACGATTACTTAAACGAGGCTCTCAGGTTGAACTACAGCAGCCAGAAGAAATACGAGGAGATGTATCTGGACGCGTCCAGTATGATGTAATCCCTCGACTACTCGCAAATTTGAGCCATCGCCACCAGGTGATGGCTCATTTTTTGTACCAGCAGCTCGCCGTTCTGAGAGTGCGACACCAGGCTCATCTCGACCGTGTCCAAAGCCTGACTGAAGTCCTCGACTGACGGTTGACGCTGGTTTTTCCAGCCCTCCAGGGCGCTCAGCAGGCGTAAAATTCCAGGCAGAGACCACATCAGCAGCAAGCCTGCAACCAGGTTACCGGCCAGCAGATGACCTTTGCGGAACCAGATGGCCCTGCGATACTGGTCGATTTCCCGCTCAAACTGGTTGCCCACTCCCTGGGAGATCAAGAGGTCCAGGTCGGCCACCGGGGCCCTCCAGTTGTATTCCGGAATTTCCAGTTCACCCTCGCCAAGAAAAGCCTGGTCGATGCGCTGCCAAAGCTCCCGGTCGTGGTCATTCAGGCAAGGTTTGAGCAAAGACATGGTCATGAGTTGACTGAGTAGCCCCATCTGCTGGCTCAGCCCGGCGTGGGGCTGCCAGGGCCCCTCCAGGGGAGTGGCCAGGGCGGTTAACGCCTGCTCCAACGCGGCATCCCAGCCCCATTTTTCCTTTTGCTCTTCGAAGTAGGTCTCAAAGCCTCGAATGGCGCTAAAGGGCTGGAAATGGCCCGGGTAGATCTCGACCTGCTCCGCTACCTCACGCATCTGCGCACCCTGTCGCAGCAAGGTTTCGATCTCGGCCCGGCTTTCGCTCAGAGAGGGACCGAGTCCACCGCGCACCGCGGTGCAGCAATGAGAGGCGCCCGCGCGAACCTCACCGTCCGGAAGTTTTGTTAAGAAGAAGGGAAACTGCCGGCAGGTTTTGGGCTTGGTTTCAAAGCCCAAAGTAGCGTGAATATCACACAGTTTTTGCTGGTTCAGGTAGCCACAGGCTGGGTGCTCCTGATCTCGGTACATTTTTTGGATGCCGTCCACCCGTTCGAAAGCCTGGCCACGCTCCTGAATGACGCGCAGGGTGATAGGGAGTACCTTGAGTTGTTCGGCCAGTTCGTCTCGCAGCCAGACATTCCAGCCGGTACAGGAGCGGCCGCACTGAACGCACTCATAATGAAGCTGGTTGTCGATGCTCAGTTTCATAAAGGGTAGGACCGAGAGATGGCCACCGATTGCCAGGCCGCGCGCTGATAGACCGGAACGGTATCGAAGGTGTGGCCGACCAGGTGGGTTTCGGCCGTCTCCAGAGCCCAGAGGAAGTTGCTCTGCGTGGATTCGACCTGCTCTTTCCAGGCATGCAGCCCGGTCAGCAGCCGAATGATGGAGGGCATGATCCAGACGAGAATCAGGCCTGGCAACAGTCCACCCATGGTGAGATGAGCCTTGCGAAAGAGGAGTGAGCCCTGAAAGCGTTTGATCTGCCCATCGAAGCGGTGACCCACCCCTTCGGTAAGCCACAGGTCGAGTTCGCTGAGGGGAGCATGCCAGTTGAAATCCGGGATCTCAAGCTCGGCATCGCCCAACACGGCCGCGTCGATTTTCTTCCAGACTTCACGGTCCTGACTGGGCAGGCACGGCTTTAACAAGCCCATGCTGAGGATGGTCTTGACCAGTTGCAAGTTGGTGCGAGCCTCTTGCGGCACCAGCTTGGCACGGCCCCAAGTAGACGCCAGAAAGCCTTCTTCCAGCAACAATTCCTCATCCGGCTGACCTAGACTGGAGAGCGCGTTGGCCAGGCCCAAGATTGCCTCTTCGAAAGCCGCTGAGATCGGCATCTGGCCCAGCCTGCGGTTGAGTTCCGCTTCGTAGGCCTGAATTTCCGAGTAAGTCGTCACAAAGGGCGGGAGGACCTCGATGTTTCCGTCCAGGCGATGCACGCGCGCTCCCCGGCGCAATAGATCCTCAATGGACTCGCGGCTTTCGGACAGGGGAGGACCCAGCTCTTCGCGCACCGCCGTGCAGCTGTAGACTGCGCTGGCATGAATCTGGCGGTCCGGAGTTTGCACGAAGACGTAAGGGTATTGCTGGCAGGTCAGGGGCTTTGCCTGGTAGCCCAGCTCGCTATGGATGGAACAGAGCAAGTCCTCCTTGAGAAAGCCGCAACGCGGGTGGTCCTTGTCCTTGTGGATGATGAGTTGACCCTCATGCTCCCGAAAGGCCTGGCCACGATCCTGAATGACTCGAAGCTCTAAGGCATGGCCTCTGACGGACTGCGCCACTTCAGGTTCGACATTAATGTCCCAGCGATTGAAGCAGCCTCGGCCGCACTGAACACATTCATAGGCAATTTGAGGGTCGTAATTGACGTGCAAATGAAAAAGCCCCTAACGGTGTTCTCCTTGTGTTCAAGGCACCGTCAGGGGCTTCCTGGGTTGCTTTACTTCTTCCAGCCGTCGGAGAGGAAGTTGGTGTGGGCGCCATAGACCTTCCAGAAGAAGGCGATGCGGGAAGCGATGATACGGGCTTTCCAGTCGGAAATCTTCTGCATCAGCGCCTTGTAGTCATTGAATACATCCTGGGCTTCCTGGCGCCGCGATTCCCAGATGGCCACCAGCGGATCTTTGGGCGGCGCGGGCGGAGTGTTGCCCTGGGCGGCGGTGGCATCGGTGGAAGCCGGAGCGCTGTTGGCAGCCGGGGCCGGCTGCAGTGGAGCTGCGGCCAGGGGGGCCGGCTGCAGGGGGGCCGGCTGCAGGGGGGCGGGAGCCAGGGGGGCAGCCGCCTTCACCTGAGCGCCGGGTGCGGCTGCGTCAAAACTTGGAGCCGCGCTGTCGGGACGAGCAACCATTGGGGTGACCGCATCGGCCACTCCTTTGGCTGCGCCGTACGTCTGAATCAAGGCTTCGAAGCGAGATTGCTGTTTCGGGGTCCAGGGCTGGCCTTTTTTCTCGAGGGAAGTCATGGACATGGCCGCGTCGGCCGTGTAGGCGCCCATCTCGGTGGCGAAGAGCCACTCCTTCTCTTTGGAGTTCAGGTCGGGCCGCTCATCCACCGATCGGGCGATGTCACGGATAGCACTCTTGTCGTCTTCGCTCTGCCCCTTGAGGTTGGCCAGATTGACCTTGAAATCTTCGCGCGCTTTTGAGAGCTTTTTGGCGTCACCGGCCGGTTGGGATGGGTCGGCGGCATTGACGCGAACCGAGTCATTGGGCAGCGGGGCGGAGCCCGTCAGGGGCATCGGCTTGAGGCCCGGAGTCGGGCGGATGGAGCCGATTTCTTCATTTCCGCGGACAGAGTTGATGTTGCCGATGTTCACGGTGCTTACTCCTTAAAGAATGGAACGGACGGCTTCCGAGTGACGAGCACCCTGAACCCAGCGAGCGGTTGTGACATCTGTCCAAAGAAGTCCCGTGCTCTGGCGGAAGTTTTCGTAATCTTCGGCGGCCTGAAGCTGATCGGCCATCCAGTCCATGTAGTTTTTGCGCCACATGTCGGAAAGAGTTTTGCGCTGATCTTCCAACTCGCGCAATCGATTCAGGAAGGCCTGCTGAGATTCGCTGTAAAGTGGCTTCTGGCTGTTTCCACCGTTACCGGGATCGGCTGGTGGCGGATCTCCGCCTGAGTTGCCGGAATCCTCGGGAGTGTGAGTCTCGCTTGGATTGGGAGAACTGCTCTGTTCGGTTGGTGCGGAAGAGGCAGTATTGGCCGTGGAGGAGGGGGGCGGAGTCACCGAGTCCGGGGACGGCGTCTTGATCGCCTTTTTGTCCTTGGGCGTGAGGTCGACCTGGTCGCCCTGGCCAGCCGTCAGCTTCTCGTCTTTGCTGACGCCAGTTCCGCTACCGGCTTTGAGTTCGGCGCCCATCTGATTGGTGGCGCGGGCCTGTAAGGCCTCTTCATTGTGCTGCCGGAGCTTCTGTAAATCGAGCGAGCTAACGCCCTGAGAAACGGGTTGCATTGATTGATCCCTCCGAGAGATGAAAACATCTTATATCAGGCGCGCGAAACATGGGGAGGTCAGTATGTTAAATCTTGGACAGTTCTGGAGAGTTTCCAGAACCGTCCAGGAGGTTGGGTAAAATAAAAAAGGGACACCTTGCGGTGCCCCTTTTTCTGGCGACCTGCTTCTTACAGAAGGCCCTTGACCTGGTCGGAGTTCTTGTTGGCGGAAGCCATCTTGTCCTTCTGGACACCGAAGGTGATGTCGTTGATGGAGGTCAACAGCTTGGCAACGTTGGCGCGGTCGTTTTCATCGGCCTTACGGAGCTCCAATTGGGTCTGACGCTGCGTCGACTGAGCCTGACGCATGTCCGTGATGAACATCTGCTGGTCCATCGCCTGCTGGTTGAAGTTAGTAATGTTAGTTGCCATTCGAGTGAGTCCTCCAGAAACTAAGTTTTGTTCGTTGGTAGTAGTATCACCCATAGGGTGGGGTATGTAAAGACATGCATTCGTAAACAGATCGTAACAAAGATGTTGCGAAGTTAAGAAAATCCAACCGAAAAACTGAAACAATAAAAACGGCTGGAAGCGTCGAATTTAAGGGCTTTTTAAGCCCACACGGAGGGTCCTTTTTAATGACCCTCTGCCGCACGTTGTTGAGCAAGCTGCATCATGACTTGCTGAGCATGCTTGCCAAAATCGTTGTTGTAGCGCATCAGGTCCATCAAGGACATCTTACTGATTTCTTCCAGGCTTTCTTCCACTGCCTTGAGGAAGAAGTCGAATTCTTCGTCGGTTGCCGTAAAGGGTGGGGAGACTCGCACGAATTGCGGCATATGCATCATGGAGGCGACAATCACGTGGCGCTTGCGAGCGAAGTCCTGCATGACGCTTCCCATGCTCGGCTGCTTCAGTTCTAGGCAGCGCATCAGCCCTGCACCGCGGTGAGATTTTAGGGCTTTGGGATATTTCTGAACCCATTCGTCCATCATTTTGCCCAAGCGGTCACCCAGGTCGATCGCTCGATCCAGGACTCCATCGTCGGTCATGACATTGAGCGCGGCCAGACCGGCGGCGCAGGACATAGGATTGCCGCCATAGCTGGAGTTGTTGAACTGGGGACGGTCGCGTTCGCCATAACGAACTTTGGCGTTGTAGAGCACAGCCGCAATCGGCATCACGCCACCGGAAAGGATTTTTCCCACGCACATCAGGTCAGGGACGACTCCCGAGGGAGTGCAACCCCAGAGCGTACCCGCCCGACCCAGACCGCACTGGACTTCGTCAAAAATCAGGAAGGCCCCGACCTTGTCGCAATGTTCGCGGACGGCCTTGAGGTATTCGGTGGTGGCCACCTCACAGCCAGAAGCCCACTGTACCGGCTCCAGCACCAGCGCGGCAGTATCCTTGGTGACCGCTTTGCGGACCTGATCGATGTCGTTAAAGGCGATCACGGCACTGCCCCCCACGGCCGGTTCGGTACCTTTACGCCAGGCTTCCAGGCCGGAGATGGAGAGAGTGGCGATGGACATGCCGTGATAGCCGAAGTGGGTTCCCACGATACCGGGCTTGCCTGAGGCCAGGCGCGCCAGTTTGAGCGCCGCTTCCAGAGACTCCGTACCGGAGTTTGCGAAAAACACCTGGTCCAGTCCGGCCGGGGCCAGGCTGGCCAACTTTTTGGCCAGCGCGGCCGTGACGGGGTTGATGAAAAGGCGGGAGGAGAGACCGACGCGGTCGATCTGCTTTTTGACCGCGTCCACCACTTTAGGATGGCGAAAACCGAGTCCAAAAACTCCGCCAGCACCCAGGCAGTCCATCCAGCGCTCGCCGGTGGGCGAGTAGAGCCACGAGCCTTCGGCCCGCCACTCCAGCATCTCTTCTCCGAGCACGCGCACATACAGCGGAAGGAACCGGTCGATGTGGTCCTCGTAGGCGCGTAGCGTCTCCTCCATGAGTTGCTTGGCCTGTTCCGGTTCTAGTTTTTCCGGCAGTTCATAGAGCTGGGAGAGCAGATCTTGCTTGGCGACGCTTTGCATGTGGGATGGTCCCAATCTTTAAGATATCTCCCAATTCTCGGAGATTGTGGCTTAACTCCTTTATCTCAGGCTTTCGAGCAGTTCGCCCACCACTGTGTGATGGTCGCGTCCGAAAGGCGGAAGCAGATAAAAGCCGCGTACTTTGTTCTTGATCTGGCTCATCAGTTCGGCGGCCATTTCCAGTCCGCGTTTCTGGCTGTCTTCGCGAGACTCGTCCGCGCGGAAGGCGTTGAGCACCTGGTCGGGGATGATCACTCCCGGAATTTTGCCGGAAGCAAAGAACTCGGCATTGCGCCGACTGACCAAAGGCATGATTCCGACCAGGATGGGCACCTTTACATCGGCCGTGACCTCCAGCATGCGGTCCACGTCTTCTGCTTGGTAGACCGGCTGGGTGTAGATAAACTGCGCTCCCGCCTGCAGTTTCCGCTGCAGCCACTTGACCTGAGCGGTCAGGCCCCGAACCGGATTAAAGCCTCCTCCCACCGAGAAGTTGGTGCGCAAGCAGGGTGTGTCGTTGAAGAGGCGCCCCTGATTGAGCATTCCGATCAGATTCATCAGGTTGACCGAACTCTTCAAGTCATTGACGCGACTGGCGTATTTGTCATGGTCGCCCACGTTGGGGTGGTCACCGGTCACGGCCAGCACCCCCTGAATTCCGGCCTGCCACGCACCCAGCAGATAGGATTGGGTGGCGATCAGGTTGCGGTGCGAGGTGGAAAGGTGGACCAGGGTGGGGATGCCGGTTTCCGCCTGAAGCCGGCTGGCAGAAATGACTGGATCGACGGTGACCTTGGCGCCGGCGTTGTCGGGAATGTCGAAGAGGTGAACTCCGCGTTGAGCCAGATAGCGCCCCGAGTGCAGAAACTCTTCCAAAGGAGTGGTGCGGCCCGGCCGTAACTCGACGCTGACCACCAGCGGAACTTTCTGGAACACTTCGGCGATGGCGTTGGGTGGGGCCTGGGGTAAAGGCTCCGGGCGCGAGTGCGAGTAGACGCGCACTTCACTGACGCTGCGTGCGGGTGGCGGCTTGAGATCTCGAACGCTCTCGGCGACCTGGGAGATGTGATTGGGGTCGGTGCCGCAGCAGCCGCCCACCATGCAGGCGCCGGCTTCAACCAACCGGCGAGCATACAGGCCGAACTGGACGCTATCCACGTTATAGACCACGCGCCCTCGATCGATTTCGGGTGAGCCGGCATTGGGCCGAGCAAACAGTGGCAGAGCCGTGACCCCGGCCAGGATCTGCAGCGTTTCCAATACATCGTAGGGTCCGCGACAATTGGCTCCCAGCAAATCCGGGGCCAGGGCGGCAAACTCGCGAACATCGGCGCCCGTGCCGGTGCGACCGTTTTGAACTCCGCCGACCGAGAGCCAGACCGGTTTGGCATAGCGACGCGCAGCTTTGACCGCCAGGCGAGCTTCCTCCAGGTCCTGAAAGGTCTCCAATACCAGAAAGTCCACTCCGCCTTCGACAAGAGCAGTCATCTGCTGGCAGAAAATCTCCTCCACCTGTTCGTCACTGAATTCATCTCGGGCCGAGTAGATCTCCAGGGGGCCGACCGAGCCGCCCACCGGCTTGCTGCCTGCGCAGCGTCGGGCAATGCGCGCGCCTTCCAGGTTGATCTCGTGCACCTGATGATCGCGACCGTGGCGACTGAGTTTAAGGATGTTGGCGCCATAGGTGTTGCTAAAAAGCAGGTCGCATCCGGCCTCCAGATAGGAGCGGTGGACCAGGGCTACGATCTCTTTGAAGCTAGGCTCGACGTTCAGGCCGTCAATGCAGGCCTGGTGAGTGCCCACCAGCGACTGCAGGCGGGTTCCCATGGCACCGTCGCCCACCAGGATTTTGTCTGAAAACATGCCCGAAGCCTTTTGCAGGCCAGTGAATTTGCCTTTTTCAGTGTGCTGCCGGCTTTAGTGATGGAACATGGAGTTGTTGGCGCCCATTTCGCCGATCTGGGCCAGAATTTTGGCGGCAAAGCCCTGCACATCGCCGCAGATCTCCGGCCCGTACATGGCCACCGCCAGGAACGTGGCCACGATTTTGGGCACGAAGGACAGGGTCTGTTCCTGAACCTGAGTGACCGATTGGAACATAGCCACGATAATCCCCACCAGGATGGCCGCCATCAGCATGGGCCAGGAGCACTTGAGCATGAGTTCCAGCGTCTCGTTGATGATCGAGAGCATGAAGTCCTGATCGAAGTGGTCGGCGGCCAGCATCAGCAGCATTACATGGTCACCATAGCCACCGAGTTAACATTGACTTTGGGCGCGATCTCATTCCACGAGAGCAGCACCAGGTTGGGGAAGGAGCGTTCCACCAGCTTACGCAGAGCCGGTCGCACGGGTGGGGAGGTTAGCAGCACCGGCTGCAGACCGCGTTCTTGCAGGGTCTGCACTTGAGCCGCGATGGCCTGCAGGATTTCCTGGCCCATATTCGGGTCTAGATTGAGGAAGCTGCCCGTTTCGCTGCGGTGGATGGCCTGCTGAATGGTTTGTTCGATCTGCGGGTCGAGGGTGATCACGTTGATGGTGCCCTCGTTGTTCATGTACTCCTTACAGATCGTGCGCGACAGCGAGACGCGCACAAACTCGGTCAGCATCTCCGGGTCTTTGGTCATGTGCACGTTGTCGGCCATGGTTTCCAGAATGGACACCAGGTCGCGGATGGAAACTCGCTCTTTAACCAGGTTCTGCAGCACTTTCTGCACTTCGCCCAGCGAGAGAGCGTCGGGAATGACCTCTTTGACGACAGCCGGGTGAGTTTTCTTGATGGTGTCGATGAGGGCCTGGACTTCCTGACGACCCAGCAAGTCGTTGGCGTGGGCGCGCACCACCTCAGTCAACTGGGTGGCCACCACCGAGACCGGATCGAAAATCATACAGCCCAGGCGTTCAGCGTCTCCGCGTTGCTCGGGAGAGATCCAGACGCCCGGCATACCGTAGGTGGGGTCTACCGTCTTGGTGCCGCGCAGATTCTTGAGTTTTTCTTCGGGACCGATGGCCAGGAACTGGTTGACCTGGACTTCGCCCTGGGCCACCTCGATGTCTTTGATCTTGATGACGTAGGCGTTGGGCTTAAGCTGCAGGTTGTCGCGGAAACGCACGCCGGGAACGACAATGCCCATTTCCAGCGCGATGTGGCGGCGAATCGAGGTCACGCGTTCAAGCAGCTTGGCACCCTGGTTGGGGTCGACCAGGCCGAGCAAGCCGCGACCGACTTCCAGCGAGATGGGGTCGACCTGCATGAGCTGAACGACCGACTCTGGCTTTTTGGCTTCTTGCTTCTTTTGCTCCTGAGCCTGGACTTCGGCCACTTCCTGGACCACCTCAGTCTTGGTGGTCAGCACTCGCTGAGCATAGAACATCGCGCCACCCAGAACGAAGAAGGGAGCGGGCGGGAAGGCGAAGAGTCCGGCCAGACCCAGACCGCCCAGCAAGAACATGGCGCCGGAGGCCATTTTCAAGGCCTCCGGTTGGGCCGTAATCTGTTGGGCCATATCTGAACCGAGGTTGCTGTCCGAGGCGGCGCGGGACACCACCATACCCATCGAAGTCGACATCAAGAAGGCGGGCAGGGTGGTAATCAGTCCGTTACCGATGGAAAGAATGGCGAACGTGTTGAGCGCATCAAACGCCGACATATGGTGGTAGAGAATTCCAATCAAGATGCCGCCCACCACGTTCACGACCATGATCACGATAGCGGCCATGGCGTCGCCTTTGACGAACTTGCCAGCACCGTCCATGGAGCCGTAGAAGTCAGCTTCACGCTCGATGTTGCGGCGTTTCAGCTTGGCCTGCTCGGCATCGAGCAGTCCGGAGTGGAGGTCGGCATCGATAGCCATTTGCTTACCCGGCATCGCGTCCAGGGTGAAACGGGCGGCCACCTGAGCGATACGTTCAGCACCGTTGGTGATAACCATAATCTGAATCAGAATCAAAATGATAAACATAATGAAACCGACGATGAGGTTACCGCCGACCACCACTCGACCGAAGGCGGGAATCAAGTGACCGGCGCCGATCGGGTCTTTTGTGACCGGATCCTTCATCCAGCCATACAGCAAAATCATACGCGTGGCGGACACGTCCAGGGCCAGGCGGAACAGGGTGGCCACCAGCAGCAAGGTGGGAAACACAGCGAACTGCAGCGGCTCTGAAATGGTAATCGAAATCAGGATGGTGATAATTGAGCCGGCGATGTTCAGCACCAGCAGCATGTCCAGGAACCAGGGGGGAAGCGGGATGATCAGCATCATGATGATGCCCAAGACCAGGAACGCCACCATGACGTCCGACATCTTGAGCAGCTTCATTAATGGGTGATCTGGATTGGGTCCCGCTGTCGCCGCTGGGGGTGGTGCCATCGACTGACTCCTTTACTTCTTGCGCTTCAGCTTAAGAGCTTTCTTGCGCTTAAGCTTCATCACGTAGGCTAAGACTTCCGCCACCGCCTTATACATTTCGGTGGGAATGGCTTGTCCGACTTTGCAGGCTCCAAAGAGAGCCCGCGCCAGTTCAACGTTCTCAATAATGGGTATCTCGTTGTCTTCGGCCAGCACTTTGATCTGCTGGGCCTTAATGCGCTCGCCTTTGGCCACCACCATCGGCACCTGGTCCTCGCCTGGTTTATAGCGGATGGCGATCGCCATGTGGGTCGGGTTGGTAATCACGGCTGAAGCCTGAGGCACCTCTTCCATCATTCGGCCCTGAGCCCCCTGGCGCATCATCTGGCGAATTTTGGCTTTGACGTGGGGGTTACCCTCGGTCTCCTTGTATTCTTCCTTCATATCGTGGTGGCTCATGCGCATCTGTTTCATGAACTGCTTGTATTGCCAGGCATAGTCCAGCCCGGCCAGGGCTACGCTGCCCATCACCACGTATTGCAGGCAGCGCTTGATGATTTCCATCACGAAGGCGGCCGTCACTTCGATTTCTTCTTGAGCTGAGCTGCCGAATTTAAGAAGGTCTGAGGCGACTGCCTTCCAGCACAGCACGCCGATGACGGCGATCTTGAGGAGCTGTTTGAGCAGCTCGATAATCGACTTCATGGCGAAGATCTTCTTGAAGCCGGAGATGGGGTTGATCTTCTCCAGCGACGGTTTCATGGTCTCGAACGTAAACAGGAGCTTGATTTGGAAGACGTTCATGGCCACGCCCATCACCACCACGCACATCAACAGCGGCAGAACGCACATCAGCACCGTTATGCAGTAGTGGGCAACCATCATCATGAGCGGGCGTTGGGAGAGGTCGTCCTGGCCGGCCACCGTGATGAGTTCCCAATAATACTTGGTGAACTCGACCACGTTCTTGTAGATCCAGTCACCGGTGAACAAGAAGGAATAGCCAGCGGCAGCCAGTACGCCCGTGGAAATCACGTCCTGGCTTTTTAGGACCTGGCCTTTTTTGCGGGCCTCCTGAAGCTTATGTTCAGACGGCTCTTCAGTTTTGTCGCTGTCGTCAGACACGGCTGGCTACCTCCTTTCTGTTCAGGGTGTTGCGGAGACTAGGTGTAAACCTATGGCGGCGGCTGGGCTATGGGCGTGGCGGTCGGGGGAATCAAGTAAATGATCGCCTGTTGGACCTGCTCATTATTAATCTCCATCCGTTTCTCCAGCAGTTTGAGGATGAACGGTAGCGAGATGGTCAGCAACATCAGACCCACCGCCAGGTTCATCGGGAAGCTCAGCATAAATACGTTCATCTGCGGAGCCACCCGAGCCAGCAGTCCCAGAGCGATCTGAGCTACGAAGAGCGCGGCCACCGCCGGCGACGAGATCTGGAGCCCGATTCGGTACATCTCGCTGCCTTGAGCTATCATAGTATTGATCTGCAGTTCTGTCATTTGAAAATACGTTAACGGAACTTTCTTAAAGCTGTAAAAAATCGCTTCCCACATCTTGTGGTGTCCGTTAAACATCAGGTAGGTCAACATGGCCGCGTAGAAATGCAGACGTCGTAAGAGGTTTACGGCGCCGTGGGAAGAGGGGTCGGCCTGGGCGGCAGCCGATAGACCCATCTGCACGTCCAGCATTTCGCCGCCGAACTGGGCGGTGGCCATCACTAAGAAGGAGACCCAGCCAATGACCAGTCCCACGCAGATTTGGGTGAGAATGGCCAGCAAGAAGCCTCGAATGTCGCTAGGGAAAGGGTCGGGAACGGGCAGGTTGGGGAAAGCCAGCAGAGTCACCGAGGCGGCCATGCCGATTTTGATGGGCGCTTTGAAGTGTTGACCACCGAAGATGGGCGCCTGCACGAAGACGGTCACGATGCGGACGAAAGCCAGCAGCGCCGTACCCCATGCGATGAAGGGCCCGTCGATCACGGACGCGGACCGGCCTTTTCCTTGGCGGCGTTCTCGGTCATGATCACGGCCGGTGCTCGCTTGGGACCAAAATTTTCGATATCGGTAAACAGTCGGGTCGCAAAGCCGCCCACCATACTGGAGATCCAGGTGCCGCAAATCAGACAGGAGAGAAACGTGGCCAGCAGCTTGGGCACGAAAGACAGCGTCTGCTCCTGAATCTGAGTGGTGGCCTGCAGGATACTGATGACCAGGCCCACACCCAGGGCCGACATCAACATAGGAGCCGATAGCAACAGGATGAGATACATCGCGTTGCTGGAGATTTCCATGATGTATTCGTCTGTGAAGAACTCTTCGCCAAAGCCAAACATTCTGGAAGCCTCCCTTACGGTGGTATGTTAAAGCTCTTGACCAGGCCCGTGATAATCAGGTGCCAACCGTCGATCATGACGAACATCAAGAGCTTGAACGGTAGTGAAATGGTCATCGGTGAAAGCATGAACATGCCCATGGCCATCAGCACCGAAGATACGATCATGTCGATGACCAGAAAGGGAATGTAGAGCAAAAATCCGATCTGGAACGATGTCTTAATTTCTGAGAGCACATAAGCCGGGCATAACGCGTAAAAAGGCACATCGTTGCGGTTTTTGATGTCCTTCATCTTGCCCAGGTTGACGAACAGCTGCAAATCCTTGTCCCGGGTCTGAGCCAGCATGAAATTGCGCAGAGGGGTGGTGAATTCGGTGATGAACTGCGGCTGCTCAATCTTGCCGGCAAGATAGGGCTGAATGGCGTAACGATTCATTTTGGAGCCGACCGGTGCCATCACGTACATCGTGATGAAGAGGCCAAGGCCCATCAGCACCTGAGTGGGAGGCACCTGCTGAGTTCCCAGCGCCTGGCGCAGAAACGACATGGTGATGGTGACGCGAATGAAGGCCGTGCACATCACCAGGATGTAGGGGGCCAGAGTCAGGGTGGTCAGCGCGAAACTGACCTGAAGCATGGTGCCCACCTGGGAGCGCTCGGTCATATTCTTGCCGTTGATGGAGATGTTTGGCATCTCAATGCTGGGCCAGCCGCTCTCGGGTTTGCCGCCCTGAGCCCAGACCGCGGTCGCGCCCAGCGCCAGCAAAGCCATGAGGATGACAAATAGCCAGCGTCTCATTTCTTGGCCCCCATTCCCGGAACGATCGAGAGGTAGTGCCTCAAGACCTCACCGTACATTGATTTGGCCGTACGAGCCTCGGGCTCGGGCGCTTTGGGCATTAAACTGTCCAGGTCGGCTTCGGAAAATTCCGAGAGGGTCGTCATATTCTGCTCACTCAGGCCCACCAGCAAGATTTTTGTGCCCACTTTGACCAGAGCTAGGGACTGGGTGGGCGAGATCGCTTCACGGGCCAGAATATTCATAAAGGAACCGGGCTTCTGGCCGCCGCCCAGAGCGGGAATGTGCTTTTGGGCCACCTTCAGGGTGAAGGTAATGAGTAGAGTGGTGACCAGCAAAGAGAGCACGATCCGGCGCAGCTGGCCCGAGAATTCCATGGTCGGATCGTGATAGCGGGGAGCCGGGTTGTCGGACACCAGGGGCACCGGAGTGGCAGTCGGGCTGGTGGCCACCGGAGTGGCGCTGCTCTTTACAGCCAGGGTTGGACTGGCGGCCGGAGTGGCCGTGACCACTGTGGCCAGTGGGCTGGAAGTCGGAGTGGGCGTGCTCGCCAGCACCTGCTCTACGGTCAGTGGAGTGGCGGTGGCCAGTGGAGTAAAGCCTTGCTCATTGAGCGGGGACCAGAAGAGAGGCAAGATCAGGATGGCCACGCTCACGATGGCAAAGGTGATGGCGTGTTTGGGATTTGGTGGAGTGGCGTAGTTATTGCGCATCATAAGGCTCGTGGATCCTCCTTAAGGAATCTCGAGGCTCCTGACTCACGAAGGGCGCATAATCTCGGTGATCCGAACTCCGTAATTGCCCTCGATTTCCACGACCTCACCTCGGGCGATCAGGGTCCCATTCACCAGCAGGTCGACCGGCTCGCCGGCCTCTCTTTCGAAGTCGATGACGCTGCCTTCGCCCACCTTCAAGACGTCGTTGACGGTCTTGTTGGAGCGCCCCATCTCAGCATCAATGACCATGGGGACATCCATCATGATGCCCAGATCATCTTTGGCGGAACGGCGGGGTGTTGCGAAGGGATCCAAAAGGCTGCGTCCTTTACTTGGTAATTTCGGTGATGCGCACACCGTAGCGGCCGTCGATTTCAACGACTTCCCCGCGAGCGATGCGCTTGTTGTTGACGAGAATATCAACCGGTTCGCCGGCTTCTTTGTCGAGCTCGAGTACGCCACCGATTTGCAGGCGCAAAATGTCGCGTACCAGGCGCTTGGTTTTGCCGAGTTCGGCGTGCACCACCAGAGCTACGTCCTTGAGGAGCTCGATGCTGCTAGGATTGACGTCGGCGCCACCACCTTCGATCACGCCGAACTGTACTGCGCGGGGTCCATCACTCATCGTATTCTTCGTCACCTTCCTCAAGCACCTGAGAGACGCGAGCCGCTAATTTTCCCTCTTTGACTCCGGGGAATCCCCGGAATTTGGTGCGACCGTTGACTTTGATTCGGAGCGGCTCACGGATTTCCGTATCAAGTCTAATGGTATCGCCAACTTCGATGGTGAGCAAGTCTCGGAACAAGAGCTCCGCGCGACCCAGCGCCATCGAGACCGGCACCTTGGCACCGCCGATCTTGGTCGCAAAGATGGGCGTCACCGAAGCCATCGGATTCGAACCACCGGAACCCAGTGTGTTGCCTGACTTGGTCAGCACAAACTCGTCGTAGGAACTCTTAGGTATGCTGGCCTTCAGGTAACGGAAGGGCACAACCGCGTTCACGATGCCTTTGGTCTGACCCAGATCGACCTGGAAAGCGCTGACCACCATGGTCTCGCCCGGGGGATAGAGGTAGACCGCGTTGGGGTTGAGCTCCAGGCTTTCCCACTGAGGCTCAACGGGCTTGAATTCTTTCCAGGCGCCCCCATAGGCCGAGAGAATGCGGCTTAAGGGACGACGCAGAATGGCTCGTTCCAGGTCGGTGAGGTAGCCTCGCGCATCGTCGCGCGGCGGGAGGCCGCGGCCACCCATCAGTTTTTCGAAGATGGCGAAGGTCAGGTCGAAATCGAAGTCGAGGAAGGCCTGGGATTCGCCATCGAGGCGGAAGACCAGCATCGGGCTGGGGTCGGGAAGGTTGCCGATGTAATTGCTGTAGGCCCGAAGTTGGAAGCGCAGCAACTCCATGTTGAAGCGAACCTGCAGAAGAGGCGCCATCTGAGTGACGACGTTCTCTGCAAATGAAACGGAAAGCTTGTTCAAGAACCGGTTTTGATCGGCCGTGAACTTTTCCGTCTGACGGAAGTCGTACGGGTTGGCCCCTTGAGCCCGGCGTGGGCCCCGGAGTGGATCGTAACTTCCTGGACTATCTAGCAACGCTAACGCTCCTACGCTTTGAGTCGCCGCTCAGATCCTACCCCTGTTTGGTCCGCGGCTTTGGAGCTTGCCCGAGCAACCTCCGAGTTTGCCGGAGCAAGCTCCGGGGTTTGCTGCGCAAGCTTCCAACCCGAGCGGCGTTCGCGCATTGCGCAAATTAGCCCTTCCCGCCAAAAGTCGCACACGTGTGAATAAGCCAGAGTGTTCTGGCTTATTCACCGGCTGTCGTTGTAGTTGGGAGTTTAGCGGACGAGGCCGAGCGCGGTCTGGGTGAGTTTATCCATCGCGCGGAAGGCGGCCATGTTGGCTTCATAGGTCTGTTTGGTCATCACCATTGCGAAGCCTTGCTGTGCAAAGTCTACGTTGGAGAGCTCGAGGCTGCCCGGGCAAACGCCACCGAGAGCACCCTGGCCGGCCACGCCCATAACGGCTTTGCCCGAGTTGTCAGAACCTTCGAAGCTGGTGGTGCCGGTGCGCTTCAGCGAGCTGGGGTTCGCAAACGAGGCCATGGCCACCTGAGCGATCGGAGTTTTGCTGGTGCTGGTCTGGCCGGTCACCGGGTCGGTCTGGGTGGATTCACCATACAGCTTACCGGTTTCGTCAAAGCTGTAGTTGGTGTATTTGCCGCCGTAAAGGTTGGTGTTGGGGTCAAGTGAGAGGTTGATGGGGCCGGCTTCGCCGCTGATGTTGCCCTGCGAGTCGACCGGGAAGCCCTGGACGACTTTGCCGTCGGACGACTTCAACTGTCCATCCTGGAACGTGAAGCGACCGTCGCGGGTGTAGTGGTCTTTGAACCCGTCATTGAGGACGAAGAAGCCCTGGCCGTTGATGGCGAGGTTGGTGGGTGTCTGGGTTTTGAAAATTTCGCCCTGGGTGAAGAGAATGTTGGTGCTCTTCTTCTTGGCGCCATTCAGGGTCGAGTTCATCACGTCGTTGAAGTTGATGGACTCGCATTTATAACCTGGAGTGAACTGGTTGCGCATGTTCTCGGAGTAAGCTCCGATGGACTGCGTGTTCTGGCTAATTGCGTTGCTGGCGCCTGTCATATCGAACATCTGTTTTTCTGTCCTCCTTTAACCTGGGGGCCCCTCCCAACGGGTGCCTCCACCTCGACCCGAAACTGTTACTGGTTCATAATAAGTGTTACAAGTTAATGAATTGATTCATTCATGTTGATTTTTTGTGAACTGCGAAGACCGCCTGCGGCCGCTCGGAGATCTCAGGCCGTGGCTGTGTCGACTTTGTCCACCAGTGTAACTTTCATCGAGCGCATCCGTACGCCCTTGGTAGCGGCCTGAGCTTTGAGTTCTTCTTCGCCATCCCTCAACAGTTTGCGAGTGGAGCGGGAGGAGGTCTCGAAGTCGGCGCGGATACCGTCGTCGGTGTGCACCAGCTTGACCTTGAGCTCGCCCAGGTACTCGGGATTGAGCTTGAGGTGCAGTTCGGTGCGGTTGGCAAAGTTGCGTACCTCGATCTGCTGCATAATCTGATCGATGACGCTCTGGCGGTCGCGAGCCTGATCGGCAGCGCTGGTCTTGCGCAGCTCGTCTGCGAAGTTGGCTTCCTTGACCAGTGCCTGGTCCAGGTTGCCGGCGTTGGAATGCTTGCCGGTCTCCTTCTTGTGGGCTTCCTCCGCCACTTCGTTGGACTTGTCGTCGGCGCGCTCGGCGGCAGCGCGGACACGGGCCGAGGCTTCTTTGCCGACGGTCAGGTCAGTGGGGCGAGCCGACTTTCCGGTCTTGGAGGCCTGAGCGGCGGGAGCCTGAGGCTGGGGCTGCATGGCCAGCTGAGGGGTGGTTTTCACGTTTTGCTGGTCAGCATTGGCGAATTCGGCCAGGCGCAGGGCCTGCTTCTCGGCCAGTGACATCGTATCCACGTTCTTGGTCATCAGCTTGCGCAGAGCGCCCGTACGTTCGAATGTCTGCTGTTGCTGGGCGACCTTGCTGTCCTTGTCCTCTTGCTCGCGCGCCTCGTGCTGCTTCTTTTCTTTGGAATCCTTGGATTCTTTGGTCTCTTCCTTCTTGGCGTTCTTTTTGCTGCCGGTGGCATCGTTGAGAACGGCGTTGAAGGCCTCAGCGTCGGTGGGCTCTTCCTTAGGCTTGCTCTCGCGGGCGGTCACACCCGTGTTGAGGACTGAGTTCAGCGCAGATTGTTCGAGCATTCGTTAACCACCCATCTTATAGTTGCGATAATTTTCCATGACCCGCGAGACGTAGTTTTGCGTTTCGCTGAACGGCGGGATGCCGCCGTATTTGTCCACGTTACCGGGGCCAGCGTTGTAGCTGGCAATGGCCAGAGTCTGGTTGCCGTTAAAGCGGTCAAGCAACTGGCGCAGATATTTGGCCCCGCCCATGATGTTCTGGTAGGGGTCGTAAGCGTCAGCGCAGCCCAGGTCTTTGGCTGTATCGGGCATCAACTGCATCAGGCCTTGAGCGCCGCAGCTGGAGGTAGCCTTGGGGTTGAAGGCGGATTCTTGCTTGATGACGGCCCGAATCAAGGACTCGTCCACGCCGTGTTTTTTGGACGCCTCGGCAATCATCCCGTCGAAGTCCTTGCTGCCGCCCGACCAGGTGCTGTTGGAGGCCGAACCGGTGGATCCGGTGGGACGGAACTGCTTGTCGGCCGACATCGTGTTGAGAATGCTCTCGAAGCTGACCTGGTTGCTGCCGGCGCCGCGACCGCTGGTGATCCCGGGTTTGGCAGTGTTGGCTCGCTGAATCGGGCTGCCGCCCTCCAGTCTGGCCTCCATTTGCGAGATACGGTTCTCGATCTGATTGATGCGGTCAAAGGATGACATCGTGCCTCCTAGTATTCTTCGGCTTTTTTGGCCATATCCCGGGCAAACTTGATGGTGGCCAGTTCGTCAAGAAGCAGCGCTTCGGCCGCTTCGATTTCGGCTTCAAACGCAGCTTTCTGGTTTTCTTTGAGCTTCTCGTAGGCCTTGCGCTCCATCATGGCTTTCGCTACGGCCTGTTTCTGCTCTTCAATCTTAATCTCTAGCTCCTGGATTCTCAACTCATGATATTTAATTTTCGCCTCGAGATTTTTAATATGTTGGGGGAACCAGCGCAATTCGTTAATATTCAGAGCCCCGGTTAGACGCTTCGTCTTCAACTCTTCATGAACGTTAACAAGTTCTTGCTCGCGCTGGGCCTTGAACTGAAACTCCTGGGCCTGCTCGCGGCGTAAGGCGATCAGCTTGTTCTGCTCTTCTTCTTCCTTTTTCCGCTTCATCTCGAGCATCTGCTCGAGGCGGAACTTGAACTTCTTAGGAGGCATCCGGCTAACTCATCATTCTGAGCAGGCGCTCGACGGTTTCGGGCAGGTTGGAAAGCTCGTGCACGTCCTGCTTGAGGAAGGCTTCCACTTCATCGATTTTGTTGATGGCGTAGTCCACCTTGGGACTGGCGCCCTTCTGGTAGGCGCCGATGTTGATCAGGTCTTCGTTCTCGGCGTAGGTGGCCAGCACCGCGCGCAGCTTTTTGGCGGCTTCTTGGTGGGGCTTGGAGCAGATCTCGGTAAACACACGAGAGACGCTTTGGAGCACGTCCACCGCCGGGTAGCGGTTCTTGTGGGCGATTTTACGGTTCAGAACGATGTGGCCGTCGAGAATACCGCGCACCGTGTCGGCGATGGGTTCATTCATGTCGTCGCCGTCTACCAGCACCGTATACATTGCGGTGATGGATCCGTTGGGCGAGGTGCCGGCCCGCTCCATCAGTTTGGGCAGCAGAGCGAAGCAAGAGGGGGTGTAGCCCTTGGTGGCGGGAGGCTCGCCGATGGCCAGGCCCACTTCGCGCTGGGCCATGGCGAAACGGGTGACGGAGTCCATCATCAGCATCACGTCGTGGCCTTTGTCGCGGAAATACTCGGCCACGGCCGTGCCGGTGTAGGCAGCTTTCATACGGGCCAGGGCCGGGGTATCGGAGGTCGCCACCGTCACCACCGAACGCTTCAGGCCTTCTTCTCCCAGGTCGCGTTCCAAGAAGTCGCGCAACTCACGGCCACGTTCGCCCACCAGCGCCAGCACCGTGATGTCCGCTTCGGAGGCTCGCGCGATCATCGACATGGTGGTGGATTTGCCTACGCCGGAGCCGGCGAAGATGCCCATGCGCTGCCCTTTCCCGAAAGTGAGCATCGAGTCGAGTACGCGTACTCCCAGCTGCAGCGGATGTTCAATACGCGGACGCGTAAAGGGGTTGGGCGGCGAGTTGTAGATGGGATACTCTTCTTCGTATTCCAATGGGCCTTTGCCGTCGATGGGTTCCCCCAGGCCGTCCAGCACTCGGCCCAGAATCTTGGGTCCGACTTTGACGCAGAGGGGTTTGCCGGTGCCGCGCACCTCGCAGCCCGGCGCGATGCCGCCCATTTCGCCCAGAGGCATGGACAGCACACGATTGCCTTTGAAGCCAACCACCTCGGCTCGAATCGGATTCTTGCCTTGTTTGTCGTAGATGTAGACCATCTCGCCCACCTGACAGGCCGGGCCTTCGGATTCAATGGTCAGACCGACCACCTGCACCACTCGCCCGTGCATTTTGACGGTGTTAATACGAGGTAGGGCTCGCTCGTAGCGGCTGAAATCGAATCTGGGTAAGGCTGTATCCATGCTTACTCCTCCGGGCTCGATTCGCCCATATCGGGACTCGCTTCGCCGTAGCCTTCGCCTTCACCAGGCGGGGGTGGCAGATCAGGGACTCCCGTATCCAGTTCTTCGACCTCGGTTTGAATTTCTTTTTCGCGCAGGGCGATCTCGTCGTTCATTCCGGCCAGGAGCGCACTCACGCGGGTGTTCAAGCGAGCGTCGATGTTGCCCAGGTTGGTCTCAATGGCGGTGCCGCCCGCGTCGATCGAAGCGTCCGCCACAATCTCGAATTTTTTCAGCCCCTCCACCATTCGCTCGAACTGTGGGCGGTGCTCCACGACCTTCTCATAGTCGACCGGATTGACGCGAATGCTGACCTGCTCACGGTCGCCAATACCCGATAGAGCCAGGCGTACCACTCCCAGGATGGCGTCGGGATTTTGCGCCAGTTCCTGGCCCAGCAGCTTCTCCGCCAGTTTCACCGCCAGGCGGGCCATTTCAGGTTCGGCGGAAGCCATCATCAGGTGGCGTTGCTTGATGGCCTGGATAAAGATGTCGCGGCTTTCCATCAGTTGCTGGTAAACTTGCTGTTGGGCGGCCAGGCCGCCTTGCTGCAGACCCTGTTCATAGCCTTGCTGGAAGCCGATTTCCTGGGCCTGGCGCTGCACCTGTTCGGCCGCCGCCTGAATCTGCTGGTTGGCCTGCTCCATCATCTGGCCGGCCTGTTGCTGGTATTCCATCAGCATTTGATTGGCCGCGGCCTGGGCTTCTTGCATCATGGCCTGGGCTTTGGCCTGGGCCTCCGCGATGATGGCCTCATCCACGGGTACGGCCGGGGCTTGATAGACCACTTGAGGCTGAGGCTCGGGGGTGGCTGAATGTCCGTGCTGGGAAGGTTCCGGTTCGGCTCCGCCGGTGGGTACGCGCACGGCGGTGGGCAGGGGGGCCAGAGTGCTGGTCATCATAGTGGTGCGACCGTTGACCACGCGGCTGATGGGGGCGTCTTTGACTACGCCCGGCAGTCCGCCCTCGAATCCCGCTCCTTCGTCTTTGGGTTGCTCTGGAGGGGGCGGCTCGGCTGGCTTGTGCTCGGTGCGGCTTCGAAAAATGACGCCCTCCCGGCGCGGTGGCGGGGCGCCTTCCAAGGAGGGGAGGGCCACGCCCTCGCCCGAGGGGGTTTCAGGGGAACGGTTCTTTTTGATGAGCGACAAACGGGCCTCCACTTTAGGGTTGGCACATCCGGAGGGGCCGGATGCTGGCGTTTAGCGGAATTTGATCTTGCCGAGAGTCACGAGGCCTCGCAGGATGTTGCGGATCTGCTGTTGAGCCTGTTTGACTTCGTCCCAGGGCACCTGTCCCAAGGCTTCTACGTCGTTGCGTAGAGCGGTAGAGACCTCCGGCGAGAGGAAGCGGTAGACGCGCTCGGCCAGTTCGCGATTGGCGCCCTTCAGGGCCAGCACCAGGTCGCGGAAGTCGGTCAGGCGTAGTACCTGTTGAAGCGAGCCGTCGTCGATATTGTTGAGGTCGTCAAAGTCGCACAGCTTGGTCTTGATATCGCTGGCCAGGTGCGGGTTCTTCTGGGTGAGGCCGGAGAGGACGCGCTCTTCGGTGCTGCGGTCGGCCTGGTTGAGAATCTCCAGCAAGGTTTCCTTGCCGTCGGCCTGGGGTTGAAAGCCCTCTTCCAGGGCGCGATGCAGCCTGGACTCCAGAATCGTCTCGAGTTCTTTCACGATTTCGGGGCTAATTTTTTCCAGTTCGGCCAAACGCCGGGCTACTTCTGTTTGAGTGCTGGGATTGAGTTCGCCGAGCACGGCGCTGGCCTGGTTGGGATCCAGATAGCTCAGCACGACCGCGATGGTTTGGGGATGCTCGCGGCGGATCAGTTGCAACAGTTGATGGGGGTCGACTCGGCGCAGAAATCCCAGGGGGCGATTGGCTCCGCCCCCGCTGGTGAAGGTCATTCCGCCGCTGCCGCCCATGGGTGGCGGGTAGGCCGACTGGGTCTGGCCCATCGGGTTGGTCATCCCGCCCATGCCGCCACCCAGGGCGTCGCTCAGGCTGGAGCCGGCCGAGGAGTGAAGAAATTCATCGATGACCTGGGCGCGTACATCTGGCGAGATGGGGGGAAGTTTGGAGATCTCCAGGGTAATGGCGTGAACTTCATCAGGGCCCAGTTCTTTGAATAACTGGGCTGATACCTCGGGGGGCAGCGACATCAATAGAATCGCCGCCTTTTGCTTGGGGGGAAGGTTCACGGTCGAACTCGCCATACTCTGCAATCTCTCCTCACGGGTCTACCCCGCTCAATTTTAAGGATTCCACACAAATGCACCAGAAGCCTTCGTTGGCGCAGGTTAACAGTTTGTTGTGGGCCCCCTGGGGAGTTCTATCGGCAGGTTTGTGTCCGGCAGGCAAACAAAAAAGCCCCCCGCGGACGGGAGGCTTCTAGTTGAGAGCTCCGGTGTTTAGCCGGACAGCCAGGTGCTCTTCAGCATTTCGGCAACCTTGGTGGGGCGCTCCTTGGCCAGCTTCTCGAGGGCGTCGGAGGTGTTGACCTTGGTCTCGGTGACCGAGGTCACCTTGCCGGACTTGTCGGTCAGCAGGTCTGCAATGTCGGTGGAGGTCGAGCCGTGGTGGCTGCCCAGGTGTAGCTGGCTGCGGTCGGTCTGAACGCGGTGCTGCTTGAGCAGGTAGACGCTGATGAGTCCGAGCAGCAGCACGGCCGGTCCGAACAGGGCCAGAGCGATCACCTGGGTGTTCATTCCGCCGCCCTGCGTGGCGGCCGGGAAGGGGCTGTTGGCTGCGTCACCGGCTCCAGCGGGAGCGCCGGTTCCGATGGTGGACAGAGTGGCTTTCTTGAAAGGCAGGCTGATTGCGGAGATTTTATCGCCGCGGCTCTCGTCGATGCCGATGGTGGATCCGACAATTTCCATCGCCTTCTTCTCGACTTCGGGGCGGACGTTGTCGAGCACGACGTTGGCGCTAATCTTCTTGATTTCGGGGGTCTTCTGGACCACCGTGGTCTCAGTGCGGTTGTAGTCGACCTTTTCGGCCTTGGTGATGTTTTCGTAGTTGTTGCCGCCCTTGCCCTTGGGGATTCCGCCTCCGGCTGCGGTGGCAACTTCCTCGTCCTCGGGGTTTTCGCTCATGGTCTGAGCCGGGTCGCTGCCGCTGTTGCCGCCAGGATTCTTGGCGTAGCGTTCGACCTTGGTCTGGCTGCCGGTGACGACGTGACCGTCGTCGCCAGCGCCGCCTACCAGACGGGACTTGGTTTCTTTCTGGGAGTAATCCATTTCGACGGTGACGGCAACCTTGGAGTTGCCTTCGCCAAGCACCTGGTCCAGTTGCTCTTGGGCCTTCTTGCGCAGGCCTTCAGCCTTCTCTTGCTCCATCAGGCCCATTTTGCCGGTCGGCACGCTGCCGTCTTCCGACTGTTCGAGCAGGGCCGTCAGATCTTTCATCTGGGTGTCGACCACTTTGACGTTCTTCTTGTCGAGTTCAGGAACTGAGTAGGCAACCAGGTGAACGACGGCCTCGACTTCTTTCTCGCCCAGGGTCACGCCGGGATTGAGCTTGAGCATCACGCGAGCCTGGGTGGGCTTGGCGTTTTCGGCGAAAGCGGCCTCGTCCGGGGTAGCGATCTTGACGTAGGCATCGCCCACGCCTTCCATTTGGCGGAGAGCTTCGGTGATTTCACCCTCGAGCACGCGCTGGCGCATCATGCGAGCTTCGGCCTGGGTTTTGCCCAGAGCGCCCGAGTCGGGAGTGGTCTGAATGGTATGGCGGGGAAGACCGTTGGCGGCCAGCAAGGCGCGAGCGCGGCCACGATCTTTGGGATTCAGCTGAATGCCGTCCTCGGTGACCTTCACCGAGTGATTGATGCCCTTTTCGGTCAGGAGCGCAGCGCAGGCCGTCACGTCTTCCTTTGGCATTTTGGTGGTGTAAAGATCCACCGGTGCGTTCTGGCTGCTGTAAGCAAACGCAAATAAGGCGCTGCTGATGATGATTACCACCAGCGCACCGACAGCGATCTTGGCTCCTTTGCCAAGTCCGCCCCAAATTTCTTTGAGCTTCCCTAGGCCGCCGCCACCCGGCTTGCCTGGTGCTCCTCTGCCTGCGGTCATCCCGGCACGGCTACCCGTGCGCATTCCTGTCTGGATCCCGGTTGCCATTCAGTTCTCCTCTCCTACCTACGGAAAAAAACCTTGTTTTTGTCTCTTTGCTCTGCCTTGCACCCCGCCCAGAGCTTTTTTTTGCGCGCTTAAACTTGCATCTGGAACAGTTGGGTGGTGGCTTGCGCCAGTTTGGAGGTCACCGTCGTGGTGAGCTTCATCATGATTTCGGCTTTGGCGCCGGCGATCTGCACTTCGTGCAGGCTCTCGGCCTTGCCCGTCATCAAGGCTTCGGTGGCTTTCTTGGCGCCGTCCTGGGCTTCATTGACGCTGCCGATGGCGTCCGACAGGAGCTGCTGGAAGCCGCGAGCCTGTTCGGCGGTGGGGGCGTCGGAGACAGACGAGATGCTGTCGCCTCCGAGATGGGAAATCTTGCTGGTAATCCCGTTGGAGATACCCTGGATGCCCGAGGTTGGTAAGCTGAATCCGTTGTTCTGCATGAGTTTCTCCTTTAGCCTCTACCGATTTCCAGGGCTTTCATCGCCATTGCTTTGGCCGATTCGACCAGGGTTGCGTTGGCCTCGTAAGAGCGGGTGGCCTGCATCATGCTGGTCATCTCGCTGATGATGTTGACGTTGGGCATCGCTACGTAGCCTTTGTGTTCGCCATCTTGAGCAGCGTTGGGGTTGGTGGGGTCATAGACCCAGTTGTAGTCGGAGTTGTCGGTGACGGAGGCAACCGACACGCCTCCGCCGTTGTAGGCGGCCGTGCCTGATTTGCTGTTGTCGAACTCCGAGCTTACGTCGAAAGACGCGGCGGAAAATTCCGAGTCAAACTGAGCTTTGTTTTCCGCGGTGGCGATGGCCATTTTGCGGCGATAAGGAGTGCCCTCGGCGGTCTTGGCGGTGTGGGCGTTGGCGATGTTCTCCGAGATCAGGTCCATCCGGAACTGTTCGGCGCGCATTCCGCTGGCAGCGGTGTCGAATGTCGAGAAAAACTTCATATCTACTTCCTCCTACTACCTAGCGGCCGCTGTTCTCGACGACCCACTTGAGGGCGCCGTATACACCGGAGATCTTCGTGGCCAGAGCGTTATACATAATCTGATTCTTGGCCAGGCTGGACATCTCGTTGTTGATGTTGAGCTTGCCGTCCTGGGCTTCGACCGTGGGCTTGAGGTTGGCCTTGGTCCAGCCGCCACCCTCGCCGGTGGAGAACTCAGGGTCGACGGCGCCGGCGACGGCGCTCTCTTCGTTGCCCGCTTCGGCGTCCATCGCTTCACGGAGGTGGCCTTCGAAGTTTACCGTCTGGCCTTGATAGCCCTGGGTATTGACGTTGGCAATGTTGTTGGAAATGACTTGCTGGCGCAGACTGGCGGCATTGAGCGCCTTCTCTAGATACTCGGTATCCGCGACCTTAAAAGGGTTTCCCACGACGACCTCCTTGACTACGAACCTGGGGGGCTACCCACTCAATTTTCTGTCCGGTGGGTTACTCGTATGTTAACAAACCGGCTGTTTCAGAATTGTTGAGGGCATGTTACAGAGTGTTTAACACAGGGCACCAATTTCCCCCATGTGGGTCGAGCAAAGTGGCATGAGAACATGATTTGGCTTTGTCTCGAACAGACGCTCTCTTTGGGGGCGTCTAAACTGGTGCACGCGTACCCTAGACAGGTCGCCTTCAGGTGGTGATAACTTCCTTACCTGTCCCTCGCCTGTTAGAGGAAGAAGAGTGGAGCGGGGGAATGTCTGGCCAGATGATTGCGAAAGGAGGGCACTTGAATTTTGGATCCGCTTAATCAAGGTCCCCCTCCGCTCTCTACGGCCTGGTTCGAGACCCAGAAGAAGAAGATGAAAGAGTCGACCGGTCAGGAGCCCAGTGCTCCCACCGGCAAAGCCTCCGATGTCTACACGCCCAGCACTGCCGCCCAGGGCCTCCCCTCCACCAAGCAAGAGAAGTTCTTGGAGAATGTCAAGCCCGGCCTCTTGGAGCTGGACCCGGAGGACGAAGAGTATCTGCCCAAGGCCACCAAAAAGCTGGTGGACGGAGTGATCGGTCAGGAATACGGCGAGCATTTCACCAAGAATCCGGCCTACCCTCAGATGCAGAACAAGATCGCCAAGACGATTCTCTCGGATCCCACTCATCGCGAAGCGGTGGAAGACTTCCTCAGCGTCTTTCAGATGACCCAGCGCGGGCCGGACTCAGCCGCGGTTTAGGCCTTTAGCCCAGAAGGACACATCCCGCGGGCTCCCAAAGCAGCGCCCATGAACAGCAGCCCTGCCTCTCCATTGATTGATCAAGCCGCCGATCTGGCTCAAGAAGCCCTCGAGTATGTGATGGCCCACGGATTGGTCCGTTATCGCAAAGACGGCAGCATCGGCCACCTGCCCTTCACGCTCTATCCCTGGGAGGCTCCCAAAGGCTTCTATGAGCACGGACGGCGCGTCAGTCCGCTGTATAACAAGTTGTACCTGCGAGTGTCGCAGCAAAGGGATTTTCTGGACGAACACCTGGCTGCCAGTCGTGAGGTGGATGACTTTGTGAAGGGCCTTTATAGCTGTCTGCCTGAGAAGCCGATTTCCAGGCCCTGGTTGTTCTTGAGCCGCAACGATTTTATGCCGGCTGTCACTCCTCAGGGGATTGTACCCAAGCAGGTTGAGACCAACCTTATGGCGGCCAGCCTTGGCTACGCTTCTCAGCGGGTCAACGCCGCCATACGTTTTCTCTATGCTGGTACCGAGCTGGTTAAGCAGGTTGTGCCCCATCGTGGGGGCAGCACGATCTGCAAAGGTCTGGCTCTGGGCTACAAGCACTATGCCAGGGCTGGCCAGGTGATTCTGTTTATCGTCCCGCCCGGCGAAGTGAATGCTTTTGATCAGCGCAGCATGCAGGCCGAGCTGGTTCTTGAATATGGGATCCCGGTGGTGCGGACGACTCTGGATGAACTGGGCGAGCAGGGCGAGATTCGCGACGGCTACACCTGTCTTAAGGGCAAGTCGGCCGCCATCGCTTACTTTCGGGCTGGCTACAGTCCCGACCACTATACCAATGAGCTGGCCTGGAAGGGTCGCCGCTTGCTGGAGCACAGTCAGACGATGTCTATTCCCAGCGTAACCATTCAGCTGGCCAATACCAAGAAGATTCAGCAGGTGCTGGCCGACCAGGCGATGTTGGAAAAGTTTGTTTCACCTCAGGAAGCGGTCGAGTTGCTGGAAACCATGGTGGCCATGGCTCCGGTGGATGGCTCGATGCGGGGGGGCACCGGGCGTGAACTGGCTTTGGCCGAACCCGAGAACTGGGTGCTCAAGCCCAGTCGTGAGGGTGGTGGCAACAACTATTTTGGGGATCAAATGGTGGAGCAGCTGAAGAAGCTCTCCAAGCGGGAGGCGGAAGCCTTCATCCTCATGGAGGCGATTAAGCAAGACGCCTTCCGGGCTGTGCGGCTGGTGGAAGAAAAGGTGGTGGATGATTTGTGCGTCACGGAAATGGGGCATTTCACCTACGCGCTTTGGGATGAGGGCAAGTCCGATCCGGAATTTGAAGACGTTGAGGGCTACCTTCTGCGCACCAAGCACGTGCACAACCGGGAAGGCCTGGTGTTGGGGGGCTACTCCTTCCTGGATACGGCAGCGGTTCCCTGAGCCGGAGAACTGGTTTAAACGGGGACGGGAGCGTGCAGTGTCAGGCCGATGACGATGCCCGTGGCCAGGATGACGGCTGCCAGCACGATTCCGACGGCCACGTTGCCTTTTCGCAACTCTTCGATTTCGTTGAGTCCGGGAGTGAAGGCGTCGAAGATTTTAATGACGATGCCCAGCGATACACCCATAGCCAGTGCGGAGACCAGAGTCCAGGCGAAGGCACGTCCGAGTTCAAGAAAGATCTGATCCACGCCTCGGCTGTTCACTCCTGGGGAGGGACAGCCCTGCTGGCGGGGAATTTTTAAGCGGTGATACGTCAGCTTGAGGAGTTCCTTTACCCGCAGTCTCTGGCTGAGGCTGTGCAGAAGAAGCACGAGTACGGCGAAGCAGCCGCTCCTATCGCGGGAGGCACGGAGATCGTTCCGAATCTTCCGCCCGAGATCCGTTGCTTGATCGATCTGACCCGCCTGGGGCTGGATTATATCGAGGACGAAGCAGAATGCCTGCGCATCGGCGCCACCACGACCATGCACCAGCTGGCTGTCTCGCCCGCGGTGGCCAAGCTGGCCAGCGGGGTCCTCTCCTCCAGTTCCTGTCAGGGGTGGCCCACCGAGGTCCGCAATACCGCGACGTTGGGCGGCAACCTGGTTGGTGGCGGTCCGTTCGCCGACAGTCCCCCGGCGTTGTTGGCCCTGGATGCAGAAGTGGTGGTGGCGCGCCTGGGGGGTGAGGAACGCGTGCCCATTCAAGACTTTTTCGTGGATTACCGCCGCACGGCTGTGGGCCAGGGGATTCTCAAAGAGATCCAGATTCCTCGGCCCGCTGCAGCCGCCCGAGGCGTCTTTCTGAAATTTGGACGCAGTCCTGTGGACCAGGCCCTGGTCAATCTGGCCGTCACCATGGAAATGGACAATGGCCTCTGCTCCAAAGTTCGAATTGCGCTGGGAGCGATTGGGCGCACCCCGCAGAGGATTCTAGAAGCCGAACGTGCTTTGTTGGAGAAGCCGCTTGAGTCCGATGTGATCGACAACGTGGTCAGTATTGTTACGGAGCTGGTGGACCCGGTCCTTGACCTGCGCGCCAGCGCCGATTATCGAAGAGAGCTTGCGGGTGTTCTCACTCGACGCGCGCTCTTGCAGATTGCCAGCTAAGGAGACCCCAGTGCGTATTGAATTGACGCTGAATCACCAGGCCCGTGTCTATGAGGTGGAGCCCGGAACTCTGCTCTCTGAGCTATTGCAGACGGAGCAGGGGGTGTGGCTGGAGGGTCGGTTGGTTGACGCCAGCCGGATGTTGGCCGCCCAGGCTCACGGTCGGAATGTAGAATTCAAGGCTGTGGAAGTCAGCCTACCGTTGCAGGAGTTGTTATTGGCGCCTGAACCCACCCGGTGCTAAAAAGGCTTCTGTTCGTCCTGTGGCTGGGCGGCTGCGCCGCAGCACAGCCTGATTTGAGCCAGATTCAGATCCCTTCCGGCTTTCATCTGGAGCTCTACGCTCGTGTTCCCGGTGCGCGCCACATGTCTGTAGCTCCTGATGGGACTCTCTTTGTGGGTACGACCAATGAGAAGGTTTTTGCCGTCACCCCTCAGCGCAAAGTGGTCGAACTGGCCAGGGGTCTCAACTCGCCCAATGGCGTAGCCTTTGCTGATGAAGACCTCTATATCTGCGAGATCAACCGGCTTTCTCGGATCAAGAAAGTGCTTTCCAGGCTTGCGCCGCAGGCAGCGCGTGAGACTCTGAATCCTAATCTGCCGGATAAGCGCTGGCACGGCTACCGAGTTTTGCGCTTCGGGCCGGATCAC
>JAFEBA010000030.1 GCA_018266105.1 bacterium | reverse complement strand
GTTGCTCTACCACTGAGCTACATCGGAATATCCCCAGGCTCTGGCGCATTATAGCGAATGAGATCTGGCTTGTCTAGCCTATTTTATAAGTTATTTACTTGATCAGCCATCGGAAAGATCTGGCCACAAGCTGGGTAAACAAAGCCGGCTCAGCTACGATGGGTGCTTTGAAGCTGATGACCACCACGGCCAAGCCTTTGGGGTTTAAAGTTGCTAGAGAAACCGTGTGATTCTCTTTCTTGTCTTTGACTTCAAGGGCCATGCCTTCGGTGCCCCCCAGGGTGACGGAGCCAGAGCGGACGTACAGCTTGCCAGCGTTGTCCTGGAGTCTGGCATAGCCATTCATGAGCTCGCCCAGGCGAAGCTTCTGCTTGTTGGGTATGAGATTTGAGGTGACTACGATCTTGCCGTCCGGGCTCACGAAAGAAGTCTGGTTTCCGATCGCCTTCTCCTTGAACGAGTCCGGCAGTTCGTATTGGAACTGTTTGGACTTATCGGTTAGAACCTTGGCACTGGTCAGCGTCGTCATCAGCATGCACAGGAGTGCAACGGTTAGTGTCTTCATCGAGGTTACAGGTTGGCCAGCAATTCAACCATCGGCATGAAGGCAGCGATCGCAACGAAGCCCACGATAGAGCCCATGACCGCCATAATCATCGGTTCGAGCATCGAGGCCAGGTTGTCCAGTCGAATCTCCACGTCTTCTTCGTAGAGCCGGCCGATGCGGCGGACCATGTCCGCGAGGTTACCGGTTTCTTCACCGACTTTAATCATCTGAAGACAGGTTTGGGGGAAGCAGTCATGCATTTCAAAAGCACGATAAACGCTGGCGCCGTCCAGCATCGAGCGTCGCGCCCAGCCGAGTTTTTGAGTCAGGACCTGGTTGCCAGCGATGAGCTCCAGGGTCGCTAAAACGTCAGTCAGAGATACGCCTGCGTCCAAGAGTGTGGCCATCGTATAGAGAACACGAGACTGGTCATTCAACAACAGAAGGGGTCCGGCCACAGGAATCTTCAGTAGATTCAGGTCGATCATATACTTGAGCTGGGGCGTATTTTTCGAGTTTCTCATCACTGTGATGAAGACGTACAGGCCCACTACGAAAAGGACGCCGAGTGGGACCATGACTCGAGGGTCGCGCGCTGTATTGACAATGAACACAAGCAGGCGCGTCGGCCAGGGAAGTGTGACGCCCATGGACAGGAAGACCGGGAGCATCATAGGGAGAATGTAAAAGACGAAAAGACAGATTACCGCAAGACAGACGACGAAAATAACGGCGGGATAAGCGAAAGTCGACTGAATTCGCTTCTTCATCGTCACAACTTTTTCCATCAGGTCGGCTAGCTTCTTCAGCGCCAAGTCCAGGCCGCCCGAAGTTTCACCGGCTTTCACCATGGCCACGTAGGTGTCATTGAACACCCGAGGCTGTTCCGACATTGCCTTGGAGAGAGACTTTCCTTGCTCCACGCCTTCTGCAACGCGCGCCAGCACGAGGTTCAGGTTCGCGCTTTCGCCTTGAGTGAGGAAGCGCAGGCACCGGTTGATGCTGATGCCTGCTTCAATCATGGTGGCCAACTGACGCGTGTAGACTGCCAGGGCTTCGTATGAAACTTTAGGACTGCTTTGGAAAACCGTAGCGCCCGAGGAAGCCGATACTTGCTCTTCGCGCAATACCAGCACGTTTTTGTAGACTTTCTTAAGTCTCAGCATCGCCAGGTTCTCGCTGGGAGCGTTCAACGTGCCTTGAATTACCCGATCGTTTTCATCTACCGCTTTGAATGTAAAGGTTGCCATGCTCGTCTCCGGTCGTTAACTCCGAGGCATTCTGTTAAGGGAGGGTCGGAACCTGCTCAAGCAGGTAAGGCTTTTCTTTCTTTTGGCCGCGGGGGGACCCCCCAAATTAGCACAAAATAGGTCGTTCAGGCTGTGATGTGACCCACATGATGTGGCTTTGCTAAAGCCCTAAGCCGGCCACATTCCAGGATGCCTGACGAAAGCTCCAGCGGGTGAGTTCGAATTCCTGTCTGTAGAGTACGATGGGCTCGGCTTCGCGGGTTCCCGGGGAGAAGAGCATGAGAGCGGGGCTGCTTGGAGCTCGGGCGGAGCGATAGTCCAGGTAAAGGATCGAGTTTCCGTCAGGCGACCAGCTGGGCTGGTGGGCTGATCCGCCAACTTCCGGGTAGTAGCTGGTCTCCAGGTTTTGAAGCTGAAGTACACCCACCAGCCCCTGGCTGTAACGGGTTCGGGTGGTTTGAAAAAGAATTTTTTCGCCGTCGGGCGACCAGCGGGGGTCGACCTCGTCCTGGTTGCTGTTGGTCAGGCGTCGCTGCTTGCCGGTTTCGACATCCACCGAGTAGAGATCGGATTGACCGTTGCGGCGGCTGGCGAAGACAAGGCTTTTGCCGTCCGGTGACCAGTTGGGGTTGCTGTCCTGGCCCTGGTCCCAGGTGAGGCGCTCGGGCTCGGAGTCGGGTTGGTCCAGTCGCAACAGCATGATCTCATCGTTGCCGTAGCGGTTGCTGGTGAAGGCCAGCTGGCTCCCGTCGGGTGAAGGGGCCGGTTGTCGCTCCAGGGCCAGGTGTTGATGAATGATTCGTTCTTCTCGTCGGTCCAGGTTCCAGGCCGCCAGTTCCCAGTTGTTGCGCACCAGTTTGCGATAGAAGACCTCGCCTCGGGCGGGCGAATAGGCGGCGTCGGCTTCGCTTCCTGCCTGGTTGGTGAGTCGATGCCAATCGCGGCCGTCCCGTCGGACCACGAAGATTTTGCTCAGGGGGCCGCTCTGGGCCGTGATCAGGAAACGCTCAGACAAAGGGCCGGCGGTCGCTTGGACCACCAGCCCTAATGTCAAAGCCGTTCCCAGAAACCTGGGAGACAATTAGCGGCGCTCTTGGCGCTTGATCTGGCGCTTGACGGCCATCGTGCTGAGGTGGCTCTCGCTGATGATGGAGGTCATGTCTTCGTCCAGAGCGCGGTTCCAGCGGTGCTCGTACGGGATCCGAGTCACGATGGCATAGTTGACGCCGAACTTGGTGAAGGCCACCACGCGGTAGGCGTAGTTGCCGAAGGCGTCCACGCCCCAGGACTGCACCACCGGGGTGCCGGCGATGTTGGTGGCTTTGGGGGCCTGCCAGTCGCCGCCGGTGAGTTGCTTGATGTTGCCAATCCACTCGCTCACGACCGCGCGTGGCTGTTTGCCTTCCAGGCTGGAGCCGGCCCAGATGCCCAGGCGAGCGCCGATCTGCTCGTTGTAATATTCTTTGTCCGCGCCCATGGCGCCGGCGTAGTTGACTACCCAGACGTCATTGGGCATCTCGATGATCACATCGCCACCCGAGTGGGGGGTGTGAATCGGGCGCTCGTGATTGAAGCCCTGTCCTTCAAAATCGCGCGGAGCGTCGGTCAACGTTTTCCAGTTGGGGTCCGACCAGGCAGCCAGGCTGAGGGCGAGGCCAACTCCAGCCACCAGCAATCCTCGTAAACGCACCATGAAATTCCTCCCAAGTCACTTGCGTGGTCGCCCTGTTTTTCCCGCGGCGAGCCACCTGTTATTTGAAGGAGGAGTGGAGCTCCTCCCGTTTCCCGGCGGGTACGGGTGCACTTGTTCGGGCTGCGCTTCGGTGGTTGATCAGGGAGTCCTTTCGAGGGAGGTAAAATGTGTAATGCCGGAAAGGTAAGGCCCCATGTTAGAAGAGGAAATCGACCCGGCTCAGTCCTCGCCGTCAGCCCCCGCGGATGGGGCGGTGCGAGTGGCGCGTTCGGGACACTCTATATCCAGGCGTAATATTGACGCCGATGCAATTAAAGTTCTCTACCGGCTCTATCGCGCCGGACATACCGCTTATCTGGTCGGGGGCGGAGTGCGCGATCTGCTGCTGGGGCGTCGTCCCAAGGACTTCGATATCGTGACTTCGGCCCGACCAGCTCAGGTTAAAAGGCTTTTTCGAAACTGTCGCCTGATTGGCAGGCGTTTTCGATTGGCTCACCTGCACTACCCGGACGGCAAGATTATCGAGCTGTCAACCTTTCGAGCCCATCCCGATCTGGAGAGCAGAGGAGGTGAGGAAGAGGCTGATTTGCTGGTGGTAGACGACAATCGTTTCGGTTCCCCCCGGCAGGACGCGGAACGGCGCGATTTCACCATCAACAGTCTTTTTTATGACATCGCCGGCTTTTCCCTCATCGATTATGTGGGCGGGCTGCAGGATATCCAGGCTCAGATGGTGCGCACCATCGGCGATCCGATGCAGCGCTTCCAAGAGGACCCTGTGCGTATGGTTCGGGCCATCAAATTTTCGGCGCGCCTGGGTTTTGACATCGAAGCTGAGACCTGGCGTGCCATGATACGACTGGCCCCGATGATCGTGCGCAGCGCGCCCGCGCGCGTTTCTGAAGAGCTTGGTCGTCTGTTGGACGAGGGAGCGGCCGCTCGCTCGTTGGAGTTGATGGATGAATCCGGCTTGCTGGAAGCCATGGATTTTCACCTGGAGGCCTATCTGCGCATCGCCGCTCGCGGCGGACTGGAGTATGATCCGGACGGCAAGCTGATTTACCGCCTGCTACGTCGGTGTGACCAGCAGCGTGGACAGGGCAAATTGAGTCGTCCTTTGCTCTTTTGTTTTTGGGTTTTGCCCATCGCTCTCATGGAGGGTCTGTTGAGCGGTGAGGATGAGGGTGAGCGTTGGAATACGGCTGTCTTCGATTGCGTCACTCGTCTTGGTCTCGCTCGGCGTGAGGCCGAAATGATGAGCCTGACCCTGGGGTTGTTCCGACGGCTGGCCTTGCGTCGCAAGCGTAAACGTGGTCAGGGGCGCCCGCTCGAGGAACGCGAAGGCTTTGCCGAGGCCCTTCGCTTGCTGGAGTTTTTCGCCGCCGAAGTGCCCGCCTATCAGCCTGAATTCGAATACTGGAGTCAGCGTCTGGAGGACAGGCGCCGGGCTGCAGCTCCCCCTCGTCCACCCACGGGATTGCGTCAGGACGTTGTGCGCAAGCCGGTCGAAGGGGGTGACCGGGGGCGCCGACGCATTCGTCGCCGCCGGGCACCCGGAGAAGGAGATGTCGGTGAGTTTTGAGGCTTCCAAGAAGGCTGCCGCTCGGGCTGCCGTGCAGTTGGTCGAGGACGGCATGGTTGTGGGTTTGGGAACCGGTTCGACCTCGCTGGAGATGGTTCGCTTGTTGGCTCAGCGTGTGGCTGAAGGACTGAAGATTCAGGCGGTGGCCACCTCGGAGGCCATGGCTGAGGAAGCGCGCAAGGCAAACATTGTCCTGGTGCCGGGCTACCCTGACTTTCAGCGGATCGATCTGACCCTGGACGGGGCAGACGAGGTTGATCCTGAGGGGCGGCTCATCAAAGGGGGCGGGGGGGCACTCCTGCGTGAGAAGCTGGTGGCCACGGCCAGTACTCGCCTGGTCATCATGGTGGACGAAGGCAAGCGCGTGCAGCAACTGGGGGAAGGTTGGGCCGTGCCGGTAGAGGTTGTTCCATTTGGCTGGTCGGGGCTGCAGAAGCGGATTGAATTGCTGGGTGGGCAGGTGCAGTTACGTCAGAAGGAAGGCTCCCCTTTTCGAACTGACCAGGGGCACTTTATCTTCGATTGCCGGTTTGGTCCCATGGGCCAGCCGGACAAAGTGCACGCCGCTCTCAAGTCGCTAACCGGCGTGGTTGAGACCGGTCTCTTCCTTGGGCTGACCAGCACCCTGGTGGTGGGCAATGAGGCCGGGGAGGCGCAGGTTCAGCACTTCTACCCGGCACCGCCTACCTACTTGACGGTCTGAGCGTAGATCAGTGAGAGGCTGGCCGGAGGGCGAACTTCGCCGCTTTCCCAGGACATCACGATCACGGGCGTGACGTCTAGCAATTGGGCGGCCTGGCCCACTGTCAGGCCGGCTGACTGGCGCAATTGCGAGAGGTCTTTGGCGTAGAAGTCGCAGACCCGGGTCTCGACTCTGGGTAAGGATTCCGCCAGCAGGCGATCTCCCAGGCGCTTGAGTTGGGCAGGGTTGTTGTGGCGCCAGAAGTCCCGAAGTTCGTCGTCCGACATGGCCACCAGGTCAGGGCAAATTTTCTTCATCGTCGTCATTTCTGGATGAAGCGACCCGGTTCCCTGCGCCGAACAAGATTCAAATTTGAATGAATTTGATTCGTGATTTCGGGGGCGGGCTGGAGGAAGTTGGGCCTAAAGGCAGAACCTGCGACCAACCGTAGGGGAAGGGATCACCTGTAGATGCCCAAGGAAAGAATTCTAGTCGTGGACGATGAGCGCAATATCGTTGAGCTCATCAAATACAACCTGGAGAAGGAAGGCTACGAAGTTATCTGCGCTTACGACGGCGTGGAAGCGGTCAACGTGGCCAAGCAAGACCGTCCGGATTTGATTATCCTTGACGTTATGCTGCCAGGTCAGGGTGGCTTGGAAGTCACTCGTATTCTGCGACGCGAAATGAAGACTCCCATCATCATGGCCACCGCCAAGGGTGAGGAGATCGATAAGATTTTAGGCCTGGAGTTAGGCGCGGACGACTACGTGCCCAAGCCCTTCTCCCCTCGCGAACTGGTTGCCCGCGTCAAGGCAGTGCTGCGCCGCACCAGCGGCAAGGCTGAGGAGAAGGACGAACTGGTCTTCGGAAACCTCTCGCTCAATCTGGTCAAGCACGAAGTTCGCAAATACGGCAAGGAAGTGGAGCTGAAGCCCAAAGAGTTCGACCTTCTCAAGCTCATGGCCACCAATCCTGGCAAGGTTTTTACCCGAGACTTCCTGTTGGAGCAACTCTGGGGTTACGACTATCTGGGCGACACCCGAACGGTGGACGTGCACATGCGCCGCTTGCGGCAAAAGATTGAGGACGAGCCCTCGTCCCCCAAGCTTCTCAAAACCGTGCATGGCATCGGTTACAAGTTCCAGTACGAGGACTCCGAGTAGTTCATGGAGATTCCAGTCTCCATTAAGTCCTAGGTCCTATCATGGCCCGTCGCGTTCGAGGCCAGTTACTGGATGCGCTGTTGGAGAGCCTGCCCGACGCCTGCTTGGGTGTCGATCGCAGTGGCCGAGTCCGTTTCGTCAATCAAAAAGCGCTCAAGCTGTTAGCTCAGAAGCCGCAAGAAGATTGGGTTGATCAGTCGATTTGGGATGTCTTGCCCACCTCGGATTTTTTGAAGCTGCTCGGACAAACCGTCAAGTCTTCGGTCGATACTCCGGTTGAGCAGGTGGTGCTGGTTCCCCCTCAATCGCTGTGTCTTTGTCAGTTGTCGCCCGTGCACAATGACGAGAATCGTCTCCAGGGTTGGGTGGCCTATCTACGCGATATGACCCCCGTGCAGCAGATTGAGAAAGGGTTGGACGACCTGCTCCGAGACGTCAATCAGCAGTTGCGCACACCCATCACCGCCATCAAGGGTTATGTAGAAACCTTGCTCGAGGGAGCCTATCAGAGCCCCGAGGTGACCCGGCGTTTTTTGCAGGTGATCAATGAGGAGACCAACCGCATGACCCGGCTGGTGCTGAGCCTTGAAGAGGCGGCCAATCCCAATGCCAGGCCGGCGGAGATGAGCTCGGTTGATTTGATCCCGGTGTTGCGCCGAGCCGCCACCATGTTCGAAGGTGTCGCTCGAGAGAAGAACCTTTCTCTGCTTTGCGATCTACCTGAGCGTCTGCCAGCTGTGGAAGTGCGCGAGGATGAAATTCACAAGGTGGTGGTCAACCTGCTGGACAACGCCATTAAGTGCACGGGTCTGAAGGGTTTTGGTCAGGTCAAGCTACAGGCCGAGGCCCGCCGTTCCGGGTTGGAGATCCATATCAGCGACACTGGCGTGGGCATCGCCGAGCACGAGCTGCCCCGGGTTTTCGAGAAGTTCTATCGAGTCCAGGAAGGGCCGGCCGCGGAACTGGGTGGGACCGGACTGGGGTTGGCTGTGTCCCGGCAGATCGTCCAGGAACATGGGGGTCAGTTGGACGCGCGCTCGCAGGTTGGCCAGGGCTCCACCTTCACTGTTCGGCTGCCTTTCAAGCGCTGATAAAGAGCCGACCGTCCTGATCCAGGATGTACCATTCCCGACCGTTGTAGAACGGGGCTAGCAAGCTTCCGCTGAAAGGCGCGGGCATCTTGTCTCCGCTTTGCACGTGGAACGTTTGAGTGCCAAGGGCGAGCAGATACAACTGACCCTCCTGAGAAAGCGCGAGAGCCGCATCTGGTCCTACCCAGGGAGAAGTGGTGCAATAGTGGGGGAGTTCCAGTTGTTCCACGCGCCCCGTTTCGATCTGGACGCGCACCAGGCTGCGGCCAAAGCTGGCGATCAGATCGTGGCTTCCGCCGGCCAGGGCCAGCACTGTTGAGGGCTGACTGCCGCTCAACTGATGGAGTTGGATCTCGGGCTGGCATTTGAGCCACCACAAGGAACCGTCCTGTCCGGCCCAGTAAGCGTTCGAGCCGGCCGTCCAAACCGCCAGAGCGGCCGGCGGGCACGGGCATTGGCGCTGGAAGACTTCGCTGCCGGTAGCGGCCTCGAAGCCGTGGATTTCCCCCTGTTCGTTCAAGTAGACCAGAGTCTGATCGCACCAGAAAAGGCGGGGGAATCGCTGGTTCTGCTGGCCTTGAGCTTCCAGGACCTGATTCCATGCCAGCTGCAATTTGTTTTGCTGCAGGCGAAAGAGTTGCAGGCTCCGGTTTTCGCCATCCATGACCAGAGCTGCCAGCCATTGGGCGCCGTCCGAGGCAATGGGGCAGAGCAGCGGGCCGCGCAGACGTTGGACTTTGCGGGCACTGCTGCGGATGTCCAGAAGGTCGACCAGGGTGACCTGGTCTGCTCCCGGTATGGCCAGAAATCCATGCAGGTAGGCCGGGGCGGATGAGGGCGGTTGGGTCGGCGGTTGTGGCATTTCCAGTCGATTGGGGTTGCGCAGCAGATGGCGCAAGTCGCCTTGGCGGCTGAGCAAAAAGAAGCGCCCGTCCAACAGTCCCGCCCAGGTCGGAGTCAGTCCTGAGAGGATGGGCTCTTTCCATTCGCCAGGCCAGTTGAGTGGCAAGCGGTGGAGTGGGGTGTCGGCCTGTTCGGGGAGCCAGTCCTGAGCCAGTAGCGAGTGGCCGCAGTTTCGGCAGAATCGGGCCAGCCAGCGGTTGGCCGCCTGGCAGTCCGCGCAACGACGAAAATAGCGTTGGCACTGAGCGCATTGGCCCTCGCCGGCACTGGTCCCCAGTGGATGGCTGGCTGGATGTTCAGGATTGGTTTCTGGATAGGGGCATTCACTGGGCAACATCGGTTTGGGCTTCGCAGGCCGACAGCAAATACCCGCCCTCTGGGCGACGGTCGACCCCGAATTGCCCATCGCGACTAGTTGATTCGGACTGGATGGCAGGGGAAGCCAGGCCCAGTCATAATTGTGTCCTCGCGAGGTGTATTTTGGAAATGGTTCGTAGCGAAGCGGTCGTGCGTCAGGAATGGTGGGACGTGCTTCGCCCCCCGGCCGACTTGGCCCAACAGTGTGGCCAGCTGGTCAGTCAGCAGCAGGCTGAAGGCCCGCTGGACCAGCAGAAGCTGAGCCAGCTCGTGCGTTCTATCGCTGACAAGCCCGAGCTTTGGAAGCCTCTGGTGGTGGTGGACCCATCTCGTCGCCGCTATCGTCTGATCTATGAAGATGATCGCATTGACGTGTGGGTGCTCTCCTGGATGCCTGGCCAGGGCACCGGCTTCCACGATCACGACCATTCCGAGGTGGCTTTGATGTGCGTGCAGGGCACGATCCTCGAGAAGCAGATGATGCTCCCGACCGGCGCCTCCAGGATTGAAATGACGCCTGGATATGTGCGCACGGGTGGGGCCGGGTATATCCACGCTGTCAGCCACATCGAAGGCGAGCCGGCGGTGTCGCTCCACGCCTATTCCCCGCCTCTCATTCACGTCGGGCAGTATGTCGTGGACGGGAACGGCATCCTGGAGCGGCAGATCGAGCATGGGCGGCGCGAGTTGATGGACCATACCATCGAATCGATCGTGGGGGAGTAGTCGCGCCTCCGCAAATTGTTAAAACTTTTCGATAATGCGGGAGACGATATTGCAAGAACGAATGGCGGCCCGGTGACGGAGTCTGATTCAGGGGACAGGCCTGCCAATTTGAAAGAGTTGGTGAAGGCCTGGAAGGTCTCGGGAAGAAAAGCGCAGGTGCTGGAGACTCGGCTGCAACAGGCAGTTGAGGTGGCACGGCGGTATCGTCGCGATTTGTTGCGCCTGGCCGAGCAAAACCGGTCGCGCAAACTACGGGCTGATGAGCTTCAGGAGAAGCTGCTTCAATTGCTTGAGCAGCGCCGCCCGGAACCCCCACCCGCGTCTGAACTCCCCGAAGTTCCGGCCACCGATGAGACGGTTCCGGCCGAAACGGTTCGTCAGCTCTTCGTGCGTCTGCGCGAAGCCCACCAGCTGGTGGCGGAGTTCGAGACCCTGCTTGAGTTTCGCGAGAAGCAGGTGCACGAACTTCTGACTCGTCAGGCTCAGGGGCCGGTGGCGGAAGACTGGCGCGTGCAAACTCTGCAGCGGGAATTGACCGAAGCCCGCCACCGGATTCGCTTACTCACCCAGGAGATCGCTCAGCAGCAGGCGGCCGCGGATGCGTCCGGTAGGGTGGCCGAGCTGGAGCAGCAGCTGGCCAGTCTTGTGGCTCAGGGCGACAGCGCCCTGCAGACCCAGCTCCAGCAGCGGGATGCACAAATCGCCCAGCTCCAGGAACAGGTCAATGTCCGACTGGAGGAGCTGAAAAAAGCCGTTGCCACCATCCACGCGGCTCGCGACCGGATCAAGTCGCTGGAGCAGGAGGTAGAGACAGCTCGCCAGGCGGCCGCCCAGGTGGACCGCAGTGCTCAGGACGACACCGCCGATCTGCTGAACGAAATTACCAATCTTCAAGATGAGCTGGCGCGTGTGCACGATGAGTGCGAGGAGCTTTCCACTCGAGCCAGCGCGGCCGAAAACCTGGCCAGGCAGGCCGCCCAGGTCCAGGCCGAGTTGGAGGCTGAAAACGCCCGTCTCAAAGCTCAGCCGGTTGGCAATCCTCAGGCCGAAGCCCAGGTCCAGCAGCTGTCTCATCAGTTGGCGGCTTTACAGGCGGAGAACGCCACTTTGAAGTCCCAACCCGCTCCGGCCCAGGATGGCGACCGAATGGCCCGGCTGGAAGCGGCGGTGGTGGACTTGCGCCAGAAGCTGCAACTGGCCGGCGCCAAATATCAGGAAGTCAAAGCGGCCCTCATCGAAAAGCACCAGCAGCTGGTGGTCCTGCAAAATCGCAGTCTGGAGTTGGAGAAGAACTCCGAGAATATGCAGAATGGGGGCCGGGCGCTGGAGACAGCTTTGGCCGAGAGCCGCAAACAGAACGCTGTGCTCCAGGCTCAGTTGGAGGCTTTACGCAAGGCCGGTCCCCCGGCTGCCGCCGCTGCCGGGGCCGGCGCCGGCTCGGAAGAGATGGCTTCCATGCAGAACAAGTTGAAAGAGGCGCGTCGCAGCGCCGTGCGAGCTCAGGCCGAAGCTGGCCTCAAGCGCAAAGAGATGGCCAAGCTTCAGGAAGAAGTCGACAGCCTGAAGGCCAAAGTGCTCTCCCTGGGCGGCACTCTATAAGTAGACGACCACCTCAGCCCGGCGCAGCATCTCTCCCTCGTAAATGAAGCCGGGTCGAGCACAGCGCGCAATTTGATCGCGTTTGTCGGCGTTGGGAATGCTCTGCAGGATGAGATGCAGGCTGTTGTCCACCGCATCTCCTTCTTGAGGAATCAGGCGCTCCAGACCACAGCTTTGTTCCAGTTCGCGCAGGCCGTCCAGAAACGGAGCCGAGTCGCTCCATTCGTCTCCCTCGTAACGTAGGAAATCCTCGACGTTCTCGCTGATTTCGAGCAGCCACTGAGCTCGTTGCTTCGGGTCCTGAGGTGGGTCCTGGGTCATCAAAGGGTTCAGGCGTTTTTCCAAAGAGGCGGGAAGCTTGCTAAAGAGATTGCGCCAGGCTGGGCCGGCCGCCGGTGGAGGCGGCGCCGCAGGGGGGGGAGTTGCTTGCAGAGCCTGCCGTAGTTCCCGCACTTCCTGGCGCAATCCGGCCAATTCGCGCAGCACGGTCAGGCGAAAATTGGCAAATTCTTGCTCAAATTCCATGGACACCTCCATTTCAGTATTGCTTGCCCAGCTGAGAGCCGTCCAGTCGGGCGATTTCCAGGCCCTCCCAGTCAGGTGCTCCCAGCCAGACACTGAGTTGGCCCTGCACGCTCAGTCGAAAGGTCAGTCCGAATTGCTCCATCTGCTCCGCTCCCAGGCTGGGGACTTCGAAATGGATCTTGCTCAGCATCTGGATGTCTCGATTGCCTTTAAGCGAATCCAGGTGGCCGGCGTTTTCAAGCAGGACCAGCGTGTTGGGCCCGGCCTCCAGATACAGACCCTCCAGGGTGTGCTCCAAACCCTCGACTGGTATGGGGGTGCCTTCGGGCAGCACCTCTTGAAACCAGGTCTCGCCCGAATCGGCCACCTGGATACCCAGCCGCGAGGTGGTGGCCAGATAGCTGTCCTGAGGTTTCCAGCGAAAGCGGACGCCCGGGCGGCGCTGTCCCCGCGAGAGCTGGACGCCCCCGGGTAGGCCCGGCAAGGGTGGCACGCAGGCGCCCTCGACCACGCATCCCTTAAGAAGTTCGGGAGCCAGCAGCAGGCTATCGGGAAAACTCTCTTGCAGGGCCAGTTGCACGCAGGGCAGCTGACTGGCCTTGCCGACCCGCAGAACAACCTGAGGAGATTTGAGCTGGTGGCGTTCCAGCATCTCCTGAACGCGCTTGAGACTCCGCTGGAGCAGCGGTTGCACGCCTTCTTCCAGTTCCTGAAGGTTGGGCAACTGCACCGATTGGCGCCAGTGGGAAACGGTGACCAGGCGCTCCCGTCCGTTTTCCATCACGGTCAGGCTGGGAAAACTGGACCAGCTTTCACTCTGACCCGCCACAAGGTCCAGCTTGAAGCGTTCGCACCAGTGCATGAGCAGATTTCGGTTGCGCTGCCAGGCCACTCGTTGGGCCCCACCCTGTTCAGGATCGGGCCATTCCCATTCGCCCAGCACCTCATTCAGGCGGTGCTCGACCTTCTCATAAAGGATTTCGGTGACGTCCTGGCCGCCGAACCAGCGCTCACCCGTGGCTCCCACCACGCTGGGCTGCACCTGATAGGCGAACTGGTCGTTTTCGCCCTGGATCGGTTGCTGCATTGAGTCCAGTCGGAGCAAAGTGACGTCCAGGGTGCCTCCGCCCAGGTCGTAAACCATCAAATGCCATTGAAGCTGATCCTGGTTCAGCCGGGAATGGACCTGGGCCAGGTTTTGCCAATCCTTGAGGTAATGGAAGGCGGCTCCGGTCGGTTCGTGCAGGGTGATCGGCTGAGGTAGGTCCTGGCGGTCCTGGCCGGTCCAGTGTAGCCAGTGGTCGTGCAAGGCCTGGTGGGCTGCCTGTTTGATCAGTTCGATCTGGCGCAGCGAGAATCGGGAAGGGTGAGTGATCAGCATGCGCTCGATTAAGACCTCAGAAGTGCCCGAGGCCAGGCGCTGGCGCAAAGCCTGGTCGAGCACCTCGCGATAGAGATGGGAAAGGGCCTGGGTGGCGGTCAGGATGACGGTCTCCCCGGGCTCGTCCAGGGGGACGACCTCAAAGGGGTTCTCGTCGTCGCCGACCCGCCGTTTGGCTTGAGTAATGACGGAGCGCTGCGCGGCCGGCTCCAGGCGCCTGCGCAGTGCTTTCTGGCCCACCTCCCACTTGGGTTCGCTCCCCCAGCGCAGATAGCAAATGGCGGACGGCAGTTCCAACTGGCCGTCCAGAACCACCCGTTCCACCTGCTTGGTTTCGCTCACCAGCGCGGCGCAGGTGGCAGTAGTGCCGAGATCGACCGCAAGGTAGCCGGGGAATGGTTCAGCCGCCTCGGCCTGAAAGCGCAGGTGCAACAGCCGCTGCACCGGGTCGTTGCTGACTGGAATCAATTGCAAACGGCGTTGTAGGGCCGGACCCTGGGCGGCCGAGAGGGCTTTGCGCAGCCCCAGTGGCAGTCGAATTTTGAGAGCCCGCGGAGCATCTGATTGCACTCGCCAGGGCGGAGGCTCGGCGCTCTCGACCAGAAATTCCTCGTTGGCATCCAGATCTCGTACCTTCAGTTGCTGGACCACCAGTTCCTGACGGGGAGCAGAGCCGGGCGGACCATTGTGAAGGGTCAGGGCGAATGAGCTGGGGTGGCGCAGACCCAGCACCGCGAACCAGTCACGCCTCGGCTCGTAACCAAAAGGCTCCACGTAAAGCTCCGGGGCCAGAATGAACTGCAGAGAGAGCGGCAGTTCGGCCTTGAGCACTTCCGGTCCGCCCGAGCCTTTTTGGCCGCGGTCGAGGTAAGAAAACTTGACCTTGCCGTGTCTCTGCAGAGGAGAGACCTGGTCGGCGCTGCGTTGTCGCAACTGGGCCAGTTCTTCGCTGGCGAAGCGAAAGCGGAAGGGGAAACGCGGGCGCTCCAGAGCGTCCAGCTCCAGTTCGATGTCCTCCCCGCTGGCCTCCAGGCGGGCCCAGGCCGGATCGAGTGCTGGCGGCGTATCCAGGCAGATGCGCCCGCGTCGCAGAACCAGCGCCCCTTCCAGGAAGGGCTCGCTATCCGAGCTCAGCACCACCTCTGAGGAGCTCAGCTCAAGGTGGAACTCTGGAGCCGGCACGAAGGTCAGCGAGGTGCTGGCTCGGACTTCTTGCTGACCCACGGTAATGCGGATCTCGTGAGGCAGGTCCTCGGGTCCGGGCACCTTCAGCTTGCGTACCGGAAACTGCACAGCGTCCCCTGGCTTAAGGGGGGCCTCGCCCAATGAACTGTAGTCCAGCTCTAACCAGGGCGCGCTGATGCGAAAATCCTGAGGTTGGAGCCGCAGGTGGCCGGCCTCGCCGCAGTGAGCGACCCGCAGCCGCAAAGAAGGCGGTCGCTCCCGATTGAGTACAGGCGGGTCGAGTATGACCCAGGCGTCACCCTGTTTGGATTCGAAGTCCGCCTCCACCTCGACCAGCCGGCGGCCGCACCAGCTGCAGTATTGATCACTGGACTGCAGAGGCCAGGCAATGCAACTGGGCTCACGACAACTGCGCATGGGGGTCAGGGTTTGCGAAGGGCCTCGATAACCCCTGGTATGGCGTCGCTCAAGGCGATGCCGACACCGGTCAGGGATTCGCCCGCGATGATTCCAGAGGAAATCACCACCAGATACTTTTCGCAATTCTCAGGAGCGCGCTTCTGCCAGATTCGTCCGATCAGGGCCCCGATGAAAAACGAGAGCGCGTTGCTGAAGGGGATCACGAAGGATAGCCCCAGTCCCGTGGCTGATGGGAAGTAGGCCCGCAAGTGCTTGGGCAGCTTCATCTCGATCATCGGCAGCAGGATTCCCAGCAGGGCCCCGATGACCAGCCCGGCCTGGGCGGTTGGGTGCAGCGCGCTGACCCCTTCCGAGAGCAGGTCGGCCACTTTCTTCCAGACCATGGCGGCCGGAGCCGGCCATTTTTCGCCCCCCAGGGCTTCGGCATTGGGCACCAGCACGTAGAAGGCGGGCACGACCATCAACGTGCCCGCGAAGACGCCGAAGAATTGAGCCAGAAACTGGCGCCGAGGATTGGCCCCCAGGATGTAGCCGCTTTTGAGGTCGGTAAGCAGGTCGGCCGAGGAAGAGGCGGCACCGGCCGTAACCGAGGCTGTCATCAGGTTGGTGATTTTGTTGGTCGGCACCAACATGCCGAAGCTAAGCTGGGCAACTTTACCCATCGCGCCCATGGGCGTGATATCGGATTCACCGGTGGCCCGGCAAGCCACCAGACATAGCACAAAGCTCAGCAGAACCGAGAGAATGCCGGCCCAGACGGCCGTGCCAAACGCCTTATTTAGAACCCAGACACATCCGGCGCCGGCGATCAGCGAGCCGACCACGAACCAGCTGTTGGGCACCTGGATGGCTTCCACTTGCGGATTTTCGGCGTGGGCCGCGCCGCCGCCGAAAATGGAAGTGATGCCCGAAAGGGCCCGTACCACCGTGCGCCATTGCAGGGCAAAGGCAAACAGACTGGAGGTGACCATCATGGCCGCGCCGGCCCAGGTGCTCCAAGAGACGATTTCGCGAAATCCCAATTTTTCAGCGTGGATGGCGCCCTGGGCCACCATGGTGGGGGCCAGCACCAGGTAATTGATGCACGAGCCCAACAACATGGACCAGCACATTTTCCAGCCGACAATGGCGCCGGCAGCCACCAGCACCAGGCTCAGATCCAGGCCTACCGTCCACTTGCTGAGCTCGTGACCGCAGTAGTTGATCTTGGGCGCCAGCACTGTGTCAAACCATTTGCGCTTCTCGGCCTGATCCAGGACGATCTTCCAGATGGCTGACAGGAAGCCGGCTCTGGCCAGTGCGCTGGCTTTTTCTTTGGCCTCGCTGCCTTCGGCGTGAAGGCTTTTGAGGGTTTCAGCCGCCGCGATGCCAGAGGGGAAGCGGAGCTGGTCCACGTCGATCATCTGGCGTTTCATGGGGATGGCCAGAAACACGCCCAGCATGGCCAGAAAGAAGGTCCACATGGCCAGGGTGGGCCACTCCATGTGTTTCTGAGTTAACATCAGATAGGCGGCGACCGCGCTGACCATGGTGCCGCCCGTGGAATAGCCGGCCGAGGAGGCGCAGGACTGCATACAGTTGTTTTCCAGCACCGACATTTTCAAGTTCAAGGCTTTGCCGATGGAGTAGGAGAGGATGCAGGCGGTGATCCCGATTCCCAATGCCCATCCTGTTTTCAGGCCGATATACAGGTTGGAAAGGGACATAATCATTCCCAGGAGCGAGCCAATGAAGATGGCGCGGAAGGTCAGCTGGGGGGCGCTATCGCCCTGATAGTAATGTGTGTACCAGTAGGCCTCGCGTTCGTTGACGGGGAGTTCGCCCAGCTCGTCCAGGCTCAGAATACGGTCGGGCAAGGGGGGCGAATGATCGAATCCTATTGCACCAAGGGGCTGGGAATCGTCGTCAAGGTTTTCGGACAAGGCTCACTCCAGTCAAAGAATCGTTCGAACCACTCTACGTAAAGCAGGGCTTGGGAATGTTGCCGGAGCTTTGCCAGTCCGCCACCAGGAGCTGTTGACAATTCGCCTCAGATGCTCGATTCTTCGCCATTTGCTGCCAAGGACCAGTTGCTGCAACGACAGCATAAGTCGCTGAATATCGACCGCTCCCAGGCTCCGTGGCGCCAGGGGGAGATCAATGGTCCAGGCGCTGAAACTCGCGGTTCAGCTTGTCCAGGTGGTCGGCCCACTCCTTGGAGAGCTGGCCCACGCGGGGGTCCTTGGAGTCCCCACTGCCGGTCAGGGTGGCCTTGATGAAGTTCTCCATGGTCGTGTAGAGCGCGTCCAGTTCCTTGTGCACAGTCATGACCTTGGGATTGGGCTCAAGCGCGGCCAGCTTTTTGTGTTCGCCCTCGACTTCAGCCAGCAGGGCCTGGGCGGCTTCACGGCGCCGGCTTGGATCGACGGCCGCCACTTCTTTGAGCTTGCGTTGATACATGGTCAGATTCACCTGAAAGGCCTGGGACTCCCGGAGATAGTGGATGCTTTGACCGTCCAGTCCGCCGCATCCAATCAGCAGCAGGGCCGCGACTAAAATCAACCGTTTCATTGACTCCACCATCCTTGCATCAATTCTTTCAAGCGATCCAGCCGCACCGGTTTGAGCGCAAAGGCGCACGAACCCAGCCCGGCCGGATTTCCCTCCCAGCTGCTGTGACTGAGTAATAGTGCCGGCTGACGATACCCCGCCGCTCTCTGTTGTTCTACCCACTCGGGCCCAAAACCGTCCGGTAGATGGACATCCACCACCCAAAAATCCGCTCGCTCGGCCGGCTCGACCGTCTCCCTGAGATTGGCGCAGAGAATCAGGCCCGGCAGTTTCCCTAACTGCTCGGCCACCCTCCGGACCAGCATGCGGAAGATGGGGTCATCATCCACCACCATTACGAGCTGCGCAATAGCTCCATCACCTCGGCCACAAACTCGCCCACCTCGGGCCGTCGCAAACGGCTGAAATCCAGCATTTCCATCACGAACTTGAGAACCTGGCGGGGATTGCCCAGCACGCCCCGCTCGACACCCCGATAGACCACCTGACCCATCGGGTTTTGCACCTCATTGCCCACCTTACATTCGGGGTAGGTGGCCCGGTAAAGGTCGACGACTTTCAGGCACATGGCCTGGTAATCTTTCAGCTTCAGGGGGGTCAGCCGATGGATCCTCTCTTCGCCCACCAGATTGCGCAAAGCTCCCACCCCCCAGGGGTCCTCAGTCAGAGCGAAGGCGCAATAGAGGGGTTGTTGAGGCTGGTAGAGCGGGGGGAAGCTGCGGTGAATGGCCTGGCCACCGCGTTTGGCCGCGTCCAAGCGGAATCGGCTGCGTTCCGGACCCAGCGCGGCCGTGGCGTAATAACCAAAGACCAGGTCGGCGAATTCTTTGCCGGTGCTGCTGAGCAGAGCGTAGAACTCGGCCTCGTCGAAGAGCACCACCAGGCCCTTGTAGCCTGCTCGTTGGGATAGCCAGGCCAGGCCTCCTACCAGGTAGCCGTAAATGTGAGCCCAGGGCCGGTAGTCCTTGAGCGCAAACAGGCGTTGGCCGCGCACGCGGGTGCGCTGACGCAGGCGCGCTTCCAGGTCCTGACTGGATTGAGAGGGCTGCCCCTCGATCCATTCCTGGAGCTCTTCGCGCAGGCCGTCCTCCGCATCGAGCGCGCGCCAGTATTGCAGCACCGGGCTCAAGTAGTGATGGTAGAGAGGTCCGTCCTGCTTGAAGAATTTAGCCGGCAGATCGGCTCGATCCAGCAGAAGCTCCAGTCCCTGGCCGTCGGCGTCTGGATAGCGCAGTCCTCGGCACAGGGCCCGGTAGACCCGCTGGGGATGACTGGGCGGTACTTCCTCTTCATCCAGAACCACCCGGCTGACCAAAAACCCCTGCTTCAGGGCCTGGTGCTCGAGAAGTTCCAGCAGATGGGTTTTGCCCGTGCCGTAATCTCCCAGAAACACCCGGGCCGCCCCCAGATCAGGGGTTTCTCGCAGGTCCTGTGCGATCAGTTCCAGTTCTGTGTCGCGAGCCACCGTCAATTGCTCCGGCTCCTGGCGGGGCACCACCCCCAGGCGCAGCGCTTCCAGTGTCTGCAAATGGGGATTCTTGGCGGAGCGGCGCCGGCGGGGCATGACCAGGTTGCTAGACATCTAGGAAGTCGTGGCTCTGGTCGTTGTTGGTAACACCGTGAGTGAGCAGGTTTTCGGCCATTTCCTGGCTCATCCAGGATTCGCCGTTCTGCTTCTGTTGATGCAGAAAGGCGACCCAGGATTTGACGAAAGTACGCCGGTGGCCCACTTCAAAACTGTACTGAGCACAGGCTCGGGCCAGAGCCTGCAGATTGCCTTGCTGAATGGCCTCAGTGGCCGTCCAGTTCTCAGCCATCTGGAAGATTTTCAAAAGTTTCTGACCGATGGCGTTGAGCAGTTCCTCCGGTTCTAACTGTAGCTTTTCCAGGTCGATCAGGGTGGATTGGGGACTGATGCGCGAGAGTGGCAGGGGGCTGCGCAGACGCTGGTCCAGAGCCGGATATTCCGGCACGACCAGGCGTAAGAACTCGGGCGGCACGGCATAGAGGAACAGCACTCCGGGCAGTTGAGCGCTGCCACAGAGGTCGATCACCTGACGCAGGTTGTCGCCCAGGGCGGCGATGCGTTTGGTGCTTAACGAGAGATTACGGTCGACCTCGTCAAACATCAGCACCAGGCCAGGGTAGCCAAAACCGGTCAGGGTCTGGCAGAGCGAGCGCAGGCTGGCGAAGGCGCTGTTGTGGTCGATGATTTCGTAGACGCCGTAGGTTTTTAGCTCCTGGCGCGGGACGGGGTCAGCCCGAAGCCAGCTTTCCAGCAGGGCCTCACCGGCAGCGTCGTTTTCCCAGCACGCCTGAAGAAAGGCAAGCACGGCCCGGCGAAAAGTGACCGAGTCTACCTGCACCTTGCGCGAAGTGCGCTTGAGCCAGGCAGTTCGCTCTTCCAGGCTCATGCGTTGGGCCAGCCCATCGGCAAAGTCTCTGAGGATGTCGCCCAGCCCACGGCTGGGAGCTTCCCCGTCCAGCGGCGGACTTGCCAGCTGGCTGACGACTGCTCGATAGACCTTGAGCGGGTCTTCGTAGGGGCATTCCTGGGGAGAGAGCTGCACCAGTGAGCACAGAAAGCCTCGCATCCAGGCCAGGTCGCGCAGGCAGTGCAGGAAGTGGGTCTTGCCACCTCCATAGTAGCCCTGGACCAGCTTGAAGGCCGAGCCGCGATTGCCGTCCAGCAAGCGGTCCAGATATTCGCTGGCCAGGATGTCCAGATAGTGTTGGTTGCCGACGTTTAGAAAGCTAAGGCCCCACTCTGGGGGCTGGCCGGCTTCGCCCACCCTCTGCAGAATGTGCTGGGCCAGGCGGGGGGTCAGGGATTGAGTCAACGAGGGGGGCCTCCTTGAAAGGCGATGCTTAAATAATATTGGCCCTGACCGGCTTCCTCCAGGAACAGAACGCGGTCCTTTTGGCGCGTGCTGCCCAGGGTGGCGGTGCCGAGTGTGAGCCGTGCCCCCTGATGCTCCAGCTGACGGGCCCGACGGAGCCGAGCCAGATCGTAGGCAAAGCGAACTTTACCATAGGGCTTGAAGGCTTCGCGCACGGGGTCCTTGCGGAAGCGCTCGCTTTGCTGGAGAAAAGCGAGCTCTGGAAGAATTTCGACGAGGTCGACTCGTTCCCCCCATTTCAGGCTCTGATTTACAAGAGTGCGGCGATAGGCGTCATAAACCTTGCCCAGGTAATCGGCCGGGTCGAAGTCTGAACTTTCCAGGCTGGCCAGAAGCCGGGATCGCTCCCGAAGGATTTGTTCACAGTCCAGCGGCACGCTGGCCAGCTCCAGACGGGAGTAGCTGATTTCGGCCTGGCCCTTCTTGAAGTCCAGTTCCACCGTGAAGGGCTCCAGGCGCACGGTGGGCGGGCTGGCGCCCAATTGCTGGAAGCCAACACCGGCTGCTTCAGCGGCCTCGCGCAGGTTTTTGCCGAAGCGCAGGGGGCGCTGGCGTTCTTCCTGCTCGCACCAGGCCTTCACGGCCGCGCTGGCTTCGCTACCGGGTAAGTCGGGCGCAGCCCCGTTTTGAATTTGGGTCAGAAGCTTCTGGGCTTTGGCCAGGTCGGCTTTTTGAATAAGTTCGCTCAGTTCACGCCAGAGCTTGCCCTGTTGCTTGCTGAATTTTTCCCAGGTATCCCATTGCTGGACCTGTTGAGAGACTGTTTCTAATGATTCCACGCCAGGCCACTTCTACGGCCGGCCGGTTTTCCTACTGGCCGACTGTCTCGTACACGCCCTGCAGCCTCCAGGGTGAAGCCCCGGCCATCTGACGATCGGCCAGATTGGTGTCGTATTCGATGCTGGATTTGTTTTTCAACCAGACGGCATTGGCGGCCACCGATCCGAGCAGGCGAGCTCCGTCCAGGGTGGCGATGGTGTTGGTTCCCTGGGCCACAATCGTGGCTTTGGCCCCTGGAGCCATGGTCAAATGGGAAAAACCTTCCAGCTTGTTGCCTTTGGGATCGGTCAGGATATCGTTGCCGCTGGCGTCCTGCTTGTGATCTTCGTCAGTAAAGTAGACCTGCATCTGAGCCGGGTCTCCCTGGAAGTTGACGCGGCCGGACCCGCCCACCACCATCTTGCGGCCCACGTAGACGATCACGTCGCCGCGGTTCCAGCTGTCCACTTCAATTTCTCCATCCACCTGGAAGGTATCGGCGAAGTAGTATCGGCCCGGTCTGAGCTTGAGGGTCTGACCGGCCGGCACTATGACCGACTTGTAAGCCTTGGGCTCAAGGGTTTCAGGCTCCAGCCACTTGTTTCCCCAGTCATCCTTCTTGGGGGTTCCTGGAAAGTCGTTGCGGACTTGAGTGGCTTCGGCCTTGTCGTAAGGAGGGGCGGCCACTTTTTTGGATGCGGTGCTGGTGGGGGTTTTAATGGCGCCCGTATAGTTTACATCCTTGACGGGGTTGGGGGCGTTGGCGGACATGGCGGCTCCCAGCTCCGGGTCGGTTTCTTTAATGCTGGCGATGGTAGCGGCGTCAGCAATCGCCTGGGCCTGGGCCTGGGCGGAAGTGCCGCTGGTGAACCCTCCGTGAATCGGGTCGACGTTGGTACTGGTGCCGGAACTGGTATCCTCGGGCGGCTTGTAGAGGTCGCCTTCGACCTTGGAGGTGTCGGTGATTTGCATCATGTTTTGCGAGGATACATCAGCTGAGCCCTTGACCAGTTTGTGGTCGTCGGGTCCGGGCGAGGCGCTGCCGGAACTGGCTGTTGGGCTGGGGTCGATGTAGCCGCTGGACATGGTTTGGGATTGGTCCTCGCGGCTCGAGTCTTTGTACAGCCAGAAGTCAAAGGCCATGGTTTTGGACTCTCCGCCCATAATGACGGTGGTGCGAGCTGAGGCCGCGTTCTTGAAGCTGGTCGGCTTGAAGACAGCCGTGCCGAACATTCCAGAGATGGAGCGGTCGACCTTACCCACAGCCGCATTCTGGGCCAGAATGACTCGTGATTCGATTTTTGCGCAGTTCTGAGGGATCTCAGAGGTGTCAAAGGGCAGGGAGCCGGCCGTGCCGGGCGGAGCGGTTTTGGGGGGAGGGATCAGATTGCGCTGGTTCTTGACCGTCACTCGGTAGATGAATCCCTCTCGACCAGGAACGGAGCCTTCGAAAGTGTCGTTGTAGGTGGGGTCGTTGCGCAACTTGATCATGGCGTGCTGGATGCCAGCGTATGCGATATAGCGCGAAGTTCCCGCTCCCGAGGACCAGTTGGTGGTGCGGTAGTTCTGCAAGGTGTTGCCGGCCACCACGGCGGTGATGATTGCCAGCAGCATGGTCAGCATTAAAACGGTCGCCAGTACCGAGCCTCTGGGCTTGCGAGTATGCATGAAAATCATCTCCTAATTGCGAGCTTTGAGCTTGGTTTTAATGTTCACCACGAACTGATTATCACGAGACTTTGCTCCAAGTATAACATCAACTGTCGTACTTGACACTACGTCCAGGAAATAGACTCTCTTGGCGATGGTGCTGCGCGCGGTGCCCAGGCTGTTCCAAAAGACCTCGTCGTAGTTGTTGGGTATGGTCGGGGGAAAGTCCTGGGGCGCGTCCAGCGGCTTTTCTTTGCGATACAGGGCGAAGTCCTCGCCATCTGGCATCACGTAGTAACCAATGATGCCATGCCACTCCAGGTCGCCGACACTGGTGAAGGTGCATTGACCCCGAGCATCCCGGGCTGTGCCGAAGGCGCAATAGCGATGCTGGGTGGTATCTCCTCGAATACTCACTCCATCGCCTTCCAGAAGTTCGGTAACCAGGCGACTGGTGGCGATCACGCAGGCTTGCTGCAATTCGGTGGTCAGAGTGGTTTGATTGAGGTAGCGGTAGCACGAGTTCATGAGCTGAGCCAGGGAAACCAGCAATAGAGAGGTCAGAGCCAGGCTGACCACCACCTCGGCCATGGTGAAACCTTTAAAGCGATTCGCCGATGAGCGTGTCATAATCGATCTCTTTCAGCTTCCCGGCTTGACCGGAAGATTCGGGAAAGACCACGCGCACTCGCACGGCCTTCAACTGGCCTTTCAGCTCGGGGTCGGTGCAGGGTTGGGTCTCGATTTTATAGGCGTACTGGATTGATTCGGGAATGCCCCGGATGGTGGTGGTGATGGTTTGATATTGCCATTGCAGTTGAGCCAGTGAGTCCACCCCCGAGTAGCCGACCGTAATGCAATTCTCGACTTCCTGGCCGGCGATAAAGGTGGCGATCATGCGCGATCTGGATTGGCCCACGGTGCGGGCGTGCAGTCCCCAGATACTGGCCAGGTAGACAAGGATGGTGGAGAACAGAATGCATCCCAGGATGATTTCGAGCAACGAAAAGCCTGATTTACGCAACAGTTCTCCTCCCCTCAATCGTCTCCAAAGTCCAGGCCATGTTGCACGCGCATGACCATGGCCTGAGTCTCCAGTTCGACCGCCAGGGCCTCACGGTTGAGCTTACGCAGCACCCCGGCGTACTTCTCATAAACCGGAATCAGTTCCGCCGACTCGGGCCCCAACGACTCTTCCAATGAGCTTACCACAAAGCTGTAGAGTCGGGAGGCTTCCTCATATTTTTTCTGCAAGATCAGCAGATCGGCCAGACTGGTGGCAAAGTCGGGATGTTCCGTGCCTAAAGCCTGACGTCGCACTTCCAGAGCTTTCCGATTGCATTCTTCCTGTTTCTCGAGGGCGCCGGCATTACCGTAAATTTCTGCCTGCAACTCCAAAACCTTGGCGTACTCGGGGTGGCCATCGCCCACGGTGGAATCCACCACCCCCAGCCATTCCCGGGTGATCGGCTCGGCCGCGCTCCAGCGCTTCTGGGTTTTTAGAATTTCAAGTTGAGCACACAGGCTGATGCTGACCTCGGGATGCAAGATCCCGAGAGCCTTCTTGCGCAGATTCAGGGTGCGCGTGCACAGTTCGGTGGCGGCTTCGAACTTGCGGTGGCTCTTGTAAAGACCGCCCAGGTCGTCCAAAGCATAGGCGATATCGGGATGGTAGGGACCCAGAGCCTGTTCGCGGGCGAACAGAGCGCGCAGGTAAAGGTGCTCGGCTTCCTGATAGCGTTTGTAGGTTTTGGCCGGAACCGCGGCTTGCTGAGCATAATCCAGGGCTTCGGCGCGAGCCTTGCCGTAGCGACCTCCGGTGGGAAGCTCCTGCACGGTCCTGTGACGCTCTTCGTCCGATAGTTGAGCGGCTCGTTCACGGCGTAAGATGACGTCTCGATGCAGGGAGCGACTTTCCTCGCTCCGCTCAGCCCCTCGCAGCACCTCAGCCAGCGAGCCCAGAGTGCAGATGGTTTCGCGGTGCAGCGGTCCCAGGTATTTTTCTTTCAATTCCAGTGCCTTGCGATAGCACTCTTCCGCCTCGGCCCAATGACCCTGTCGGAAATAGAGTCGGCCCAGCAGCTCGCAATTCACGGCCAGGTCGGGGTGGTCGTGTCCCTGGACCTGCTGCCAGAGCTGTTGAGCCTGCAACAGGCGCATCTGCCCCTCGGAATAGCGCTGTTGTTGGACCAGTACCTCGCCCAGTTGATCCAGGGTCCAGGCCCGCTCGGCTGCCGAATCGGGCAGATTTTCCAACAGGTCCAGGGCTTTGGTTAAGCCGGCTTCGGCCTGTTCATACTTGCCCTGGGCGGCGTGCAGCAGAGCCAGGTTGGAATAGTCTTGAGCTGCCTCGCGCGGTTCGGGGTGTTCGCCTTCGGTATGCAGTCCCAGAATGCGCTCATAAAGAGGCTCGGCCAGTGAGAACTTGCCGTAGAGGCGATAGAGCACCACCAGATTGTTGAGTCGGCGCAGCACGTCTTCATGTTCTGGACCGAGTCGGTGTTCCCAGATTTCCAGCGCCTGGCTGTAGGCCTCGCCGGCCTGATTGCTGCGACCTTGCTCTTCGTAGAGGCTGCCCAGCGAATCCAGGGTTTCAGCGACCACTTCGTCTTTGTCGCCCAAGTTGTCTTTGCGAATATTATAGGCGCGCTTCAGCAGTGGCTCAGCTTCGCGGTAGCGACGTTGGGAGCGGCGGTGTTCCGCCAGATCGAATACCAGCGTGGCTACATCCAGGTGATTGGCTCCAAAGTTTTTCTCAAAAACGCGGATGGCCTGGAGATAGAGCGTGTCCACCTCCATAAACTTGCGATGCGGATGCTGATAGCGGGCCCGGAAGATGCGGGCCATCAGTTCATAGCTGACTCCCAGTTGCAGGTCGTTGGCGTCCAGATGGGCTTTGCGGAGATCCAGGGCGGTCTGAGCTTCGATCTCGGCCTCTTCAAGCTTTTCTTCCTCGAAGTCGATGGAAGCCAGGCCAGCGTGACAGGCGGCCACGATGGCTTGATCGGGACGGATATCCTCAAATAGTTCCAGGGTGCGATGAAAGGCCTCGCGGGCTCCCTCGAAATTGCCCTGCTGCTCGCGCATGGCTGCAATTTTGAGAAGCACGCCGGCCAGCTCGGGGTCGTCATCGCCCAGAGCCTCTTCCTGGGCTTCCAGCAGCTTGACGAACATGCGCTCGGCGTCATCAAATTCGCCAATGGCTTCCATGCGGTCGGCGTAGTATTTGACATAGTCGGCCGCTTCCACCCGATCCAGGGCGTTCATCTCACCCAGTGCGTCGGCCAGCAGTTCGCCGATTCCCAGGCTCTTGTTGGTCAGGTCGGCGACCACTTTGTGGTAAATCTCGTCCTTGAGAATCTGGCCCTGCTCATCCACCTGCAGGTCGGGGCAGGTGATCACGCAACGAATACCCATGCCTAACAACTGCGGGTCATCCGCCTTAACCAGCAAGCCGTCCACCACCAGATTCAGGGTGGAGAGCTGGGGATTGGTTCCGCCCACGGCCACGATGGCTGAATAAGCCTCACCAGCGGATACGGTGGTCTGGTCCAGAGTGTCCTGAGTGCCAATGTTGAGTCTCAGCACATCCTTGCGATCGGCCGGTGGCTCGAAGACCATGCATACCAGGCTGCGGCCCAGGTCCACAGGCTTGGAGATGACGGATTTATTGACTTCGATCGGGATGGGGGCGAAGCGGCAGTAGTCCTCCAGGACTTTGACCTCGGGTGGGATGTTGTCCAGCTTGCCGGTAGCCTGCCCGAAGAGGCCGCCGAATGGGCGCCAGCCCTTCTTGGACTGGACGCGCACGCGGTGGTGAACGTTGCTTTCTTTCCAGGGGACCTTGTTGTATTTTTCGACTTTGAGTTTCCCCGCTTCGACCTTCAGGCGAGTGCCCGTCGAGCCATCCCAACTTTCATAGCTGACCCAGGTGGGTTCTCCCTGATTGAGCGCGTAAAGGCCTCCCGCCAGATGTTTTTCGGGCCGGGAGCTATTGGCCTTGAGGGCGATTTGGAAGAGATTCTCCACGTCAAACAGTGGCTCGCCATCAAAATCGAAGACACTGCCGCCCTGATCCACGGTGATGCGCAGGTAGCTGGCTTTAGAACGTAGAGCGGCGGCCACAATGGGAACGAAACTCCAGTCCGTTTTGGCGGGAGCGGCGTTCTTAAGCTCCTCGAAAGCCTTCATTGCATCCATAACTTACCTCGTCTGAGCCGCGTCAGGTCCAAGTTTCAGGACCTCTTCCAGGCAGTTCAGACATGTCCGATTTTCCTCAGGTTTCCCCACCGAAATTCTTAAGTTGCCGGGTAAACCGGACTGTTCCAATGGGCGGATGATTACACCCCGGCTCATCATGGCCTGAAACAACTGCTGGGCGGTCCATCCGACTGGCGTTTCGATTGCTATGAAGTTGGCCGCGGAAGGCACCCACTGAACCCCCAGACGGGTCAGTTCGCGAGTGTACAAGTCCAGCCCCTGCTGATTGAAGGCCACCGTATGGGCCAGAAACTCCTCGTCTTCGAGGGCGGCGACACCCGCCACCTGACTCAGGACGCCGGGTTCAAAAGGGAGTTTCACCTTCCACAGGCTGCTGATCAGGTCAGGGTGACCGAAGCCATAACCGATACGCAGTCCGGCCAGACCGTAAGCTTTGGAAAAAGTGCGCAAAGTGATGACGTTGTCGTGGCGATAATCCATCGAGTCAGGGTAGTCGGCCAACCGCTGGGCGAATTCAAAGTAGGCTTCGTCCAGAAGCACAAGCACTCGCGGCGGAACGGATTCCATGAAGCGGTCGAAAGCGCTCCGGCTAAAGAATGTGCCGGTGGGATTGTTGGGGTTGCACAGGTAAATCAGCTTGGTGCGGGGGTTGATGCGCTCCGCGATGGCTTCCAGATCGAAGCAGTAGTCGCGGAGCGGCACCGAAACGGGAGTGATGCCACGACTCTGGCAAAGGATAGGGAAGCCAGTAAAGGTTCCGTGGGCGGTCAGAGCCTCGTCTTCGTCGTGCAGAAAGGCCCGGACGATCAAGGCCATGATGCCCTCGGAGCCGTTTCCGACGATGATGTTCTCTTTCTTCAGTCGGTAGCGCTCGGCCAGCGCCGCGCGCAGGTCGATGGCCGCCTGGTCAGGGTAGCGGTGGAGTTCCTCCAGGTGAGCGTGCACGGCGGCCATGGCCTTAGGCGAAGAGCCCCAGGGGTTTTCATTGGAGGCCAGCTTGACCACTTCTTTTAAGCCGTAGGCTCGCTGTACTTCGGCGATCGACTTGCCGCTCTGGTAAATTCGCAGATTGGCAATGTAGGGCGGGACGAGTTCGGCGTAGACCGAGGATTCCATTAGTGCTTGACTTGCTGGGCTGAGGCGGGATTTCCTTCCGGACCGGCCTCGGCTCGACGTTGCAGAGCGGCCTGGCGAAAGGCCTGCAGAATCGGTTCTGGATTTAGATAAGCAGGGTCGTTGGGTGGCTGAATTTCTGGATGCCACTGCAGTCCCAAAGCGAATTGGTCGGGTCGGTCCAGTCTGATTGCCTCAATCAGGGCATCTTCGGGAGAGACCGCCTCCACGCTCAGGCCTTCTCCCAGCCGCTTAACGGCCTGATGGTGGACGCTCACCACCGGGTGGTTGCGCCCGCACCCCTGATAAATCTGTTGTAACCAGCTGCTTTCGATAAAGCGCACGGTGTGGCTGGCGTGCAGGCCATTATTGGGAGTGCCCTGGACCGAGGCTCCGTCGCTGCGGTGGCAGACGGAACTGTTGACCTGGCTGGGCACATCCTGGTAAAGGCTGCCGCCCAGGGCCACGTTCAGCAGTTGCATACCTCGACAGATTCCAAGAATGGGCTTGCGTTGCTCCAGGAATTCAGTCACCAGCGCCAGTTCATAGCCGTCCCGACGGGGGTCGCCCGACCATTCTTGGCATACCGGTTCCTCTCCGTAGGCTCGAGGGCAGACATCGGCGCCGCCTTGCAGCACCAGCGCGTCCAGGTTGTTGACCAATTCCGGGATGCGGCAGGGGGCGTTCCATTCCGGGCCGGGGGAGGTCGGAATGAGGAAAGCCAGGTCGCCCCGCGACATCACCCAATGAGCCAGAGATTCCAGCAGCACCAATACGGGCAAGCCCATGGCCAGGCCAGGGTGGAGTCCGGCCGGAACCAGGCTGGCGGAAATCCCGATTTTCAGGGGTTTGTAGCTGATTGAGGAACTCCCAAAACGATCTTCTCAATGAATTTCTCGATGACGTCCTGGATGCGGGTTTCCTTCACCTGTTCGTCAATCTGTTGATAGCGTTCGGGGGTGGCGGCATACTCGTGGGCGTATTTCCGCATCCGCACCATGAAGTCTTCGCGGCCCAGTTCCGGATGGAACTGCAGGCCGTAGAAGGGCTTTTCAGGGTGCTTGAGGGCCTGCCAGCGACAGCGTTCAGAGGTTGCCAACCATACGAAGGGGGCCGGCACGTCTTCGACCACGTCATTGTGGCCTTGTTGCGCCAGGAAACGCTCGGGAAGGTGGCCCAGGATTGGGTCCTGACGTCCCTCGGGAGTCAGAATCACTTCAAAGGTTCCGGTTTCGCCTTGCTCTGGACTGCGCACCACTCGGCCGCCCACGGCCTTGGCCATGAGGTGGAAGCCGTAGCAGAGTCCCAGTGAGGGCAGGTTCTTGTCCAGAGCGGCTCGGGTGATGTCGGCCAGGGGCTCAAGGAAGGCCGGCCGGTCTTTTGCCACCGAGTAGTCGCCGGTGCCTCCGATAAAGATGGCGTCCACGCCATTGAGGACGTCCAGCCCGGGAATCTGCTTCGTCAGATCGATGATCTGCCAGTTGTCCTCGGACATGTGGGCTGCTTTGGCCAGGCAGCTGCGCTCGTGGTCCACCATGTCCTGTTCCAGGCGGGCTTCGAATAAAAGAAACTTGAGTTTTTGTCTGTCTTTGGGCATAGGCGGCAGTATAGCACAGAAAAATTTGGCTCGCAAAAAAATAGTCCAAAAAAATCATACCGTGGTATGACGATCGGATCACCCGTTTGGATTTACATGAGATCAGAGGACGGCACAGAAGCCGCCAGTGAACTGCGGGGTTTGAGTGATGAGTCAGGTAGCACAACGTTCCACCGGAAAAAAGATGCGCTGGGTCCGTACCCATCGGAACCTGTCCACCGAATCCGACCAGATCAGTCTGCAATCGTACCTGCAAGAAGTTGCCGGAGTGCAGTTGCTGACCAAGGAGAAGGAGTTCGCGCTGGCTCAGGCGGTGCAGAACGGCGACCAGCAGGCCCGTCAAGAGTTGGCCGGCGCTAATCTGCGGCTGGTTCTCAGCATGGCTCGTCGCTACGTGGGCTCCGGGATGTCCTTCCTGGACCTGGTGCAAGAGGGCAACCTCGGTTTGCTGGAAGCAGTCGACAAATTTGACCCTTCCAAAGGCTTTCGCTTCTCCACCTACGCTTGTTGGTGGATTCGTCAGGCCATCACTCGCGCCATCGCCAACAAGGGCCGGACGGTGCGTCTGCCAGTGCACATCCACGACGTGGTTCAGAAGTATTCGCGCATGACCGAAGGCAAGACGGCCGAGAGCAATTTTGCGGAGATCTCCCAGGAACTCTTCCCGATTGATCAGGACACTCTGCGTCGCAAGCTGTCTCGCTCGCTCAAGCGGCCGGTGGAGGCTCAGGACAACGAGTATCGGGCCCGCTTTCAGGAGCTCCAGAGTGAGTCGATGCGCCGTTTGCGTACTGTTCTGCTGATTGCTCAGGAGCCGGTGTCGCTGGAAACTCCGTTGGGCAACGATGGCCAGGAAACGAACCTGGGCTCGATGCTGCCCACTTCCGATTGCGAACTGGCGGCTCACCTGCGCGCTCAGGAATGGGACTGGCTGATGTCTCACCTGAACGAGAAAGAACTGGATGTGTTGCGCCAGCGCTACGGCCTGGAAGGAGCGCAACCGCGGACTCTCAATGAGCTGGCCGAGGAGATGGGAGTCAGCCGCGAATCGGTTCGTCAGGTCGAAGTGAAGGCCTTGAAGAAGCTGCGTGGCGTACTTCTCAAGGACGGCTGGGCCTGCAACTAGTTCCGAACAGGAGTTGGGAACCCACGTAGCCGTGGAGGTCCGAGGCTTGCTGAGGAACTCCAAGCGTCCCTACAGTTCGATTCTCATTGACCGTGCGACGCACGGCGGAGGCTAATCTTTATCGACTCAGGCCTTTCAGATACTTGCGCACCGCGTCCGTTCCAGTCTCGCTAAACTCCATGCCGACCAGGAAGTGCTGGCTGCGAACGTCTTTGCGGCAGCTGCGCACCGTTCCCGGTTCATCCAGCCTGGGCCGGCCCACGATGTCACACTGAAGACGCACGGTGGTGCCGGCCTGAATGCCAACTTCGCTCAGGAAGAGTGCTCCGCCCAGTCCCACGTTGCGCAGTTGGCCTTCACACAACCGGTCGCCGGAGCGATTGGCCAGATAGGCGATGCCTTCTGCAGGCACGCGCACGTGGGCGCGACGCTCCTTGACTCGATTTTGACTGGCGCCCAGTTTGTCCAGCGCGGTCTTGACCCAGGAAATGTTCTTCTCTTCATTGCTGCCGACGAACATCATGCCGGCCACCCACTGGCTATCCCGGTTCTGGCACCAGATCACGCGAGCTGACAAAGGCTTGCCGGGATAGTCGCGACCTTCTACAGACAGAACGGTATTCTTGCGCAGTCGACTGGAGGTCTCCACCCGCAGGCCCAGTACCGAAATGTTGACGACCGTGGCCGGCGCGCCCAGCCCCTCGACTCCCACCTTCATGCGGCACGGGATGCGCACCGCCCGACGGCGTTCGGCTTCGATGATTTCTTGACCCAGGAGAAAGGTGCGCAGTTTCGAGAACACGTTGAGCATATGGCCCGGATTTCGCTTGTGTTGGCTCAGACCCTGTTGTTGCTGGCAACGGCCTGGGCTCAGCCGTGTACCCATGTTTTACGGCTGCAGCCCGGGCAGGATTTGAAGCAATCCTTGCAGGCCTATCGCGCTGAGCACAACCTCCAGGCCGCCTGGATTTCGACCTGCGTGGGGAGTTTACGCAATCTGCGCTTGCGCCTGGCCAACCGGAGCGAGAGCAGCCAGTTTGACGGCTGCTTTGAAATCGTCTCCTTGACCGGAACCCTCTCGCCCGATGGTTTGCATCTGCATCTGAGTGCGTCCGATGAGAACGGAGTGACCATCGGTGGCCATCTGGTGGACGGCAACGAAATTTACACCACTGCCGAAATCGTCATCTTGGAAGAGCCGGAACTGCGCTTTCAGCGCCTTCCCGATCCGGCCACCGGCTCGTCCGAGCTGCAGACCCGCCCCCGGCAATAACCTGTTAACCGAAAGATACAGAATGGCAACATTTGCCGAAAGAGTTTTATTGAACTTTATCGCCCCGGACTGGTATCTTCTTGTTAGGGGAGGGAACGGAAGACTCGAGCGCCGACGGGCGCCTGACTTTTCTCTCTCTCCTGCTCAATTTGCTCTCCAATAAGTCCTGTATACCCTCTCTTGAAGAGGGTTTTTTCTTTTGGAGGCTGCCGCGGTTCCAAGCGCGGGGGTTAGTTGGTGCGTTTGACGACCACGCTGCCCACGGAGTAGCCGGCGCCGAAGCTGCACAGGACACCCTGGTCGCCTTTGGACAGGTCTTGGTGGTAACGATGGAATGCGATGACGGAGCCGGCTGAACTGGTGTTGGCAAATTCGTTCAGGATGACGGGCGACTCTTCCAGAGTGGCCTCGCGGCCCAGCACCATCTTGGCGATAAAGTCGTTCATGTGACGGTTGGCCTGGTGCAGCCAAAAGCGCTTGATATCGGTGACTGCCAGTCCTAATTCACTGAGTTGGGCTTGCAGATGGCGGGCCACCAGCGGCACCACCTCTTTGAAGACGGCCCGGCCGTTTTGACGGAAGAGCTTGTCCGCTTCGTGGGCTTTCTCTTCGTGGCAGTGGTTGAGGAAGCCGAAGTTGTTGCGGATGTTGTTGGAGAACTGAGTGGCCAGCTTGCAGCCCAGGATTTGCCACTGGTGGGGACCCCGGGCTGCATCCTCGGCTTCAATGACCATGGCGGTGCAGGCATCGCCGAAAATGAAATGGCTGTCGCGATCTCGGAAGTTGAGGTGAGCTGAGGTGATCTCCGGGTTGATCACCAGAACGCGCCGGGCGAATCCGGTACGCACCGCCTGGACGGCATTGGCAACGGCAAAGGTGGCGCTGCTACAGGCAACATTCATGTCGAAACCCCAGCCTCCGCAGCCCAGAGCTTTTTGAACTTCCACTGCCACGGCCGGGTAGGCGCGCTGCAGGTTGGAGCAGCCCAGGATGACTCCGTCGATGTCCTCGGGCGGGCAGTGAGCGGTCTCCAGAGCCTGACGGGCGGCCGCGCAGCTAATTTCGCACTGGATTGACCATTCCTCATCGGGACGTTCCAGAATGCGCGGTTTCATGCGCTGTGGATCCAATACCCCCTGCTTATCCACTACGTAACGCCTCTGAATTCCCGAGGCTTTCTCCACGAACTCCACGCTGGACAGGGCCATTCCCTCGTGTTGGGAGGCGTAGGCATTGAAAGAATCCACCAGTTCCTGGTTGGTGATGATGTGTTCGGGCGTCCACAGCCCGGTTCCGGTCAAGATAGGGGTATGCATGGCGCCCAGTTCTTGCTCTTAAGGGATGGCCCTTCCGCTGCAATGGCCCAGGCCGAGCGAGCGAAAGCCTTCCCGTCGGGCCCAGCCCCGCAAAATCACCTCATCACCATCTTGCAGGAAGACGCGGCGGGAGCCATCCTCCAGCTCGACGGGCTGGCGCGGCTGTCCCGGAGCCACCCAGGTCAATTCTAACAAGCAGCCCGCGCTTTCGCGGCTTTCGCCGCTGATGGTGCCGCTGGCCAGCAAGTCCCCGGTGCGCATGGGGCAACCATTGGAGGCATGATGGGTCAGCATTTGGCCCAGGGTCCAGAACAGGTCTTTGGAATTGCTGCGCGAGACAGTTTGAGGCTGCTGCATCTGAGGCGAGCGCAGCTGTACTTCCAGTTGCAGGTCAAGCGCGCCCTCTTGCTGGTCTTGTTGATCCCAGAGGTATTCCAGTGGCCTGGGTTCATGGCTGGCGGCCGCACAGAAGAACGGAGCCAGGGCCTCCTGAGTGGTGATCCAGGGAGAGACGGTGGTTGCAAAGCTTTTGGCCAGGAATGGCCCCAGCGGCTGATATTCCCAGCGCTGCAGATCGCGAGCCGACCAGTCATTAAGCAATGACACCCCGATCCAATGGTCACGTACCTGATGGATGGGAATGGGCTTACCCAGGGAGTTGCCGGTCCCCACCCAGAGGCCCAGTTCGAGTTCGTAATCCAGCATTTTGCAGGGGCCAAAAACCGGTGCCTCGGCATCATCCGCTTTGAGCTGACCCAAGGGACGGTGTACCTCGGTCCCGCTGACGATCAGACTGCTGGCCCGTCCGTGGTAGCCGATGGGGACCCAGCGGTAATTAGGGAGGAGCGGGTTGTCGGGGCGGAACATTGAGCCGACCCGCGTGGCGTGATGGATGGAAGCATAGAAATCGGTATAATCACCCACTTCAAAGGGCAGCCTCAGGCCGGGTGTGGGCCCGAGAAACTGCCGGTTTTGGGCCAACCAGGACGTGCTGGAGGTGAGCTGTTCAAAAAGCCAGTGGCGCAGCTCGCGGCGGGCCGCCGGCGAGGCCAGTCCTTGCAGGCAGCCTTGTTTGAGGCTGTCCACCGGCAGGGCCTTGACCTGGGCCACGGCCGTCAGGTCCAAGACCTGATCGCCAATCCCCACCAGAGCACGCCCGTCACCTCGGGCAAAAGGCAGATGCTGCACCGGGAACGCTGCCTCTTCCAAATTGGCTGATTCTACCCAGGAGGTGGCCCTGGCATCGTGTGTCTGGTCTAGCATATCCAACCCATTTCTGTCAGTTCTTGAAGCGGTTCTTCAAAAGAGCACGAGCCGAAGCTGCGGCCGCCGTCCCGGCGGTAGGCTGCGATTTCTTCGACGCTGCAGTGGCTGTCGCCCCAGCTCAGCCCGGATTCGTTGAGAAGGGGAGCGTCCGGACAGTTCAGGCCCTCCACCAGTCGTTCGGGGCTCACTCGGCCGTGCCAGTGCAGGCAAGCCAATCCGAAGAGACTGGTGAAGCCGAAGCAACCAGCTCGGGGAGCGTCAACCTCGTAAGTGAGAGGGTAGAGGCCGGCACGGGCGTGGTGCAGTCCGGCTGTGAACTTGTAGCCGACCCTGGCCCGGTGGGCGGCATCCAGAAAGGTCAGCAGGCTTTGGGCGCTGGGAATGGCTTCGGGTTTGATTGAGCCAGTGCGCAGCTTAAGGCCAAGACGGGCCGATTGGGGCGCGCACAGGCGGGCGCCTTCGGTTGCCTGTTCAGGCGAGACTTCAAAAAAGAGGCGGTAGGTCCAGGCCTTCGGCCATTCTGAGGCGCGCTCGCTCCAGGCGGTTTCGACCGTGTCTACTCGTATTGATTTGTTGACCCTGGCGTGGAACTCTTGCACCAGCGAGACTTGCTCGGGACTGGAGAGGAGCACACTGATGAGAAATCCGTCTTCCGGGTGGAGTAAAGCAACTAACTCGGCCAGGGCCGGTCCCGTGCAAATAAAACGACCGAGCATGGAGGGAGCAAGTCCCCGCTGATAGCTGCGGTAGTTGGCCAGGGCCTGCGATAGCGGAAGGCCGGCCGGCGGAAAGGTGCCGGCGTAGTCGACCAGTTGCTCTAAGAAAAAATGCTGGGCCGGATGCTTGATCACGGCCCAGCGTTTCTCAGCTTACTTGGCGGCTTCCTGGTAGGAGTTGCCCTGCTTCTCGATGACCTCGCCGGCCTTTTGCATGTTGCGCCCGGTTTCGATCATCTTCCAGGCTTCGGCCTCCATCGTTTGGGCTTGAGCCTTTTTCTGCTCGGCCTCAGCGCTGTTGCTCTCAGCCTGCTCGCGCAAAGCGCGAGCTTCCTCCAGCATCCGGTAGCCTCGGTTTTCCAGCTTGAGGCCTTCCAACTCGGCCGTGAGCCCGCCCTCCACCTCTTTAATGCCTGTGGAAATTTGCGAATGACCCTCTTCGCTGAACTGGAAGCCCTCGTCGATCTTGGCCAGTCCCTGGCGTTCCTTGTCGATGGCTTTCTGTTCGCGACTCAGGCCCTGACCCAGTTTGTGTAAGGCTTTGCGCTCATCCTTGCGCAAGGCTTTCTCTTGCTCGCGGTCCTGGCCCAGTTGTTGCAGGGCGCCGTCGATGCGCTGACCGCTGGCGTCCTCGTTTTTGCGAGCCTGGCGGAAGTCGGCCAGATGGCCGCGTTCCTGGCCGCGTGCGTCTTCTTCGATTTCGCGACCCTGGTTGAAGGTCTGCATGCCGTCCTGACGCAGTCCCGAGCCTTCGTGGTTGAGCTGAATGCTGTGAACCTCGGTCTTAGCCGCCTCAACATAGCTTTTCAAGCCGGACTGCAGCCACTGGATAGACTGCGACTGAGCGTCCTGAGCGTTGTTCTGGTCTTGCTGGCTCTGGTTGGCCAGGGCGGTGGCTCGAGCTTGCTGAGAGGCGGCCTGCTCACGCAGCGCCTGAGCCTGCTCGGACTTGCACTGGCTTTCGGTCTGGGCAGCCTGGAACTCGGCCAGCTTGGCCTCCGCCTGTTGGCGCAGCTGAGCAGCCTGTTGAAGTTCGCGCTGGCCCTGCTGGATGTAGGCCATTCCGCAGCAGTAGCTGCAGGGGCACATCAGCAAGTGGTGCCCCCAGGCAATGTCCTGGTGGCCGCGCTGCTGCAGGCACTGGGCCTGGGAATTGAGTTGTTGAGCTTCGATCTGCAGGCAACCGGCTTTGGCCCCGAACTTTTCAGCTTCGGCCGCCAGCTGGCTGGCCTGAGCCTGATTGCAGGCGGCCTGGTTGCTTAGCTTGTTGGCTTCCTCGGCGTTGCGTGCGGCGCGCTCGCTCCATTTTTGAGATTGTTGCTTGAGCCGTTGCGATTCGCCCAGGGATTCGTGCGACTGCAAACCCAGGAAGCTGGCGTCGTCATGAGCTTTGGCGCCTTCGGCGACTTTGTCTGAGCCCTGGGTGATAACGTTGACTCCGTCATCTTTGAGGCCGGTGGCAGATTTTTCTTGTTCCCAGGCACCGCTGAAGCCGCTGACGGCAGCATCTTGTTTGCGCTCGGCACGGCCCTGGGCCCGCAGTTCCTGACCCAGGACTTTGCGTTGTGCGTTTTTGTCGGCTTCCAGAGCGGTCTCGGCCTGGCGTGCATCAGCAAAAAGATCGAGTTGCTTGGATTGGTATCTCTCCGCGATTTCCTCGCGATGCAGGCCAGACTTCACGTCCTTCAGACCGTCCTGCTTGGAGTCCAGTCCGACCTGCTGATATTCGATGCCGTCGCGTATGCGGTCGGCTCCATCCAGCTGGGCCACCTGCCCGCTGAGGACCAGACCCTGGCCAGCATCCAACGTGTGCTGACCTTGGTTCTGGCGGTCGGCGGCCTGTTTCAGCTGCTGGTCGGCGCTGGCCTGCTGCTGGTTGGCCGAGCTGTCTAAATTGACAGCATCAACGAGCTGCTGCCAGCCTTGATCGGCTTGTGCAGCGCCCTTCTGTTGCATCTCTTGCCCGCGTTGCTTCATGGCCTGGCCCTGCGTTTGCAGAACCTGCTTGAGGCGACTCAGGTCGCTTCCCTGAATGTTACTCATGATCTATCACTACTGTAGCAAATCCTGGCCCTCACATGATTAACAAGTCTTTGCCAAGCTGCCGGACCAGGATCTGCTGACGTTCAGCGGCTGAAGGGCGCGTGGTAGAACCTGGTCCTTGAGGCGAATTCTCAACGGCTCCTAGACTGTGCCGGCTGCCTACGTGATGTAAGGACACAGAGCGAAAACGTTCATTCAGGGGAGTCAAGCATGGAAGTCGAGCGCAGCCTGCACCACGGTTTGAAGATGCCCGCCCTCAGCCCTAAAGCCTTCAGCAAGAGGGTTTCATCGCCCCAGGTGGTTGCTCAGGAGCAGTTACAGTGTTGCGAGAACCATGAAAGTCTGGCCTGTCGCCTGCTTTTTCGCCGCCTGCCCGAGTTGCTGTCCAGGCTGGTCAGCAGTTCCTCTGAACCCGGGCAGGTCACTCTGGTCTTTCGCCTGGGATATTTTGACCTGGCCGGTCTATCGCAGGCTCGCAAGGAGTTTTATCGCGAGACTCAGGCCGGCCTGCGGATCATGGTTGAGGTGCCGGATGAGCAAACCTCCCCCAAGCTGCCGCCGGCTAAGAAGTCGCTGCAGCTCAAAGTGACTCAAGCCAACCTCAAACAGCTCGCTCGTCGAGCTGCAGCCACCGTGCAAACCGAGCGGGTGGTCAAACTGGCCAAGAATGAAGCGACCGCAGGTCTGGCCGTGCGAGGCGCCATGGCCGAGGCGGCCGCCAGCGAGTCTGCTCTTTTGCGGAACCTTAGTTTGGTGGTCGGGAGCGCCGAGGAGCGCAAGTCCGTTCAGTCTCAGTCGGACCCGCTGTCAAACCTGCGGCTCCGATCGCGCTTCTTGACTCGGCCTAAGAAGGCCAGCAATCACGCTGCCGGACCCAGGTGGTTACGCCGACAGCAGCTGATCTTGCAGCAACAGCGGCAGATCGGGCCCAAAGCCACCCAGAATGCCCATTCGGCCGAACGCCAGCCGCATTGCTTGTGTCCGGGTTGCGGTCGCGAGATGATCAGTACCTTGCTCTATTGTCCTGAATGCACCATGCGATCGGCCCGATATATTCAAATTCCGGCTCCACATGAGGCCGGCAGGCAGCGTCAGGGCCTGGTGCATCTGCTGGTTCAGGCCGTCTCCTGTCGTTAAACGGCAAAGGGGAACTCTGCCGTCCTCCCTGAATCTTACAAGCGCATGCGCATTATGACCTACAACATTCGGGCGGGTCGGGGCCTGGACGGTCGTCTCAGCCTCAACCGTATCGCTCAGGTCATCGCTGCCGAGTCGCCGGACGTGGTGGCTCTCCAGGAAGTTGATAGCAAGCGCCGTCGCTCGACCTACCAGGACCAGGCCCACGTCCTGGCGGAACGACTGGGATATGAATGCGCGTTCGTGCACGCCCGCCGCTGGAAAGAGGGCGAATATGGCAACGCCGTTCTCTCGCGCTTTCCGGTTCTGGAGTGCCGGCGTCTGGCCTTACCCAAGCCCGCCCGCCTGCCGGTGGAGGCCCGAAGTGTTTTGCAGTGCCGCCTGGCCCTTCCCGAAGGGGATGTGCACGTCTGGAACACTCATCTGGGCCTGCTGGCAGCCGAGCGCCGAGCTCAGGTAGCCGCTATGGTTCAGGAATACATGCGCAATCAGGACATTCCCTTGATTCTGGTCGGAGATTTTAACGCTCGGCCTCGTTCCAAGGAGATTTCCGGGCTCAGCCTGCATTTGACCCGTGTGCTGTCGCAACGCACGTTTCCCGGTTTTTTGCCGGTGGTGCACCTGGACCATGTGTTTTACAGTGGACACCTGCGGGTCGATCGCAGCCATGTGCCCAAGAGCCTGTTGGCGCGAAGGGCCTCAGACCATTTGCCACTGGTCGTGGATTTGCAATGGCAGAAGACCCCCCATCCTTCTGTTCAGCCTCAGGGAGCCCAACTCAGCCTCAGGTCCTGAAAAGCCAGGGCCAGGGGCCTTTGGTCGGCTTTGGAGGTAGAGCCCCACTGATTATAGCGGAACTCGATGGAGTTCGAGCCCGGGCCGACTAGAAGGTCCATCTGTATGGGTTGACTCTCGTCGGGCAGGTTCAAAATACGAGCCTGTTCCCGGCCATTGACGGCCACGCGTACCTGCGTGCCCGGTCTGGGGGAATTGCCTCGCCAGTTCAGGCGCACTCGGCCGCCGCGTGGCGCAGTCAAACCGAGCTGGCTGAACGGGCCGTAGCTCCAGCGGAAGGGGGGCTGACCCGGTCGGGCCTCATCCATGCCCCAGCCCTCCCGGTAGGTCAGGCCACCCGGCTGGCCTGCATTCCAGTTTTGAATCTCTAGATCGAACAGGCGAACCCCGGAAGGTGAATCGAAGCTGAGCCGGTTGGCGGAGCCCCAGGCCTGATTTTCAAAGAAGACGGTGCGCCAGTGCACCCTCGAACTGGCGGGCAGAACCGTCCAGGCGTGCCCGTTCAATCCCACATGGACGGGGCGGGGGGCGTCGTAGCGAAACGAGATGGACCCGCTTTGAGCTCCCTGGCCGGGGTTAGAGAGAAAGCTGATCTCCGACCGTTGCTCCCTTGGAGTGACGTAGAGTTGGTCACCGGCCCTCTCAAGGTTGCCGAATCCTCGCCGGTTGTGCTGGCCGAGTTTGGCCAAAATGTCGTCGGGTCCCGTCATCTGGAGCTGCTGGATGCGAGCCGCGCTGACCCAAAAGGGAGCTAGCTGCCAATCCCAGAGGGCACTCTTCTCTTCATCAAAGAAGTAGAACTGAAAGCCCAGCGGCCGGTGCGATTCGGAACGGAAATAGGCGGCGTAGATATTGATCCAGAGGGACCAACCCAGTCCCAGGATAAGCAGCGGACGCAGCCATCTTGGCTTGGGGCCCATCATCATGGCGATGATCGAGAGAGGAATGACCGTCTCGGCCGTCAGTCGGGGACCAAAGGTGCTGCCGCCCCACCAGTCCCATTGCAGAGCGACCACAGCCAGATGCATCAGTACATAGCCGTAGAGACACCAGAACAGCGGCTGGCGCCACAGGCGCAAGGGCCCAAGAAGGAAAGCCAGCAGCAGCAGAGGTTGATAGACGAAGAGACCCACCCCAGGGCTCCATAAAATCCCGACCAGGCGATAGCTGAAGTCTACCGGATTGAGCATCAGCTCTCTTCCCAGAAAATAGGGGTGGACGGGAGTGCCGAAAAAAAGCCAGCAGCCCAGGGTGTAGACTCCCAGCAGCATCCCCAGAGCCAGACAGCATTGCCCTAATTGACCTGGTTTGCGCCACAGTACATAGAGTATTGCCACGGCTGCCCAGAGAGCACCGGTGGGCCGGCACATATAGCTCAGGGCCAGCAAGCTTCCTATTTGCCAGCCCCGCCAGGGACCTCGTCCATAGGCTTCGCGCAGAAACAGCATTTGGGCGGCGGTCATAAAGAAAATGGCGGGCAACTGACTGTTGAAGGCTGCCCCAAGCGAGCCCAGGCATGCACCAGCAGCGATGGAAAGAAAGGCCCAGAGCCAGGCGGCTCGCTCGCTCATCAGAGCCCGGTAACCATAGGCCAGCAAAGCAAGCAGAAGGCTCAGACTCAGAGCCACGACCTGACGTTGAACCAGGCCTTCGGCTCCGCGGTCCCACATCTGCATTCCGACCAGGCGGGCCAGGGCCACGGCCGGAATTTCTAACAGGACCGGAAAAGGTGGGTAGGCATAAAAAAAGCCACGGTCATTATGGTATATTTGGTAGGCGTAGAGGTCTAGGTGCTGATCGTAGGGTGACAGCTCCGGGCTACCGTGTTCCAACCAGGCCTGGGCCGACAACAAGGAGCCCCAAGTATCAGCTTGTTGGCCAGCATAAGGACTGAAGCTTGAAATGAACCAGAAAACAAAGCAGAAAAGAAGCGGATAAAGGCGGCCAGAGGTCACAGCCAGGCCGCTTCTGAGCGTTCTCGGATGAATCCTACAGGAATAACCTGGGCACAAACAAAGCCCTTGCCCATGGCCTCCAAAGCCAATCGCCCCCTTGACCTGCTATGCCTCCTGTTGGCCGGGCTTCTGTGCCTGATCCCCTGCGCCTATTATTTTGAGTGCACCTCGCCGGGCGCGGTGTTTCGAACCTGGTATGCCATTGGTGACCTGCCGCTCATGGCCAGCTACTGTCGGGCCTATGCTGATGGCGATTGCGTTCCGTTGGTTCCGCATTTCGTCTCCCGCCTGAACGCACCATACACGGCCAATTGGGCAGATTTTCCTACTTCGGAAGAGCTGATCTGGGTTTACGGAGGCCTGTTGGCACGCCTGACTGACTCCCTGACGGCTTACAATCTGGCCATTCTGAGTTCCCATATAGCGGCCGGACTGGCTCTATATCTGTGCGCTCGGGCTCAGGGCTCGCAGCGCGCACCCTCTTTGCTGGCCGCATTCATTTACTCCACCTCGCGCTTTCTCTTTGTTCGCGACGCTGCCCACATCGTGCTGAGCTTTTGCTGGCATGTTCCCATTTACTGGCTGGTGACCCGATGGCTCTGGGAAGGGCGGAATTTCAGTCGCAAAGGTTGGTTCGGTTTGATTTTTGTCTGCTGGGTGGCGGGCTGGCAAAATCCATACCTCTGGTATGGATGGATGGTGATGCTGGTGCCATGCTGGCTGCATCCTTTGCTGCTCAAGCAGTGGAAGAGAGCCGTGCCGGCTTTGCTGCTTACCCTGGCCAGCCTGGGCTCTTTGGTGCTGGCCAATCTGGATACGATTCTGTCCTGGCTGATCCGGGGCCGTTCGGCCCAGACTTTTTCGCGGACTATCAACGAACTGCAGCTCTACGGACTGCGCCTGCCCGAACTGTTGCTGCCCTGTGAGCACCACCTCAAGCCTTTCGATCAGTGGGCCCAGGTTCACTACTACATGGGGATGCACAACACCGCCTTCGAGATGGAGAGTCATTATCTAGGCCTGTTGGGGGTGGCCGCGCTCTTCCATCTGGCCTGGGCGGGTCTGAGTCGGCTGGTTCGGCTGCAACCCGTGCCTTTCGCGGCCGGGATGACCTTGTGGTTGTTTATGGTCTCCATTGTGGGTGGTCTTAATATGTGCGCGGGCGTGCTGGGTCTGCTGCTTTTTCGCTGCAGTTGTCGCTTCAGCGTGATCGTGCTGGCCGGGGTCCTGCTGCACCTGGCCGAATGGATGAGCCAGCGCGGGACCCTCTCAGGTAAACGCTGGCTCTGGCTGTTTTTGCTGATTCCACTGAGTTGCCTGGATACGATGCCCCCTCGCCCGCCCGGTAAGGACTTCTTGCGCGATATGGTCGCCAATGAGCGTGCTTTGGTGGATCATCTCGAGAAGACCTTGCCGCCCAAGGCGATGGTCTTTCAGTGGCCGGTGATGGAATTTCCTGAGGCCCAGAAGATCAACGATTTGCAGTCTTACGAGCAACTTTACGCCTACGTGCTTTCCAAGGATTTGCGCTTCTCCTATGGAGATTGCCGGGGGCGCTCGGAGTCCGAGTGGCAGCGCTATTTGAGCGATGCAGACAAGGACGCATTGATGAAGCAGCTGGAAAGCTATGGATTTGAGGCCTTTGTGCTTTACCGTACGGCTTTCAAATCGGATGTGCTCAATCAATGGGACTCATGGAAGCGCCAACCCGATTATCGCAGCCCCTGGAATGACCTGTGGGTCTATCGCCTGCACCCGGTCGCCCATCCAGAAAAACCTCCCCTGATGCCGGGTGCGTCCTACGGACCCTCCTTCTATCGTGAGGAACGCGACAATCGCATGCGCTGGAACTGGGCCTTCGGAGACTCCTGGCTGGACATTCTGGTGCCAAAGCCCTGCCTATATCGCTATCGCTTCGGCATCAGCGCCATGGGCTCTCCCACTCGCTTTCGCCTCTGGCTGGACGGGCAGGACCTGGGCGAAGTGGAAGCCCCGGCTGAATACGCGGTTTACCGCGAGGTCACGATCGATTTGTCGAAACTGAAACCGGGTCTGCATCGGGTGCGGATCCAGCCGCAGTGTTCATTACCCAATATGCTGGAGAACGGGACTCGCCTGTCCTTTCAGCTGGTCAATCCCACCTTCGAGCTTTTAGAGGCGCAAAAACCTTAGGTGTGACCCGTGTGATTCGCCAAAATACACACGATGGGTGGCCTTGACGAAGTCGCCGTCCGAGGCCTTGAAGATATTCTCTACCCAATTTTGGGGGTTGCGGTCGATGTAAGGAAACCAGCTGGACTGGACCTGTACCATTACACGGTGGTGTCGCATAAAAGTATGGCAAACGTCGTTGAGAGTAAAGGTTAGCCGGGTCGCTTGATTGGGTTCGAAAGCTTTAGGATGTTCAAAACTTTCGCGAAAGCGGCCCCGGAAAGGTTCTCCACGCACCAGCGTCTGCTGGCCCCCGGAGTGGGTCTCTTCGCCGGAAGGCAGTTTACCGGGGTTGACATCAATCAGCTTGACGATCCAATCGGCATCCTGGCGGCTGGTCGAAACCCAGAGTGAAACCTCGATCGGTCCGGCGACCGTCATTTCGTCCTCCAGTTCCGGTCCCTGATACACCAGCACATCAGGGCGGCGGGCAGCGAAGCGTTGGTCTTCAGCCATGTAATCCTTGGACTGGCGAACACTGCTGTTGTCAGCTGTGTAGGGCACCGGTCGGGCTGGATCGCTGACGAATTCGTCATGTCCGGCCGGGCCCGGTCTCTCATTGAGGTTGCCCCGGTCGGCCAGATAAAGGTCTAGGGGCCTGGCCTGGGGAGGCGGCCAGCTGCTGAAGGAGCGCCAACGGTTGGCCCCTGTCTCAAAAACCCAGGCGCCCGGGAGTCCGGCCGGCTCGGCATTTTTGAGATGCTGCTGAAAGAAGGCCAGTTCGGCTTTCTGGTAGGTCTGAGAAGTGGCCGTTCCAAAATCGGCGGCTCCCAGCTTGCTGCCGTCGGCTCGCCACCAGCCTCCGTGATACCAGGGGCCGGCCACCAGATGAACGGTCGCGTTCGGATTAAGTCTTCGGATGCTCTGGTAGATGTGGAGCGGACCGTAGAGATCTTCGGTGTCGTACCAACCGGCCACGACCATGGTGGCGGCTTTGATCCCCTGCAGGTGGGGCAGCAGATTTCGGCTCTGCCAGAACGGGTCGTAGTTGGGGTGGGCTACGATGTCGTGCCAGAAGGCGTTCTCGAAGCCGAACTTCTTGAGGGCGTTGCTAAGCGGGCCCAGGTCCAGAAAGTACTGGTAAGCGTCGTTGGTTGGGTATTCAAAATTTTTAGGGGGCGCCTCGCTCGGCTCGGGCCGTGGCTTGCCGAAATTTGCGAAGAACCCGAACGACATTTGCAGATTGAAGGCCCCGTTGCGATGCATGTCGTCGCCACGAAACCAATCAGCGATAGGGGCTTGGGGAGAAATGGCTTTGAGAGCCGGGTGTCCCTGAATTGCGCCGTAAGCAGCGTAGAAGCCGGGGTAGGAAATTCCCCACATGCCGACCCGTCCGTTGTTTCCCTGCACGTTTTTCAGCAGCCACTCGATGCTGTCGTAGGTGTCGGTGGCTTCGTCAATGCCCGCTCCGTCCTGGCAGGGGCGCATGTTGACGAAATCCCCCTCCGACATCCAGCGTCCCCGCACGTCTTGAAAGACGAAGATGAAGCCCTCTTTTTCGTAATCGACGATGGGGGCCAGGCTGTCGCGGTAGCGATCCGGGCCATAGGGTCCGACGGAATAAGGTGTGCGCATCAGCAGAATGGGATACTTTTTGCCGAAGTGAACTCCGTTCGGCAGGTACACGCTGGTGAACAGTCGCTTGCCGTCCCGCACGGGGATGCGGAACTCGTATTTCCCGTAGTTTGCGTGGATGGCGGCAGCGCGTTCCTTGGCGGCGTCGGGGGCCTGGGCGGCGGCGCTCAAGCTCAGGCCGAGGCAAAGCAGGATTCTTTTCACGATTGAAAGAGCAAGGGCCGCGTTGCGCGGCCCTTGCTACTCCTCCCAGTTTGGATTACGGGTCTACATACCACCGCGCTGCTTGAGCAGCTTCTGGATGGTGGGATCGGTGCTGCGCTCCATCGCAGTGCGTCCGGCGCGATCCACTTCCCCAGGGCTGGCGCCCAGGGCCAGCAATTTGGCCACGTACTCAGTGTTGTTGGCGGCAGCAAAACGCATCAGCGGTGTGCGGCCATATACGTCCGGGGCATTCAGATCAAGCCGAGGATCTCTGAGCAGCACTTCCAGGACGCCTTTATTGTCGGGAGTTCCGCTGGTGCGGTAGTGGGGATAGCCCTTGGAATCGCCAAGGAACTCCTCGATGGCCTCGTGGAAACAGTTCTCGCCGGAATTGCTGGTTTCGTTGACGTTGGCGCCGTTTTTCAGCAGATATTCGGCGATGGCGGGGTAGCCTTCATCACAGGCTTCTTTAAGGGCGGTAGAGCCGCGCTGATCTTTTGAGTCCACGGGCACGCCGGATTCCACCAGACATTTCACCGCAGCTAAATCGCCCCGCTCGGCAGCGTCCACCAGTGGGTGGGCCTGCGCAACCGCGGAGAAGGATACAAAAAGAAGGAAAAGCATTCTTCGCATGGCAATCCCCTTCTGGGCGGGCAGGTTGCATCCCTGGTTACCGCTCCCAGCCCAATCGAAAAGGTGGATCCGGTTGCTCCATGACAGATGATGCTTCTCACCGCTTTCAGCGGCTGCTCCGCCTGCTCACAGTGATTCAGGAGAATCCTGGACGCTCAGCCCAGGAGCTGGCCGAACACTTCGGCACTTCCAAGCGCAATCTGTTTCGTGACATCAAGTTGCTCCAGGATAGCGGCTTTGAAGTGGAAAGTGAGGGCGGCTACCATTTGAAGGGCGGCAGCAGTCTGCCCCAAACCCAGGCCGCCGGGCCGCCCCTGGTCCAGGGGTTAAATCCCTGGGAGGTGGCCGCGGCCGGACCGGTTCGCATCGAGATTAAGGTAGAACCCTCGCTGGCGCGCCAGCTGGCTCAGAATCCCCTGCATATCAGCCAGCGCCTGAACAACGGGCGCTTGAGCCTTCAGGTCAGCGGTCCTGATCGAGTGGTGGATTGGCTGATGTCGGTTCAGGGAGCTGAACTACTCGAGCCCTCCTGGCTCCGCGGCTCCATCCAGCGACGAGCTCAAGAGCTGCTCAAGCGCTACTCTTAGCTCGCTTTTCGATGCAAAGGGCGCAAATCGAGCCAAAGGGCTGACTGGTCAACAGCTCCTAATCAGCCAGCGGAACGGTGGCTTCGCAGGCATAGTCCCAGGCCTGAGCCTGGTCGGTTTGGCGGACTTTCCAATAATCTTCCCAATAGCTCCACCAGCGCGAGACCATTCCTGGGACTAGCTGCCAGTCCAGATCGCCCTGGTGGCTGACCAGGGCGATTCGACGCGAAGCGACGGCGACGCCCACTTCTCCGGCCCAGAAAACCAGGCGGACGGGTCGGCCCAGCAAATCCTCGGCTTCGGGCGGGCGGCCGATTTCAGCGTGGCCGTGGACCTCCTGCAAAAATTCGCTGGAGCCGCTCTCGTAATAAAGTTTCATTCCTTGCGGGGTCAGGCGCAGGGGGCGGATGCTGTCGTTGGCCAGTTGGGCGGCCCAATCGGCCGGCATGACTTTCTGATCTTTGCGCAGAAAGCAGCGCTGCACGTCGCCCTCGAAGCGTAAGGCAATAGTACCGCAGGGCGGGCCGTCCGGTACCAGTGGTGGCATCCACAGTTGAGTGCCGGCGAATTCGACTTGGAACTTGCCGTCGTCCGAGACCGACCACCAGGAAAACAGGCCAATGTCCGAGACGGATTGACAGAATAGCTCGAGAATCTCCGGGTTCACGGTGCCTGCTGTTCGGTTTGGGTCCCCGCCAGACCTTGCGCCAGCCAGGCTCTTAAGGCGAATAGAGAGACAGGCGTGAGCAGAGCTCCGAGAAGATAGGTTCCCCACAGAATTTCCGGGTGCTGGGGGCCATTCTTGGGAATGTAGTGCAACAGCATCCAGCCTGAATAGCTGCCGGCCGCGGTTTTGGCGACAAACCAGGGAAAGTTGGCGAAGCTCATGGCGGCGCCGACCTTGCCGGCCGGGGCCTGATGGGCCACGAATTCGAAGAATCGCGATTGCCACACGGCCTCCCCCAGACTGAAGACCACCAAGAAGAGCACCAGCCAATGGGTCTCGGGCGGCAGCATCAGGAAGCTCAAGGAGAGAGCGCTGGCCAGGCTACCACCGATCATCAGGCTCAGAAGGTCCCGGCCCAGGGTCAGGTAGGTGAGCAGTGGCGTGCCAACAAACAAAAGCAAATTGTTGAGCGCGAACGAATACTCAAGTCGATCGGCCACCCAGGGGTAGGTTCGCATGATGGCGGTGGGCAGAGTGTAGGTAAGGTGCGCCACCAGGCTGCGCACAGGCACCAGAAGCCAGATGAAGACCAGAAACCTCGAATTCCATCGTTGACCTTGAGAATCTGGCTGCAACACTCGCCTGTAGGGGTCCTGGCGGAAGAAGGCGAGCTGAAAGCAGAGGTTGACCATGGTGGCCGCTGTCAGGACCAGAAACACGCCTTCAATCTGGCCCCAGGCGCGCACTTTGGGCGAAAGCAAAAACCAGAGCACGCTGCCCAGATTCATGATCGAATAGAGCCAGCTGTAGCCAGGAGCCGCCTGCTCGGTTGGGGTGTACTCCTTCACGGCCGTGTAGACGGAAGGCTGGAAAAGGCCGGTCCCGGCCGACATCACGGTCAGGCCCAACACAGCCACGGGTAGACCCCAATCGGGGGATAGACAAAGCAAGCATCGACCCGCGCCGGTCAGGGCCAGAGCCAGCCCCAGCGAGCGCCGAGAGCCCAGACGGTCGCACACTGCCCCGCCGGGAAACATCAATAGAGTGACCATGCCGGTGTAGTAGAGGGTCACCCAGGCGGCCTGGACATCGTCCAGTTGGAAGTGCTGCTGCACAAAAGGAATGAGCAAAGGGACCATGCCGAAATAGCAGATGCCTTCAAGAAGATTGGCCAGATTGACCAATCGAAAGGCTGGAAGAGCAAATAGTTGTAGGAACGTTCTCACTCTGAGGCGACTTACGGGCCGGTCCCTCCGATGGCCTGCCAAACCTTCCATTTGGCGGGCCTGCAGGGCTTTTCATGGGGCGATCTGAAATGCCCTGGTTGTGTGGTGGAGTGCTTTGACCTGGACCCTGGCTATTTTGGCCGCGCTCTTTCATCTGGGGGGCCTCGCCAGCGCACTGCATGCCATTTGGAATTGTCGAACATCGGCCGCGGCCATCGCCTGGAGCCTGGCGCTGGTTCTCTTTCCCTATTTGAGTCTGCCGGCCTACTGGATCCTGGGGACCTACCGCTTTGCCGGATACCAGAGAGCCTTTCGCGCGGGTTCGCTGGACAAGAAGGTGCTGGCCGACTACATCAAACGGGTTGGACAGTACGCCATCAGCGATCCCAACCCGGTCGAGTGCGGCTTTCAGCGCCTGGCTGATTTTCCTATCACTCGCGGCAATCGGGTCGACCTGCTGATCGATGGCGAGGCCATGTTCGCCGCTCTCTTTGAGGAGATTGAAAAAGCCGAGAGTTACATCTACCTGGAGTATTTCCTGATCGCCGATGATGACGTGGGGCGAACTCTGAAGCGGGCCTTGATTGGTAAGGCTCGCGAGGGCGTGGCCTGTTATTTTGTTTACGATGAACTGGGCAGTCTGGGCCTGCCCTGGTCCTATCTGCGCGACCTGCGCGACGCGGGCGTAAAGATCTTCCCCTTCTACCCGGCCCGTGTGGGGGCGGGGCGCCTGCAGTTCAATTTTCGCAATCATCGCAAGATTACCGTGGTGGACGGCCGGGTGGCTCTGGTGGGTGGGGTCAATGTGCACGACGACTCTTTGGGACGCAATCCGTTCTATGGGGCGTGGCGCGATACCCATGTGCGCCTGGAGGGCCCGGCCGTGGAGGGAATTCAGCTGGCTTTCCTCTCGGATTATTTCTGGGCCAGCGACGGACTGGTGCCCGAACGCCTGGATCTCAATCCGGTTCCGGCCGAGGGTTACGATACGCAGGCCCTATATGTGGCCAACGGGCCCGCTGATCCCAATGATGAAGGCATGTTGTTCTTCTTGCACTGCATTCACAGTGCCCAAAAACGAATCTGGCTGGCCACTCCCTATTTTGTGCCGGTTCCCTCGGTCTTAGACGCGCTCAAGGCCGCCGCCCTGCGCGGGGTGGAGATCAAAATAATTATTCCGTTGCGCTGGGACCTGTTTATTATGTATCTGGCGGCCTACTCCTATTTGCCCGAAGCGGCCGCCAACGGTATCGAGATCTATCGTTATCGAGCAGGCCATCCTCATCAAAAGGTCATGCTCATTGATGACCACACCTCCTGGGTGGGGAGTAGCAATCTGGATGCTCGGTCCATGCATTTGAATTTCGAAGGCAACCTGGTCGTCTTTGACCGCAAGTTTGCTCTTCAGGTCGAGCATATGTTGAAAAGAGATCTGGAACGAAGCGATATCATGGGACGGGACGATTACGAAAAGCGCAGTTTGCTTTTTAAGTTGGGGGTAAAAATCGCCCGCCTTTTCGAGACCATCCTCTAACAATCAGGCCGGGTTCTACGGCCGTCCAGTTGCTATACTGGATGGATGCGTCGACCTCGAGCTATGGCCCTGATCATCGTCTTAATGGTCTGCGCCCTGTTGTCGATGATGTTGATCGCCTTTGTGCGCGTCAGCCATTCCAACGCCAGCTTGTCGCGTAGGAGTGACGCCAGCCTGAGAGCGACCCAACAGTGTCTGACCGGGCTGGACTACGTTCGCAATCGGATGCAGCATCGTCGCGATTGGGGGCTTGCTCCTCTAGGCTCACGCCAGAGAGTTGTGTTCGAGCCCTTTCTTCAAGTTTATGAAAGCGGTGCCAGCCCGCCTCAGAATTTAGTCGAGGGGGAGACGGAGCCGGGCCAGCACTTTGAGGCGCGCTGGGTCAACAATCTGGATAACCCGGTCGAGCAGGACGAACCCGTTTTCTCGCGGCGCAGGATGAAGGTGCCGCCTCGCACCGCGCTGGTGGTGGTGGAGGGTTTTGACGGAGCGACGCACCGTCATTTGGAAGCCTTGGTGCGAACCCAGTTTTTCAGCACCACCCCTCTGACTTCAGGCTCTGACCTGGTCATGACCACGGCTTCGACCGCAGCCAACCATCACCTCAGCTTCACCAATCCCACTCAGGAAAACAATGCGGTGCGCAGCCGTCGCACCACCTTGATGCCGGGGGCCGACCAGTTGACCTTTGGAACACGCGCCAAATCTGGGCTGGTAGCGGGCAAGGCGGACGTGGTGTTGGGCGCGGACGTGACCATCGACCGGATGACCGGTCAGTTGCAAGATTTTCGCAACGGTCAGAGCATGGCCTCGGCCAGCGCCGCGGTCCGGTCCAACGTGGAGAATCAATCCAAGGCGGTGATGCAGCCTGGCCGTGACCAGCAAGCTCCGGTTCTGGACAGCAGTCAATTGCGCAAGTCCGGTCCGGCTGGCGGCCGCCTCCCGGCCGGCCGTTACGCCTTCACGGGAGCGGGGGAGGTTGCCTATTATCGCAGTTCCACTTCCTCCACGCCGGACAAGATCTACCGTGGCGCAATTTATGAGAATGGGGCCAGCTCCGGGCCCCCCGGCAGTGAACTGGTGGTGCTTGACCATTTTAAATTCATGCCTCAGGGACGACTGGAGACGGATGGTGACGTCAGTTTGAGTTCTGAGCGGCGCTGGCTGGTTCCCCAGCTTTCTCTGGGCTACGGTGCGGATGGGAGTTTGGCCCGCACCGTCAATTCTTCCAGCGGCTGGCAGGTCAACGGCAGTATTACGGTGGAGGGGAATCTGGCCGGCAACGGAGAGTTGCTGGCGAAGGGATCCAATGGTTCCATCCAGGTGCAAGGCAAGACCCAGATGGCCAAATCTCCTGACGCGGGGCTGGCGGTTTACGCCGACCAGGGCATCCGGGTGACTCCGCCCGGTGCCGGGTTGGTTTCCCGCTCGGATGTTTTCGACAAGAATGATTTCGATTTTTTCACCCGCGCCATGAGCGATGATCTCTACAGTTTTTCCGGCAATGCCGCCATCGGCTACCCCCAACACGCTCAGGAGTGGGACCAGCCTCTAGGGGCGCTGACCGTGGTCCAACGGCAGAACCTGAAGGTCGGCAAGGATGAGGGGGTGCTAGCAGGTGGCATTGGCCAGAGCCCGGTCATTCGCGATCTGGGGGTGCCGATCCGCGATTACGAACGGGATATTTTGCCCCAAATTCCGGGTTGGGCGGCCGGTCAGACCCCCGGAGGGCGCCCGCTGCGGCCCGAGGAGATTGCGGCTGTCAATGAGTTTATCCGCCGTTGTCGCGAGGAGCCCGTAACCCGGCCGGGCGTGACCATTGGTCGCCACGTGCGCATCAAAGAGTTCCTGCGCTCTTGCGACATGCAAAGCAGTGGAGGCGACCCGACCTGGTTCAATATCTCCGATACCTCCTCCAACAACCCTACCAACGCTAAGGTGGGCACGATTGTGCGCAACCTGGCCGAGAGCCTGTTTGAGGAAGGTGAACAGCACAACCCTCCCATTACCGTGCTGGGCAAGGTTTGCCAGAATATCTATGACAACTGGGGGGATACCGAGATCCCGGACGTGAGTTTTCGGGGGCTGATCTATTCGGGCAAGAACTTTTATGCCGCTCCCAGCCGCAGTTTCAAGTTACGCGGCACCATCGCCAGTCACGACGGAGCCTCGGTGTTGGAAGGTTTGCACGTGGGCGAGTTTTATTTCGATCAGCAGCAGCTTTACCGCCTGTTGGATCTCACCAAGATTCCCTTGACGCCGATCAGCTGGGCCATCGAATAAAAAAGCCCTCGCTTGGAGGGCTTTTTGTCTAGTGCTGCCAGGTGAGGCTTTGAGCAGTTGCTTCGCTGGTCTTTAAGTTGACCGTGACACCGAAGAACCGGGTGGGAGGGCCACCCATTTCCAGGTTGCTCTGTTCGGCGAAGGCGAGCCGCTGCTGATCGCCTTCAGTTTGGACCACGAAGTAGGTGGTGGAATCACCCTTCGGAATGCACATGTAGAGAGCATTCCCTTTGTTCTCCACCTGTTTGCCGTCCTGGGTGTAAACTTGATTTTCGGCCGGATCCAGGTCCTGGGGGCCGCCGTCCAGTTTGCTCAGAGCCGCCGCCTCACGATGCAGACGAGCTCCTTTCATCACGGAGTCCATATTCTTGCTGAATTCCTGAGAACTGAGAGTGACGGCGTCGCCGCCAAAGGAGCCTGTTTCAGCGAAGGTCTTGGCCAACTTCATGGCGGGCATGATGTGCATGGGGTGCTTACGGATTTCCACGGTCGTCTCTACCTCGACATCTCTATATTTGTGAGGTGAGTAAAGCAGTCGCCTCTGAAACAAGACTGAAAGGGACTTAGCTATAGTCAGCCTGGCTCCAGTCCGGATATTTGTAAGTGTCCACAAAGGGTTCGCGCATGGCAGCCCGTTCTTTTTCGGCGAAGGCATTGGCTTTCTGTCGATCAATCGGGCCGACGTCTTCGACTTTGTGAGCTGACCAGGGCTGAGTCGCGCCCATTCCTCCGAATTTTTGTACGTAGGCGAAGAGCAACCACATGGAAGCGGCGCCCACCACAAGGATGCTCAAGGCGGTGCCAAATCCGCTGGCAAGCTGGCGCGCGAAAGGTTCCTCGCACCAGGCTGAGGCGGTCAGACAAAGGACCAGAACTAGAGATCTCATTCTGGTTGATTCGACTGATCTGGCGCAAACCTCTTTGAGCGGAAGGGGGCGGCGGTCTGGCTCCAAAGTAGGGCTAATGCTGGCGCGCCTGAAAAGAAGACCCAACTTGCTGATGTTTGTTCTCAGTCTGATCTGTTGCCTGATTACGATGTTCTCGATGCCGGAAGTCAATCACCCCCGCCCGGTCTCGACCCCGAGCGCTGAGACCGAAGACCCCAGTCTGCCCCTGCCACGCATTGGTCCTCGAGCGCGTACCCTCAATCCGTTTGATACGCCCTTTCTGTTTCGGCTGGGAGATTCGGATAAGCTCACCGGCCTGGAGCGCGAGCAGCAGCTGTTGGAACAATATCAACATATCCTCAGTCAGTTAGATGGAAGGCAAGTTGAGGTTACGGTGGCTCAGGCCGAGGGGATGACCACCCTGGATATTGACGGACACCCGTTCGCAACCGTGCTCCAGGCGGATTGCCCCGACTACTACAATCGCCTGACCGAAGCCGGCAAGAAGAAGCTGGAGTATCAACTGGCCATGCGCTGGAAGGCGCTTTTGGAGAAAGACCTGGCTCGTGAAAGCGCCCTCCGCGCTCCTGACTCGATGGCCACCCGACCCTATTTGATGTTCTTCGTGTTCTTTTTTTCGCTGGCGCTGCACGCCCTGACGGATAGTTTGAGTCGTCGTTTCTTGCACAATCCGGGCTGGCCCGTCAAGGGCTTTATCTGGCTGAGTTGTATCAGTTTCGGTCTGATCTTGCACCCGGATTTGAAGCCGCTGGCCATTCCAATCATCAATGGCGCATTGCGTCCAGTCTTCTTCGGATTGATCATCTCGGCCGTCTGTCAGGGGCTGCATCGAATCGGATGCCTGATGCTGGAGCGCTACATTGACGCCTATGTGCGTCAGGGAGAGGGCGCTCGGCGTCAAAACCGAGTTGAAACCCTGGCTCGTGGCGGGCGATTTCTGGTGGGCACGGTGGTGGTTTTGATTGGAGTGGGTTGGTTCGCCGCCGCGGTGGGAGTGGATCTGGGTAAGGTCTTCGCCGGAGCGGGTGTGGCCGGACTGGCGCTGGGCGTGGTGGGCAAGGATATCTTGATCGACTATTTTTATGGCCTCAACGTCATGCTGGACGATCAATTTAATCTGGGCGACTTTATCGAGACCCCGGTTGCCACCGGGATTGTGGAGAACTTCAATCTGCGCACCACTCGGGTTCGCGAGCTGGACGGCGGTCTTTCGATTGTGACCAACAGCAAGCTCACGGTTATCAAGAATCATTCCCGAGATTTTGCCAACGCTGACTTCCGCATCGCCGTACCCTATAATGCTGACGTCAAGCGCGCCCTGCAGCTGATCGCTGATGAGATTCGTCGAATGTCCGAGAATGCGCCCGAACTTTTGGAGGCCACCCCGATGTTCATGGGCGTGCACGAATTGGGCGAGTCGGCTGTGACTTTGCGGGCACTGGTCAAAACAGGTCCACTGAAACAGTGGCACGTGACTCGTGAGTTAAACCAGCGGATACTGGAGCGATTTCAAGAGGAGAACATGGACATCGCCTATCCGGTGCTTCAGATCCTAAGGTCGGACGCGTAGGTTCAGTCCGACCAGAAGAAGACGGGGACGAGTCCGAGCTTGCTGATTTCGAACTGGTCCTCAACCAGGCTGGGGTCAAAGACAAATTTGCCGGCCACCAGGTTCCCAAAGCCCACATTGCCCCGAGCCATAATGGCCCCGAACAGGTTGAACTTGTTGTTGATGAACGTGACCACGTTGCCTTCGCTGTAGAGAATGCCGCCAAAGATCAGTTCCTTGAGAGTGCCTGAATAGGTGGACGTGCTGGCGCTGGCCACGTAATTCATGAGGGTCTGGCCGCTGTTGCGTGCATCCTGGTCAAAGGCCTGGATCTGGTTCAGGATGGCGGCTCGGATGGTTTCGTCCTGGGCTGAATATTGGTTGTCGGCAGTGTCGATTAGGGATGTATTGAATCGACCCATATCGATCGATTTGACAAACTCCCGAATGCGTAGATATTCACCCAGGGTTAAATTGCGGGCCTGTCCCATGGGGGGTTGAGTCTGACCGCGCACATAGTTGTCGATAGCGCTCTTGGCGCTGAGGTTCAGCGTCGGGCTGGAGGCCGGGTTGGTCGGGTTATAGCCTGGATTGGTGACGCTCACCATAATGCTGTTCAGGGGAAGCCCTCCGGGACTGCTGGCGAGGGTGAATCGGTTGCCCACGCCGATGTCCTGATTGCGCAGGCCGGGCTGGCCGAACTGGTCGGACGCCCCCGCCATGGTTTTGCGGTCTGCCGTCTGAGACCGGTGGAAATCGTCGAAAACATCCGCCGAGAGAGCGCTTGCATTGGCTTCCAATGGGATGGCCCGCTTGTAATAGTTGATATCGTCGGCGACCATCAGAGCCGGCATATCGTCTACCCCGGTGGTTGCGCCGATTTCGCGAAAACGCGCCAGCCCCTGAGTGACCACCGCCAGTCCGTCGGTGCGAGTGGAGGAGAGCATACTGTTTCCGACGACGTCCAGAACTCCGCCCTGTCCGGAGGATTTGTTGACGAAAATCTGGCCGTTTCCGACCAGGTCGCCCTCGACGGTCAGGTTGCCCACCACCGTCAGTCGGTCTTTCGCGTCCAGCGCTGATTTCGGAATTCCGCTGGCTTCATAGCCCAATCCCAGGCTGACCGAGGTTGAAGTGGGCGCGGCCCCGGCCATGTGTCCTCCACCGGGCTCGCTGGGGTTGGGTACCCAGTTCTGGCGGCTGACCGTGCCTTTGATTTTCAGGTTGCCTTGAACTTCTACGTTGCCCTGGGGAATGAAGCGAAAATCTTTAAATTCCACGCCCGGGATGCGGCTCCCCAGGGCGGTGGTGACACCTGCCGGGCTTGTATAGCTGACCTGATCGGGAGCCGTGAAAGTGTAGTCTCCTGGAGGCACAGATATGGTGCCACCCGAGGGCGTCACCAGTTTATCCGGCGAGAAGTTGACGTCGTTGCTGCTGTTCAGCCGATACTGGGCGCCGGTTCTGGTGGAGGCATCGGCGATGGCGGATGGATCGCCGTTGAGCAACCGGGTATTGCTGCCGCTGCCGGAGCGAAAGGTGCCATCTGAGAAGACCTGCACGGTGGAGTTGACGGTGGTGGAACCACCCGACTGGACCAGCCCGCGAGTGCCTGCAAAGGTGACCTGGCTGGTGTCGGGCAGATAGATGTCGTTGCGGGCCCTCAGAGTGTTGCCGCGCGGCACATTACTGCGAAACTCCATGGAATTGACGCCCGAGCTGCCGGTCACGTTGGCGGCTACGTCGCCCCCGGCGCTGACCGAATTGGTCAGCAGCGTTCCCCGCGTGAGCAACACCTCCAGCCGTTTCTGGTTGCCCTCGAAACGGCCCAAGACCGAAACCAGGGCGCAATGAGGCGGAATTTTGACTTGAGTGCGACTGAATGGCGGAGGATCGAGCCGGGTGATGCCCTTCAGGTTATTCACCACCTGAAGTTCAAAAGTAGCGGAACTGTCTTTCAGGCTGCCGGTGACCTGCAATCCGCTTTCAGAAACGCTAAGGTTGGCGTCGTTGAAGCTAAAACTGAAGGGAATCCGAGCCCATCCTGGTTCCTGGAGCAATCGAGCTTTGGCGTAATCCAGGCCCGAATAACAACACTGGAGCAGGACCAGGCGGCGGCGATACTGCTCACCTGAGATCAGATTGCCTCGCGAGGCAATGACCAGGGACGTGGCTAGCATGGCCAGCAGAGAAGCGGCCAGAAGAACCGTAATCAGTGCCATCCCGCGTCTTGACATCGTTCACCCCCCTCCGAGCCCAGTTCGAGAGGAGAAGCGGGCAGCCTGCTAGGGGCTATCCAGGACTTCGCGGATTCTTCGGGCCGCGCTTTGAGCGGTAAAGGGCTTTCGCAAGATGGTTGGAGGGATGCGGGCGTCTTCCGTGTAGCCGGTCATAAAGAGGATCTTCAAGTCGGGCCGGGACTGAAAAATCTGTTGGGCCGCCTCCGGGCCGCTCACGCCTGGCATCACCACATCCGAGAGCATCAGATGGATCGGCTCCGAAGTTTGCTCCGCCAGCTTGATGGCGCCTTTGCCGCTTTTGGCCACCAGAACCTTGTATCCATATTTTTGCAGCCCCTGGACCAGCACCCGTCGCACGGCCGGTTCATCCTCCACCACCAGAATGGTCTCGCTGCCTCGAAATGGCTCATTTTCTGTCTTGCCGGGAGGGTCTAGCGGGGCCTGAGCCAGTGGAAAGTAGATTCGAAAGAGCGTGCCCACTTGGGGCTCACTCTCCACCTCGACCCGGCCGCCGCCGCGGGTGATCACGCCGTGGACCACAGCCAGACCCAATCCCGTGCCTTTGCCGACCTCTTTGGTGGTGAAGAACGGTTCAAAGATGCGGGAAGCGACCGCGGGCGACATACCGCAGCCGGAGTCGCGGACAGAGAGCAAGCACTCGCCAGCTTGTTGCTCGGTCTTGATGGTCAGTTGACCCCCCGAAGGCATGGCGTCGCGAGCGTTGACCACCAGATTCAAAATCAACTGTTCAAACTGCCCCAAATCCAGCCGAACGGGTAGAGGTTCGGGTGCGAGCTCCAGGCTGAACTGGATGTCTTCTCCGATCAGGCGAAGCAGCATTTTCCGGGATTCCTGGATTTGCGCGTTGGCATCGAAGACTCTCGGCTCGATCAGAGCCTGGCGACTGAAGGCCAGTAGCTGTCTGGTCAAAAGAGCCGAACGTTCGGCGGCTTTGCGGATTTGCAGCAGTCCCGCCTGGAGGGGGTCATTCTCATCCGTCTCCTGAATCAAGAGGTCAGCGTGGCTGGTTATGACGGTGAGCAGATTATTGAAGTCATGAGCAACCCCACCGGCCAGTCGGCCTACCGCCTCCATCTTTTGGGCCTGCCAAAATTGCTGCTCGAGGGAGCGCCTTTCGGTGCCGTCGCACAAGTAGCCGTGCC
>JAFEBA010000002.1 GCA_018266105.1 bacterium | reverse complement strand
AGGCCAAAGACGATGACTTTGCCGGGTCCGAAAACATCGCTGGGCAGCCAGCGGAAGGAGCCCCAGTCGATGGCCAGGCGTAGGTCGGATTCGCTGACGACAGAGAATCCGCGGATGGATGAGCCGTCAAAAGTAAGATTGTCGTGGGATTTCAGCAGGAACTTCTTGTCGTAGTCCAACATGTGGAAGCGACCTTCCAAGTCGGAGAAGCAAACCGAAACCGCCTTGATGCGCTTTTCGTCGGCCAGGTACTTAAGGTAGAAGGTCTCAAGTTCCTTATCGCTTTTGCGAGCCAGTTGCTTCTGCTTGGCTTCGAGGTTCATTTCCTCGAGCTGGTCGTAGGGGATTTCGAGAAAGTCCTTGAGGACAATCGGAGAAGTTGCTGGTTTAGTAGTGCTCTTGATCATGGCCGACACTTTAACAAATAGGCATAATTTTTGCAATGGTTAGACTTATTTAGAAGGAACTTGTCTTAGTGAGTGAATTTCGAAGTGGTTTTGTTGCCCTGGTAGGCAAGCCCAACGTGGGAAAGTCCACCCTGGTCAACGCCCTGGTGGGGCGGCCCATCAGTATTATCTCCTCCAAGCCGGAAACGACGCGACGGCGTATTCTCGGGGTGTTGCACGGGGATGACTACCAGGTGGTGCTGGTCGATACCCCCGGCTTGGGGAGTTCTCATACCTTGCTTGGCCGGAAGCTCAGGGAGATGGCCACCAACGAGGGGTTGGAGGCGGATATGGTCGCTTTTGTGGTGGACACCACCCACTATCCTACCAAAGAGGATCGAGAAGCGGCCGAGATCTTCGCGAAGGCCAACTGTCCCAAGGTGTTGGTGGCCAACAAAGTGGACGTGCACGATACTCCTGAGAAAGTGCTGCCGTATTTGCAGGCCTATTCCGAGCTGGGTGATTTTGGGGACATCCTGCCTGTGTCCGCTCAGAAGGGTCATAACCTGGATAAGCTCCGAGCCCGGATGCTGGAAGTGCTGCCGGTTGGGGTTCCTTTCTTTCCGACCGACAGTGTTCATGATTTAGACAGGCGCACTCGGGTGGAGGAGTTGATTCGCGAACAGGTTCTGCTCTCGACTCGCCAGGAACTGCCTCATTCTGTGGCGGTTCAGGTCGAGGAGATGAAGCCGGGCGATAACCCGGAGGTCACCTTGATTCGGGCCATCCTTTATGTGGAGCGTGATAGTCAGCGTCGCATTCTGATTGGCAAGAAGGGTGAGATGCTCAAGAAGCTGGGGTCGCAGGTCAGGCCACTTTTGGAGGCGGAGTTGGGTGGTCGGGTCTTTCTGGAGCTTTGGGTCAAGGTCAAGGAGGGTTGGCGCGACCGCCCGGATTGGCTTAGAGCCCTTGGTTACGAGTGAAAGGAACCGCTTCAGACATGAGCGAACCGAGCCTGCCCCGCGTTTCGGGGAACGGTTTTTGAATAGGAAAGGTGGAACGAAAGAGTGACAACCTACGAAGCTCTCGGAATGATTGAGACCAAGGGTCTGGTAGCCATGGTCGAGGCCTCTGACGCGATGGTCAAGGCGGCCAACGTCAAGCTGATCGGCTATGAAAAGATTGGAGCCGGTTACGTGACGGCCCTGGTCCGCGGAGATGTGGCGGCCGTGCGCGCCGCCACCGACGCCGGCGCTGCCGCTGCCCGCAAGGTTGGCGAGCTCATCGCCGTGCACGTCATTCCTCGTCCCCACCGCGATCTGGAAGACGTTTTGCCCATTGCTCCGCCCAAAGAGAAGGTCGGCAAGTAGTAAGCTCAGGTAGTTTCCCACCTTGGATGCTTCGCTCATTCAGCTAATCACCGATCTGGTGATGGCTGAGATGACCCGGGGCGAGGGCCAGGTGCCCTCGCCTCAGGTACAGGCGGTTCCGTCGAGCGACCAGTCTCGAGGGGGCCGCCCTCTGCTGCTTGTGCCCGCTCCAGCAGCTTTTGCGACCATCGAGCCCTTGCTTACGTCTTTACGTGAGGTTCCAGGTGTCAGCTGGACGGCTGTACGAGTAGCTGGCGTGTGTGAGAAACGGGTGGGTGCGGCACTGGGGAATGTGAAGTGGGTCGACCCCCCGCTCCTGTGGGATGATTTGATTCACTCGAAAGAAGCAGTAGTGCTGCCCGTTTTTCGGCTTGAAGTGCTGAGTCGGGTAGCCAGTCTTCTGAGCGATATCCCCGCCAGCGCCGCAGCCGTAGCCGGAGTGATGCAGGGGGTGCCGGTATTGGCCAGTGCCCTGGAGGTCGACAACCTGAAGCGATCATCGGGTCGCCTGCCCGGACCGTTTCTTTCACTGTTTCATCAGCATCTGCGCACTGTTGAGGGGATGGGAGTCCAGGTGCTGGAGCAGGAGGCGCTGGTGCGTCGGCTGGGAGCACGTGTTTCGGCGCCGGCCAGCGCGGCGGGCAAAGGTCGGGATGTGATTACTCTCTCTGATCTAGAAGCAGCCGCCCGAGCCGGCCAGAAGATCTTGCAGGTCGTGCCGGGCACGATCATCACGCCGCTGGCCCGTGAGAAGGCGGCTCAAATGGGCATCGAGGTAACCTATACATGATAGTGGCACGCGTCATCGGCACAGTGGTGTGCACCCAAAAAGACTCTCGGCTGTCGGGGCACAAGCTCCAGGTGGTTGAGCCCGTCGTGATGGCCACTCAGAAGAGTGACGGTAAGCCGCTGGTGGCCATCGATACGGTCGGCGCCGGTCTGGGAGAAATCGTGCTGGTGGTGAGTGGTAGCTCGGCTCGCCAGACCGATGCGACCACCGGCACTCCGGTGGATGCTGTGATCATGGGTATCGTCGACGCCATCGATTTGGATGGTCAAAGGGTTTTCGAGAAGGGGTAGGCTATGGATCGCGATCAAGTCCAAAAAATCGTCGAAGAAGTGCTGAAGCGCGTAAGCGCACAGGGCGCCAGTGTGGCCGATGTGAAGATTCCCGTCGGTAAAGACGGTGTTTTTCAGCACGCCGATGACGCGGTCGCAGCCGCCGATGCCGCCTATAAGAAATGGAAGGCCACCAGTCAGGAGACCAAGGCCAACTGTATCGAAGCGATGCGTGCTGTAAGCCTCAAGCACGCTCAGGAGATGGCGGATTTCGCTCACGCCGAGACGGGCCTGGGTCGCGCTGAAGATAAGGTCAAAAAGAACATCCTGCAGGCCAAGAAGACGCCGGGCATTGAGGATTTACAGGCTCGCGTGCTGACTGGAGATCGGGGTCTGACTCTGCTGGAGAGGGCGCCCTTTGGTGTGATCTGCTCGATTACGCCGACCACCAACCCTGTGGCCACGATTATCAATAATTCGATCAGCATGGTTTCGGCTGGCAATACGGTCGTCTTTAATCCTCATCCTCGAGCCAAGAAATGCAGCCTGCGCATGATGCAGTTGCTCAACCAGGCTATCGTTTCGGCGGGCGGGCCAGAGAATTGTTTGACCAGTCTGGCTCAGCCCACTTTAGAAACCAGTCAGGCTTTGATGGTGCACCAGGGCGTGCGCGTACTGGTGGTTACGGGTGGTCCCGGAGTGGTTTTGCAGGCGATGAAGTCCGGCAAGAAGACGATCGCGGCCGGCCCTGGGAACCCACCCGTGGTGGTTGATGAAACTGCCGATTTGAATCAAGCCACTCGCGACATCGTGGCGGGCAGTTCCTTTGACAATAACGTGATGTGCACGTGCGAAAAAGAAGTTTTCGTGGTGGACTCGATTTATCGACAGTTTATGGAGCGCCTGGCACGCCAGAGCGTATTTTTACTGAACACCCGTCAGGTGGATGAGCTCACCAAGGTCATCTTCCAGGCTCCGCCTGTTGGGGGAAGTAAGCTGGTCCTCAATACCGACCTGGTCGGTCAACACGCCTGCGATATTGCCAAGACCATCGGACTTGACCTGCCTCGCGAATTGCGCCTGTTGATCGCCGAAGTTCCCGAGGATCATCCGTTGGTGCAGAAAGAGCAGATGATGCCGGTTCTCCCGATTGTGCGTTCTAGGGACGCGGGAAGCGCCATCGAGTCGGCTCTGAAAGCCGAGGGTGAGCGCTATCACACGGCCGTCATGCACTCGCACAATTTGCATAACCTGAGCACCATGGCCAAGGCGGTGAACGCCAACATCTTCGTGAAGAATGGTCCTAACTTTGCAGGGCTTGGCTTTGGTGGTGAAGGATTCACCACCATGACCATCGCCGGTACAACCGGAGAAGGATGCACCACCGCGCGCAGTTTCACGCGCGAGCGGCGCTGCGCCCTGATTGACCACTTCAACATCGTCTAAGCTTTTACTGGGGCTGCTGGCGCTGGCTGCAGCCTTGCGTTTTTACGGGTTGGGGCAGGCCAGTTTTCAAATCGATGAAGCCATGTCGTTGGTCGGCGCTGCACAATGGCGGCACGGCTTCCAGGATGTTCATCCCCCCCTTTATTATGCTTTTCTGGAGTTTTGGGGGCAGTTCGGCAGCGGCGAGTTCTGGTTGCGAAGCAGTTCCGTGCTGGCCAGTTTGCTGAGCTTTGCGCTTTGGATTCGACTGCTCCGTCAGTGGCGGCCCGAGCTGGCTTTGACCTGTGTCTTCATGATGGCGGTCTCGTTTGCAGACCTTCAGCAGGCCAGAGAATTGCGCATGTATGCCTGGCTGCAGTTGTGGGTGCTGGCCTACTTTTGTGCGTTGCTGGAGAATCGACCTCGGCTGGCGGCGCTGGCCCTACTGTTGGCCAGTTTTACACATCTGTTTGGGCTCTTTCTAGTCCCCCTGGGGATGTTGCGCGGCTGGTCTCGCTGGATTCCTTTGGTGGTCGGGCTGTGGTTGGCCTGGGGGGTTCCGCACTATCTGGGTCAGCAAAACCACCCCCTGGATCTGCGTCAGAGGCCTGATTTGACCATGGGCCTGGAGGCCGTCGGCCGCCTGTCGGCTGGCCGTGTGGCGGCTTTTGGAGATCGTCCCAGTATTGCGTTGGGGGTTCTGGTTTTGGGCTGGTTGCTGTGGCGCAGGCCTGATTGCCCTCGTCTGGTGTATGCCTGGGCGTTGCTGCCCTTGATTTCCGTCTGGCTGGTTTCGCGCTTCACTTCTCTGCAGATTTTTGAGTTCAAATATCTGGTTTGGACCACACCGGCCTGGGTCTATCTGCTGGCGGCCAGTCTGCCGCGGGTGCCCTTGATCCTGGGTTGGACGCTGATCAATCTTTGGGGTGCCCTCCCCTGGCTGGCTTATCCTCATCGCTGGCTGGCGGACTGGCGTGGAGTGGCGCAAGAACTCGCCTCCGACCCGCGGCCCATTTACGTGCACCCCTCCATGATGGCAGCGCCTTTGTTTTGCTATGGTTATGGCGCGCCCCGTCTCAATCTTGTGGATGAGTGGCCTCAACTGGAGTCAGCTGTGGGTCAGAACATCATCTGGGTCACCACTCCAAATCATCCCTATGTCAGGCAGCAGAGCCTGAGGGTGGGACTGGAAAAATTCTGGAAACTTGAGCAAGAACGAGACTTCGCCAGCCAGTTGCCCTCCAGCGACATCCGGGTCAGCTTCTGGCGCTGGCGGCAGGCCCCCCCTTCATCCAAGGAGAATCAGGCCCGCTGAACTCTGCTGGAGGTGCGTAGTTGTGAGGGTAGTCATAGGCAGTGACCACGGCGGTTACGAAATGAAGAAAGATCTGATCGAGTTGCTGAAAGAACTTGGTCACGAGGTGGTCGATTTCGGCACTCACAGCACCGAGCCGGTTGATTATCCCGACGTGGCTTGCCTGGTGGCCACAGCGGTGGCTCGTGAGCAGGGGGGCACCACGGTCGGCATTATGATCGATGGGGCCGGTACGGGTTCGGCGATCACTGCCAATAAGGTGCCGGGCGTGCGTGCTGCCGCCTGCTATGACACCTTTACCGCTCGTAATTCTCGCGAGCACAATCACGCCAATGTCTTGACGCTGGGCTCGCGAAACACCGGAATTGAGGTGGCCAAGGAGATCGTTCGGGTCTGGCTGGGCTCGTCGTTTAGCGGGGGGCGCCAGCAGCGTCGAATCGAAAAGGTGCTTCAGGTCGAGCGCCGCTTTATGAGAGAGAATTAGCTTTGTTCCTGGGCGTGGTGAGGGGCACCGTGGTGGCCTCCCAGAAAGACCCTGGTCTGGAGGGGGCAATGCTGCGCATTGTACAGCCCGTCAATCACGACCGCAGTCCGGCCGGCACCCTGCTGGTGGCGGTGGACGGCCACGCCAGCCGGGAGGGCGACCTGGTCTACCTGGTCAAGGGCAAAGAGGCGTGCATACCCTGGAAGAAGAGTTCGCTGGCTCCTATTGACGCCGCCATTGTTGGCCTGGTGGAAGGGATGTCGGTGTGATTGTGGGTCAGGTGGTCGGTTCGCTCTGGTCGGCTGACCAGGACCCCGGTTTTGACGGGCAGTCGCTCAAGCTGGTGGTTCCTCAGGATGCCAGAGATGGCAAGGTCGAGGGTAATACGGTTTTGGCGGTGGATCTGGTTGGGGCTCGCCAGGGTGACACCGTGCTGATCGTTTATGAAGGGAGTTCCTCGCGGCTCTGTTTGGGCAGCGAGACCACTCCAGCCGAAGCGGTCATTGTGGGAATTGTTGATCGTATGGATCTTATTGGAGGATAGAGTGGATATCGAAGCATTGGTGGCTAAAATCACCGCCGAGGTGGTCAACGAGATCAATAAGCAGAAGGGGCCGGCTGGTGCTCCAGCCTCGACTGAAGTCGACCGCCTCCCCCCTCCCGGTCGATATCAGGCTGTGTCGGTCGCTCCGGTCTCCTCCAACGGAGCGAAGGTCTGCCAGGCCAGGCTGACGGGCGAGTGTGCTGGCGTCGGCTGCTGCAGTGAGTTGTTGCCTGGTGAAGTTCGCAAAGTTCTGCAAGCCGGCGCCGAGCGCGTCGGCAACTCCCTGGGTGGCAAAGTCGATCACGATCTGGCTGCCATCATTGACCATACCTTGCTCAAGGCCGATGCGACTCGTGACGAAGTGCTGGCCCTATGTTACGAGGCTCGTCAGTATAAGTTTGCTTCGGTGTGCGTCAATCCGGGTTGGGTGAAAACCGCTTCCGAGGCGCTGGTCGGCAGTGGCGTCAAGGTCTGCACGGTGGTGGGTTTCCCGCTGGGCGCCACCACCACTCTGGCCAAGGTCATGGAGACCCGCGACTCAATCGCGGCGGGTGCCGATGAGATCGACATGGTGATCAACATTGGTGCCCTCAAGAATCGTCAGGATGATTGGGTGGAGTCAGATATTCAAGAAGTGGTGCGGGCCGCGCAAGGCAAGATTACCAAGACCATCTTTGAGACGGCCTTGCTTTCGGATGAAGAAATCGTGCGCGCCTGTATCATGGCAAAGCGAGCCGGGGCAGATTTCGTCAAAACCTCGACGGGATTTGGTCCGGGTGGCGCGACTTCTCACCACGTGGCTCTGATGCGTAAGTCAGTGGGGCCGCTGATGGGTGTGAAGGCTTCAGGCGGGATTCGCGATCTGGAGACGGCCAGGACCATGATCGACGCAGGCGCCACACGTATCGGGGCCAGCGCTTCGGTGAAGATTGTCAGGGGCGAGCAGGGGACCGGAAGCTACTGAGTCAGACCGAAACCTTGGAAGCGGTCGTGCTGCGGCGGCAACCGCTGCGCGACACCCAGGAGTTATTGGTCCTCTTCACTCCACGCGGTCGGCTGGACTGTGTTTCGCGGATTTCAAGTAAGAGAACGGGTTTGCTTGAACCACTTACCTGTCTGCGAGTGCATCTGCGCCACGGGCGTTCGTTGGCTGTGCTGGAAGAAGTGTCCCTGGAGCGCACTTATTCGGGCTTACTCACGGATTATGACCGGCTGCATTGGGCGGGTTATCTGCTCAATCTCTGGCTGGAAGCCTTCCCCGGGGAGATTGAGAATAACGATGCGTACCGACTCCTGCGCTTAAGTCTCGACTCCCTGGATGCCGGCCTGGAGACGGATTGGCTGGTGAGTTGGTGTGAGCTTCAGAGCATGCGCTTGCTGGGCAGCGCCCCCCAGTTTCGTCGCTGCGTGCGCTGCGGAGCCGAGGGCGATCTGGATTGGTTTTCGGTTGAGGCGGGGGGGGCGTTGTGTTCTGCTTGCCGCGGCACCGGAGCCCGCGAGTTGACACCTTTGGTGCGAGAGTGGCTCTTGTTTCTCCAACGGGCCAGTCTTCTCAAGTTGGCCGGAGCTCAGCCTCAGCCTGAAACCGTCAGGGCTGGTCGAGAACTGCTCTGTGACTGGGTGCTGTATGCATTTCCCCGGTTGCATCGCTTTTTGAAAGGTGACTTATGAGGATTTTGGCTGTGGATTTTGGGCGCAAGAGGCTCGGGTTGGCCTTGTCCGATCCGACCGGTATCGTGGCCGCTCCTTTGCCGGCCATTCAGCGCAAGGGAGATGGTTGGTGGCATGAGTTGATTCAGCTCATCGGTCAGCAGCAAGTGAGTGAAGTGGTGGTCGGCTTGCCGCGAAATATGGATGGGAGTTTCGGTCCGGCAGCTGAGATCTGCCGGCAGTTTGCAGCTGATTTGGAGCAAAAGACCAGCGTGAAGACGGTGCTTCTGGATGAGCGACTGACCAGCAAGGCGGCCTCTTTCACTCTGCGCGAGGGCGGATTGAGTGAGCGACAGCAGCGGGGGAAGCTGGATTCGGTGGCCGCTTCGTTGTTGCTCCAGGTGCATTTGCAGAGGAGGGGTACGTCCAGGCCGAGCGAAAAGCCGGCCCCGTGAAATGGTTGGTCCGGGCCTTTTTGGTGTTGATGTTGGCAGCCCTGGGAGTGGTGGCCTTTGGTTACCATTACGTGCAAACTCTGCTTTTGCCGGCCCAGCCTGGCTCAACCGCTAAGGTGCAGTTTGAGGTGAAGCCCGGTATGCTGGGGGGCGAAGTTGCCAGCGCGCTGGCAGAGCAGCATATCATTAAGGATGAGTTTGCCTTTCGGATGCTACTGCGGTTTCATCCCAAAGGCAAGGATATCCGTGTCGGGTTTTTTGAGCTATCGCCCGGTGACAGCGCCTTTGAGACTTTCGAGAAGCTGCAGCACGCCAAGGATCTGACCCGCCACGCCACCTTTCCCGAGGGCCTGGTTATCGGGCAGGTGGCCGAAGTGGCCAAAAAGTCTCACTTAATTCAAGATGAGGCGCGCTTTCGTCAGATGGCCAGTCGTGAGGGTAAGTCCTTCGGCGACCTCTTTCCCGCCAGTCTGGAAGGCTATCTCCTGCCGGATACCTATGAGTTTCCTTATAAGTGTGATGAACAGGTTGTGCTCAAGCGCTTCACCGATGAGTTTCGCAATCGCGTCCTGCCGCTTTGGGAAAAGCGCAAGGCCAAGTGTCCGCTCAAGTCCCTGAACGAAGTGGTGATCCTGGCCAGCCTGGTTGAGCGGGAAGCACAGGTGCCGCGGGAGCGGCCAGTCATCGCCGGGGTTTATGTCAACCGCTTGCGGGTAGGCATGATGTTGCAGTGTGACGCCACAATTCAATATGCCCTGGGTAAGCAGAAGGCGGTTCTACTTTACTCAGACCTGGAGTTGGATAGCCCTTACAACAGCTATAAGCACTATGGTCTGCCGCCGGGGCCCATTGCCAATCCTGGCCTGTCTTCTTTGGAGGCGGCCATGGCGCCCACGCCGTCCAAGTATTTTTTCTATGTGCGAGACGATGTGAAAAACGATGGAAGTCATCGTTTTGCACGCAACGAGGCCGAGCATAACGCAAACATCGCCCGTTATCAGCGGTAGCTGGAGGTACGACTGTGGTTATTGGAGTGGCTGGAGGTTCCGGGTCCGGAAAAACAACCGTAGCGCGACGACTGGTGGAGATTTTTGCAGAGCCTCCGGTGGTCGCGTTGATTGCTCAGGATGCCTACTACAAAGACCAGGCTCACTTAAGTTTCGAAGAGCGTCAGCAGATCAACTATGACCATCCCCTGGCTTTTGACAATGACCTTCTAAGTCAGCACCTGCGCAAGTTGAAGGCGGGTGAGCCGGTCGAGCAGCCGATTTACTCTTACCTGAAGCACACTCGTCTGGCTGAGACGCATACAATTGGACCCGCCAAGATTATTGTGCTTGAGGGCATCCTGGTTTTGGAAGATGCCACCTTGCGCGACCTCTGTGATATTAAGGTCTACGTGGATACGGACTCGGACGAACGTTTTATTCGTCGCTTGACTCGCGACATGATGGAGCGGGGGCGCTCACTCGATTCGGTCATCGATCAGTATCTGACCTCGGTGCGGCCCATGCATCTGCAGTTTGTCGAGGCAACGAAGCGTTATGCAGACGTGATTATACCTGGTGGAGGCAATAACGAGGTGGCTATCGGTCTACTTGTTGCCCGTATCAAGGAGCGGGTGATGAGCAGTCTGTGAAGCCCCCAATTGTGTACAAAAGGAAAAGATTGTTTCGGGTTGAACTTGCAGGCCTGTTGGAATGAACGTCGGTAGCAGACTGGCCTTAAAGCGTAGCGATAGGCTGGTGGGGGTTGGACCAATGGTGCTGATGGAAGCAGAGAGGTAACAAATATGGCGCTTGCGCAACCAATGCGGTACACAATGGATGAGTTGCTCCGAATCACAGTCGAGCGCGGTGCCTCTGACTTGCATTTGACGGTGGGTCTTCCGCCGGTGTTGAGAATCAACGGCTCGTTGGTGGCCACGGAATACTCCAGGCTTTCTCCTGAAGAGGCGAAGCGACTCGTCTACAGCATCCTCAACGATAAGCAGAAAGAGAAGTTCGAAAAGACCTGGGAGCTTGACTGTTCGCACGGTGTTCGTGGCTTCGGCCGGTTCCGTGTCAATGTCTACCGTCAGCGTGGTGTGGTCGGCGCCTGTCTGCGAGCCATCACCAATACGGTGGCTACGCGCACTGAGCTGAATCTGCCGCGTATCGTCGAGGACATGGTGAACCGCCCCCACGGTTTAATACTGGTCACGGGCGCTACGGGCGCCGGTAAGTCCACGACTCTTGCCTGTATGCTGGACATTATCAATCAGACCCAGAGCTATCACATCATCACGATCGAGGATCCGATCGAATACATCCATCCTCACAAGAAGTCGATGATTAATCAGCGTGAGGTCGGCCATGATACTTTGACCTGGTCGAATGCTCTGAAGGCCACTCTACGCGAGGATCCCGACGTGATTCTGGTGGGTGAGATGCGCGATCAGGAGACCATTGCAGGCACCCTGACCGCCGCCGAAACGGGCCATCTTGTGTTCTCCACGCTGCATACCTGCGATGCTTCGCAGACGATTGAGCGCGTGGTTGACGTGTTTCCGCCCCATCATCAGCAGCAGATTCGCGTGCAGTTGTCTTCTGTTCTGGAGGGTGTGGTCTCGCAGCAATTGGTTCCTCATGCTGCCGGTGTTGGCCGCGTACCTGCGGTGGAAATTCTGATTGCAACCCCTGCAATCAGAAACCTCATCCGAGAAGGAAAGACGCATCAAATCTATAATGCAATCCAAACCGGTTCGAAGCTAGGAATGCAGACGATGGAGCAGTCCCTCTTCGAGTTGGTTCAGAGCAAAATGGTTACTGCAGACGAGGCGTTGGCGCATACGATGCATCCGGATGATTTCAAACGGATGGTTGAAAATACGCGACGATAACCTCGCGGAAGGGTGGAAACGATGGGTATCTTTTGGTGGGTCGTCCCTGTGGCGGTCATCATTGTTGGACACCTGACCACGCTCTAAGCTGGTCCGGTCCTAGTAAATTGGCGAACGCCGAGCATAGCTCGGAATAGACCACGTCGGTAATTGGAGGAAGAGGTCGGATGCCTACTTTTGTATACGAGGCGCGTGATGCCACCGGCCAGCTGAGAAAGGATACGATCGAGGCCGCAAACCTGCGAGCTGCTACGCAGCGCTTGCAGGAGCAGCGGATGACGGTTATCCAGATCAAGGCCAAGGCTGCGGGCGCTGGAGCAGACGGTTTTGCCGGCCTCCTGTCTCGAATGAAGAAGGTCGATGAGCAAGCGCTGACTGTGTTCAGTCGCCAGTTCGCGACTATGATCAACGCCGGCTTGGCGATGGTTCGCTGTCTCGATATTCTCTCGGAACAAACCGAGGACAAGAAGTTGCGAGAGACGCTCATTCAGGTTCGCCGCGACGTTGAAGGCGGCTCCACTCTCTCGAACTCTCTGGCCAAGCATCCCCAGGTCTTCTCGATGCTGTATATCAGTATGGTGAAAGCTGGTGAGATGGGCGGTGTGCTCGACGAAGTGCTTGAGCGTCTCGCGGGCTTTATGGAAAAAGATTTCGCCTTGAAGAAGAAGGTGAAGTCGGCTCTGACTTACCCGGTCGTCATTCTCTTGATGGCTACCGGCATCGTGTTCTTCTTGGTGACCTACATCTTGCCCACCTTCGTAGCGCTGTTCGAGGGTATGAGCTTGGCGCTTCCGTTGCCGACTCAGATCCTGATTGCCGTGACCAAAGGTGCGCGTAACCCGGCGGTGATGATTCCGCTCCTGGCTCTGTTGGGTGTCGGCGGCTTTATGGTTGGCCAGTACATCAAGACTCCGGCCGGCCGCAAGCAGTACGATATGATGAAGTTGAACATTCCGGTGTTCGGCTTACTCAATCGTAAGGTCGCGATTTCTCGATTCTGCCGCACACTGGGCACTTTGTTGTCTTCCGGTGTGCCGATTATGCAGGCGCTCGAAATCGTGGGTCGCGCCTCCGGCAACGAAATCATCGCGATGACCGTCACTAAGGTTCGTGAAAGTATTCGCGAAGGTGAAAGCATCGCCAGTCCGCTCGGTGCTTCCGGCATGTTCCCTCCAATGGTGACCCAGATGGTCGCGGTTGGTGAAGAAACCGGTAACCTCGACGCGATGCTCTCTAAGATTGCTGACTTCTACGACACGGAAGTGGAGTATATGTTGGCGTCTCTGACGTCCATGCTTGAGCCGATTATGATTGTCGGTATGGGCGGTATCGTGGGATTCATCGTTATCTCGGTGTTCCTGCCGCTCTACCAGCTGATTGGAAACATCGGCGGTTAGTCCGCATAGCGGGCAGCCCTCGGAAGGATGTGCTGAAAATTGCCCTCAAGATGCTCATGGGATTGGAGCGACCCGGTCGCAACTCCCAGCGAGGTCAGGGGGCAATTTTTAGTTTAGGACGCTTTTGGGTCGCCTTTTCAAGAAAGGAAGCGGGCTTCTGTCCGCTTCCTTTCTTTTTGGGAGGCGGTTTCTGAGTGGATTTCTCGGAAGAAGATGATTCTCTAGAGGAGGGGTCCTCCGGGCCGGTTGAGGAGGATGAGCGGGCCTTATTCGAGGCCTACCGAGCCAATCAGTCCACTGAGGCGCATGAAAAACTGGTCATGCGTTACTCCCGTCTGGTTGTTTCTATGGTTCGGAAGTTTCGAGGCCGGGCCGAATGGGAGGACCTGGTGCAGGTTGGCTATTTGGGTCTCCTGAAGGCTGTTTCGGGCTACAACGTGTCCTCGGGGAATCGATTCTCGACTTATGCCAGTCACTGCATCCTGGGTGAGCTTCGGCACTACTTGCGAGATCGCGCCGAGACTGTTCGAAAGCCTCGCTGGCTGCAGTCGCTTTCGCGTAAGGTTGGCACTTTTGTGGAGACCTTTTTGCAGGCCAATCAGCGGCTGCCGACAGTGGGTGAGATTTCTGAAGGTTGCAATTTGGCCCGAGATGGCGTGGTTGAGGTTCTGAAGGCGGGTGCAATCGTCTCTCTCGAGCAGATGCAGGGCGAGAATGCGGATGCGTCTCCCCAGGTCGCAAGGATTCGGAGTTTGCGTGAGGAGAGCTTTGTTTTGTCGCTGGAAGATCGCGTCTGGCTTGATTCGGCTCTGGAGCGACTCGTCGAGGTGGAGCGCCGGATCGTAAAAATGTTTTTTTACCGGGATCTGAATCAGAACCAGATCGCTGGAGAGACCGGCCTGCCGCCCAAGCGCGTTTCTCGCATTATGCGTCGTGCATTGAATAGACTGCAGGTCGTGATGCGTCTTGGCGCCAAGGAAGAGGACAGTGATGATGGAGGATGACGAGAGTTTTTTTGGGCTGCTGCTGTACGCAGTCTCCGGGGTCAATTTCTTCTCTGTGCTGATCGCTCTCTGTTTGGGTCTAATTTTCGGCAGTTTTCTGAACGTTGTAATCTATCGCTTGCCTCTGCAGAGGTCTGTGGTCGTGCCGGGTTCCGCCTGTGGGAGTTGTGGGGTGCCCCTGCGCTGGTATCACAACATACCGGTGCTGTCCTACCTTTTTCAGTCGGGAACCTGTGCCTACTGTGGTTCGCCCTTTTCCTCGCGCTACATGTGGATTGAGCTCGCAACTGGTTTGGGGGCGGTCGGGTTGCTCTATCATGACCTTGGCTTCGGAGTGGCATGGTGTTACCATTTTGCGCTTTTTTGTGTTGCTCTGGCGGTCTTTTGGACCGATGTTGATCACTGGATCATACCGGATGAGGTGAATCTTTTTGGGGTTCTGTTCGGAACTGCCTTCAGTGTGCTGATGCCCAATCGGGCAGACATGTACCTGTTTGAGGATTTGTTGGGTTGGAACGTGGCTTCCAATCTCTATAGCTCGCTGGTCGGAGTGGCGGTCGGGTGGTTGTTTTTCAAGTTTATTCAGTTTCTGGGGTTGCTCTTCGCGCGTCAGGAGGCGATGGGTGAGGGGGATGTCAAGTACGCAGCTGTGCTGGGGGCTTTTCTTGGCTGGCAGATGGCGCTCGGGGCTTTCTTCTTGAGCTTTCTGTTGGGAGCCGTCTATGCCATTCCGTTGTTGTTGAGTCGAGCGGGCCGAGGAAAGGATCCCGTCCCGTTCGGTACTTTTATGTCGCTAGCAGCTGTTCCCGTGGCGCTCTGGGGCAACGACCTTTATCGATACCTCTCGTTCGAGATAATGATCTAAGGTTTCTTTTGATTTGGGCTCGGGTGTTGGCTCGCCAGCCTTTGTCTGGAGTAGAGCGGTTGTGCCTCGATCGGAGGCTTGGGTGGGGCCCGATTTTGAACCAGGCGATTCCGCCTGTGGAAAAGAATGCGGAATTGCTCAACCGTACAACAGGAGTTTGGGGTGCGCCTCAGAAGACCGCCCGCCATCGACTGTATGTACGATGCACAGTCCACCCCTGAATGCTCAGGACTGGAGGTGTGACGCATAGCTTAAAGAGGACTTTCGTGTCTATCATCGAACAACGGCCGACAATTGGCGAAAATAGAAAAAAATTCCAATCGAACAGGGCGTCTTTTCAAGTGAAATCGGGGCCCCGAAAGAGTAACAGGGTTGGAAGTCAAGCTGGCTGCGATGTGGCCGGAAAGGGAGGTGTAAACTAAGATGGCAATGGGCTTTCTAAAGGGTCTGTTCGGTCCGAAGGCTCCGGATACTGGAGCAATTGATATCGGCAGCAACACGATCAAGATGTGTCAGTTGCAGGGCACCTCCGCCAATCTGAATCTCTGGCGCTTTGTGACCTGTCCTACTCCGGCGGCCGCCATCAAAGACGGGGCAATCATGGAGTCCTCTTCTTTGGGTGAGGCCATTCGTGAGATGATTTCGGCGAACAACCTTAATGTGAAGAAGGTGGTCACTTCGGTGGCCGGCCAGCAGGTTGTGATTCGTCCTATCCCGATGCCCAAGATGCCCGCCAAGGAGCTGAGCCAGGCCATTCAGTTTGAGGCCGAGCGCTACTTGCCTTACTCCGTCACCGAAGCTCAGGTGTCGGGAAGCATCATCAGCGAAGATTCTGGCGACGGTAAGAACATGGAAGTTCTGTTGATCGCTGTGCCCAAAGAGATTACCGAGAAGACCAAGTTGGTTATTTCGGCCTCTGGCGTGGAGACTGGGGCGATTGATATCGAGCCGCTGGCGATTTATCGTTCTCTCAAGTTTACCCTCGAGGCCGAGCAGTTGGCCAAGACATTCGCCCTGATCAATCTGGGCGCGGCCACGACCAGCATCAGCATCTTTAAATCGGGCACGCTTCGTCACTGTCGCACGGTGTCCGCAGCCGGTAACAGCTTTACCAAGGCCATCGGTCAGTCGCTCAATCTGAGCTTTGAAGAAGCGGAGCAGATTAAGAAGGAGAAAGGTGTCATCAAGGTTGACTCCGACTCCAATCCTCTGCCGCCGACCGCCATGAGAATTTTTAACGTCATCGATCCAGTTCTCAATGAACTAGTAACAGAAGTGCAGCGATCCTTCGATTATTATCGTTCTCGGTATCGCGGCGAGGGTATCGAATCTGTGATTCTGTCTGGGGGGACGGCGCGCTTTAAAAATTTAGACGCTTATCTCTCCGCTAAGTTAGGAGTTCGTTGCGAAGTGGCGAACCCATTTCGTCGGGTGAATGTGACCCGCGCCCAGGAGGCCTCGTCCGAGCAACTCGCGGACCTGGCCCCCATGGCCGCCGTCGTTATGGGTCTGGCTTTGTATGAGGTTAAGAGTTGATTAGAGTGAGACGGGATTATCCAAACCCTTCACCGGGAGGAAGACAATGACAATCAAGGTAGACTTGCTGCCAACAGAAAAACGCGGCTTCCAAATCGATCCTCTAGTGATCGTTTTGTTCGTGTTTGTGGTGGCGACGAGTGGGGCTTTTTACTACTACGGCCAAACTCTTGAGCAACAGATCAAGAAGATCGACGAAGAGCGGGTAGGCGTCGAGGCCGAGATTAAGCAGTGCGAAACGGCCAAAAAAGCGATTGAGAAAGAGCGTGAGAAGCTTGCTAAGCTCGAACAGCAGTTCCAGCTTGTCAAGAGTTTGATGCACGACCCCCTCAAGTACGCCAACTTGATGAGTGAAGTCGGCTCCCTGCTGCCCGACAGCGTATTTATCGACAACTTGAACATCGACCCCGGTCCCAACACGATTTCGTTTGCTGGTACCGCGTCCGGTGCTTTGCCGCTCTCGATTGTTGCGGCCACGATGAAGAATTTCAATGAATCTGCCTACTTCGACGGCACCGTACTGCAGTCGTGCTCCCGTAAAACGGAAGGGCAAGATATCTTCACCTTCAGCATGCAGATCCACTTCGATCCGACGGCTGCGACGGACAAGCCTCCGGGAAGCAAAGACAATGCTCCCGGTGCTCCACCGCCGCCGGCACCCGAAGAGACTGCACCCCCCGCGCCTCCGGCCACTCCGGCGCCGGGCGCTACCCCGTAAGGAGACTGTGTAATGACGACACCAATGAAATTGATTATCGCGATTATCGCGATTCTGCTCATCGGCGCAGGCTTCTACATGTTCGACTGGAGCGAAAAGTGGGAGCGCAAGAAGGCTGCTGAAGCCAACCTGGCCGCGAAAAAGGATGAGCTGAACACTTTGAAGGAGGCCATCAAGGAACTGCCGTTACTTCAACAGCAGGTCCGTGAGAAGCAAGAAGAGCTTCAAAAGGTCATCTCCACCAAGGTGAGCAACGAGACCCCGGATGAATTCGTTGGCAACTACCTCCGCGAAATCGAGCGACTCGTGCTCGACGAGCAGAAAGCCACCAGCGACTACACCTTCGTGATCAAGTCGATCGCGCCGGGTAACGCTCAGAGCGCCAGTGCTCCCGCCGCCGGCGGCCAGGCCGCTCCGGCCCAGGAAACTCCCGAAGCTTTGGCTGCTTTCCAGACTCGCGTGTTTACGATGAGCCTGACGGGTAAGTACGCCACCATCGTCGAGTTCCTCTATCAGTTGGGTGCAATGAAGCTTGACCGTTTGGTCACGATTAATTCGTTGCACATGTCGAAGTCTGGCTCCGAGTCTGGCGCGACCAGTCCAACCTTGAATCTCGACCTGCCGATTACGGCATACCTCAAAACGGGCACCAACTAAGGTTGGTTCTGCCGCAGCTCTGCTGCGGCGCCTGTGGAGGATTCAATTTTCTAACTTAGCTGCCGCGGACCGCGGGTCCGGGTGCATTTCAGGATGGGTGGTGATGACTTAGGGACTCGGTTCACAAACACAGATCAAAATGTGGCTATGACGGGTCCCAGTCGTTGTGGCCGATGGGCGGCAGAGGCCGTCCACTGAAGATGCAGACTTATTTCGATATCTAAGGAGGTGGGTGAATTCTATGCTTTCAGTCATGCATAGAAGCTGGAGATTTTTGATGGCGCTCCTGGTGCTCGTTGGCTTCGCCTCGGTGGCTTACGCCGACGGCACGGTCACCGACGTTAAGGTCGTTGGCGGCAGTAACACGGTGCGCATCGAAGTCTCTGCCAGCGGCCCTGTGCAGCATCGCGCTAAAGCACTTACCCAGCCGCAAAATCAAATCATCGTTGACGTGTTCCCAGCCAAGCTGGGCGGCAATGTCAAAGGCGCAATGCCGATCAACAAAGGGTTGGTCAGCAGCGCGTCCGTCAAACAGCTAACGGATTCTACCGTTCGCATTACCGTAAGCACTGTCAGCTTACCAGACTACAAAGTAGTCACCGCATCGGGCTCGAAGGGTCTTACCCTCTCGGTTTCGACCGTCACAATGGCTGAGGGGAAACAAGCGACAACCCCAGCCGAGCCGGTCCAAGCTGCTGAGCCTGCTGCTCCCAAGCACCAGCCCCAACAGCCGGTTGCTCATCACACTCCGGCGCATCAGCCGGTGAAGCCCGCGCAGGTTGCTCAGGCACCCCGCCCGGCCGCTCCCCGTATGATCGCTCTCTCCGGTTCGGGTCAGGAAATGTCGGCTCTGCGCCGCCGTCCCGCCCCTCGCCGCTCGGCCAACCGCCCGAAGCTGGTGACTCTGGACTTCGTCAACGCTGACCTGGTCTACGTCATCAAGATTCTGGCCAAGGAAATGGGCCGCAACGTCTACATCGGACCCGGTGTCGAAGGCTCCGTGACCGTTACGCTGAAGAGCGTGCCGGTCGATGGCGCCCTGGCCCTCATCCTCAAGATGCAGGAAAACGACATCGCCTACAAGCTGATCGGCTACAACACCTTGGTTGTGGCTGCTCCCGAAAAGGTGAACCAGATCGAGGACGAAATCCTCGGCAAACAGTTCGGACCGAAGCGGAAGGCTGGCGCCATCCGTCAAGAGATTCTGCTGGAAAAAGCCCCGGCCGCCAAGGTCATCGGCTTCCTGCAGGGTCAGTACAAAGACGTTGAGTTCATCCCTCACCCCACTATGAACGGTTTCTACGCCGTGGGTTCTCGCAGTGACATCCTGCAAATCAAGAACGACGTTCCGAACCTGGACCGCGTTCCGGATGTACCACCGCCCCCCCAGCGCGAATTCGTGCAAGTGAAGTATGGCGATCTGAACGAAGTGAAATCGCTGCTCGCCACCCTGGTCCCCGACGTTCAGATGAATGTCGATACCCGCCAGTCCACTCTGATCCTCGAAGGCTCCCCCGGAGCCATCGAGCAGGCCAAGGAACTCCTTGACCAGCTCGACAAGCCGCTGGACCAGGTTGTTATGGAATGTAAGGTCGTCGACCTCACTGAAGCCGGCCGTAAGAACATCGGCGTGCTCTGGACCAGCCAGAACGGTGCTGCTGGTGCTACCAACATCACCTTCGCTGAGCTGTATCGCGCCGCTCTCGCTACCCCCCTGGCTGGCGGTCTCCCCGCCAACGCCGGACCTTTCGAGCTGATCGGTAACCGGGACACCGGTATCGGTTCTTTCCAGGGTTCACAAGCAATCCAGACTCCTCAGGCCTTCCCGCTCGACATCGGTACGTTCGCACGCACCGGTCTCGTGCTCCAGGCCAACCTGAACTTCCTCGTCACTCAGAACGAAGCCAAAGTTTTGGCCTCGCCCCGCGTGGCCGCTCAGAGCGGCACGGAAGCTCAGATTCACATCGGTGACAAGTTCCCGATCGTCTACTTCGACCCCCGCGCAGGTCAGTTCCAGGTTAACTACGTCGACATCGGTATCAAGTTGGACGTCACTGCCAACGTGAAACAAGACGGCTACGTGGTCTGCAAAATCCTCCCCGAGGTGAGCACCCTGGTCGAACTGGTGAACAACCAGTACCCGCGCACCGCGGTGCGTAAAGTCACCACGGACGCCCGAATCAAAGACGGCGAGACGCTCGTTCTCGGCGGCCTGATTCGCGAAGAAGACATCCAAGCTGTGCAGAAGGTTCCGCTGCTGGGCGACCTGCCCATCCTCGGCTCTCTCTTCCGCAACACCTCGTTCACGAAGACTCGTAACGAAGTGGTCATCATGTTGACCCCCAACATCATGAAGTAACCTTCGCCTCAGGCGAAAAGAGACAGGGACCGGGAAACCGGTCCCTGTTTCTTTTCTCGGGCAGATCAGGAGTTGCAATGAGCCAAGAACCATCTATCCGGGTCATGATGATGCCCCGTGAAACCAATGGCCAGGGAACCATCTTTGGCGGTGTTTTGCTCAGCTACATCGACCAGGCCGGAGCAATCGCCGCACAGCGCTGCACAGCCTACCGTGTGGTCACGGTGGCGATCGAAAAGGTCGAATTCAAGCAATCGGTACTGGTCGGTGACGTGGTCAGCTTCTATGCGACCGTGCTGAAGAAAGGCCGCACCAGCATCACAGTGGATGTCTCAGTGGTGGCGGAACGCATGCACAATGGAATGGCGCGCAAGATCGAGGTCACCCAGGCCACGCTCGTGTTCGTCTCGATCGACGAATCGGGGCGACCGGTGCCCCATGGAGCCGAAGCTTAGACTCGGGTGAGTTGCGGGGAAGCGAAGGCATCGCCGAAGCGTTGGCGCAACTCCTCAAGCTTGCGGGTGGTGGTCTCCACGCCCTGCTGTTTCATCAGGAAGAACGGCCCGCCAAGGAAGGGCGGGAATCCTAGTCCGAAAACGCTGGCCAGGTCGCCGTCGTCCTGTGAGTTGAGGATACCCTCCTCCAGGCAGTGCAGACTTTCACAAAGGAAGGCATAGAGGCAACGTTCCTGGATATCGCGACGACTCAGGCTTCGCGTGGCCGAAGCTGCCGTTACCTTCTGGTGCAGAGCCGTATCGGCCACTTTCTTGCCTTTGGAGTAGAGGTAGAAGCCCTTGCCGGACTTTTTGCCGGCCCGACCGTCCGCACTGATCGCCTCCCAGCCCGCGGGCTTGGGAAAGCGAAGAGGAAGGTGATCGTTCATCACCTTCATGACCTTGGCGGCCACATCCAGTCCGACTTCGTCGATCAATGTCATGGGGCCAACCGGAAAGCCGACCTCGGTCAGGGCTGCGTCGATCTGGTCGGCCGGTGTTCCCTCGGCATAGCACAGCAAGGCTTGTCCCAGGAAGGCCGACAGGACTCTGGACGTAAAGAAGCCTGGGCCGTCATTCACAATGACCACATGGGTGTTCATTTCGCGGGAAAGCTTGACCACTCGGTGCAGGGCCTCGGGCGAGGTCTGTTTGGTCGTGATGACCTCGACCAGTTGCATCTTTTCAACCGGTGAGAAGAAGTGCATGCCCAGAACCTGCTCGGGTCGAGAAGCGCCCTCCGCAATTTGAGTGATGGGAATGGCTGACGTGTTGCTGGCGAAAATCGCCTTGGGATTGACGGCTTCGATCTCCTTGATGACCTGGTGCTTGACCGCCACGTCTTCAAAGACGGCTTCAATGACCAGGTCAGCGTTATCAAAAGGCTTGTAGCTTACGGTCGGAAGAATTCGGTTGAGACGCCTGTTCTTTTCAAAGGGTCGAATCCGTTTGCGGTCGACCTCTTTGCTATAGGTGCGGTCTGCATAAGCCAGGACGCGCCCCGCACTTTCGGCGTTCTGATCCTTGACGACCACCGGGTAGCCCTGGGCCGCGGCCACCGTCGCGATCCCCGAACCCATCAGCCCGGCCCCGAGGACCCCAACCTTGGTTTTTTCTTGGGAGACGGATTCGGCCATCCTGGCCGAGTCGGCACGGTTCTGAGTGGTGATCTCGTAAAGGTGGATCAGCGATTTGCTGACCGAGGTGGTGGCGCATTCGGCAAAGAGTTCAGCTTCCAGGCGCAGACCTTCGGCCAGGTTGGTTTTCTGGCTGTTCAGGGTGGATTCCAGTGCCTTAAAGGGAGCCGGATAGTGACCTTTGGTCTTCTTTTCCAGATCCTGGCGCAGCTTCATGGGCAGGAAGCTGCGAGCGGCCAGCTTGCCCAGCCAGCTTGATGCCATGCTCTGCCCGCGTTTTTGAGTTCTTCCCCAGGCCTGGCCCACTTTGTCGCGCAGCTCGGTGGCCGCCTGCATGGCCCTTTTGGCCAGCAGAGTTGAAGGTACCATCTCGTCGATCAGCCCGAGCTTGAGGGCTCGGGCAGGCTTCACTTTGCGGCCGGTTAAAATCAGATCCAGAGCCGACTGTAGTCCGATCAGGCGCGGCAACCTCTGCGTGCCACCCAGGCCGGGCAGGACCCCAATTTGCACCTCAGGCAGGCCCAACACGGTTGAGCTGTCGTCGCTCGCCAGTCTGTATTGAAAGCACAGAGCCAGCTCCAGTCCTCCGCCCAGGCAGGGTCCCTGGATGGAACACACGGTGGGGATGGTCAGATTGGCCAGCTGAGTGTAGATTTCTTGAGCCTTCACGCAGAGCTGGTAGCCGGATTCGATGCTGTGGATACCCTGAATCAGCTTGATGTCAGCTCCAGCGATGAACTGAGCTTTTTTAGCGCTGGTCACCACCAGGGCACGTGCCGAACCGCTGCTGGTTAATTCATCCAGAGCTTCTTTGAACTCGGTCAGTAGCTCAAAGTTGATCAAGTTGACCTTGCTTTCGGCCATGTCCAGGGTAATTACGGCCGTGCCGTTTTCTTTGATTTCCAGCGAGAGATGCTTGCGTTCCATTGGCCTCAGTCCTCGACTCTTTCCAGCACGATGGCCGTGCCCAATCCTCCCGCGGCGCACCAGGCCAGCAGGGCATAACGACCTTTGCGGCGCTGCAGTTCGCGAGACATGCTTAAAATCATGCGGGCGCCTGTGGCTCCGAAGGGGTGACCGAGGGCGATTGAGCCGCCGTTCACGTTGAGCTTTTCAGGGTCCACCTTGCCGATCGGTTCATCCCCCCAGCCGATTTCTTTCGCGAATTCGGCGGATTCCAGCTGGCGGGTGACGCTCAGCACTTGAGCCGCAAAGGCCTCGTGGATATCGATCAGATCCATATCTTGGAGTTTTAGACCGGCCTTTTTCAGGGCGGCAGGTATGGCATAGGCGGGCCCCATGAGCAGCTGGGGTTCCGGGGCCAGGGCCGAGTTGCTCCAGGAGAGCACCCGGCTCAGTGGTTTGTAGCCGAGTTCGCGAGCGAAGGTCTCCTCCGCCACCAGCAGCATCGCGGCCCCGTCAGTGAGTCCCGAGGAGTTGCCCGCGGTTAGTGTTCCGTAGGTCTTGTCGAAGGCGGGCTTGAGGCTGGCCAGCTTCTCAACGGTGGTGTCGCCTCGAACGTAGGCGTCTTTTTGGACCGGCTGATAGCTGCCGGGCGCCCACATAGTGGCAACTTCCTCGGCGTATTTCCCGGATTCCCAGGCCGCAGCCGCGCGCTGATGACTGCGCTGGGTCAGTTCGTCCTGATCTTCACGAGAGATGTTGTTCAGGCGTGCCATGATCTCAGCGTGCTGGCCCATGGATTTGCCGGTCGACGCCTCGGCGATGCTGGGGGCCTTGGGCAGCAGGTCGGAGGGTCGGAGCTGGCGTAACAGAGCCGCCTTCTTGGCCAGGCCCTTGGCTTTGGAAAAGGCCATTAGAGTATCGATCACCCGCTTGCTGTGGGGGACCGGCACGTTAGACATGGACTCCACGCCGCCCACCAGCACGGCCCGGTAGTCCCCGGTCTGAATGCCCTGAGAGGCCAGGATCAGGGCCTGAGCACTGCTGGAACACGCTCGGGCTACCGTCATCCCGGGCACATGATTGGGAATCTCGGTGCCTAAAATCACCTCGCGCGCGACATTGGGAGCATTCACGCTGGGCAAGACGCATCCCATGATGACTTCGTCTAATTTTTCGGCCGGGAAGCGAGTCTTCTCCAGCAGTTCCACTGCCAGACGCTGAGACAGTTCCACCGTACCCCATCGTTGAAATTCGCCAAAGGCTTTGACAAAAGGTGAGCGCAGGCCGTCAATCACGACGGGACGCGGAGCGGTCGCAACCGCGGTTGAAGAACTTTTCTTAGCCATAATTTCGGCCTTCGCACTGGTGTCAGAAAGTCTTGCAGGGCGCCCGCCTCCGGCCGAGAACCGTCCGCCAGAATGTCAGCACCCGAAGAACTGATTTTTGAAGTCGCTTTCCTGGTTCGGCCCGGAAAGTCGGCCCCGCGACTGGATGAGATACGAAGGTATCTCCATCAGTTAGAAGGCGTGAGCTCCCCCCGTGGGGGCGGCTCGGTCTACCGCTATCGCAATCCCGATACTCAGGTTTCTTGCGACTTCGTCACCTACGAGCCAGATCAGGACTACGCCGGACTCTCTTTCGAGATCGAAATGCCCAGACCGTTGTTCTTTGCTCTGGAAACCCTGCCTCTGGTGGTGGCGCTGTCGCGTGAGTTTGCTTTGAACGTGGAGATCGTCTCGCCGGACAATGAAATGCCCGGCTGCGAGCCAAGTTTCGAATTACTCCTGCATCAGTGGCAACTGGCCAATCGCGACGAAGTCGAGGCTCTGGAGAGCGAGGGCCACAGTTTGCCCCGTATGGACAACCAGGCCCTGGAGTCGATGTGGGAATTTATGTTGCTCCGCCCGGAACTGGCGCGGCGCTACAACCGCAATCAGGTTGCCGTGCCTCCGGTCGAATTGGTGCGCGAGCGCGCCACCGGCAAGGTCTCGCGAGTGGTCCGTTGGAGGCGCCTGTCTGCCTCAGCCCTGGCCGATAGCGACTATTGCTGGCTGGACGATCCGCCTCAGCCCTTGCAGGATAATGCTCTGATTCCTTCGAGCGTGCTGCGAGAAGTGGCCAAGTTTGCCTTTCGAGACCTGTCTCAGCCCGTGAATCATCGGCTTTTTGACAAGGCGAAGCTGCAGAACGAACTGGTCCACGCCCTGCAGTCGGCACACCTGCTGCCGGCCAGCGACTTTGAGTTGCTGCAGTACCGTCAGGTGGTCGACCGCGACCTGACCCCGATACTGGACGTCTGATTCGGTCGAATCAGACGGCTTTAAAGCCGGTCGGGTCCAGCTCGGGGAAGAGCGTAGTTTCCAGCTCCAGTCGTCTCAGCCGGGCTTCCTCGATCTGGCCGCTACGCAGTTCTTCGCGCAACGTCCAGAAGTCTCGCAGTCCATGGAAGAACTGGTCTTTCATGCGGTCGATGAAGTGGCCGTTGCTGATCACGAAAGGCAAGTCGCTTGAGCTGGCCAGGGTCAACAGGCGTCCGGCCTGCTGCAAAGCACGTTTTTCTAGTTCGTTCTTGGGTTCGACCGCCACCATCTGCTCGTAGGCTCGAGCGGCCTCGTGGATATGGCGATACATCCAGGCGGTATCGCCGCGGATCCACTTCTCGAAGGTGCCCTTTTCGCCCCAACTGGAGGTCGACAGGTAAAGATCCTGGCCGGTGGGGTTGGCGGCCAGATAGGCGCTGGGAGTGCAAAGTTCACTGACGTTCTGATCATAGTGGAGCTTCTTGAAGAGGTAGTATAGAAAGCGCGGACCTTCGAACCAGTGATGCCCGAAGAGTTCGGCATCATAGGGGGCGATGACCACCGGCTTTTTCCACATCACCTTGCGCAGGTATTCAAAGCGAGCATTGCGGCAGAACACAAAGTGCCCGGCGTGACTGGCGGCTTTGCGGTCGGCCCATTCCGGATTGTAAGGCTGCTTATAGTCGCTGGTGCGCGAGGTAATGCGGTTGTACTTGAATGGTCCTCCCCGAATGTGGAATTCCAGGTAGTCGCCATCGCCCGGATAGCCTTCGTCGCCGCTCCAAACCTGTTCGCCAGTTTCCGGGTCGCGGGGGAAGGCCGAGACGCTAGAGCCTTTGACGTAGACGGGCGCATTGACGCCAAACTCGGCCGGAGAATCGCCTCGCAAGACCGTAATGGCCTCGCTGAAGAAGTAGCGGAAACCCGCCTCTTCGACGTAGCGTTCGATTCCGGGGGTATAGGAACACTCCGGCAGCCAGACGCCGACTGCCGGGCGACCGAAGACTTGCTGGTGGTAGTCCGCGGCCGCTTTCAGGTGGCCACGAATGGCTGAAGGCACGCTGGTCCAGAAAGGTAGCATGGGATGGGTGCCCACGCAGGTGGAGAGCTCCAGGTAGCCCAGATCCTGAAAACGTTTGAAGCCTTCGGCCAGGTCCCCGCCGTAGCGCAAGAAGAGTTCTCTTCCGCGGGTTAGATGGCGCAGGTGCATCCGGGCTGGCTTATGATAGTGGGGTTCCTCGCGCACGGTACGCTCGCACTCCAGCTTAGCCAGTTCGATCAGGCGCTCAAGGTATTCGAGCGTGTCCGCTGCGTGGCGCTGGCTCTTCATCATGGCCACCACCGGGGGAGAGATATCCATGGAAAGCTTGAAGTCCACGCCTTCGGTGTGCAGCGTTTCAAACAGGTCCAGCAGTGGGAGGTAAGTCTCGCGCACGGCTTCGGCATACCATTCCTGGGGATAGCCGGCCGGACGCCAGGTGTCTCCGGAGCGAAAGTTCACCGGGTCGGCGATATAAGGCAGGTGGGCGTGCAGGTGCAAGATCAGGTAGCCCAACGAGCGCTGGGAGGTTTCCTTGCGGCTGCGTAGGGGGCGAATGGTCGGGTGGTCGATCTGTTGTCCCTGCCATTTGTGGCTGAGGGGATTGGTGCCTGGCCCAAGGCGACCCAGCTGAACCTCATTGGAGAAGTCGGTGAGCGCTTCTTCCTTGTCTCCGTCGATGATGGCCACCACCCGGCAGCGATAGAGCCTGTCGCAAGGCAGCTTGAGATAGTAGTCACGGGTGGTATTGAGGTTGATTTCGGGACTGAACTCTGGTTTGAGCCACCAGTCGCCGTTGAACTCCTGATAGACCTTGAGGAAGCAGCGAACTCGCCCAAGTAGATCGCCGTATTTGTCGATCAGGGTCTTCCAGGTGGAGGTCTCCACCCGCCAGTAAGTGTAGGCGACTTCTTCCTTGACCGGCATCAACACGCAACGGTTGCCGGGCGGATCGATGGTGAATGCAGCTGAGCTGGCCAGCGGCTTTTTGCTGCGCGCTTTGTAGAGGTGGGCCACGTAGGTCCCGGGGTCCAAGTTTGTAAAAAGCCAGTCGCCCGAACCTTTGACCTTGCGCTTGGGGTCGATCAGGACTTCCTGGCCGTCCCTTTCCAGCTTGAGTTGCATCGGTTCTGAGTCATCGAACCACCAGCGGGCTCGCAGCTGCAGGGTGTCGGTTTCCAGAATTTCCCGTTCCAGGATGAGCGGGGTGTGGCTGACAACCACTTCAAAGCTTTCAGCGGCCACCACCTGAATGACTTCGCCAGCGTCGCGGCGAGCCGTGAACAGACTCTTTAGGAGCTCATTGTTGTCCAGGCGCAAAATGGCCAGTTCGATCCGGTTGACCCGTCCGCGAAGAGTGCAGTGGTCGCGCTCCGGAACCGGGATCCAGTGACGCTCGGTCGAGGCTGCGACCGATTCGACCCAGTTGACCGCCAGGCAGACATGAGTTTCCGTCTCCCAGTTGACCTGATGGAACTGCTCTACCTCCTGGCGCAGGCTACGCCAGTCCAGCTCGCCCCAGAGCACCACATGGGAGCCGGGGCTGTCCTGCAGCCAGGCAAATTGCGGGGTCGGCTCCAGGCCGGAATTAATCCAGATCTGCGGACGCGTGCAGCGAGCCAGTTCGGCCCGGTAACGACCTGGGGCGAGATTCAGTTGGCGGGAACTGAGGTGGTTGACCTCGTATTCTTGAAGAACGTTCAACTGGGGGTCCAGAATTCGTAGGACCAGATTTTCATCCGCAAAGTTGAGGCGCTTGCGCAAGTCCTTTTGCCATCGGCAAACGACGTGGGGGGAGGCAACTTCGACTTGAAGTAAATTCCGCTCAGTTTCCAAACTCATGGGGCTTGCTTTCTGCCCCGTGACGTTTACTCCCCTGCTACACCGGGAAAAGAGGCCTTTATGTTATCCAACGGACAGCGATATTTCTCTCATTCTTTGACCATGGTCGTGTGCGCCCTCAATGAGGAGGAGCTGATTGAGGAGTTTCTGGAAAAATCAGTGCGCGATCTCTCGCACGTCTGCAAAGATTGGGAAATTATCCTGATCAATGACGGTTCCACTGACCGCACCTCCGAGCTGGCTCACGAGTTTGCGCGGAACTATCCGCAGATCCGCATCTTCGATCAGAAGGTCAATCGCGGTCCCGGAGCCTGCATTCAGATCGGCTATTACAATGCCACCAAGGATTATCTCTTCCACAATACGGTTGACGCGTTTTTCAACACGGAAGACCTGGTTTGGGTTCTGCCTCACCTGGAGGAATACGACTGTCTGAGCGGTTATCGCAGCGACCTCAAGGCCAATAATCCTTACCAGAAGATGCTCACGGTGTGTAACCGAGGTTTGATTCGGACCTTGTTTCCGTTGAAGCTGAAGGCCTATCAGACCGTGCAGTTTCATCCTACCGCTCTCTTTAAGCAGATTCGAGTTGAGGGTCGTAGCAGCTTTGTCTCCGCCGAGCTGCTCATCAAGGCCTTCTACTTGGGTTATCGCATCGGGGAGATCGAAGTGGTCTTCCATCCCCGCACCAAGGGCAAAGCCAAGGGCGGTGGCATCAAGCACGTTCTGCGCAGCATCAAGGACATCATTAAGTTCTGGTTTCTGTGGGTGGTGCTCAAGCGTCCCATCGCCAATCCCTACGGCAATTCCAAGCCCACTTTCTTGAAGCAGACCGAGTCCACCAAGAGTGTGGCCCGCATCGCAGGTTAGCCCGAGTGTCCACCACCAAGCTCTGGGGCGGTCGCTTCGCCGGTAAGACCCACCCCCTCATGGAAGAATTCGGCCGCTCGCTGCAAAGCGATCAGCGTCTCTTGTTTTGTGATCTGCAGGTCTGTCGCGCTCACCTGCAGATGCTTTCTGAGTGTGGGGCCGTCAAGCCTGAAGTGAGTGAGCGCCTGGTGAACACCATCGATCAGCTGGTGGCCGAGCTCAATCGTGGAGCGGTTCAGGTCAGTGGTGACCACGAGGATATCCACTCCTGGGTCGAAGCCGAGTTGCGTCAGCGGGCTGGCGATGAGGCTTCCCTGATCCGCCTGGGTCGCAGCCGCAATGACCTGGTGGTCACCGATTTTCGGCTCTGGACCCGCCAGGCCGTGCAGCGGCTGCGAGAGGCGGTGCGTGGGCTGCAAGCTGTACTGCTGCAGCGAGCCGAGGAGCAGGCGGGCGTTTATTTGCCGGGCTACACTCATCTTCAGCGAGCTCAGCCGGTGACGTTATCTCATCACCTGCTGGCTCATTTCTGGAGTTTGCAGCGCGATCATCAGCGCCTGGAGCAGTGCGCTCAGTCGGCTGACTGCTGCCCGCTGGGAGCGGGTGCGCTGGCCGGTAGCTCCTGGGATATTCAGCCTCAGCGAACTGCAGAGCTATTGGGTTTCTCGCGCTGTTTCGACAACTCCCTGGACGCGGTCAGCGATCGCGATTTCGCGGTTGAGTTGCTGTCAGCCCTGAGCCTTTGCATGATCCATCTTTCCCGGATGTCCGAGGAGTTGATTCTCTGGAGTGCCCCCGAGTTTGGCTTCGCCACCTTCGACGATGCCTGGTCAACCGGCTCCAGCTTGATGCCGCAGAAGAAGAATCCTGACCCGGCCGAACTCATTCGCGGGCGGAGCGGTCGCGTCATCGGTCATTTGCAGAGCCTGCTGGTGACTCTTAAGGGGTTGCCGCTGGCTTACAATCGAGACCTGCAGGAAGACAAGCCGCCGGTATTCGAGGCCGTGGAAATGACGGAGAAGTGCTTGTTGGTGATGACCGGGGTCATGGCCAGCCTGCGTTTTGAGGCCGCGCAAATGGCCAGGGCCTGTGAAGACCCGGGGCTATTGGCGACTGATCTGGCCGACCATCTGGTGAGAGCGGGCCATCCTTTCAGTATGGCCCACGAACTGGCCGGAAAATGGGTAGCGGGCCGTCTGGATCAGGCCGAGCTGGCGCTGGTCAGGCCTCTGGCTGAGCAGCTAAGTGCCGAATCGGTGTTAATGGCTAGACGTCATCCGGGCGCGGCCGGGCCGGAATCGGTGCAGATCCAGCTAGACAAGGCGCGCCGTTCGCTTCAGTAGGTCAGCCTACTCGGTCAACGTTTTCAAGGCTTTGATGAGCACCGCGGCGCGAGCGCGCGCGAAGTTCGGGAACTTGCCCATGACTTCAAAGGTGCGGTCGATCAGGGCCTGATGGGAGTCGCCAGCCTGGTTCCGAAGCTCGCGCAAAACGTTGGTTCCCAGGTTGCATTGCAGGTCCGGGTCCAGATTGGCCAGTCGATCGAGGGCTTGTTGGGCGAGCAGCTGGATGTTCACGTCTTTGTTCTCCATGTTCCGTGGTCTCTTTTTTGTTAACTCTTGGACACAGAGTATTACCAGGGGCTGAATTAAGCCTGAAAGGGTACGTCTTCAGCTTAGGGAACTTTCAAATCTATGGATATCAAGGGGCCGCACTCATTTGGCGGCTACGATGCAAAGCACATCGCCCACGTTCAGCGGGAAATCGCCCGCAGCGTCAAGCCCAATCTGCTGCGCCAGCTTGAGGATGATGACCTGGATGAAGCCGCCTTCATGCGGCTGCTTACCGAAGATCTGGTTGACCTCAGTCCCGAGGCCAAGGAGCTGTTGCGCAGTCTGCGCAAGGACCGCGCTCGCCGTAAGACAAAAAAAGAGGACCCGACTGAAGGGAACTCCGATTTTCTCTCTCTGCTGAGCGGACTGGAAGACTTTCGCAAACAGGTGGAGGAGGGTCAGCGTCAAGACGACCCGATATTCCGCCGCAAGGGGCAGCCCTTTATGCCGCCGTCCTTGCCGCTCTCTCAGCATGTGCCGCGAAGTTCGACTGATTCGTCCTCTTCCTGGCGTCGCCCGGCGCTCAACGAGGCGGGCGAACTGGCGCGCAAGATGGTGGTCTATTCGCCCAAGCCAGAGCTTAAGGAGCAACTCGCTCTGGAGCTCCAGGTCTTCGGTAAAACCATCGTGCAACAGGTCAAACAGTTCGGCGTGCGGGTGATCATCTTAGAGCGACATAAGGCGCTCACCGATATTCGGATCCAGGGTATGATGATGGTGGCTCCTTCAGAGCGCACCTTTGACGGTCGCCCGTGGGGTAGCGTCCGGGGCATTTATTGCAGCGATCGTCGGCTGTTTGTGGTGGGCGAAGAGCTGATCGGGCGCTCCAATGGCTCGGTGGCACGCCACGAGTTCGCCCATGCTTATGATCATACGTTCAGTCAGAAAAATCATCGTCGGCTGCCTCTCTCGGTCCAGTTATGGAACTCTTTTCGTCAAGAGCGAACCGGATTGGTCTCGTCCTATGCCGCCACCAATCCGGCCGAGTATTTTGCCGAGTCCGTGGAGGCCTTCTTTCAGGAAGGAGGCCGCGAGGCTTTGCGGCAACAAGACCCTCTGATGTTCGATTACCTGAAACAGCTATTTGCGGCCTGAAGCGATGAGCGCTTTGCAGACTGCTTTGCACCTGCTCAGTCAGGGATGCTCACTTTCACACGACCAGGCCCGAGAGGCCACTATGGAGCTGGCTAAAGAGAGCTCTCGAGAGGCCCAGATCGGGGCTTTCCTGATGGCTCTGAGAGTGAAGGGCGAAACTCGCGAGGAGATCTGGGGCTGCGCCGCGGCCCTGCAGGCGATGGCCCGTGGGGTGGACACAGGCGGTCTCCACTGTGTGGATACCTGCGGCACCGGCGGGGACGGTTCATCTACCCTGAACTTATCCACGCTTTCGGCCTTCGTAGCGGCGGCCGCCGGCCTGTGCGTGGCCAAACACGGCAACCGCTCGGTGACCTCCCAGTGTGGTAGCGCCGATTTGGTGGAAGAACTGGGCCTGCCCCTGCAAGAGAATCCCGATGAAGTGAGGGAGGCTTTGCAGCAGCGCAAATTCGCCTTCCTCTTCGCGCCCTTTTTTCATACCGCCACCGCCCGTGTGCAGCAGGTTCGGCGGGCTCTGGGGGTGCGGACCGTCTTCAACCTGTTGGGTCCTCTGACCAACCCGTGTCGGCCGCCCTTTCAAGTGATCGGCGTGCCAGAGCCGCGCTGGTGCCAACCAATTGCCTGGGTGGTGGCCCAGTTGGGCGTGAAGAAAGCCCTGGTGGTGTGCGGTCACGGCGGGGTGGATGAACTGGTGTTGCACGGGCCCAATCAGGTGTGTACGGTGGAGAACGGCGAGGTGCAAACCTGCTGGCTGGACCCGGCTGAGTTAGGACTGACTCCGGTTCCTTTGGAAGCCCTGAAGGGGGGCGCTCCAGACTATAACGCCGCTTTGACGCGTCTTATTTTGCGCGGAGAAGACCACCCGGCCAGCCAGGCCGTGGCTCTCAATGCTGCGGCCGTGTTGCTGGTGGCGGGGCTGGCCGCTGATTGGAAGGAGGCACTGGCCACCAGCCAGGAGCTGATTCGCTCTGGAGTGGTCTGGAACTGGCTGGAAAGCCTGCCGCGCGCTCAGGTCGACTGAGCGCGCGCCAGTCTTCAGATTTCTAAGAACTCAGGAGCAGTAGGGGTCAGCCAGACTGAGGGCGTCGTCAATGATGGCCAGGCCCTCGTTGAGTTGCTCTTCGGTAATGCACAGCGGGGGAACGGTGAAGACCCAATCCCAACGCACGAAGGTGCTCATTCCTAGTTCTTTGAGACGGCCCGCGACCTTGGCCATGGGTTCACTCATAGGCTTATTGAAGCCGTTCATCGGTTCTTTGGTCTCGCGATTCTTGACCAGTTCAAGCAGCCAGAACAGTCCGATGCCACGCACATCGCCTACGCAGACGTGCTTTTCCTGCAGTTTGCGCAGGCCGGTTTCGAGCACCTTGCCCATTTTTGCGGCGTTGTCGATCAGGTTCTCCTCCTGATAGACCTTCATGCAGGCCAGGGCGGCCGCGCAACCCACCGGGTAGCTGCTGTAGGTCAGACCACACCAGAGTTGGTTGGTGTCGAAGTGTTTGCCGATCTTCTCGTTCACAATGGTGGCGCCCATGGGCACGTAGCCGCAGGTCAGGCCTTTGGCCATGGCCATGATGTCTGGCGAGATCCCGTAGTTGTCGATTCCGAACCATTTTCCGGTGCGGCCGAAACCACTCATGACTTCGTCCACGATGAGCACGATGCCGTAGCGGTCGCACAGTTCGCGCACGCGGTGCCAGTATTTGGGTGTGCTGGGAGCGATCAGGCCGGAAGAGCCGTTGTAGCCTTCCAGCAGGATGCCGGCCACATTATTCGGCCCTTCCATCTCAATGGTCTCTTCCAGCAGGTCGACCAGGATCATGTCGCCCTGCTCTGGAGTGCAGTGGCGGTAAATGGGGCTGCGGTAAGAGTAGGGGTCCTGAATGCGTACGATCCAGGGCACGCCCGGCTCGTTGGCAAGGCGGCGCGGGTCGCCACCCGCGGTCATGGAGCCAAAACCGGCACCGTGGAAGCTGCGGTAGCGGGTGATGATCTTCTGGCGCCCGGTGTAGAGACGGGCCATCTTCATGGCGTTCTCCACCGCTTCGGCACCGCCCAGACTGAAGAAGCTCTTCTTCAGGCCGGCAGGGGTGATGGAAGCCAGCATCTCGGCGGCCTCGCCACGCACTTTAGTGGCCATGCCGGGGTAGACGAACTGCAGCTCATCCGACTGTTGCTTGATGGCCTCGATGATTTTGGGATGTCCGTGGCCGACATTGACGTTCATGAGCTGAGAGGAGAAGTCCATGTAGCGCTTCCCCTCCATATCCCAGAAATAGATGCCCTTGGCGGTGGACACCGGGATGGGGTTGACCGAAGCCTGGGCCGACCAGGAGAAAAGGCTGTATTCCTTGTTCTTGTCAACAACTTCCTGATTGGTCACGGAATCCTGAACTTTACTAGCCACGAAATACCTCCAATTGCTTGAACAACAGGCTATTCGTAAGGTCCCAGGAGATCGCCTTTTGTTTGCCTGGCGTTCGACAGGGTCACCCGAGCGTTCTGGATAAGAGTCAAGAATGCTGAGGAATGTCATTCAATCCATCGAGTCCATGGACGCCCAGGAAATCAGTCAGTCGCTGACTGAGAAACGACGCGGCGTGCGGGTGAAGAGCTATGCTCAGGTGCGCGCCCAAGTTGGCGACCATGACCACAAAGCCATCGTGACCGAGCTGGGTGTGGATGGATGCCGGTTCAAGTCGATGGAGGCTCCATTGGCGCAAGGCCAGGAAGTGGAGTTACGCTACGCCTCTGAGGTTGAGGGGGCGGAAGTGGGCCCGGTTCGGGTTCAGGTGGCCTGGGTGCAAAAATCAGGTCGTGATCTGATTGCCGGCGCGCGCTACGTGGACAGTCGGGAGAACATGCGGCGTTCCTGGGTGCGATTTTTGCTAACCGAGATTGGATTTGACGACACTCGCACTTATCAGCGGCGTAAGTTTATCCGCGTGGATGCCTCTATCCCCTCGCGCATCTTTCAAGAGGACGAGGTGATCGTTCCGGATGCCCGACTGGTCAATATCGGAATTGGGGGCTGTCTGTTGGAGTCGGGCGTGGCTTTGGAAAAGGGCCGGGAAGTGACGGTGGAGATGTCGCTCTGGCGGATTCTGCCCACCCTGCGATTACCCGCGGCCGTGATCGAGACTCGCCACGACGCCGAGACCGGGCACTACTTGACCAGCCTGAAGTTTGGAAGTATCGATTCGGCTCAAGTTAAACTGCTGGGCAACTACGTCATCAATATGATCAATCAGAGTTCGCCCATCTAGCCCTGCGGTTAGAGCTCCAGGCGGCTGCCCACTTCTACAACCTGATCGGAGGGCAGGTCGAAGACCATGGTGATGTCTGCCGAATTGCGGGCCATGAAAGCAAAGAGCCGTTCCTGCCAGGCTCTCATGCGCCCGGAGTTGGTGGCTGCAAAGGTTTCCCGGCCGATGAAGTATGTGGCGTTGCTCAACTGGTGGCGCAGGGGCAGTCGGCGGGCCGCCCGCTTCACAATCGATGGAATATTGGGCAACTCCATGAAGCCGTAGTGGGCCACCACCCGATAGTAGCCTTCGTCCAGAATCTGCACTTCCAGTCGTTCGGCCTCCGGCACGTAGGGCACGCTTTCCGAGGTGATGGTCAGGAATAGAATCTCTTCGGACAGGCCGCGGAAGCGTTGAAGCTGGATCAGCAGCACTGGAGGGGCCACGTCCCGGTTGGAGGCCAGGTAGATGGACAGTCCAGGTGTGCGCACTGGAGGTTGCTCTTTCAGCATTCTGCGCAGCTGCTCGCAGTTGACCTCGTGAGCCTGATAGTGTTCGCGGAGCAAGCAGCGTCCGATGCTCCACGTCCACATACACACGAACACGAAAGCGCCGATGACGAACGGAATATAGCCTCCGTCGACAAACTTGGTGCAGGTGGCCGCGAAGAACGGGATGTCGAAGCTTAAAAACAAGATGAGCAAACCGTGACTTTTCCAGGCCGGCCACTTCCAGGTATTGCGCGTGACCGAGTGCAGAATCACCGAGGTTAAGCCCATGGTGCCGCTCACGGCCAGGCCGAAAGCGGCCGCCAGTCGAGCGGATTCTCGGAAAATCAGGACCAGCGTCAGGCAGGCCAGGCCCAAAGCCCAGTTGACGGCGGGCACATAGATCTGACCCTCCATCTCTTGAGAGGTGTGAGTCACCATCACGCGCGGAAAGTAGCCCAGGCGCATGGCCTGGTGGGTGAGCGAAAAGACGGCGCTGATCAGCCCCTGAGAGGCGATGACGGTAGCCGCCGTGGCCAGGATGACCAGAGCGATCCGGGCTCCGGGGTGGCTTACCATCGAGAAGAAGGGGGCTGAAGCGGCTCCAGAGTTCTGTAAGATCAGAGCGCCCTGGCCAAAGTAGTTGAGAAGGAGGGCCGGAAAGACCAGCGCTCCCCAGGCCAACCGGATCGGCCCTTTGCCGAAATGACCCATGTCGGCGTAGAGCGCCTCGCCGCCCGTGACGCACAGAACCACCGAGCCCAGCAGCACAAAACCGTGATAGCCGTTGTGATAGAAGAAGCTGGCCGCGTGCACCGGCGACACAGCCACAAGGATGCTGGGGTTCTCCCAAAGATGAATCATCCCCAGGGCGCCGATGGTGACGAACCAGCAGACCATGATCGGGCCGAACAGTTTGCCCAGTCCCCCGGTGCCGTGGCTTTGGATCCCAAAGAGAGCGATCAGAATGCCCACGGTAATGGGCACGACATAGTTGGCCAGGTTGGGGTCGATGAGTTTGAGTCCCTCAATGGCGCTAAGCACCGAAATGGCCGGAGTGATGACGCCATCTCCGAACAGCAGGGAGGCTCCGATTAAGACCAGGACGGTGACCCATCCCACGCTGGTGCCGATGATGCGGCGCTGTTCGGCCGGCACCAGCGAAAGCAGGGCCATAATGCCCCCTTCTCCTTTGTTGTCCGCCCGCATCAGCACGGTCACATACTTCAGGGTCACCACCAGCGTCAAAGACCAGAAAAAGAGAGAAAGAATCCCCAGTACATTATCCCTCAGACCGGCTGTGACTCCGTGCTCGCCGAAGCATTCCTGGACAGTGTAAAGCGGGCTGGTGCCGATGTCGCCGAAAACCACCCCTAGCGCCCCCAGGGTCAGGGCTGCGTAGGAGCCGTGCACTCCCCCGGTATCGGCGGGTTCAGGCTCGTCCGGTTCCGTGGCCAGGGGGGGAGGGATTTCTACAGCGCCAGGGGCTACTTCTTCACTCATTAGCGCAGTTTTGTCTCGTGCAACAGGCATCCCTCCAGGCTATGCGGAAGTAGGCCAAATGTCCGAGAGCAATGCGGGGGAAGCTGTCGAGCCCGAGGCCACCAAGGAGCCTGAACGGCGGCGCGAATATCGTCTGAACAAGGTCTTGGGCGCGGTTCTGGGCGGCGGAGATGAGAGCCTGAGGGTCCGCATCTTTGTGATCAACATCAGCCGAAGCGGACTGAAGGCCACCCATCAGACTCGGGTTCCCGATTTGGAAGATCAGCAACTGCAGCTCTTTCTGTCGACCAAGGAACCACCCTTGCAAATTCAGGCCAGAGTGGCCTGGCAGAAGGAGCTGGCGGTCTCGGGAATGTTTGAGATCGGCTTTCAGTTTTCGGATATGAGCGACCAAGACGCTCAACGTCTGGAAGACTTCATTCGCAAGGAAGCCAAACGCGAGGAAGGCAAGACGCTTGACCTGTCTTCGCCCTGGAAGTTCGGCAAACACTCTTAGGTGAGAGTTCTGTTTTTGCTCTGGCTGGCGCTTTGCGTCTCGGTCGGAGCCCGTCAACGGTTCTTATTGCTACCTCTGGACAATCGGCCCTGCAATGTCTTGTTCGTGCGCCAGCTGGCCGGGATTGCCCAGGCTGATGTGGTCACACCGCCTGACCACTGGCTTGGTTCCTGGCTCAATCCTGGTCGTTGCGAGCGCTTTCCCGATTGGCTGCTTGACCACGCAAAACCAGGCGACCGCCTGATCGTCAGCTCGGATATGCTCTGCTATGGCGGATTGGTGGCCTCGCGCAGCGCCTCGACTTCAGTTGAACAGGCTCTGAAGCGCCTGGACGTGCTGACTCAACTGCATTCCCGTGGGCTGCATCTGGCTATACTGAGTACCATTCCGCGTCTGTATTTGCGCACTTCTGAAGGTCAGGCGCCCTTTGAGGCGGCCCTGGCCGAGTGGGCGACTCATGCCAGTCCAGGGCAGCCCGGGCCACCAGCAGTTCCGGAGGTCTGGCTCCGGGAGTATCTGCAAGTGCGCCAGCGCAATCTACAGGTTTTACTGGCGCTGGAAGCGCTGACCCGAGAGGGGGTGATCGATCAGCTGGTGGTTGGGCAGGACGATTCGTCCAGTCAGGGTCTGCATTTCGTCGAGCAGCAGCAGTTGAGCGCGCAGATTGCCTCTGACGGATTGGCCTCCAAGGTCTGGCTGGGCTCAGGCGCGGATGAGCTGAGCATGGACATGCTGGCCGGCCAACTGGCGGAAAGCGCCGGATGTCACCCCATGATCGAGTTGGAATACTCCGAGGCTGGCAGTGAGCGCCGCATCCCGCCCCTGGAGAGCCATCCGCTTCGGTCGATGGTCGGCGACCATTTGCGCTTGTGCGGAGCTCGCGAGGGGGCTGGTGAAGTCAAACTCCTGATACAGGTTCCCAGCGATCGGCCTTTCGCCATGCCCGGTCCCGAGCAGCGTCCCAAGTCCTATCAATTTGCGGAGCGGATTCGCCAATCAGTGGTGAGCGGACGTCTGACCGCGGTCGCCGATCTGGCCCTGATCAATCGGATGGATCCATATCTGGCCGAAGCGGTTGTGGACCGTGTCCCTCTGACTCGATTAGAGGGCTTTGCGGCCTGGAACACCCCTGCCAATGCCCTGGGAACGGTCGTGGCCCAGGTGGTGGTGCGACGCCTGTGCGAGCGATTGGCTCCGGGTTGGCCTATCCAGCAAGTGAAGGAAAGTGCCCGGCTGCATCTGGCGTTCCTATTGGCCAGGTTGGTGGACGATTACGGTTATCAGACCATTGTTCGCACCCAGTATTATCCGCGGGCTCGTGGCCTTTCTCCCAATCCCGACCCCCTGACCAGCCCCTATTTAACTCTCGGTCGTCAGGTCAGGGTGCAGTTGATCGAGTGGGCACAGCAGCTGTACCGTCAAAAGTTCTTGGGTCAGAGGGTTGAACTGCCGGGCGGACGCGGTCCCGCCAGCCTGGGCCCTATGAGTTTGCAGGTGGTTTTGCCCTGGCCTCGGCTCTTTGAGGTCTCGGTGCGACTGGATGTCTCTCTCAGGAATGTAACCTCAGTTTTACAAAAGGTTAACAGGTGAGCCGGGGCATTTAGCCAGCCCTTGTCTCCGGCGTCCTAAGCTGATGTTGTCAGAGATAGGAGGCAGCGATACAAAAATGGATGCTTTAAACCTGTTGGGGAATAGCAAGGATTTGATCCGGGGGTTCGCTGCCCTCCTGGCCGCAATTGAGCAGGCCAACATGATGACCGGTGGTCAGTCCCAGGCGGCTGCGCCCACCGTCAACCCGTTCGCCAATATCCAGGATAGCTTCACTCGCTACGACGAGCAGGAGTTGGCCAACGGTAACAAGCTGCGCCGCTACGACACCGGCAATGTTCGTATTCTCAATCCTCGCAGCGGTATCGTCCAGGAAGAGCGTCCCAACGGCAACTTTCTTGTTTCGCTGCCCACCGGCCGCGTGATTTTCCAGGAACAGCCCGGCTACCCGCTGCTGGTTTTCAGCTCCGTCCACGGTGGTGCTCCTCTGCTGGCACGCGTTTGCGTGGTCCAGCTCGGCGCCGCTTCCGAGGCTCGGCCTGCCTTTCAGTTCGAAGACTCCGAAGGCAACCACTTCGTCGACCTGGACACCCTGCGCTACGTCAAAGTTGCGCCAGCTCACGTGCAGACCGCCACGTTGGTAGAGCAGTCCGCTCCTCAGTACCAGGTTGCCTGATCGGATTCATTAGAGGATGCTAACATCGAGCCGACACGTCCATTGGACGCGTCGGCTTCTGTGTTTCTCAGGAGTTATCGCGGATTGAGGCCGGCATTCTTTAACAAGAATTAGCACTAACGGATTGCTTGCCTTCGTTAGAGGTTGCTATCCTAGAAAAGACTATCAGTGTCGGTAGTCATTCGTCAGGGAGATCTGCAAGAGGCCTCGAGCTTATTTGCGACATCTGACAGCCAGTTGGAGGAGTCGTAATGTCTGGAGAAGTGACCAATCCCGGGAAAGTGACGATCAGCGTCACCCCAGCCCAGCCGGTAGCCCCCCCACCGCTCGTGGTTTCCACTCCTCCAGTCGTGTTCGCTCCCGTTCCGGCTGCTGTTCAGTTCCAGCAACTGGCTGGCAACGCCAACCGGGACTTGCAGACGGAACGCAGTCTTGCTGACAACTGGTTTTCAATGATGTCTCCGGCCCCGCGGCCCGCCCTGCCGCTTCCCAGCATGTCCGTTCTGGAGCCGCCGCTGATGCCCGCCCCCTCGCCTGATGCGGCCGCAAATCTCATGCCCCTGGCAGTGCCTTCTTCTCTGAATGACGCCACCGCCGCCCTCTGGAGCCTGCCCAACGCGCTTTCTTCCCCGAACGTCTCGGCGGCCTCGCGTTCTCTTTACAGTTCCACCTTTGACCAGATGATGAAGTTCCAGAACGCTCCTCTGGGCCAGCCCATCGACCCCAACTCTAAAGAGGGTAAAAAGCTGCTGGAGAAGGCTAAGAAAGCCGAAGAAGCCAGGCTGGCGGACGAAAAGAAAAAGCTGGAAGAAGCTCAGAAGGCCGAAGCCAAGAAGGTCGAGGAGGCCAAGAAAGCTGCCGAGGCGGCCGAGAAGAAAAAGCCCAAGGGACTGGCCAAGATCGTGGACGGTGCCAAGAAGTTCCTGGGCATTGGCAAGAAGAAGACCGAAGACCCCCCCAAGCCCAGCAGCACCACCGCAAGCGGCTCCAACTCTGGCACGGCTGGCAACGCCGGTTCGGCCGGGAAAACAGGCTCGGCTTCGGCTGCCGGAAACGCTGGAAGCTCCAGTACTACCAACAATGGTGGAAATGCCGGCTCGCCTGGCGGATCTGGCTCCTCTGGAACAGCCGGAAACGCGGGTTCCAGCGCAACCGCTCCTGAGCCGTCCAAGGATGCCAAGGCCAAGGATGCCGCACCTCTGCCCCAGGATGGAGCGACTCCCCCAGCCCCCAGCGCTCAAGATAAGAAAGTCGCGGAACTGACGGGCGCGGTCGATCCCAAGACCGGCAAGAACAAGGACGGCAAAGAAGTGGCCGTGGTTGATGCCCTTTCGGTGAAGCAAGACGCCGAAGGTCACGTCACCCTGGAGAAGACCGCCACCGTGGTGACCACCAGCGTGGACAAGAAAGGCAACACCACCACCACCGTCACCACCGTCAATGAAGCCGGCGAGAAAGTCGACGAGCAGACTCAGAAGCTGAGCAAGAAGGAGAAGCAGGCGGCTGACCTGGCCAATGCTCAGGCCGAGCAAGCCCGTCGTGTTCAGGAAGCTCAGAACCCGGAAAAGAAGGCTCCGGTCAGCCAGATCAAAGACCAGAGTCAGGATGACAAAAAAGATTCGGCCGCTCCCATCAGTCAGATCAAAGACCAGTCCAAGAGCGAAGACGAATCCAGCTCCAGCTCCGCATCCAGTTCCAGCTCGGCTCCCGCTCGCAAAAAGGACAGCAACGACGTCAGTCTGATCAGCGATAACGGCAATACCGATTCGAGCATCGCCAGGTCCCGGGCGGATCGCAAAGACGTCAGTCTGGTGGACGACCATCTCGCCGCCGAAGCGGCCAAGAAGAAGACCGAAGTGCCCAAAGATACCGAGGTCAAGAAGTCGGACGGCAAGCCGGCCGAGGCCAAGGATGCACGGAGCGCGGAGCCTGCTCGGTCAGCTGATGTGCAGAAGACGGACGCTGAAGGCAATCCGTTGCCGAAAACGGACGCTCAGGGTAACCTGCTGGCTGACAGTGCCAACAAAAACAAGTCCGAGGTGGGTGTCACCCCCGAGGGCAAAGTGGTCAACATTGCCAATAAATCGGCCGAAACCGAAAGCAAAGGCACCAGCGATTCCAGGCCGGCTGCAGGTGAGGGCAAATCGGCTCCAGCCGCGGGCGAGAGCAAATCAGCTCCGGCCGCTCAGGCAGAGGTGAAGACGCCGCCTGCTGCAGCCGAAGCCAAGTCTGCTCCGGCCCCTTCGGCTGAGGTGAAGACGCCTCCAGCCGCCGGCGAGAGCAAATCCGCTCCGACCGCTCAGGGAGAAGCGAAGACGGCGCCTGCTGCAGGCGAGAGCAAGTCCGCTCCGGCCGAAGGCAAGCCTGCGCCAGCCGTTGGCGACTCCAAGCCCGCTCCGGCCGTTTCGGGCGAGCTGAAGTCCGCGCCGGCCCCGAGCGAAGCCAGGCCGACTGTCCCTGGCGACGCCAAAGTTGCACACTTAGCCAGTGAGTCGAAGGCTCCCGGTGAGGCCCGGGCACCGCTGGCTTCTCCGGTGGAAGCAGGCGAGTCCAAGGCAGCACCTGCCCCGGCGACGGTCGCACCCAAGAACTTGCAGTCGCCCGTTGAACCGCCCAAGGCAGCGCAGCCCTCCGTTTCGACGCAAGCACCTTCAGCTCCAGGGCCCAAAACCTCTGAGGAGCCGGTGGCCGCGGCGGTCACCCAACCCGCCCCCGGCGCCAACGCTCCGGCCCGCCCGGCCTCGTCCAACCCGTTGCCTCAAACTCAGCCCGCGGCGCCCGTTCAAGCTTCAGCGCAGGGCGCCGCGAAGGAGGCCGCAACTGAGCCCGTGGTCGCCAATCCGACTCCGGTTGCATTCTCCAACGCAAATCGCGCGCCGATTGCTCCGCCCCCGGCTGCGCAGAATCCGGCTCACTCGTTGGCGAGCTTGAGCCAGACTTCGGCTCAGCCCGCGAGCGGCCAGAGCGAGCCTGCGGCCACCTCCAGCGTCGCCAGTGCCTCTCCGGCTGCTGCTCCCAAGAACTTGAGCGCGGCCGTCAATGCCGGAGCCGCTACCACCAGTGGTGCTCCTGCGACTTCGGTCGCCTCTCAGCCCGGGCAGTCTCCCAGCGCAGCCAATCCGGCTCCCGCCCGTCTGGTCAGCAATCCGGTGGTGGTGGCTCAGCCCGGTCCACAGCAGACTCCGCCCACGGCCGTGGAAGGACCTTCAGCTCCCACCCCGGCCGCTCCGCCGGCCAGCAATCGACCCGTGGCCGCTCCCTCGGGCAGCAGCAACGTGACTCCGCAGTCCAACGCTTTTGCGGCAGCCCGCCCCGAGCCTGCGGTCAGCTCCAGTGCGACCGTCGAGGTCGGCGGAACTCCCGCCTCCACGCCCACCACCGCCAATGTGGTCGATCGCAAGATCGCCGCGGCCACCAGCGGAGGTGCTGCCAGCACGGGTGGAGCTTCCACCATCGGCGCTTCTCCGGCCCCGAGCGGCGGTCCCCAGGCACGCTCGACTCCGGCTACGGACAGCTCCAGTCCCGCCCCGCTCCAGGCTCAGGCAGGGGGCGGTCAGTCGCGCAACTACAACGCCCCTCAGTCGACCCCACCAGTCAGCTTTGCTCCCGGCGAAGGGGCGCCTCCAGTCAATCCGGCTCCCTCCGGGCCGCGGTCGACCGCATCCGCTTCGTTTGCAAGCGAAGCGCCGTCGGTTCGCTCTGAAGCGTCGACCTTGGGCGCTACTCCCGCCAGCCCAATCCGACAGAATCCCGGGGCATCGGTTCCAGTTCAGGGTTCTCCGTCTGCGGCTGCTTCGACTTCCAATATCCCGGCCGCAGCCGCCAGTGCACCCGCTCCGGCTGCTCAGAACGCACCCGCTCCGACTCCCTCGAGAACCGGCAACCGCCCGGCACAGACGGAAAACGCCCCGGCCGCCTCGGCCAGCGTTTCTGCTCCGGCCCCGGCCGCTCCGGCCACGGCCCCTACCGGGACGGGTGCGCCCGCGCCTGCTGCGGGTGCTGCAGCTCCCTCCGTGCCGGCTCAGGCTCCTTCGGCCGGCGTTCCTGCTCAGCCAACCAACGTGCCGACTCCCCCGGCCACAGCTCCGGCGCGCAGCTCAGGGGCTGCCGTCTCCACCAGTTCGCCGATTTCCGTGGAATCGCCCTTGCCTGCGGCAGCTCCAGCCGCCGCTCCCCCTGTGGAGCCAGAGGTCGCTCCGGCCCCACCCGCGCGAGGGACCGCGACTCGCACGGCTACGGCAGTGGCGCCGGTGGCGAATGCATCCGCGCAGACCGGACCGGCTCTCAGCCGTTCGGAGGAAGCACGCGCTCCTGAGAACCGTGAGCTGAGCAGCCCTGCCCCCAGTCTGGCGCAAACCCTGGCCAAGGAGGCTTTGAATCCGGCCACAATCACTCCGACTCTCGCCAAGGCGCAGGCGGCCGCGGCTGCTTCGACGGCGGGTGAGACCAAGAAGGCCAAGGCTGAGGACGCTTCGCCCGGCACCGTCACCAGCACACCGGAGGCCGAGGCTTCTGGTGCTGTCGCTTCAGCGGGTTCGGCCTTATCAGGCCATCCTGGGGGAGTCGGAGGTCCGGGTCAGGTCGGCACTACAGCCAGCACGGCTGGTTCGAGTTCAAGCGTCGACGAGGTCTCGGGTTCCGCTTCTGAAGTCTCCGCCCCCACTCATCGAGTGGCGCTGGAGAGTCAGGGACGTCAGGTCGCCCAGTCGACTCAGAATCAGGATGAGACCCAGCAGAACCAGAACTCGTCCAACTCCTCTGGCGGAGGCAATATGGAAGGAGGTACCGGTGGAGGCGACGGCAACGCCGGCGGACACTCCTCCGGTGGCCACCAGCAGGGGCATCAGCAACAGGCTGCAGCTCAAAACGCCATTGCTAACATGCCGATCTCTGATCTCCAGGCCCTGGTGCAGATGCTGTTTGGCGACGGTCAGAACGCCAGCGGCCAGAACTCCGGTCAGGGTTCAGGTGAGGGGGCCGGCGACTCTGAGGTTGAGGAACCGGGAGAGGTTGAAGCGCCAGCAGCTGAGCATCATCAAGAGGCCGCCCCTGTTCAGAGCGCTGAGGAAGCCATCTCGGCTCGCACTTTGAGTCGAGTCAGTGACCTGGTTGACCCCTCTTTGGACTTCAGCCACATTTTGAGGCGGCCAAAGTAGCTGCTACTTGGGGATCGCGGCCGTCAGGTTGCGCGGTCCCTGGGGAGTGACCAACACGTCGTCTTCGATGCGCATCCCGCCCAATTCCATCCATGGAGCCAACTGGTCCCAATCGACCCGTTGGGCGTGCTTTTCGCGTTTCTCTGAATCGTTGAGCAAAGCGGGAATGAAGTAGAGACCGGGCTCCACCGTGACCAGGTAGTTGGCCTCCAGGGGCAGGTCCATCCTCAGTCTTGCGCCCGCAAAGGTGCGTGTCTGGGTTCGTGCCGGGGCCAGACCGCTGGCGTCGCGCACGCCCAGCCCCAGCATATGGCCCAGGCCGTGGGGGAAAAAAAGCGCGATGGCTTCGCTTTCCACGGCTTCTTCAGCTGAGCAGCGCAGGATACCCAGTCCGCGAAGTCCCTCGGCCAGTTCAGCGGCCGTGCGAGTGTGGAGGTCTCCCCACTCGACTCCGACCTGACAGCCCTCCAGGGCGTGAATCTGAGCCTGCAGCAAGATGGCGTGGAGGTCGCGCTGTCGAGCGTTCCACTCACCGCTGACGGGGTAAACTCGCGTAATATCTGCCGTGTAGCCCTCAATCGAGGCGCCAGCATCAATCAGAACCAGCTCGCCGGCGGCCATGCGCCGTCCACTGGCCGGCCAGTGGAGCACCGCGCTGTTGGTCCCTGAGCCCACGATAGTACCGTAGCCGGTCCGGTCCGCTCCGCCCAGAAAGAACTCCGATTCCAGTCGAATTGCGATCTCTCTCTCGCTCACGCCGGGCTTGAGCCACTCGCTGACCAGGGCGTAACCGCGCGCGCTGGCTTCCACCGCTCGGGCCACCAAGGCAACTTCGTCTTCGTCTTTGGGGCGACGCAGATGCTGAAGTTCCCGACAGACTCGTTCCGAGAGGTTCTCGTCTCCATCGATTCGTGGCAGATTCGCTCCGACGACGGCCAGCGGACGCCCCTGGCGCTTTTCCAGCCAGTTCTTCAGACCGGCCACGTCCTGACCTCCGGCTTCTCCTTCGGCGCCTTCCCAAACTCGTTCGGCCTGGGAAATGGGTGCGCGGAAGTCCGTCCAGCCCTCCTCCGGGTCAAAGGCCAGCACGCCTCCGGGGCGGCTGCAGCCGGTCAGCCAGTAGTAATGAGGGTGGACATAAAACGGGTAGGTTTGGTCCTGGCCTCCGGGGATGCCGATGGGCTCACCCGCGACCACCAGCACGTTGATTTTCAAGGGGGTCAATATCTGGGCCGCCCGGCCCTGTCTCGAGGATTGCATCGCTCTGGGTTCTGGACGGATCTGGCAAGGGCCTTTCTTCGTGCCAGACCGAGCTGCGACTGAAGATGATCAGGTAAAGAAGTCCTTCCAGGCTGCGCGAGGCGACCATGGCCGCCCAGATACCGTTGAGTTGAAACCTTGCCGCTCCCAACTGCGCCATTGGCAAGCGCACGGCCGCGCATCCACTGGCCGCCAGACCGGCGAGTAAGGGACGGCCCGCCCCGGACATCACCCCTTCGAGCACGACCGAGACGCCAGTGCTCCACTGGCACAGCGACATCCAGCGCAAGTAAGTGGTGGCGCGGTCCAAAACCTCTGGATCGAAACTGAATATGTGTACAATCGGTCGAGCTAGCACCAGAAGAATCAGGGAGCTGATGGCCATCAAGATGGAGACCAGGTAAACGGCTTGTTCCCCGGCCAGGTAGGCTTTGCGGCGGTCGCCAGCACCCATGTGCTGTCCTACCAGGGTAATGGAGGCGACCCCCAGACCGTGGCTGACCAGGTAGGAAAAACTCTCGATGCGGTGACCGAGACCCAGGGCGGCCAGGGCTGAGGGGCCGTAGCCGCCGACCAGGGGGGCAATCAGCATGTAAATCAAGCAGAAGAAGGCCGCCGTCAGGGCGCTGGGCAAACCGACCCGTAAGACCTCGGGCAACCAGTGCCAGGCGGGTCGCATGTCTCCCAGGCGGCGCTGCAGTAGAGAGACAAATAGAATCGAGACGCAGGCGAAGCTAAAGCCCGAAGCGTAGGCGGCACCTCGTAAACCCAGTCCAGGCCAGGAGCCCCAGCCCAGGATGAGCAGCGGATCGAGTAAAAAGTTCACGGCGAAGCCAACTGCATAGAGCCGAAGCGGCGTGCGCGTGTCCCCATAAGCTCGCAAAATCGCGGACATCGACTCGTTCAGGCAAAAAATCGGGGCAAACCAGAAGACCTGGCGGAGATAGACCGTGCTCGCTCTCAGCACGGGTTGGACCTCAGGATTCTGGCTGGCCTGCCAGGTGAGGTAGGGATCGGCGAAGAGCTGCACCAGGCAGCAAAGCACCGTGCCCAGCACAAATCCGCCCGTCACTCCCAGCCAGCCCACTCGACGCGCCTCCTCCTGTTCACCCGCTCCGATGCGTTGCGCGATCACGGAATTGGTTCCCGTGGAAATCATCCCGGCCAGGGCGAAAAGCATCCAGATCGTGAAGCTACAAAGATTTACGGCCGCCAGGGCAGCCGTGCCCAGCTTGCCCACCCAATAGCCATTGACCACATTGAAAGCCGTCTCCAAAGTCATGGCTCCGGTCAGAGGGATACAGAGCTGGAGCAAGGCCCTGCGTAACGGAAGTTGAGTGAGATTTGCTGAGGTGTTCATCGATAAGCAGCTTCAAGGAGAGGTCTGTTCGGGGCGCGAACCCAGTGGAGCTTTGCCTAGCGACCTTCGCGCAGCCGAAAAGCCACGAGAATTTCTGTTCCAACTCGCACTGGTTCTCCTTCCGCTGCTGTGTTTTTGGAAGCTGGTCACTGGCGGGGTGATTGCGGACGACGATTCTATTGAGTTATTTGTTCCGTGTCTCGAGCATTTTCGTCGTTCTCTGGAGCTGGGCTTGATTCCACTGTGGAATCCCTATTTGATGGCCGGCCAAAGCCTGGCGGGTTTTCAGAATAGCCCCATCTATTATCCGCCCAATTATCTGGTTTACTGGCTCGGACCGGAGCGCTACATCGTCTGGAGCTGTATTCTTCATATCTCTTGGGGCTGTCTGGGACACTTCCGATTGGCCAGGTCCTGGGACTTGTCCCCGGCAGCCGCCTTCTGTGTGGCCCTGTTTTTGGGCTACACCGGCTTCGTTTACACCAGCTTCGAACGCTATCCGATGGTGCAGATTCTAGGTTGGCTGCCCTGGTTTATCTGGCTTTTAGAACGAAATTTCAGCGGCCAGCGTCGGGCTCTGGCGCTGGCCGGTCTTGTGCTGGGCGTGCAGCTTCTGTGCGCGTTCCCTCAGGTGATTCAACTTCAGGCTCTGGTTGTGGGGGTGCTGGCCCTCTTCCGCTGGCGAGCTCAGGTTGGCTGGAAGCGATTGCTGCTGGACCTGGCCTTGGTTTCGCTTCCCGCGCTGCTGGTGGCCTCGCCTTACCTACTCTGTTTGCGCGACTATATGAGCTCCAATGTCCGAAACCTGGCCGACGCCTCCTACTACCAGGTCTACCCGGTCGATATCAGGGAGCTGCTTTACGGCATGCTGGTTACCATACCGAGAGCCTACTGCGTCTCCCCTCTAATCACTTTGCTGGCGCTGGGTGGGGCGGTCAAAGCCGGACGTGTTCGCTGGGAGTATTGGTGTCTGGTCCTTTTGGGTTTAGGGTTAGCCCTGGCCAACGCCACCCGGTTTGAACCTCTGGCGGCCCTGGTGCCGCTTTATAAGAGCCTTCGTTATCGGGAGAATTACCTTTACCTGAGCAGCCTTGGTCTAGGCTGGTTGGCCGGATTTGGTGTGGAACGATGGCTTAACCGAACGCCGCCGGCTTCCAGGGGTCGGCTGGGTTTGGGTCTGGCTCTGGCATCGGTGGTCGCCGTACTACCAGGAGCCGCCACTCGCAACATCGTTTACGACGCCAAATTCGTGCGTGTCGCCACCGCCTTCAAATTGCTTCCCCAGGAGGATGATTTTTACCGAATTCTGGTTTTGCCACATCTGCCCAGTCAGTACTGGAACTGGGGAGTGTTTTACAACCTGAGCAACATTTCGGGCTACAATGGGGCAGCCGATCTGGCCGAGCAAAAGCTCTTACATCAGGCCGAGTATGGTGTTCCTATGACTCAGGATAGTGTGCGCAACACGCTGGCGCGAAATATGATCCGGCTGAAGGTCGACCTGGATGCACCGATTTTGAGAAACCTCTGTGTGCGCTACGAGTTGAGCAGTCCCAGTGCGCGCAGTCAGCCCCGCCTACGCAAGTGCAAGTATCCCACCGTGGCCCACGCTTTCCTGCCGGCAAGACTGCACGCGGCTGGTGAGGAGCAGGCCATCCAGGCCATGTCCAGGGCTGATTTTGACCCTCAGCAGGATTGCTACCTCAATGAAATCCCGGATGGAGTGGATGTCGAGGGGCCGATGGTGGAGGCCCGGGTCAGGCAAAACAATAGTGACAACCTGGAAGTGAGTTTACCGGCCCAAGCTCGCCCGCGTTTGCTGGTGCTGAGCGAGATTTACGATCCTGGCTGGCGAGCCGCTGGATTGAAGGTCGTGCCGGTGAACCTGGCCCTGCGAGGTGTCCTGGTGCCGGCGGGTGTGTCCAGGATTGATCTGGTCTACCTCCCTCGAGGCATTCTTTGGGGTCTTCCTCTGGCCGTGCTCGGTTTGCTGAGTCTGGCCGTGCTGGCTGGCAGGAGATAGGTCAATGGATGGGATTCGCTGGCATGAGCGAGCCTGGATTCGCCTGGCCGTCTATTTGCTGGCCGGGGGAGTGGCGGCCGCACTTGATCCTCGTCGGGATTTCTGGGTCAAGGGGTTGGCCGGCTGGATTGTGGCCTCTACTGCAGCCCTGGCCTACCAGGGTTGGATGATCGCCCGCTCCAACGCGGAGCAGACCAGGCGCAGAGCCAGCCTGGAAGACCCGGGCCGAACCGTGGTCTGGCTGATGATTCTGGCTGCCTGCTTATTCAGCCTGGTGGCCTCCCTGGTGCTGATGGGCGAAAAGGACCTGCGCAGCCACGCTCCCGAGATGCTTGCCTGCCTCTGGGCGGTGCTTAGCTCCTGGTTTTTGACCCACACCTCTTTCACTTTGCGTTATGCGCATCTCTACTATCGCGACGACCGTAACCAGGGTGGACTGGAATTTCCGGGAGATCAGCCACCGGATGATTGGGATTTCGCCTACTACGCTTTTACCATCGGGATGTGCTTTCAGACCTCGGATGTGAGCGTGAGCGATCGCAGCATCCGCCGCACGACCCTGTTGCACTCGATCATTTCGTTTTTCTTCAACACGGCCATCCTGGCTTTGACCTTCAACCTGATCATGGGGCATCTGGGCAACCTGGTCAGCGGCTGACCCTCCAGACGCGATTTCCGGCATCATCGGCAACCAGCAGGGCGCCATCCCAGCCAACAGCTACGGCCGAGGGTCGCCCGTAGACCTGGCTGCTTGCGTAATCCGGCACAAAGCCGGCCAGAAAGTCCTCTGGTGGCCCGCTGGGAAGTCCCTGTTTAAAGGGCACGAACACGACCTTAAAGCCGTTCAGGTTGGAGCGGGAGTCCACCCCGTGCTGACTGATAAAGGCACCGTCGCGATAATGCCTGGGGAAACTGTCGGCTCGATAGAATCGAAGGCCGCCCGAGCCGGCCTCGGCCTTCAGGGCCAGGTCGGGGGGCTGAGCTTTGTTGATGGTGGCCGCGGGGGCTTCCATAACCTTGGTATTTGGATAAGTGTATGGCCATCCGTAAAACGCACCGTCTTGGATCGAGGTAAAGTAATCCGCTTGCTGGTTGCCTTCGGAGACCACCGTCCAGAGCTGGCCACTGGTGGCCCAATCCAGTCCCAGGGGGTTGCGAAGACCACTGGCGTAGACTCGCTCGGCACCCGTCTGCAGATCCAGTTCCAACACATTGGCCCGGCGGTATTCTTTCTCCATGCCTCCCTCGCCAGCGTCGCTGGCTGAGCCGACCGTCACATAGAGCTTTTGATGAGCCTCGTCCAGCAGCAGATTGCGCTGCCAGTGCCTGTCCTGGTCTTGAGTCGGAAGCTGCAGAATTCGCTTCCCTCCTAAGCCAGGCCGCAGGTGGCCTGGCTTGTATGGATAGCTGTAGACTCCGTCCGTATTGGCCACCAGAAATTGCTCTCTGGTCATGGCCATTCCGTAAGGGCGGTAGAGCCCGCTGAGAAAGCTGGTGCGAAGTTCTGGATGTCCGTCCCCGTTGGCGTCTCGCAGCAGAGTTATGCCTTGAGACTCGGCCACGAGCACGTCGCCGTTGTCGGCCACCAGCAGGTTGGCGGGGTGGTCCAAGCCGGTGGCGTAGCTCTCCACCCTAAATCCCGAGGGCGCATAAGGACGCCGGCTGCCTGGCCAATCTAGCACCTGGAGAGGCTTACTGAATTGCGGTGGCTGGCATCCTATGAGAGCGATGAGAGCGGCCCCGGCCATCCACCAGTTTTTGCGCATAGTCTATTCTAGGCAGCTGGCTGGAGGGGGTAGCAGGTATAGAAGTCACTCCGGCCCGGGCCTGGTGTCCCGGCCGGAGTGAGAGCGCTCAATCCGGCAGGTGTCCGGAAAGTACGCTTCGGATCAAGGCATAGTTGAATCCTCGCCGCTGAAGCCGTGCGGCCACCTTCTCGGGGGCGATGCCGCGTGCCAGCCAGCGTTCGGCCAACTGGCCGCAACTCAGGTTTTCATCCAGATGTCCGCCCTCGGGCAGGCCCCGCTTGTATTCTTCCTGGCGCAGGCGCCTTTGGCTCCAGCCTACTCGCTGGCCTTTCTCGGCTAACAGTCCGGTCAGGCGCTGATCATCAACAAAATGGCGCTCCTGGCAAGATCGCAAGGCCGCCTCGGCCAGCTCCGGTGGGCAGCCTTTGCGCAGCAAATATGCCATCGCATCGCGGCTGCTCAACTCAGAGCGGACCAGGCGTTCCAATAATTTTGCCAGGGCTCGGGGGGCCGTCCATTCCGGACTTTCCGCCCGTCGCAATTAAGCCTCGACTTCGACTTTGGCGGCCTCGCCGTTGCGCATGGAACGATCCATTCCAGAGATGGAACGTACCTGACGCTCGATCTGATCCGCTACTTCCGGGTGTTCCTCAAGGAAGGTGCGGGCGTTGTCGCGTCCCTGCCCAAGTCGGGTGTCACCGTAGGAGAACCAGGTGCCGGATTTGGTCAGCACACCGGATTCGACGCCCACATCCACCAGGCTACCTTCGCGCGAGATACCTTTACCGAAGAGAATGTCAAACTCCGCCTGGCGGAAGGGCGGAGACAATTTGTTCTTGACGATTTTCACCTTGACGCGGTTACCGATGATCTCTCCACCCTGTTTCAAGGAGTCGGTGCGGCGGATTTCGACGCGCACCGAGGAGTAGAACTTGAGCGCACGACCGCCCGGAGTGGTCTCCGGATTGCCGAACATGACGCCGATTTTTTCACGCACCTGGTTGATGAAGACGACTGCCGTGCGACTCTTCGAGATGACAGCCGTCAGCTTTCGCAGAGCCTGTGACATGAGTCGGGCCTGCAGGCCCACGTGTGCGTCGCCCATTTCGCCCTCAATTTCAGCACGCGGCACCATGGCCGCCACCGAGTCGACGATGACTACATCAACAGCGTTGGAGCGGACCAGGGTCTCCACGATTTCCAGACCCTGCTCACCCGTGTCCGGTTGGGCCACGTAGAGATTATCCACGTCCACTCCCAGATTGCGAGCATAGCTTGGATCCAGTGCGTGCTCGACGTCGATGAAAGCTGCGATACCTCCCATTTTCTGGGCCTCGGCCAGCAGATGCAGAGTGAGGGTGGTTTTGCCGGATGATTCCGGTCCGTAGATTTCGGTTACGCGTCCGCGCGGAATTCCGCCGATTCCTAGCGCCATATCGATGGCGATGGAGCCGGTGGGGATGGCGGGGACTTCAAATTTGGCAGAGGCCTCGCCCAGCTTCATGATCGAGCCTTTGCCAAACTGACGCTCGATTTGCGCGAGCGCGTTTTCCAGAGCTTTGTGCTTTTCCATCGTAAGAACTTCCTTTACAAGAGTGGGAACTCGGGTGTGTGTATGGTTTCCCCTCGGGCTCCTTGAGGTGAAGTGAACAGGTCAACATTTTTACCCTAAGTGAACATTAAACAGCGGCAATTGAAACCCTTTCGAAAGTCAGTTTGAATTTTGCAGGGGGCGAAGAATTTTCCAAAAACCTCAGTGCCATGCAGAATTTGCTTGAATTTCCTGATCCCCTGGTGGGCCGTTATCTCAACTCCGAGGGCATGTTACCTCTTGCCTCCGAGGTGCTTTCCGAAGGCGCCCTCTACCTGCGCTATGCTCTTCCGGTGGAGGTGGCTTTGTTGGAGGTGCTGGCCGAAGACGGTTGGTTCGACCCGGCTCTACTGGAGGGCGCGCGCCAAGCCGCTCAACAAGTTACGCTGGACGAGTTCCAGAAGGAAGAAGCCCGGGTGCGTCATGACCTTAAAGCGCTTGTCAATGTCTATGCTGCTCGCTGCCCGGAAGGCATCCGCAGCTACATCCATCTCGGCGCTACTTCTTACGATATTCTGGCCAACGCCCATCTGTTACGCCTGAAGGCGGGCGTGGAACAGGTGCTATTGCCCGAGCTCGACCGTTGCTTGCAGGAGCTCTATCGTTTGGGCCTCAAATATGCCGCCACACCGCAAATCGGACGCACTCACGGTCAATATGCCGAGCCGATGACCTTTGGTTACTCCATGGCCGTTTATCTCGAGCGTCTGGGTTGGTGTCAGGTGGAGTTGAAGCGTTCGCTTGAGAACCTGCGAGGCAAGTTCTCAGGGGCGGTGGGCGCCTATACGACTCCCGGGCTGCTTCACAAAGATGCCCGCGATATTGAACAACGAGTGCTGGCCAGGGTGGGACTGCAGGCGGCCGAGACGGCCACCCAGATTACCTTCCCCGAACCGGCGCTGGCCGTGCTGCATCACATTTCCGCGGCCTTCGGCGTGCTGGCCAATCTGGCCGATGACCTGCGCCACTTGCAGCGCAGTGAGATCAACGAAGTGGCTGAAGCCTATCTGGAGAGTTCCCAGGTGGGCTCTTCGGCCATGCCGCACAAGCGCAATCCCATTACCTGGGAGAACGTCAAGAGCCTTTGGAAGACCTTTATGCCTCAGATGATGACTTTCTATCTGGACCAGGTCTCTGAGCATCAGCGCGATCTTAGCAACTCCGCTTCGGCCCGCTTCTTGCCGCGTTTGATTCTGGGTCTGGCGCTGGCCTGCCGACGCACCTCCAAGGGGCTCTCCTCGTTGGTGGTGGATGAGCAAACCATGGTGGGCCGTTTGACCGGGCTGAACGAAGTGGTTTCGGGTCCCCTGCAGGCCCTGCTCTCCGGCATGGGACTGGAGGATGCACACGAATACGTTCGCGTAGCCTCGGTTGAGGCCCGCAAGCAGTCCAGAGGTCTGCTGGAAGTGGCGGAAACGAACGATGATTTACGGCCTTGGCTGGAGAAACTTCGTCCCGAGCAGCGCAAAGCACTGAGTAAACCCGAGTTACTCTGTGGGCCGGCTGAGGCGGCCTGTCGAAGGGCTCTGAAGAGCTGGGCCGAGCGTCTTAAGCTTCAGGCGTAGTCCATCCAGGCCCATTCAGGGTGGAGTGGAAACGGGTCATCCACTTCTGGCTCGCTCACTTGCGTCTGTTCTTCGGGCTCGGTTGTCACAACCGGTGGGTTCGCGGCACAAGGGGAAAATCTTTCCCCGCAGCGAAGCCGCGCTCCTCAATCCATTTAGAGAGGTCAGGAAACGACCGTGGCGGTAAAAGATGTTAGCAAGAGTACTCCAATCGTGGAGATTTTGCGCCGACTTTTAGAGGGGGCCTCTCAGCCGATTCGTCTGGAGGAACTGGCGGTGAACGCCCTGCAAGCCTGGGGACGGGATCTTCCCAACAATCCCTATGACGACATTGCGCTCGTCTATAAGCTGGCGACCAGGGTGCTTAACTGTGAAATTCACTATGATGAAGTGGGTGGCAAAGTGCCGTTGGTTCATCGTGAGGACTTGCTGGAGGGACCCAAGGCGCTGAAGTCGGCTCTCGGGCCGGCCGATCTCAATCACGTGGCCGATACGTTGAAGAACGTCAAGGTTTCTCTGAAGAAGAAGTAAGTCGTTCGAGGGCCAGCTGCAATTCAGCCGGGCCCTCGAAGGTGAGCACGAAAGACTGACGTTTCTGCCGAGTCTTCTCGAGAGCTTCAAAGCGCAGAGCGGGCCGCTCCTGGGGACCCAGATAGAGCGAGCCCGCTCTTATATTTTCCGGACCTGCAAAGTGGGCCGTCCAGCCCTCTTCCAGCTTGAGTTCCCAACCCTGGTCGACCGGGCTCAGTTCAGCAGGTGCCTCAAGAAAGCGTTGGCGTTCTTTCTTCCCCTTGTAAAAGCGCCCACTGGCTCGTATTTTGCCCAACTGCTGGGCGGCCGCGTGGGTGCTCGCTCGGGTTTGGAACACAATGTAGTGGCCGAACCAGGTCACCAGCAAAGGCCAGGAAGCCAGCAGGCTGATCAACATGGCCGCCGCCGCCCAGCGGGCGTCCGCCGGGCGTTGACCGAAATAGAGATACTGATTGCGGTTGAAGCGCATCCCGGCCTGGTCTTGAGGGATCTTCGATTCGAGTTCCGGGCTCACGAAACCGATCATGCCATTCAATCGGTAAGTCACACCCGCTTTGGGTCGCTCGCCGGACTCCGGCAGACGAACATAGGTGACGATCTTCTCGGCTTCGTCCAGCAGTGGCAGGAAAATCGTGTGATCCGGTCCGCTCACCTGGCCATCCGCCAGCACTGTCCCGGTGATTTCGATAAAGCTCTGAGGTGCGCCTTGCTCCAGCAGTTGGCGCTGCGGCAGCACTTCGGCTCGCCCGCCGTTGAGGCGGGCTTCCAGGTAGTTGCCCAGCCCCCAGCTGAATCCGCTCAGGCAGACCACCAGTAGCAGGATGTGCGGCGGTATGGCCTGCTTGCGCAGGGTTCCGAGCCAGGCGACCCACCCCAAAAGTCGATTCATTTGCTGGCGAAGATGGAGTCTGGCAGCTTCTGATTGAACATGTAGTTGTTATAAGTGGCGGTGGCCGTGGCGGTGATGTTGGGGAATTCGAAGTCAGCGCTCAGCTTGTTGCACACCAGGTATTTGTCTGATCGGGTGTACTCCATGTCCACGTAAAGATGCCCTTTGTTGTAAAAAGTGTCGAACTTGGGCACGGAGTAGTCGTTGCGGTTGAAGTAGATATCGATGTTGGTGATGTCGTTGGTGTGTTGCTTGGGCACCAGCTGAATTTTGTAGACCGGTTGTCCGCGGAAGTCGACTTCCTGTTGCTTTAGCACGTTGTAGCGGGTTAGATCGGGGAGTTTGTAGCCGAAAACGTTTGGATAGCGCTTGAGCCAGGAGGGAGCGTCTTTCAGGTCCAGCTTGTTCTTGTCCGGATGCTTGTGGTAGTACTTGCCGCCAGCGGCCGTTTTGTAGGGAATGAAGCCCAGTACGGCGTTGATGTCCACGCTCATGTCGGCGCTGGAGTCCTGCAGACCTGGGTTGACGGATCTGGCCTTCTCAAAGATCTGCTCCACAGATTCGGCGGCCAGGACCGGCAGAGATAATAAAACAAACAATAGAACCCGTATCTTCATGACTCAAAACCTTTCAACCACTTCATAGCATCTTGGACTAAGCCCGCGAGCCGACCTGCCCGACGGTTACAAGCGGGCAGGGCCCCTAAAAATTCCGCCCCATAGGATTTATGATAGAGACGAGAGTCCAGCACAAGCACCATTCCTCGATCTTTTTGGCTCCGAATGAGCCTGCCGAAACCCTGACGAAAACGCAAGATGGCCTGGGGGAGGGAATAGTGTTGAAATGAGCTCTTCCCCTCCTCTTCAAGTCGGCGGCAGTGAGCCTGCACCAACGGGTCGTTCGGGACTCGAAACGGCAATCTGGTAATCAGCACGCAGGACAGGTCATCACCCACCACGTCCACCCCCTCCCAAAAGGAGTCGGCCCCGATCAGCAGTGCCCGCGAATCGCGCCTGAATTCTTCCAGCAACAACCCGGGGGGGGCCTGTCCCTGGCAGAGCATACGAATGCCCAGCTGAGAAAGAGGCTCACTGAGTCGTTCCCTGGCCAGGCGCAAACTGGCGTAGGAGGTGGCCAGCAAAAAGGTGCGGCCGCCCAGTTGCTGCAAGAGCCACACCAGGGCCTCCTGAGATCGTTCCCAGAACTCAGATCGATTCGGGTCATTCAAATCGGTGGCTACACCCAGGTAGGCATTCTCTCTGAAGTTGAACGGACTATCCAGCAGGCTGCGGGCCACCCGGTTTTGATGCAGGTCGAGCCCGACCCTTTGCTCGTAAAATCTCAGGTCTTTGCCCACCGCCAGGGTGGCCGAAGTGATGACCATGGAGCGCGCCGGGCCGAAGAATTCCGCCGCCAGGCGCTCGCCTACGTCCAGTGGAGTGGCGCCCAGACTGGCATTGTTGGCTGTGGCCACGGCCCAGTAGACCCAGTCCCCCGATTCCGGGAACATGCAGAACTCAAGATTCTGGCGCAGGGACTTCAGTCGCTCGATTAAGGACTGCAACTCGACCAGGCCGCCCTGGCTCACCTCCAGTTCCAACTCGGTCAGCAAATGGTGGAGGTCTCGGGCGCTGCTCTCCACGTGTTCCATATGGCCTGCCCACTGCTCTGAGAGCCGTCGGCACTCTTCACCTTCGGCGCTATGGAAGAAGTCTGAATTGAGCGTGACTCGAGTGCCCAACTCGGTCTGCCCCAACAATATCGACTGGGTCAGCCAGTGAAAGAACTCCTCGCCCACCTGGTAGAAGCCGGGCAGTGAGAGCAGCAAGCCGCGGTCCAGGCATTCCAGCAGCCGCACTCGTTCATCGGCTTTGCTCAGGCGGTCGCGCAGCAGCGGTAGCCAGCCAGCTTCGTTGGCCTTGCCTTTGGGATCGAAGACGTTCTGGCGCAGACGTTGCAAATCCGAGAGGGCCAGCGAACGGCCCAGGTGGTCATTGGCGACTTCCTCAAGATGATGGCCTTCGTCCAGAACCCAGCAGGCTGGCTTGGGCAAAATGCCCTGTGCGCCATTGGCGCGCAGGGCCACGTCGGCCATGACCAGCGAGTGGTTTGCGACGATCAACTCTGAGCGTTCCATTTCGCGGCGCTCCCGGAACAGGTAACAGTCCTGATAATGCGGGCACAACTGGCGATTGCAGGCGTGGGAATCAGCCTGCACCAGGTTCCAGAGCGGTTCACTGACGGGTAGCTTCTGGCGGATTCCGGGGGCACCCAGGGCCAACACTTCGGACAGCTGGACGGCCTCGTGGCTGAGCTCCGGGCTTAACTGCTGGCTGCTCTGAAGACCGTCGAGGCGGCGCAGGCAGACATAGTTGGACCAGCCTCGCGCGGCCGTGGCCCGAAAAGGCTGGTCCATCAGGTCGCGCAGGAGCGGGATGTCCTTCTCCAGGAGTTGCTGTTGGAGGTTGAGGGTTCTAGTGGAGATGACTACCGGCCCACCATGCTCAAAGGCCCACAAGAGACTGGGAATCAAGTAGGCCAGGGACTTTCCCGTGCCGGTCCCGGCCTCCACCACTAGAATTTCTTGCTCAGCCAGAGCTCGGGCCACCCCCATGGCCATCTCCAGTTGTTCAGGACGTTCTTCGTAGTCGGGTCGAAGGGGCAGCACCTGCCGAAAAAACGAGTGGACCCGCTCCAGAAATACTTCGGAGGCGGGTCCACTGCGTGTTGGCATCATCATTGGGTTCTAGGGGGGACTGCCGTCTCCCCCTAGGACCCCCCTGCGCGTTGGAGCTAGGGGGGACTGCCGTCTCCCCCTAGGACCCCTGCGCTGGGGTTTAGTCGTCGTCGCGGGCGGGGCGGCGACGGGCCGTGCGGCGACGTCCTTCGCCTTCGCTGGCGGGAGCGGTGTTGCCACCGCCGGTGCTGCTGCTACCGCCACGCAGGCTGGGAGGCAACTCCACTTTGGGAGCGCCACTGCTCAGGGGGCGAGCACCGCGGTCTTCGCGCGGGCGCTCCGAGCGGGCAGCCGGTCGGCGCTCTGCGCGGTCTTCCCGGGGGGCGCGATCTTCGCGTGGAGCCCGATCTTCGCGCGGGGCGCGATCTTCACGTGGTGCACGCTCTTCACGTTCACGCGGAGCGCGTTCCTCTCGAGGTGCACGCTCCTCACGGGGGGCGCGAGGACGCTCGTCACGCGGGCGATCTTCACGCGGAGCCCGGGGCCGCTCGTCGCGGTCGCGAACGGGGCGGTCCTGGGTGAAATCGCGAGGAGGACGGCTTTCGGCCGCGCCGCGATCACCGCGGTCGGGGCTACGCTCTCCGCCGCGCTCCGGACCGCGACCATTGCGGTCACCGCGGTCGCGTCCGCTGCGCTCGCCGCGGTCACGTCCACCACGGTCGCCGCGATCACCACGGTCGCCGCGATCACCACGGTCACCGCGATCGCCACGATCTTCGCGGGGAGGCCGGGCGGCGGCCTTGGTTTCCGCTTCGGCCAGCTCTTCTTCCGTGAACAGACCCTTACGCGAGAGGTTGAGGCGACCCATCGAATCGATTTCTTCGACGCGGAAGGTGATCATATCCCCAACTTTGACGACGTCCTCCACCTTGCCCACGTGGTAGGGCTTTAGCTGAGATACGTGCAGCAGGCCTTCTTTACCAGGCACCACTTCCACGAAGGCACCGAAGTTCATAAGGCGCATCACCTGGCCGGTGAAAACGGCTCCCACTTCGATGTCGCGGGTCAGATCTTCCACGATCTTCTTGGCTCGCTCCACCATCTCGCGGTTGATCGAGGCCACGAAGACGCGGCCATCGGATTCGATATCGATTTTGACGCCCGTCTCGGCGATGATGCGGTTGATGGTCTTGCCACCAGGTCCGATTACGTCCTTGATCTTCTCGGGGTTGATGATGAACGAGGTGATGTGCGGGGCGCGCGGCGAGATTTCGGCGCGCGGCGCCGGCAGGGCTTCCTCGATTACGTCCAGGATGGTCATGCGGGCGTCGCGAGCCTGGTCCAGGGCCTGACGCAACACTTCACCGGACACACCCTTGAGCTTGATGTCCATCTGCAAAGCCGTGATGCCCACGCGGGTTCCGGCCACCTTGAAGTCCATCTCGCCCAGAGCGTCTTCCAGGCCCTGAATGTCGGTCAGCACGGCGAACTTGTCGCCCTTGGCCACCAGGCCCATGGCGATACCGCCGACGGGAGCCTTGATGGGCACGCCGGCGTCCATGAGGGCCAGGGTGCTGCCACAAACCGAAGCCATTGAGGTCGAACCATTCGATTCCAACGCCTCAGAGACCATGCGAAGGGTGTAGGGGAACTCGTTCTCGTCCGGGATGACCGGAACCAGAGCGCGCTCCGCCAGGGCACCGTGGCCGATTTCGCGGCGGCCGGGACCACGCATGAAACGGGCCTCGCCCACCGAGAAGGGGGGGAAGTTATACTGGTGGATGTAGCGGCGCGAGACTTCTCCGATGATATTGTCAAAGGACTGCTCCTCGGCCAGCGTGCCCAGGGTGCAGACGGTCAGGATTTGGGTCTGACCGCGGGTGAAGAGACCGGTGCCATGGGTGCGGGGCAGGATGCCGGCGCGAGCCGAGAGCTTGCGGATCTCGGTGGTCTTGCGACCGTCGGGACGGGTGCCTTCCTCCACGATCATGGTCATCAGCTCTTCTTCTTGCACCTTCTTCATAATGGTGTCGAAGTCGTCGCGCGTGCCGTCGGCCAGGATGGCCAGCAGTTCTTCCTTGTTCTTGTCCTTGCCGAGCTTGTCGGCCAGGGCTTCCTTGGAGATCTCGGCAAAAGCGTCGTTGCGCTCTTTCTTGTCGATGATGCGCATGGCTTTGGCCACGGCTTTGCCCATGTGCTTGCGGAAGGCCGCGTCCAGGGTCTTATCGGGGATAAAGAGGGGATACTCTTTCTTGGGTTTGCCGGCCTTCTTCACCAGCTTATCAATAGCCGCCACGATTTTTTTGATGGTGTCGTGGGCCTCTTCGATAGCCTCCAGCACCAGCTGCTCGGAAACTTCGTAGGCTCCGGCTTCGACCATGCAGATCGAGTCTTTGGTACCTGCCACAACCAGGTTCAGCGAGCTCTGCGCGATCTGCTCCTGGGTGGGGTTAATCACGAATTCTCCGTCCACGTAACCGACGCGAACGCCGGCCACCGGGCCGTCAAAAGGAATATCCGAGAGGGCCAGAGCGGCGCCCGCGCCGCAGATGGAGATGACATCCGGTTCGTTTTCGCCGTCGACCGACATACAAAGGCCCACCACGTGGGTGTCGTTGCGGAACCCGTCCGGGAACAGGGGACGGATGGGGCGGTCAATCAGACGCGAGGTCAGGGTGCACCGCTCGGGAGCGCGACCTTCGCGCTTGATCCAGCCGCCCGGGATCTTACCGGCGGCGTACATTTTCTCTTCGTAGTCCACGGTCAGCGGAAAGAAGCTGACTCCGGTCTTGGGCTTGGCGTTGGCGGTGGCCGTGACCAGCACCACGGTTTCGCCGTAGGTCATCAAGACGGCGCCGCCAGCTTGTTTGGCGAGTTCGCCGGTTTCGAAGCGAAGGGCTTTACCGCCCACTTCCACTTCGATCGAGTGCTTCTCCGCTTTGGGAGGAGCCGTTTTTGTTGTACTCAATGTGTTTCACCTCAATGAAAATAAGGACGGATGGAGGGACAGCACCCTCTTCTACAAGCGGCAAAAGGGCTGCCCCCATCCTTTGGGACAGCCCTTTTTTTAAGCCGCGGGTCTTAGGAATTGTTGACTTCTAGCAAAGGGCCTAGCGCCGCAGCACCGGTTGATGCTTCGACGCGAGTTCCGCGGGACGAATAGAGAAGGGCGAATCGTCAACAGCTCCTAGCGGCGAATACCGAGCTTTTCGATCAGCGTGCGATAACGCTTCACTTCGGTCTTCTTCAGGTAGTTAAGAAGGCGGCGGCGCTGGCCAACCATCATCAGAAGTCCGCGGCGAGAGTGGTGGTCTTTGGCGTGCTTCTGCAGGTGGCCGGTCAAGTGATTGATGCGCTCGGTGAGAATGGCGACCTGCACTTCGGGGGAGCCGGTGTCCTTGTCGTGGGTGCGGTGCGTTTCAATAACTTCACTTTTGGGTTTCATACGAAAACTGACCTCCGATGCGGAGAAATCCGCATACTAATTGGCTCGCCGGATGTTCCGGCGGCTGTTTTGCCAGGCCGCGGGTGGGAGGCCACCGAGGGTCTCGCAAAAACTCGGCGCATCATATCACTTGCGTCGAGTGGCGTCTATACCAACCACCATGATCAGCAACAGCACCCCGGTCAGACCTGTGGCGGCGGCCTTAACCTGCCAGTGGATCCGGTAACGCCACTGGATAGTGTGGTTGCCCTCCGGTATGAGGCAGGCTTTGAGGGCCAGGTTGGCTCGTCGAACTTCCATTTGCTTGCCGTCCACCCAGCATTCCCAGCCAGGGTCCCAGTTGTCCGCGCTGATCAAGAGCGAGGCGGGACCGGAGCTCCTGAGCAGTTGCTCGTCCTGACCGTCAGAGAGAACGGTGATGTTGGCCGGAGTGACCCCCACGACCACTGGCTGGCCAGCCACCGAGGCCTGTTCAAATGGTTTCCAATCGCTAGTTTGGGCCCAGGCCGTTTCGGCCGCAGTGTCGGCCAGCGTCGTCACCTGGACCACCGTCCAGTGGCGAGGGGCCGGCCCCAGGTTCCGCCATCCGAAGCCGTTGGGGCCGGCCTGCAGCACCCAGCCCAGGCCCCAACTACGCAAGAGGGGGTGGTCGGGAAAGGCCGGGGGCACGGGCGCAAAGGAGTAGACCAGGCGCGGCATCACTTTCCAGGCCTTCTCCCCATACTGACTGAAGAGCAGCCCTCGAAAGTAGCTACCTTCTGAAAGCACGTTGGGGAAGATCATAGTGGCCCGGCCCTGAGTGAGCGGATAGGCCAGCCACTGTAGCGGAGGTCTCGGATCTTTTGAGAAGTCCACCGCCACTCGTTCCGCTCCCGGTGGTGGCAGCGGGATGCCCGAGAAGGCTTCCAGGGGGACATAAGCCCCGGATATGACCGGTTGTAGAGCCCAGAGGTTGACCCCGATGGCCCAAAGGCTTAAGCCCCAGGCCAGTTTGGGCCGACGCCTGGCAATTTCGTCAAATCCGACCGCTGCCAGCAAGGCCCAGAGCAATCCGGCCGGATAGAAAAATCGGTGAGGTCCTCGGATCTGCTGAGTAAATGGCACGGCTTTGTGGAGCAACCATAGCAGAACCCCCTTTTCTCCCATCATCTGTAAGGCCAGCAGTAGCGAAAGCAGCAGGGTAAGACGCCATTCTTTGCGCCGGGCGGCATAGGCCACCAGCCCAAAAACAGCCAGGCTGAAGCTGGCCGTCAGGGTGTAACCACCGCCTCGTTCGATGGCGCGCGCAGGCCCGAAAACGGTGATTTCATCGGCAAAGACGGAGAGCAATTCGCCCAGGTTGAGACTGTAAGCTTCGGCGAAGCCGCCGCCTTCCAAAACTTTGCGCGAGCCGTGGGCGGACCATTCCAGCAGGGGAAACCAGGGTAGACTGAAGGCCAGACTGGCGCCGATAAAGGTGCCGATGGCCAGCAGACCCCGGCCCAGGCGCGTGGACGGGCTGGAGTTCCAAATTTGGAGAAGACAGATGAACGGCAGGCTCAGAAGCTGGTAGTAGAGTTGGGAAACCGCGCCTCCATCCAGTTGCCAGCCGGTCGCCAGGGCCAAACCCAGCAGATAACGTCGGCGGCCGCTGGCCAGCCAGCGATAGTTGCAGGCCAGCATCACGGCCATGCAGGCCAGTTCGAACTTGACGGCGATGTCCTGGCTGGTTTTCAGGCAGTCGCCAGTCAGGACAAAAAAACCAGCTCCCAGCCAGGCTGCCGAGCTGGACGCGTAGCCACGAATGAGATAGTAGACCGCGCACAGCAGACCCAGGTCGGATAGCAAGGGAAAGAAGCGCCAGGATATGGATGGATCGAGCAGCCCAAAGTAGAGACTTTCGGGCGAAAACCAGCACATCTGGAAATTGGCCAGACGTGGCATCCCTAAAAAGGGCAGGCGATCCCAGTACGTCCACTGCTCTTGACCGGTGAAGAGTCGATGGAGTCGGCACTTGTCCGCCCAAAACAGGCCCAGCACGTCCTCATCGCCGTAGATTTTGGCTTGAAAAATGGCCGGCCAGTGCAAAGCCAGCAGAGCGACCAGCAAAATCAGGAGAGCGACGGGAGGGCGCTTCATGGCCCTGAGTTTGGCCGATTGCCTGAATCGTTCCTGGTTTTAGGAAGGAGGATAAAGTCGCCCCGTTGGCCGAGCTGACCAATGACTTCGTAGTTTTCCAAGATGGGCTGCATGACATAGCCCGGGACGCGCGCGTTCTCGGGACCCAGGCGCTGTAGTAGGATGAGAGCAATCTTGCGCTGGCGGATCATTTCGATCAGCGGAGATGGATTCCACTGCCCGGACCGGGCCTGGTCCATCAGTAAGGCGTAGCAGTCGCAGACGAGCGGTTCGCGACCAAAGAGCAGGGGATTGCCGCATTGCTCGGCCAGCACCGGTCCAGGATGTTGTTCCAGCAAGGGACCTAACTGATCGTATGCCTGAAACTGCTCCAGCCACCAGGGCCTGCGCCCGCTCAGGGTCGGCAGCGTCTCATAGTGAAAGAGCTCGATGGGAGAATGCAGAATGGGAAATTGAGTCAGACTGCCCAGGCCGAATTGGGCGGCGGTCAGCAGTCCGACGGCGCGATGGGGTCGCGCCAGCGCCAATCCGGCCAGCATGCTGAGGGCCCAGTGGAGTTCCAGAAAATAGTTATAGTAGGAGCCCTGCTTCAGGCAGGCCGCCGCCGGGATCAGGGCGGCCAGAGCATAGGCCCGCAGCCGTTGGGTCTCTTCCAGGTCCTTTGGAGCCAGCCAGGCCAGAGCCAGCAACGGTAAGATACTCAGAAAATAGCTCGACCAGAGCATCCACGCCTCGCCCCAGGAACTGACCAGGCCCCCGCCTGGAGGCAATCGGAGCGTCATCAGGACCAGGGCCAGGCCGATTGCCAGTGTGCCCAGGAACCTGGTGCCGCTTGGCCGGCCGAACCACCAGGCCAGGGCCAGCGGGGCGGCCACGAAGGACTGCTTGGTGAGGAAAGCCAGGGCGCAAAACCAGATAGAGAGATGGGGGCGGGCCAGCAAGATGGCCACAACGGACAGGGCAAAGCCCAGGTTGTCCACTCGGGCCAGGGGGGCCCAGCCCAAGATCAGTGGATGCACCAGCATAAAGGTGAGGGCGGCGCTGGCGCACAGGCCCCCACGGCGGCGCCAAAGCCAGCCGATGGAGAGGACCAGAGCGGTCAGCACGGCCAGGAAGCTGATCAGGCGACCCGGGAGAAAGTCCGGTTGCGGCCCGAGGAAGAGGCCCATGAGCCAGAGGTAGAAGGGCAGATGCAGCCCATAGACCCAGGGTGGCTCGGCGGCTGGATGATAAATTGAGTGCCCGTTCTTGAGGAAGTAAGCCAGCCCGAGCATGTGACCCTCGCCGTACTCGAGTTGGTAACGCAAGCCCAGCACTGTCCAGCCTCTGCAGAAGAAGACCAGCAACCCCCAGAGCGCGGCCAGACGCACCACTTTTCCCATCGGGTCGGCTTCGGGCAGAGTATCCAAAGTCCCGTAATGCAAAAAGTTAACAAAACGAGCGAAAAAGTTAACATTGGCAACAATTTGTTAAAGAGTTGGGCTTAGACGGGCCTTTCCGACTGGACTAGAGTGAGTGATAACAAACCAGTACATCCAGTCAATTCAATGGAGGCAGTGATGAGTATCTCAGGGCTTGGAAATCAAGACGCCCTACGCGGTTATGGTCAGGTCGGCAGAACGCCGCTTCTGGGCCAGGTGGATAGCACTGCCCCCGCCACAGCGGTTGCAGGTGCGGCTCCGAGCAGTGACCGTTCGACTTTATCGGCCGAGCTCGGTGAAAGCGAGGGCGGAGCCAATCAGTTGCTGGCCGCCTGGGGAGCGTCCCAGCCCGCAGCCGCCTCCCCGCCCTTGGCCATCTCAGGAGTCAATCCTGGGGCCAACGCTGGCTTCTCAATCAATGGTGGACGCGTGGGCGGCCTCGAGCCGGGTATGCAAGCCGGTGGCGTGATGATGGGCCCGGTGCTTCGCTCCTGAGACGGACCCACTTCCGAAAAAAGGCGACCTTTGCGGGTCGCCTTTTTTTATGCCATCTTGGGCTTTGAGAAAAAAAGCCTAGAGCTGGTGAACGTTGAGCCGATGCTCGGCCACCTGACGGCCATGAAGCATAATCTGGAAGATGTAGGAGCCAGCTTCGGTGAAGACGATCTGGTTCATGTCAATCTGCACGTGGGCCGATTGAGACTCGTCTTCTAGAGTGAAGTACATTTCGGGAGATTGATGCAACAAGGCGGTTTTAGCCGGGTTGAGCATCTTGACCACCTGCACCTGAAAGCCACGCCCCCCGCCCCAGCTCAGGAGCAAAGAAAAGCGGGGCTGAGTGTACGGAAATTGCGTCGCGAACAGATCGGAAAAGAGTCCGTAGCAGTTCATCTTGCCGCTCGGGGCCGGGACTACGGATTCGCAAAACAGAAAACTTCGGAGGACCGGTTCCACAGTTGTTCCTTCATTCCAGAGGTGAGGGCGCTTTCGGGTTAGGTCTCCATGTTCCTACGCATCAAGGCACCCAATACATGGGGTTGGGGATTTTGAAGGTCGATTCGGCGTAACCGCCTTGCAGGTCGCTGTCCTGGTCCCCGATATTCACGAGAATGTTGTAGCCGGATTGGGCCAGGCGTTTTCGGTTTTCAGACTTGAACGCAACCGTAGTCTGGGTGCTGCCCATGTCTTTGAGCACCAGCTCGGTCCAGCCTTCGAAGCCCGCCTGGCGTAAATTATTCTCCGTCTGCAGTCGCTGCATCTGGTTGCGGCCGGAAATGAAGATGATGGCCAATCCTTTGGTTTTTGCATACTTGTAAAGCTCGACCGTGCCTTCAAGGGGTGGGGCTGCGGCTTTATCGATCCAGGCGTTCCAGGACCCGTTCTGAAAGGCAAAGTCAAATTCGTCCATGTAAGGAAAGTTGGACAGGCAGGTCTCATCAATGTCGAACACGATGGCGGGTTTGCCGTCAACCGGTGCCTGCAGACGAACTTCCAAATACTCTCGCGCTTTGGTGGTGACGTAGTTGACCTCGTCTCGATAGAGAGGACCGCGGCAGTATTCGCGCACCAGATTTTTGGCTGCCCCGACGTTTGGGATGGCATACTCGCCCTTCAGGAACGAGTTGGTCACAGGTTGAGCCTGGGCCGCCAGAGACAGTCCCAGGAACAGCAGGCAATGGACGAACTTCATAGGGGGATCCTTTTCGAACACTTGTTTTGAGTTGGCGAGCAAAGGATTCTCGTCAGGCGCCCGAAACTCTCTTCTTGTGGAGCAACAAAAATTCGTTATCTTGACCGGTTTGTCCGGCGCGGGGAAGAGTCTGGCCGTGAAGAGCCTGGAAGACGATGGTTTTTTCTGTGTGGATAACCTGCCCCCCGCGCTGATTCCGAAATTTGCCGAATTGTGCGCTTCGTCTTCGGTCAACCGTCTGGCCATGGTGATCGACGTGCGAGGGCGCAGTTTTTTTCCCGAGCTGCAAGAGGCCCTCAATCAACTGCCGGCCATGGGCTTCGAGCCGCAGATCATCTTTTTTGAGGCCAACGAGGCCGTTCTGGTGCGGCGCTTCTCCGAGACGCGCAGACGTCACCCTCTTACCAATCAGGGCGGGGTGCTGCAGGCCATCCAGCAGGAAGCCCGGGAACTGGCCGGCCTCCGCTCCATGGCCTCGGCCATTCTGGATACCAGCAATCTGACTCCCAGTCAGCTGCAGGTTCTCTTGCGCGAAACTCTGGAGTTGGAAGTGGACCTGAGCAAGGTTCAGGTTCATGTGGTCAGCTTTGGTTTCAAGCACGGTTTGCCGCCGGATGCCGATCTGGTCTTCGACGTGCGCTTTATCGCCAACCCTTACTATGTCCCCGACCTGCGCCGGTTGACCGGCCTGGATGCTCCGGTTGCCAAGTTTGTGCTGGAACGCTCGGACGCCAAGGAGTTTTTGGAGCGGGTGGAAGGTCTGTTGCTGTTCCTTTTTCCTAAATACCAGCAAGAAGGCAAGCATCAGGTTACGCTGGCGATCGGTTGTACGGGGGGGCAGCATCGTTCCACGGCCATCGCCGATCGAATCTCCAAGGACTTACGCCGGTCCGGCTATGTGGTCACGGTTCAGCATCGTGACATCGAGCGCGAGCAGCGAAGGGTCGCCGCGATTTAGTGGCAATGAATTCCCTCAAGTGGTTTGCCCCAGGTATGCAGATCAAGCGCTGGCTTTTTTTAGCTACGTTGGGCGGCATCGCTTTTTCGGCTGGATTGTTGATGGCGGCGGATTTCGTGGCCGTGCGCGTGCGCCATTGGGTAGGCGACCCACCGGTACCACCCAAGGTGACGGGGACCCTGCTGATGATTGTCGGTCTTTGCATTGTGGTCTTCGCCTTGCGCCGTTTCTTTCAGATATTGAGTTCCGCCGTCGCTTTTCAGCCGCGCAAACAGCTGGTCGAGGTTCTCTATGACCGGCGCTACCTGGATCAGGGTCTCAAGCTGGTGGCCATCGGTGGGGGAACCGGGCTATCCACCCTGCTGCGCGGGCTGAAGGCTTTTACCAGCAATGTGACGGCCGTGGTCGCCGTCAGTGACGACGGTGGTAGCTCGGGGAAGTTGCGTCAGGATCTGGGTATTTTGGCTCCTGGGGATGTGCGTAACTGTCTGGTCGCCCTGGCCGATGACGAATCCCTACTTAAAGAACTCTTCCGTTATCGCTTCGCCCAGGGTGGCCTGGAAGGGCACTCTTTTGGCAATCTCTTTCTGGCTGCTCTGACCGACCTGGCCGGTGACTTCGAGGTGGCGATTCGCCTCTCGAGTCAGATTCTGGCTGTGCGCGGTCAGGTTCTGCCGGCCACCCTGAATCCAGTCAATCTGAGCGCCCGTTACAGTGACGGCAGTACGACCACGGGTGAATCCAATATTCCCAAGCATGGCGCCGGACGCCATATTGATCGCATCAGCCTGGAACCCGCCGAAGTAAGACCTCCACAGCAGGTGATTGCAGCCCTGGACCAGGCCGACGCGATCTTGCTGGGCCCGGGCAGTCTTTACACCAGCGTGGTTCCCAATTTGCTGGTGCCTGAAATCGCCGAGGCAATTCGTCGCTCCACTGCACCCAAAATCTACATTTGCAACGTGATGACTCAGCCTGGCGAAACCGACGGGATGGGGGCGGCTGATCATGTCGAGGCTTTGCTCGCTCACGCCGACGTCGGCCTGGACTATGTGCTGGTCAATCTGGGAGACCCAGAGAAGCTGGCTGAAAAATATCGCGCTGAGGGCTCTACTCCTGTGGATCCGCAGCTGGAGCGGCTGGCCGCTCTGGGTGTGGAAGGGGTGGGAACCAGTCTGCTCAGTGAAACTGACTGGGTGCGCCACGACCCCGACCGACTGGCACGCACCATCATGGACCTTATCGCTCGACACCGAGGACGCGATCAGCGCAACAGCTCCACTGGCCGGCTGCGCGTGGTGAAGTAGCTCAGGGGCGAGCTTCGAACTCCACTTTGGTGACCGGGTTCTGGGCTTCGCCGACCAGCTTCGGAAACTGCACAAAAGCCTCCGCACCGGGCTGGAGTTCGCGCACCAGCTCGGTGCACCGGGCTACCTGGCGACCGCTCTTTTCATAGACGGAAACTCGCACCAGCACCCACTTGAAGGCTTGCTGGCCCTGATGCCTGATGCGCGCGAAGCCGCGCATCGCCCCGCCCATTTGGGTTATCTGGACTTTCTCGAGACGGACCGGAAACTCGGGCTGGGTGCTGTCGCCGCGCAAGGCCCCCTGGCCCAAGCCCTGGGAGAGCAGCGGTCCATACAAATCCACGGTGCCGTCGGCGCTCTTGCGATAAGAACACTGCAGGGCCGAGGCGACCTGGTCCACGTCCACAAAGATGCGGTCTTGCTGGATATGCTGTTCTAGTCGAACGGTGCGACCCTCCAGGCTGATGGGCAGAATCTCTTTGATGGCCGGCCCGCCTTGCCCGGAAGTGGAGCACTTCACATGCAGTTTGCCCTGGTCGACCTGCCAGCTGCAGCCCAGTGATTCCAGCAGTCCGTCCAGGGGCGCCAGAGTACGGGCTGGAAACCAGCGGACCGGCCCGGCAAAAGGCTGATTGCGCACGAACAGTTGGGGGTCAGCCAGAGCTGGTGCGGTCAGAGCTGCTAGAATCATCAGTTTTTTCATCATCAGCTTCTCCTGGATGTTTTCCGAAAAAGAATACGGGCTGTGCCAATTTCTCTTTGGTTCGAGGCGGAACGGACTCGTGATCGTAGGGGCAGTGGCGGCAGCCACTTCCGCAGCAATAGCCACGTCTCCAAAGAAAACGTTCGGTAAGAACGAACAGTCCTTTATCCATGTAGAATTCGTCGTCCTGCAAGGAGCTCACGGGCGGGGGAAAACCTTTAGAAGTTCCTGATACAGCTCGGGGAATTTGCGCGGGTTGACCGGCTTCATGGTGGAGTCCACCAGGGCGTGCAGGCTGCTGCCGGCAGCCACTTCACGTTCTTCCACCCGGATTCGATAGCTCATCTGAAGGCGCACACCTTTCATCCAGTCGGCACGCGTGCTCACTTTCAAAAGATCCCCGTAGGTGGCTCGCCCCAGGATCTCAACCTGATACGAAAGAACTGGAGCCTGAACACCCTGGGCCTCAAATTCGGCATAGGGTCTTAAATGCTCGATAAAAAAGTCGGTGCGACCTTGCTCGAAATAGACCGGGTAATGGGAATGATGAATCACTCCCATGCGGTCGGTTTCTGCATAACGAACCGGAATTTGACTTAGACTCTCCATGGCTGTGCCGTTCGGACGCGCTTGTGGGGTTCCCTGGGAGGTTGGCTTGAAAGCGATTTTGTTGGATTGGGACGGCGTGCTCTGCGATTCACGCTCGCTTTATTACGATCTCTACATCGAAGCGGCCCGGCTTTGGAATAAGAAGTTGCCCATTGCCTCGATGGCGGAGTTTTTGGAGTGGTATAATCCGCGCTGGGAAGAGAACTACTACGAGATGGGTTTCTCGGTGAAGGAGTTCGAGGAGGTCCAGGTTTGGGCTGACCAGTGGTTGGATTACGCCAAGGCTCCACTTTTCCCGGGGATCGCGGACAATTTGCGTCGTTGGAGTCAGGTCGCACCCCTGGCCATCGTATCCACCACCCATTCCCAACTGATCCGGCAGCGTATGCGCCAGGAGCTCCACTTGCAGACCGTGGTGCTGGGCCATCAGGGTCAGGGCCAGCCTGACTCAGGGCCCGCGCCGCATCCCCCGGTGGTGGCGGTCCGGGGCGAGCCCACCGGTAGCCCCGAGCAGGCTCTGCTGGCCAAGGCCCAGGAAGCCGGTTTGGACAGCTACTTTAAGCACTTTACGGGTGGAGAGGACGGTAGTTCGGCCAAGCGCGAGAAAGTGGCCCGGACTCTGCAGATTCTGGAAGCCAGTGGGGGCGTGATGGTGGGAGATACTCCGCTGGACGTGGACGCAGGACAGTTCAACGGATTGAAAACGGTAGGCGTAACCTACGGCTGGGTGAGTCCGGCCCGAGTGCGTCAGGCGGGACCCGACATTCTGGTCGACCGCCCCGAAGATCTCTATCAGGCCGTGCTCGATAGCTTGAAATGAACATTCTGTGCCTGGTGGGGCGCAGCGGTAGCGGCAAAACGACCGTTCTGGAACGCTGGCTGGATCACTTGCGTGGCCTGGGCTGGCGGGTTGCCGCACTCAAACACAGCCATCACCCCCTGCCCGAAGATCAGTCCGGCAAGGACAGCGCTCGTCTCCGGGCAGATTGTACGGGCCTGGCTACCCCCAACGGAATTCAGTTGCGCGGCCAGCTGGATTGGACTGAGCTGGCTATGTGGCTCGCTCCCCGCTTTGACCTTCTGCTGATCGAGGGTGGTAAGGCCTCGCCTTTTCCGAAGCTGGAGGTGCTGCGTGGACAGCCTCCCTTCATGAAAGAAAGCGCCCTGCTGGCCACCATTGGTGACCGGCTGGGCGCTTTGCCTTGTTTGCCTCTGGACGATCCGGAGGCCTGGACTGCCTTTTATACCAGCGAGGCGTCGCGGAACAAGGGCAGTTCGGCCTTGCCGAAATTGAGTTCGTAGCGAGCCAGGAACTCAGCTCGGGTGTAGGCGTGATTTTGGGTGCCGTACTGCTCCACCACGTAAGCCGAGGCCACACTGCCGAGACGGCCGCAGACGGCCAGAGGGAGTCCTCGCACCAGGCCACTGACCAGTCCGCCACGGAAGGCATCGCCCGCGCCCGTTGGATCGACCACGCCCGAGATCTTGGCGGCCGGGACTTCGACCACTTCGCCTTGATTGGTCTTGATGCGGCTGCCCTTTTCGCCCAGAGTCACCACCAGTAACTCCACCGTCTGCATAATCTCGGTCTCGGATTTGCCCGTTTTCTCGCAGAATACGGCGAACTCATAGTCGTTCAGCACCAGCGCCTTGGCGCCCAGCGTGCCCGACCAGAGCGGTTCACCCGGCATGTTGGTGACCTGGAAGGACGGATCGTAAACAAAGGGGATTTTTGCTTCGCGGCACTCCTGAGCGTGGCGCAGCATAGCGTCCGGATCATCGGGCGCAATGACACAGATCTGCGGGTTGGATCCGGCGCTGGCCTTGAGACTGATGTCTCGTGCCTTGGCCATCGCACCGACGTAAAAGCCGGTGATCTGATTGTCGGCCCTGTCAGTGGTGATGAAGCAGGTGGCGGTGACTTCATCCTCAACGCGCTGAATGGCCGAGACGTCCACACCTTGTTCGCTCAGCCAGGCCGAGTATTCGGCGAAGTCGCGTCCCGCAGAAGCCACAATACGCGGCCGCTCGCCCAACAAGGCCATGGTATAGGCGATATTGGCCGCGCAACCACCTCGCTGCTTCTTCAGCTTGTCGACCAGGAACGAGATGTTGATGCAGTGGAGCTTATCCGGAAGGATGTGATCCTTGAAGTGTCCAGGGAAGTCCATGATGTAGTCGTAAGCCAGGGAGCCCGTAACCAGAATGTTCCCCGTAGCAGCAGGCTGAGTCATTGAGTTTTCTTGATCCTTCCGGTGATAGTCGGCACCGTTCTCTGTTCAGTCCAGCATTCCCCTTGCCCCGCTCAGGGTTTGCCGGGCAAGACAAAGGGCTGGGGGGCGGGCGTCGGGGTGGTGGCGGGACCCTTGCCCTCCAGGCGGACCTTGATGTCCACCCAGCGTTGATAGGGGTCCTTTTCAGTCAGGTAGATGGTTCCGGCCGCGTCGCGCACGTAGGCTCCCGTTTTGTTGGGTCCGGGCTGGCCCAGGCTGACTTTGCCCAGACTTTTCTTTTCTTTGTCCCAAACCTCCAGGCTGGCTCGCTCCTTCCATTCACCCACGCTCTTGGGGTCCGGCTTGGAGGCCCATTCCAGGTTCTTCAGTTCCCAGACCAGGTCGGAGGCCGCGGTCTTTTGACCTTCTTGCTTGTCTTTGGCCACCTTTGGAGCGCTTACGTCCCAGTTCTCCTCGCCTTTGGTGGCTTCGATCTTGAGGCCGTCCACGCTGGCTTCAAGGCGGGCCGCATCCTCTGGTTCGAAAACATAAAGATGACGCTGCTCCAGGCTTTCCACCTTGGGCTCGAGCATCGAGAAATTCTGGATCTCCAGAACCATTGGCTCGCTGGGCGGCGTACGACGGGCGTAATAGAGCCCGGGCTTGCCCGGCACCATCTGGCCCACCTCCAGCACGAACGGCTGGCTTTGCCGATCCACATAGACCGTCAGCTTCAGAGTCAGCGGGTCAAAAGCCACCTTTTCGTCCGCCTTCATGAAACGGCCAAGTTTGACGCTGCGCCAGTTGAAGAGAAGGTCGCGCACCTTGGCCGAGTCGGCCTGTAGGGGATTGGGCCGCACGATCTTCCACTCTTCGGAAAGGTCCTGAATCTCCATGCCGTCATCGCTATCGTCTTCAGTGCCCGAGTCCTCACGAGGCTTGGCCAGGGCCAGTTCGATCGGCTGACCTTTGGCGGGCTCAAGAATGATTTTGTTGGCTGTGGAGGGTTCAAAGACCAGCGGGCTCTGTTCACGGAGACTGTCAACCACCGTTTCCAGCAGGTCATTGGGCGAGTTGGCCAGAGTGCTAATGGGTTGACCCGGTGCAGTCTGGGCGTAATAGGTGCTATCGTCGGGAGTCTTGGCTCCCAGCAGCAAGCTGTTCTCCTTGCCGGATTTGTCCTTAAGGGTGAGCTTGAAGGTAGGTTTGTCCAGGCCAAAGTCAGCTGCCTTGTCGCCCACCTCATCGGCTTTCTGGACTTCCACCAGGGCTTTGACCGACTGGCCGAAGGTCGCGGTGCGCATCACCATAGGTTGCGTGCCTTGCAGCACCCAGACTCCGTTTTGCTTGGAGAATTCGTGGGTGAAAGCAGGAGCGCTCAGGCGCTCGACCTTGACGCTGGCCACTTCCTTCTTCTCCAGCTTCGGAAAGAAGCGCTTTTCGAGGGTTTCGCGCTCGGTTTTCTCTTTGTGGCCTTTGATATCGTGCAGATAGAAAAAAGCGCCCAGCCCGACCAGAAGCAAAAGCGCAATCAGATTGCCGCGACTCATTAGACTACTGCCTCCGCATCACGTTGAAGAGGCCGGCGCCAATGACGAAGCAAGGCAGCACGATCGAGATCATGAACATCAACTTCATCTGTTCGGCTCCCGACATGTTGAGAGGCTGGGCCAGTTCGTCCTTGGGACGAATGGAGATGGCCGTGTTGTTGGCCGCCAGCCAGTTGAAGCTGTTGAGAGCGAAGTCTTTGTTCACGACGTAAAGCTGGTTGCTCAGTGCATCGCTGTCGGAGACGACCACCAGACGTACCTGACGGGTGTCCTTGGCCTGTTCCGGCGCCGGTGAAGGGGTGGGCGAAGCACTGGGAGTGACTTCCTTTTTCTCGGCGGCGGCGGCCAGGGTGGCGACCGCGGGCTTGCTCTTGGACGGGTCGATTTTGAGGGCGGTTTGACCAACCACTTGATCGATAGGCACCATCAAAGCGGTGGGGGGATTGACGTTGGTGGTAACCAGGGTGGTGTCGATCACACCGGGTGGCGGAGGACTGGCTACTTTAAGCGAGCGAGCCAGCATGAACATCGTCTGGATCTTGTAATCCTTGGTGATAGGGTGCTCGGCGTCGTATTTGAGTCCGATAGCGAAGACAGGTTCTGCGCGCAGCAATTCGGAGGCCTGATCGAGCACGATATTGCCGTCTGGCTCAATACCATAGGGCTTGAGCAGGTCGGTGTAGCTGTCTGGGGTCTCGGCTTCATACATGAAGAGCAAGCGCCCGTAGTTGTCCAAATAGTCTTTGACCAGCTTTTGTTCGCCCGGCAGGAGCGGCTGAGTGGGACCGGCCAGCACCAGCAGGTTGGTGTCGGCGGGGATCTTAGGGGTAGCTGAGAGGGTCAGTTGCTCGACCACAAAGCCTTCCTTGACCAGGTCGGAACGCAACTGGCTCATGCCCGAGGCCTCGGTTTGATTCAGGTCGCGCTCACCGTGTCCGCTGAGAAAATAGGCCTTGTAGGTGGCATTGCGCTGCAACTTGAGCAGTCCGGCCGTGATTTCTTCTTCGCTGATTCCCGTCAAGCGTTCGGTCCGGCCTTTGCTGTCTTTGACCTCGATCACGCCCTCGCCGCGCATTCTGATGCCAAATTTCTTGGCCAGAATCGGATTTTTGGTCGGGTCCACCACTTCGTAGCTGAACTTTTTAGGGTCCACCACGCTGTAACGCTTGAGGACTTCTTCGCTCTTAGCCTTGGATTTTTCATCGTTAAATGCATAGACCTTGACCGGCGTAGTCAGGCTGGTGACTGCTTGCTTGGACTGCAAGGCCAGGGTAAAGCGGCCGTTCTTGGTGATATCGATGGGAGTCGTGTTGTTGTTCGAGATCAACAGGATCATCACCCACACCGCAAAGGCGATGATGACGGAGACAATCGTATTTAAAAAACTGGCGAGTCGCTTATCCATTGACTACATTCTCCATTTGCGGCTGTCCAGCACGCGCACCGTCAGGAAGAGGAAAAGCAGCGTCAGGGACAGGTAGTAGACGATATCGTGGCTGGAAAGATTGCCGCGGGCAAAGCTTTCCAGGTGGGTCATAATGCCCAGTGTCCCAATGCCTTTGCTGTCGTCCCCAAAACCCTGGGTCAGCTTCTCAGGCAAAAAGGAGTCCAGTAGCTGCATCAGCCAGAGCATCATGGCCAGTCCATAGGTGATACAGGCGGCGATGACCTGGCTGGCACTCAAGCTGGAGGCCCAGAGACCGATGGCCACCAGGGTGGAAGCCATGAGCACCAGGCCTCCATAGCCAGAGCCGACCAGCCGCCAGTCAAGGGCGGTCTTTCCACTGAGATAGACCAGGGGCAGGCAACTGAGTGCCAGCATGCTGATGACGGTGAGCAGGGAGGCAAAGAACTTTGCCAGCACGATTTCCCACTCGTTGACGGGATAGGTAAAGAGAAGCTCCAGCGTGCCGATGCGTTTTTCTTCCGCCAGCAAGCGCATGGTCAGCATCGGTAGCAGGAAGATCATAAGGAAACCAAGCCACCATTGATAGCCCAGGACCAGTTCGTCCATGATGTTGGGGGTGCGACCGTTCATACCGCCCATCATGCTGCTGTCCACGTAGTTCTTGGTCATCAGGGTGAAGATCAGACCGGCTACAAACAGGTAGGCGGCACTTAGCACCCAGACCGTGACAGAATTAAAATAGGCCGATAGGTCTCGGCGAAAAATTGCTAACACTAGGCGGCTCCTCCAACTTCTTGAGGTTCTGTGAGGGTGGGTGTGACATTTTCGCTGGTCACTACCTTCAGGAAGATATCTTCGAGCTTCATGCTCTGGCTTTGCAGAGTCAGGAGTTTCCAGCCTTTTTCCACGACCATGCGGGCGATTTCGGGCCGGGGGTCGACGTCCCGCGGGCTATCCACCCAGAGGTGGTGCGGGCTGGAGGGGCCGACGCTGGTAACTCCTTCGATTGTTGCCAGGGCCTCCGCCGCCACTTCGTCCTCAACGCCGGCGAGTTCCACCAGGGTGCGTTGATTGGAGCTCAGACTGCGGGTCAGGTTCTCAGGGGTATCCAGAGCGCGAATGCGTCCGGCGGAGATGATGATAACGCGAGAACAGATGGCCTCCACCTCGGGCAGAATGTGGGTGGAGAGCAGAACCGTGGAGTGCTGAGCGATGTCCCGAATCAGGTTGCGAATATCCAGGATCTGAGCCGGGTCGAGGCCGACGGTGGGTTCGTCCAGGATCAACACCTTCGGCTTGTTGACGATGGCCTGAGCCAGTCCCACGCGCTGTCGATAGCCGCGTGAGAGCTGGGAGATCAGCTGATCTGCTACCTGCAGGAGGTTGCAGCGACCGAGCGCCTCCTCCACAAACCGCTTGCGGTCGCCGTGGGCCACACCCTTGGCGTGAGCGGCGAAGCCCACGAATTCACGTGGGGTCATTTCCGGATGAAGCGGCACCAGCTCGGGCAGGTAGCCGATGTTTTGGCGGATTTTCTTTGAGTCGTTGTAGATGTCGTAGCCGGCTACGGTAGCCGTGCCCGAAGTGGGCGGAAAGTAGCAGGTCAACATCCGCATGGTCGTGGTTTTGCCGGCGCCGTTAGGGCCCAGGAAACCGAGTACTTCGCCAGCCGCCATCTCGAACGAGAGCGAGTCGACGGCTGTCTTCTCATTGAAGCGTTTGGTCAAGTTGCTGGCCGTTATCATAGTCGGTCGTAATTCCTCGTAGGGCACTCAAAGTTCCCAAAATGGGTCCCCATAGCCTACCCAGGCTGCAAGAGAATCCAATCCAGGACAGAAAAAAAGACGGTGGGTATCCGTCAGGTGGGCTGCCCTTTCTGCGGCCGGGTTCTCCCTCCTTTTCCACGCAAGGGAAAGCTCGTCTCGGCAAGAACGCTATCTTTAATCTTACGGCCCGCGCTCCGTGGCGGTCGAGAAAGGAGTCGTGGGCTTGCCTCCCTTGTTGCCTGAGGGAAGTCGCTTGCGCGGCCGCTACAAAATCGTCCGGGTGCTGAGTGCAACCCGTCTACGAAACATGTACCTGGCCGAAGACCAGCATCTGAAGGGGAAGCATTGGGTCATTCGCCAGATGCAGCCGGTCGGCATTGACAGCGGCGACCGCAAGTGGCTGATCAGTCAATTCGAAGCGGAAGCTCGCCTGCTCTCGACCCTGGAGCACGCCTCACTGCCGAAGCTTGTGGATTTCTTCGTTCAGGACCTTCACCTTTACGTCATTCGCGAGTTTGTGCCGGGCCTCGATCTCAACGTCATCCTTTCGCAGCGATCCGGCCGGCTATCGGAGCGGGACGCGCTCGGAATCGGATTCTCACTTTGCGAGCTGATGAATTTTTTGCTCAAGAAGAAGCTGCCTCCCATCGTCTTTCGCGAGCTAAGCCTGGCCAATCTGGTTTACACTCCGGATGGTCAGACCAAGTTGATTGATTTTGGGTTTTCTCGCCTTTTTCAACGCGAAGGACGAATGGGGGCGCCCGACTACGCGGCCCCCGAGCAATACGCCGAGGACGCCTCGATCGATGCCCAGACTCTGGTCTATAATGTGGGTGCGCTGATGTATCACTTGATGACGGGGCACAACCCGGGAACCACTCCTTTTGCGCTGCCGCCCATGCAGCATCACAATCCGGGCATCAGCGACCGAACCGTGGATTTGATTGAGAAGGCCACCGCCAACGAGCGCTCTCAGCGCTTTGGCTCACTCACTGACCTGGCCAAAGCTCTCCAGCAGAATCTGAGTAGCAAGCCAGTTCGCACCAAAAAGAAGGGCGGAACCCAGCGCTTGGAGCAAATTCCATTACCGGGAGGCGGCAACTTCAGAGTCGAATCCAAGTCGGGGGGGACTCCCTGGGCTCTGGTCATGGTGCTTGTACTCCTGTTGGGGGCCGGAAGCGCGGTGGCTTTGCGCTATATGGGATTGATGTGAGGGACACTACGTGCTAGCACCAGGAACACGCATAGGGCCTCGATACGTAATTGACCGGCTGTTGGGCCAAGGCGGCATGAGCAATCTGTACATCGCAACGGACCTGCAGCAGGGCAACGCCGTGCGTGTGATCAAGGAAATGACGGCTCGCTACGCCGACCCGAACGAACAAAAAATGGCCGAGAATCTGTTTATGCGTGAGGCTCAGTTGCTGGCCACATTGAACCACCCGCATATCCCAAAGGTTTTCGATAAGTTCATCTTCCAGGGCAAGTATTACCTCTCGATGGAATACTGCCAGGGCGATGATCTCGGCAAGATTATTCAGGACCGTGGCACCATCGAGGAGAAAATGGCCGCGGCCTGGGGCGCTCAGATGGCCACCGTGCTTTACTATCTGCATCGACAGAATCCGCCCATCGTCTTTCGTGACGTAAAGCCCTCCAATATTATGATCGTCAATGACCAGGTCAAGTTGATCGATTTTGGCATCGCCAGGCATTTTACGTCCGCAAAAAAGGGCGATACGATGCGAATTGGTTCGCCTGGTTACGCGCCACCCGAGCAATACAGCGGTCAGACCGATCCCCGCTCCGACATCTATGCTCTGGGTGTGACGCTGCATCACGCCGTGACCGGATTTGACCCCACCATCTCGCAAACGCCCTTTCTCATTCCTCCGGCTCGCAGTCTGAATCCGAAGGTGAGCGCGGAGATGGAGGCCGTGATCGCCCGAGCCACCCAACTGGATCCGGATAAGCGCTACGATAATTGTCTGGATATGAAGCGCGAATTGCAGGTGGTGATGCGCAATCACGGCATGATTGTGGGAGCCAGCCTGCCTTTCTCGACGCTGGGTCAGGCCCCCGCCGCTGTCTCAGCCGCGCCCGCTGCTCCCCCGATTCCGGCGGCTGTGGCCCCCGCACCGATTCCCGCCGCGGCTACGCCCTCGCCGGCCGCGACGCCAGCGGCTCCGGCCCCCGGCGCAGCCCCCATCCCGAATCCCACTCCTGTGGCCGCGCCCGCGCCGGCCGCCAGCCCGACTCCTGCGCCCTCGCAGACCAACGCCACGGTGGCGACGCCCAAGCGCAGGCGCCGTTCCAAAGGTCCCCTGGTGCTGGCTCTGGTGGCTGTCGGATTGGGAGTGGGCGCCACTCAAGCGCCCGCCAGCTGGCGCAACGCCGCTGGGGAGCAATTTAACAAGCTGATGGGTCAGCTCCAGTTCCTTATGCCCAGTTCGGCCCCACCGCTTTCGGATGCGGAACGGTCCCTACTCCAGGGCGGGCCCATCCCCGCGGCCGTTGAGGAGTTGGGCCGACAGGTTCGCGAGGGCAAGGCCACTCCCGAACAGCAGCTGGCTTACCAGAACGGCCTGGTTTACGGCAGCGGCCGGCCGATCAAACGTCTGGCTGTGATCGCTCCGGCCGATCAGAAGGTGGCTGCCACGCTGGTGGCCTGGCAGCGGTTTAACTGGAACGAGTCGACTCGTGAGGGGACTCTGCTGGTTATTTCGCTGGAGAATGTCAGCACGGATTGGGCTGGAGCGGTGCGCCGCGCTGGTGGCACTCAAGCCTTTCGCGAGGGTAAGCCGGCCGACGCCCTGTTGGTCTTTCCTCCCGGGCAGCGTCCCAACGGCTGGGCTGATTGGTTCGAGAAGGGACCGCCTCTCTATTGGGTTGGCCCTGTCTTGAAATCCGATCCGGCCGGGGCTAAAGCCCTGACCCTGGCCGAGCCCAACTATTCCGAGCTTTTCCGTCAGTTGGACTTGGGGGAGAGCATCTGGCTGGCCAAGGCGCCGCCTGCCCCTACCGGCAGCAAGCAAGAAAGTTTCGGCGGTCCCGATTCGGTGGCTGGCTTGCTCAAGCAGAATCCTAAACCGCTGTTGGTGGTCGATGCTGAGCAATTGAAGAGCGTCGAAAATTGGCCAAAGATCAATGGTGCCCGCTTGCTGACCATCTCAGCTCCCGGAGCGTTGCCCTCCCAGCCTCCCAATCTGCCTCAGGGCTACAAGCTGTATGCCCTGACCCAGGCCTGCCCTTATGCTGCTGACCCAACCGTGGCGGCCTATTTCCAGAACCCCGATTTGAATGGCCTGATGTTCGATTGCCTGGCCTGGGTTGGATCTTCTTTGCTGGGCGAGACCCGGCAAACCGGCCTGAGTTGGCACAGCGATCGCAACGGAAATCTTGAACCGGCCCGCTTTTCTCTGCTCGAGGCTCGCAATGGGCAATGGGCCTGGTTGCGCGAGGGGGGCGGCAAATGATTCTGAAGCGTTGGGCCTTTATGTCGGTGATGGTGATGGCCGGGTGCCTGGTGGGTGTGCTGGGCTGCAATTACATCTGCAACAAGATGCAGGTCCCCACAGCCCTGCAGTTGCTGATCGTAATGATGAGCTTCCTCAGTTCTATGGTCCTGGCCTACGCGGCCGGGTTGAAGCTCTTTCCGCCCACCGAGGAAGAGACCATTCGACCTGAGGTGCCTCGCCAGCCCTGGGCCTGGCTGCGACCTCGAGGTGAGGGACTGCGCTCGGGTTATCCGCTCAACAAAAGCCACGTGATTTTAGGCCGAGACGTCAAATGCGACGTCATGGTCAACCACCATTCGGTATCTCGGCGTCACGCTGAAATCGTGCGCCTGGCCGAGGGTTTCCTGTTTCGCGATCTGGGTGGCAAGAATGGCTGCTTCGTCAATGGTCAGCGGGTTCAGGAGTATCTACTTCAGGAAGGCGACGTGATTGCGGTCGGAGATGTGCAGCTCAATTTCGAGGCTCCCCGTCGGCCTCAGGCCGCTCAGCTCGAAGAGGCTGAACATCTCTCGGTTTCCCAACTGCTTTCGCCCGAAGCCTTGCCCCTGGATGGCGGAGACTTTCAGGGTAGCGGCCCCTTGCCTGTCAACGACGAGGGCACTGAGGTCTGGCGTCGACCCGAATAGTTCCAGCTACTGGGACTTGTCGATGTCGAAGCCACTGCTTTCCATCATCAGGCTTTCGTTGACCAGGGCCGTCCACTGACCTTCGAGTTCACCGATGAAGTCTTTGAGCTGGTTGAGATCCAGCTGGGTGTTCTTGGTGGTGCGCCCGCGGGCAAGATGGACCATTTTGGCTGAGCAGTTCGGACAGCTACTGGTGCGCGTGGTTAAATAATCGACCACTCGGCGTTTTACAACGTCGCCACAGCCCGGACAGCGCAGACGTAAGTAGATTTCGACCGAGAAAGTGCCCTGTTGTGGACTTGCTTTAGGCTCCATCGCCGGAGGCGATCAATTCTTCTTGCTTGGGAGAGTGATCTTGATGATCAGCGATCACGATTTCCATGTGACCGGGCACAAACAGAAAGATGTTGTCGGCGACTTTCTGACTGTTGCCTTCCATCGCGTAGGAAATGCCTGACAGGAAGTCCACGATGCGGCGCGCCAGTTCCTTATCGGTCTTGCGCATATTGAGCAAGATGCATTTCTTGACCTTGAGTGATTCCGCGATCTCGCGGGCATCCGCGAAGGAGGCGGGTTCCAGGACCACAATCTCCTGTTTACGCGGGCTGGGCAGCCCGACCAGATTCGGACGCTGTCCACCTCGGGCCAGACCGGGTTGACCCTGGGTCGGCGCTTGAGCCGGAGCCGTGGCCGCCTGACCCGCCGTGCGCAGGCCACCCGGGCGCTGGGCTTCGCGCTCCTCCGACTCGGAATCAAATCCATCGGCCGCGAAGCTGTCCTCTTCCATCGTAAAGAATCGTTTCAGACTATCCAACATTCTTGCCACCGTTCCACCTCCGGAGTGAGCTGCTCTCGCTCCCTTTGCGCACCAACCAGGATAGTCGGGAGCCGGTTGACATAAGCCAGGCTCCCGGATCGCGCCCGGGTCGATTTGAAAGAATTTCAAACCAGGCGGTTTGGAACCTGCTTTGCTTTCTAAAAAAATGCTGGACTTTCTTGGAGCTTGGCCGGAAACTCCCCCGACTGGCGTGAATATCCCCGCGCTGGAGCTTCCGTCTCGCAGAAATGCCGACTATCCGGCCAAATCCTTAGCGTGCGCCGAAGAGGGCCCGGCCGACCCGTACCCAGTTGCTGCCCTCTTCAATGGCGGCTTCAAAGTCATCACTCATGCCCATAGAGAGCTGATAGTCGGAGAAAATGGGCAACTGCAATGCTTTGAGCTGGTCGCGGAGCTCCCGCAACTGAGCAAAGAAGGGTCGAGATTTTTGGGGAGGTGGCAGAGTCATCAGTCCGATCAGGCTGAGGGCCTGCCACGTCTGAGAGTTGTTCCAGTGTTCTAATTCGGCGATCAGGTCCTCGGGTGCAATGCCGGATTTGGACTCTTCCTCCCCGAGGCGCACCTGCACGAACGCTTTCAGTGGTCGAGACGGTAGCGAACTGGCCGCCAGCCTCTCCAGTCGTTGGGCTAGCGACAGTCGATCCAGTGAGTGAATCACTGGGAACAGTTGCACCGCCTTGCCGGCTTTGTTGCTTTGAAGCGGTCCGATCAGGTGCCAGCGGGCCTCAGGAAGGGCCGGCACCTTGGTCTCGGCTTCCTGAACATAGTTCTCCCCAAAATCCAGTTGGCCGGCCGCGAAAAGTTCGCGGATCGGTTCGATCGGAAAAGTCTTGCTGACAGCCAGAAGGCGGACGTCCTGGGAAGGACGTCCGGCGGCCTGACAGGCTTGCTGAATTCGCTGCTGGACCGACTGCAGTCGTTCGGCTACAGCCATCTCATCAAAGGAGCGTCTTCGGCCAGGCCGGCGTGGCCATTGGGGGTGGGTAAGAGGTTGGAGGCCTCAGCTTCGGAAATCATTCCGGCGTCGATCAGGCGGCTGAGGGACTGGCTCATGGTCTGACTGCCCTCTCCGGCCAGGCCTTTTTGCACCGTCTGGCTGAGCTGATCCAGGTTGCCGTCGGCCAACAACTGGCTGACAGCCTGATTGACCAGCAACACCTCGGCAGCCGGGACCAGACCCTTGCTTTTGTCAGCGCGGGGCAGCAGCCTGAGAGAGACGACTGCCTTCAGGTTGTAAGCCAGTTGGCGGCGATCGCACAAACTGGGAGCGTGATCGACCGCATTGAGAAGCCGTTCCAGAGCCGAGAGCAGGTTGGGAGCTTCCAGGCCAGCCACCACCAGGTGGCCGCTGTCGGCGGCAGCCAGCGCAGTGGCGGTAGCTTCGGCACCAGGCAAGGGATCCACGACCAGCACGTCCGGGTCGTGTTTCAAACCGTCCTGGATGGCCTTGACCGTGTCTGTAAAGTCGCTGCCGAATTCGCGTTGAGTGATCAGGGATTGATGATCCTGATGAATAATGTGGATGGGAGCTTCCAGACTCAGGATGTGCATTTTCCGGGTCCGGTTCATTTCATCCACGATGGCCGATAGAGTGGTGCTCTTGCCCGAGCCCAGCGGACCTGAGACCAACACCATTCCGTGCTTTAGTGTGCCCACGGTGCGGCGCAGAATGGCCGGCAGTCCAAGTTCTTCCAGGTTGGTCTGACTGCGCAGCATTTTCAGGGAGGCGCACAGTCGTCCGCGCTGATAGAAGGCATGCCCTCGCAGACGCATTCCAGATTGCTCGTAGGTGAAGTCCAGGGAGCGCTGTTGCAGCAAGCGCCGGCGTTCTTCTTTGGAGAGCGCAAAGAAAATCAGGCGCCGACAGTCTTCTTCTCCCAGGCTGTTATTGCCCACCGGGATCAGATCTCCGTGCAGCCGTACCATCGGGTTGGAGCCCACCTTGATGTGCAGATCGCTGGCCTGATTTTGGCTCATCACATTGAGCAGATCGCGCAGGCCGAAGTTAAGATCGGTCTTTTCTGGGGCTTCAAGATCGGTTTCCGAGACCGACACACTGGACGAGGTTGGGCCCAGATCGGTCGAAGGACCACCTCGTCCCCGGTCATCCAGGGCTTTGACCAGGCGCACGGCCAGATCGACTTTGTCGGAATACTTGTCGGTCTCGTCGGCCAGCGATTTGGAGCGGGCCAGCAATTGCTCGTAACGCTCGTTTTGCTGGGTGAGCAGAGCCTCCAGTTGTTCTACCTTGGCCACGGCCTGATTGGCGCGCTGACCCAGTTCGCTCTGGTTAGAAAAGGTCGCCTTGAGGCTCTCCAGCTCGGCTTTGAGCTCGGCGATCTCTTCCTGGCCGGCGCGCGAATCCACGGCGTCGGCCAGTTCAGCCAGATTGGCTTCCAGTTCTTGCTTCGAGGCTTGCTGCTGCTGCAGCGTCTCGGCCAGGTTGGACTTGAACTTGGCCGACAGGTCGGCCAGGGTGGCGTCCAGTTCGCGCGAGAGGGTATCGAATTCTTGGCGGAAGTCGGCGGCCAGCTTTTCGTGTTTGCTCTGGTCGGCCAGCGAATCGCGGAGTCTGGCCGTTTGGGTCTCGAGGTTGTGACTCAACTCCTCGAGACGAGTGGCCACCAGGTCCATTTCTTCTTCGCGGGCGGTATCCAGGCTTTGAAAGCGCTGCTGAATGGATTGGTGAAGCTGTGCCACCAGATCTTCCAGGCGCCCGGGCAATGTTTCCAGGGGCCCATTGCCGTTGACATTGGCCAGTCGCTCGGCCACTTCGGCCAGGCGGTCAGTCAGGATGCGTTGGGCCTGACTGAGTTGATCGAGCTGGCTGATGGTCTGATTTTTGAGGCCGTCGAGCTCTTGAAAAAGTTCGTCGTCGCCTTCGGCATCTTCCTCAAATTCACGAGCGAGCTTATCCAGCTTCACGCGCACGGCGCGCTGATCGCGAACCGCCTCTTGAGTGGTAAGCGTCAGGTTCTGGAGTTCTTCCTCGATCGAGGTAACGCGAATATCTAAATCGTCGTCATCCTCATCCAGAAGACTGTCGTCTCCATCGACACTGTCCCCGGGTCTTCTCCGCCTGCGTCTGGCCAAAGTAGCTCCTCAGCTCTTGATTGAAAGGTCGGTCAAGCTTCTGGACCGCAAGTCTTGTTCCTTTAGTACCGAACGCTCTGTTCGAGAAAGCGCGTCCGCTGAAGGCTGAACTGGTCGGGCTTTATTGCAAAGGACCAATTTTTTGTTCGACTGACGAGACCATAACCTGCAGGGATTGTCGTGCTCGTTTGAGCTCGGGGTAGGGGGGGTGGTCGTCCTGCCAGGCGGGGACTTCCTGTCGCAGGCAAGCGTAAGCCGCTTCGGTGCCCGGGCCGAAGCCAAGCGGTCTCCTGAATTCTAGCGCCTGGGCTGCGCAGATCCATTCGCAGGCCAGAATCTGCTCCAGGTTGTCCACAAGTTTTTCCAGCTTGTAGGCCCCGGCCGGGCCCATGCTGACATGGTCTTCATGTCCGGCTGAGGTGGGGATGGTATCGGCGCTGGAGGGATGGCAGTAAATCTTGTTTTCGCTGGCCAGGGCGGCGGCTACATATTGCACCAGCATCAAGCCCGAGTGCAGTCCCTGGTGGGGAGTCAGGAAGGGCGGCAGCTCACTGCTGTCGGGATTGAGCAAACGGTCGCAGCGGCGCTCGGAAATGGTGGCCAGATACTGCAAACTCAGGGCGGCCGAGTCCAAAGCCAGCGCCACCGGGGCTCCGTGGAAGTTGCCTCCGCTGAGAATCAATTCTTCAGCGGGAAAGACAAGCGGGTTATCGGTTACGGCGTTGATTTCGCGCTCGATCAAGCCGGAGCAGAAGGTCAGGCCCTCGCGGCTGGCTCCATGCACCTGTGGGCTGCACCGCATGCTGTACGGGTCCTGGACCTTGGGACAACCTTTGTGGGATGCGACCAGGGCCGAGTCAGCCATACAGCGGCGCAGATTAGAGGCGCTGGCGATCTGTCCCGGATGAGGCCGTACTCGCGAGATGGCCTCGTGGAAGGCGCTGTCCGTTCCCAACAGGGCTTCCACGGTCATGGCCGCGATGATATCAGCGGCTTTGACCAGCCACTGGGCTCGGGCCAGCGCCAGGCCGCCGACGGCCGTCATCAGCTGCGTGCCGTTGATGCACGCCAGGGCCTCCTTGGCTTGAAAGGTGTATGGTTTCAGTCCGGCCGCCTGGAGGGCTTGGCCTGCATCCATCAACTGGCCCTTGTAGTAGGCCTCGCCCTCGCCCATCAGGCACAACGCGATGTGAGAGAGCGGCGCCAGGTCACCGCTGGCGCCAACTGAGCCACGACTGGGCACGAAGGGCACCACTCCGCTGTTGAAGAGCGCGCAAAAAGAATCCAGCAGCAGTTGACTGACGCCCGAGTATCCTCCCAATAGGGAGTTGATGCGCAGAGCCATCATTACCCGCACCGAGCTGGCGGGTAGTGGCTCACCGACGCCGGCGGCGTGGCTGCGTACCAGATTGCGCTGCAAGCTCTCGACCTGATCGGGAGAAATTCGCACCGAAGAAAGACGGCCAAAGCCGGTGTTGATCCCGTAGACGACCCTTTCCTCTCCTAACACGCGCTCGACCAGGTCTCGGGAGGGCTGAGTGCGCTTGCGGGTGCTGGCATGTAGTTGGACCTGAGTCTGGCCTTGGGCCAGTAGAGTTAAATCGGCCAGCTTCAGCGGCTGGTCGGGAGAGCCCAGAATGATGGGCGATTGAGAGGTCATGGTCAGAGGTTTTTCACCATCAGTACGCGTTCCTGTTGATAACCAAGCAGCTCGTAGAAGTGTAGGGCCCGATGGTTGGCCAGCGTGACGCCCAGTCCGATGGCGTGCATGCCGCATTGACGGGCGAACTCTTCGGCTCTTGCCATCAGGGCCTGCCCGATGCCGCGCCCCCAGAAACCCGCTTTGATGGATACGTCGTAAATGTAAGCCTGAGGGGAACCGGTGGAAGAGTCGCGCTGGTGGGCCACCACGATGATATGACCGACCACCTGCCCGTCCAGTTCAGCTACGAACAGACCGCTATGGTCCATCCCCAGAATGTCTCGCAAGGACTGCAGATCTTCACGCCGGTAGCTTTGCACCTGCTCGGCCGGCACGCTGCGAAATGGACTGACCGAGTGCAGCACCATGTTGACGGCCAGATCGATCATCGTGTCGATATCTTCGGCGTTGGCGGGGCGAATGGTCATAGTTGAGTCAGGTGCTCGAAATCGGAAAAGTAGTGTGGGTAAGTTTTGGAGACGCACTCGGGGTTTTTGATGGTCACTCCGGTGGGGCCAAAGGCCGCCAGCGAAAAGCACATGGCCATCCGGTGGTCGTTGTAGGTCTCCACGCGGGCCTCTTTCCACTTGAGCGGCGCTTCCACGCGTAGTCCGTCCTCCAGCTTGTGGACCCGGGCTCCGAGTTTACGAAGTTCCAGGAAGAGGGCCTGCTGGCGGTCACATTCTTTGACTTTCCAGTTGCCCACCCCGCGAATTTCGCAGGCACTGTCCGCAAACAAAGCCAGCACGGCCAGCGTCATGGCGGAATCCGGAATGTCGTTCAGGTCACGCTGAATGCCTCGGAGGAGCTGGTCAGCCGGACGCGAGACCTCGACCCAGTTGGGCCCCCATTCAACCTTCGCTCCCATCTCTTCCAGCAGTCGTGCGAAGCGGATCTCGCCCTGCACGCTTTCACTACCCGCCCCGCAGACTCGCACCGGTCCCTGGCCAATGGCCCCGGCGGCCAGAAAGTAGCTGGCTGCGGTAGCGTCCCCCTCCACCATAACCGTGCCGGGGGACTTGAAGGTCTGGGGCCGAATCTCATAGTGGCGATTGTCCGGGTGCTCCACCAACACCCGGAATTGACGCAGCTGACCGATGGTCATATTGATGTAGGGCTGGGAGACCAGTTCTCCGACCACGTGCAGACTGGAGGGTCCGTCCAGCAAGGGGGCCGCCATCAGCAGAGCGCTCACAAACTGGCTGGATAGCGAGGCATCAACCTGGACGTGCCCGCCTTGAAGCTTCTTGCCCGTGATTTTCAGGGGCGGGTAGCCTTCCTGTCCCAGATACTCGATTTCCGCCCCCCATTGGCGCAGCGCGTCCACCAGTGGCCCGATGGGGCGTTCACACATCCGTGGTTCACCCGAGATCACCCATTCGCCCGGGGTGGCGCTGAGCACAGCCGTCAGCGGGCGGAAAGCAGTGCCAGCATTACCCAGGAACAGGTGAGCCTGGGGTCGTTGGATGCCACCCCCGGCGACCGTCACCACTCCGCCTGCTTCCTCGATGGATACCCCCAGTTTGCCCAGGGCTTTGCGCAAATGGTGCACATCGTCGGAGTCAAGCAGATGTTGCAGGCGGGTCGGGCCGTCAGACAGGGCGGCCAGCAGCAAAATGCGGTTGGAAAGGCTCTTAGAGCCAGGCAGCAGGACTTCCCCTCGAGCCAGGCTGCGTGAATTCAGGGTAATCTCAGGCACGATAGGCGCATGCGTTCTCTTCGATGATGCCGACTTCCTCGGGACTCCAGTCCTGCCGTTGCAAACCTCGCGGGAAGTTGCGCACCAGATCCTGGCTGGTCAGGCCGGGCAGCACGGCCGGGGGTCTGGCCCCCGGGAAGGTCCGGCTGAACCACGGGCTGACAGCGGTGGGGATGGAGCCGTGTTGCAGCAAGCGGGTGCCTCGCCGCAACTGGGCGCTGCCCACCAATTTCTGTCCTTGCAGTTGGATCTCGCCTCGTTGGGTGAGTTGGTAGCAGGAAGGGTTGCCCTGGCCGCTTCTTTGGGTTTCAGAGCTGCTCAGTTGTGGATGAAGGGCGGCCAGGGTCTCTAGCCAGAGAGCCGTCAGTTGCTCGTAGACCGCACCCAGACTACCGCTGAACTCGGGCAGAACGATGGCATAGGTGATTTCGTGGTGATGCAACACCGCCCGTCCGCCACTGGGTCGGCGAACCCAGGGAATTTCTGCTGGGACTGGTTTTTGGGCGTAGCCCAGGGAAAGCCACGGACCATCCCATTGGTAAAGGCGGAGAGTGGGAGTCCGGGCTGAGTCCAGCAGGAATGAGTCGGCCGCCATGTTCCAGGGGCCCGCCCGGGGGCCGTCCATGATCAGTCGCCAGTTCAGCGTTTGCGAGCCTTGACCATGAGAATGCGCGTGCCCTGACCGATTTTGGAGTCGATTTCGACCCGATCCATCAGGTTGCGCATCAAGAAGATGCCACGGCCATCTTCGGAAAACATGTCGGGAGGGAGTTCGCCCTTGCCAGCCGGATCAAAACCAGTGCCGTAGTCGCGCACTTCCACGCGAAACTCGCGGTCGTTCATGGTGTATTCCACGTCGATGCCCTGTTCGGAATGGCTGTGCTCGATGGAATTGTCGCAAACTTCGCCCACCGCCGTGATGATGTCGTAGACTTCTTCTTCGCTGAAATTGACGCGACGCGCAATGGCTTCGGCCTGCAGTCGCACGATGGCTGCGAATTCGTTCAGGCAGGGGATTTTTAAGCGGATTTCAGAGGCCGATTTGACCACCTCTTCCCACTTGTCCAGGGCTTTCTGCTGCTCGGCCAGCATGGCCGACTGGCTGTTGCGGTAACTGGAGGATAGCCCCAGGAAGTAGGCATCAAAGATTTCGTTGATGCGCTTTTCCAGCATGAAGACGCCCTGGGCGTGGAGATGATCGCTCAGGCGTGCCAGGCAACCCCAGACCTCCATTCGCATGAACTGCAGTCCGCGAATCAGGTCTTCGAATTGAATCGCCATTTTGACTCGACGTGCGGCAATCCCCTCATCGAAGGTCACGATCTCGTCGTGCAGGGTGCTGCCCTGCTCGGACGCATGCTCGGCCTGACCAGACTCCAATGCCCGAATCAGAAAGGTGGTCAGACGTCGGACCGTGGAGACCGATTCCTCACGGGGAATGTGTCCCGTTTTGTAGGAGTCCAGTTCCGCGAAGCAACGGTCGGATACCTTATGAGACAATGTCTCAAGCTGATCCTGGAGCAACTTGGCTGCCACCAGAAAGGCCTTGGAGCGAGATGTGGCGTCGATGCTCACGTCAGGACAGGCCTTCCTCCCAGCGCAGCACCGGCTTGCGGGCGGCCCGCACCTCATCCAGTCGACTGACGGGAGTGCTGTGGGGGGCGGAACGGACCAGATCGGGGTCTTCTTCGGCGATCTTGAGCATGGTGTCAGCAAATCGATTCAGGGTCTCGAGAGACTCGGTTTCGGTCGGCTCGATCATCAACGCTTCTTCCACGATCAGCGGGAAGTAGACGGTGGGAGCGTAGTAGCCGTAGTCCAGTAGCCGCTTGGCGATGTCCATGGCTTTGACATTCTTTTCCTTCTTGGAGGTGCGGGCCGTGAGGACGAATTCGTGCATGCAGGTGCGGTCGTAGGCCACTTCATAATGGCCTTTGAGCCGACTGAGCAGGTAATTGGCGGCCAGCACGGCTCCTTCGCCGACTTCTTTGAGGCCTTGAGGACCGTGATAGCGGATGTAGGTATAAGCTCGCACCAGGACCAGGAAATTGCCCCAAAAGGTGCGGATGCGTCCAATGCTGTTCTCGGGCTTGAAGAAGCGGAACTTGCCGTCCACGCGATCCACGACCGGGGCCGGCAGGTATTTGACCAGTTCGCCTCGGGCGCCAACCGGACCCGCTCCGGGACCACCGCCGCCGTGAGGGGTTGAAAAGGTCTTGTGCAGATTGAGGTGGACCAGATCGAAACCCATGTCGCCGGGCCGAGCATTGCCCAGGAGTGCGTTCATGTTGGCTCCGTCATAGTAGAGCAGGCCGCCGGCTTCGTGAACGCCTTTGGCGATGGTCTGAATGCCATTTTCAAAGAGTCCCAGGGTGCTGGGGTTGGTGAGCATCAAGCAGGCCAATTTCTCGTTGAGATGCGGCTTGAGGGCCTCCAGGTCCACGTCTCCGTTGGCATTGGAGGGAACGGTCACGACATCGAAGCCGGCCAGAGCGGCCGAAGCCGGGTTGGTGCCATGGCTGGAGTCGGGCACCACCACCACCTTGCGCTGGTCCTCCCCGCGCTTGCGGTAGTAAGCCGCAACCATCAAGAGAGCGGTGAGTTCGCCCTGGGCACCGGCGGCCGGCTGCAGGGTGATGCCGTCCATCCCGGTGATCTCGGCCAGGTGGTTTTGGAGGTGATACATCATCTCCAGCGCGCCCTGAGCCGTGTCTTCCGACTGCATCGGATGCAGGCGGGCGAAGCCGGGGAGGCGGGCCGTCACTTCGTTGATCCGCGGGTTGTATTTCATGGTACAGGAACCCAGCGGATACATGGTGGTGTCGATGCCGTAGTTGAGCTGAGAGAGGCGCACAAAATGGCGCATCACTTCAAGTTCCGAGAGCTCCGGGAGCTCAGGCGGTTTTTCGCTGACAAGCTCGGCTGCGACCTCATCGCGCCAGTTGAGGCCCGTATTTTCCTGGGGCGGGATGACGCCCCGGCGGCCGGGCGAGGTCTTTTCAAAGAGGGTGGGTTCAGCTGTGAGGCTCACGAGCGGGTGGCTCCTTCCAGGGGGCGGTGGGCGTGCTGCAGGGCGTTGACCAGCTCATCCACGGCGGCCTTGCCGTTGGCTTCGGTGAAGCAGAACAGCAGGCAGTTTTTGTATTGCGGGTAGTCTTTCTCCACCAGGTAGCCGCCTACAATGCCGCGGCCTTCCAGGGTTTTGAGCAGGGCTTCGGCCGACCCCGGGCACTCCACCAGAACTTCGTGGAAGAAGGGTTGATTGAGCACCAGTTTATAGCCATCCAGCGAGGCTACTTGCTTTTTGAAGTAGTGGGCCAGATTGGCCGAGGCGTCGGCCACTTCTTTCAGTCCCTGAGGCCCGAGCAGGGCCAGGTAAACGGTCACAGCCAGAGCGCACAGACCCTGGTTGGTGCAAATGTTGGAGAAAGCTTTGTCGCGGCGAATGTGCTGTTCGCGGGCCTGCAGGGTCAGACAGAAGCCGCGCCGCCCCTGGCTGTCCACCGTCATACCGCAGAGCCGGCCCGGGATTCGGCGCATGTGCTGCTTTTTGCAGGCCACGAAGCCGGCGTATGGGCCACCGTAACTCAGGGGAAGCCCGATGGGCTGCGCGTCGCCGACCACGATCTCGCCGCCGAAGTCTCCCGGTCGTTTGAGCACGGCCAGGGAGCAGGGGTCGCCCACGCTCACCACCGGGATGGCCCCGGCTTCTTTGGTGCGGGCGCAGAGAGCCGCGCCGTCTTCAATCACGCCCAGGAAGTTGGGAGTTTGAAAAAGAGTGCAGGCCACCTCATCGTTCAGTTCGGGCCAGACCGTGCGGCCGTCTTGAAGCGGAGCCTCGATGAGTTCACCCGCGTGGGTGTCAATGTAGGTGCGCAGCAACTCTCGGGTCTGCGGATGCAGTCCCTCGGAGACCACCACCTTGTGGCGGCCGCTGATACTCAGGGCCATAAACACGGCGTCCACGGCCGCGCAGCCACCGTCGTAAACGGAGGCGTTACAGACGTCCATGCCGGTCAGGTTGCACATCATGGTCTGGAATTCAAAGATGCTTTGCAGCGTGCCCTGGCTGACCTCGGGCTGGTAGGGCGTATAAGCGGTCATGAATTCCGAGCGTTGGATGATGGTGTCCACCACAGCCGGAACAAAGTGCCGATAGGCTCCAGCTCCTAGAAAGGAGAGGCGGCTCGGCACCATGTTCTTGGAGGCAAGTTCCTCCAGGTGAAGAGCCACTTCGTATTCGGAGAGCTGCTCGGGCAGGTTCAGGGCTCGCGTCAGACGCGCTCCCGGAGGGATGCTGTCGAACAGTTCTGAGACCTCTTGCTTGCCGATGGAGGCAAGCATCTTTTGCCGGTCGCCGGCGGTGTGGGGGACGTAATTCATCGTTTAGTGTCCTTCGGTGTGAGAAGCGTAGCCCTTCGCATCCAGCAGTTTGGAGACAGCGCCGGGATCGGCCACTTTGGCTTTGATCATCCAGCCGGCTCCATAGGGCTCGCGGTTGACGGCCTCGGGGTCGAACTGGTCCGAGTCCTGGCTGAGCACGGAGTTGATTTCGACCACTTCGCCGTCGACGGGGGAATAGAGTTCAGAAACGGTTTTGACTGATTCGACCACGCCGAAACGCTTGCCGGTCTGCAGTTTGAAGCCGACCGCGGGCAGTTCCACGAAGACGATGTCACCCAGTTGGTCCTGGGCGAAGTGAGTGATGCCGATCTCGGCCACGTCACCTTGCAGGCGCACCCATTCGTGTTCTTCGGTGTAGCGTAATTCTTCTGGAATCATTGGACGAAAAAGCTCCTTCTTAACCCCTTTTTACGCTGCCTTTGACGAAAGGCAGCCGGGTCACTCTTGCTCTCTCGTTTCGCCCCCGAATCTCGACCTCAATCTCGGTCCCTACAGCGCGCAAGCCGGTTTCCACGGATGCTAAAGCGATCCCTCTCTTCAGGCTGGGGCTGAAGGTGCCGCTGGTGACGACGCCGACTTGTTTGCCACCAGCGTGCAGTGGATAGCCTTCGCGGGGAATGGACCGACCTTCCATCTCCAGGCCCACCAGGCAGCGTTGCACGCCCTTCTCTTTGTAGGCCTGGATGGCCTGACGACCGACGAACTCGCCTTTGTCGAGCTTGGTCACCCAGCCCAGGCTGGCGTCCAGCGGCGTGATGTCCTCGCTGAGTTCGTGGCCGTAGAGGGCGTAACCGGACTCCAGACGCAAAGTGTCGCGAGCGCCCAGGCCGATGGGCTCGGCTTCTTGCACCAGCGTGCGCCAGACCGCAGCCGCTTCGTCCCAGGGCAGATACAGCTCAAAGCCGTCTTCGCCGGTGTAGCCGGTGCGGGAAATAATACCCGCCAGCCCACAACTCTTGCCCTCCAGGAAGCCATAATAGGGCACCTTCTCCAGGTCGATGTCGACGTGTTTTTGCAGGATCTCCTGGGCTTGGGGACCCTGGATGGCGATCAACGAGGTGCGCAAGGAGGCGTCATCCATGTGGATGTCGGCGGGTTTGTGCTTCTCCATCCAGTGGACGATTTTCTCGCGATTGCTGGCGTTCATCACCACCATCCACTTGTCTTGAAAACGATAGATGATCATGTCGTCCAGCACCCGACCCTGCTCATTGCACATGCAGCCATACTGGGCTTTGCCCACTTCGATTTTGGATAGGTCGTTGGTGAAGAGCGACTGCAGCCAATTTAAAGCGCCCGAACCGCTCACGAAGCATTCGCCCATGTGCGAAAGGTCGAACAGTCCGGCCTTGCTGCGCACGGCTTCGTGTTCTTTTTTGATGCCCGAATACTCGATGGGCATTTCCCAGCCGGCAAAGTCCACCATCTTGGCCTTGGATTCCAAATGGCAATGGTAGAGGGCGGTACGTTGAGGCGTGGTGGTGACCTGGGACATATCAGCGAGACTCCTTGTGACTGAGTCTGCATGAGATACCCAGGCCAGCTGGCCCTTAAGCCTACTTTATCTGCTCCTCGGTAAAGAGGTTCTGCGAATGTTCGCCGTCTGCCAGGAAGCCAGGTCGGTAGGTGAACTGGTCATCGGCTCTGGTGTAGCAGTGCACCGGCCGGGGCAGGTAGGACTGAACCTGGCCCAGGTTGTCGGGCCATTGGCTGGCGTGCTCCAGCCGGTAAAGTTTGATGGCTACCAGCAGGGCCAGCCCCTCCCGCCAGGTGCCTTCCCGGGCCGCGGACTGCACCATGGAGCTGAGACCGGGGTTGTGCAGCTGCCGCTTGGTCAGCTCGCAGTAGCGGACGTCGGAAAGGAGTTCCTCGTTCCCGTGCTCGGTAAGGTAGCGAATCTTGCCTTCAGCGATGAGCTGGTCGGCTCGGGCTTTGGCCAGAGAAAGTGCGGCCCGCTCACGTTCCAAATACCATTTCGGAAGGCCGGGCGCGTAACCCAGGGCTTGAAAGGGATCGAGATATTCTGCGTAGATTCCGCGCAGTTCGTTCTGCAGGGAGTGCAGATCCATCAGCTGTCCGATTAGCCCCCTTGCTTGGGCCGGATCCAGGGGAGCCCGGTTCAGGCACTCTCGCAGATCCTCGAAGATCGGAAACTCTTGTTTGAAATACCTGCCGTCGCTTAGATAGCCTGGAGATACCGCCTGGCACATCAGGCACCAACGCAGTGTATTGAGAGTGCGGGGCCAGTTTTCTCGTCGGGCCTGCTGTTTGGCCACCATACTCAGAAGGTCGATGTAGCGGCGGGCACCGGCCCCGTGGTCGTCGTCCTGCGCCTGCGGAGCTCCAAGTTGAGGTAGCTGTTCATCCAGAACGAGCAGGGCCGAAGGATTGAGTTCAGGGTGCGGCAGGAGCGCATAGAGCTGACTCAGTTGCTGGGCGTAGCCTCTCCGCGCCGGCGGCGGGCTGGAGGTGGGTTGCTGAGGCAGCTTCAGGCTCCAGACCCAAAGTGATGCCGCCACGCCAGTCAGCAGGGTGAGAGCCGTCCAGCGCAGTCGGGCCACCAGAATGGGGACTCGAATCTCGCTGATGGGCAGCTTGCCTGCCGCCACAGCCCCCAGCACGATGCCCAGCACCAGTGCGCCGAACTGGAGGGCAACTGGGGTCGTCTCCGCACTGAAGCCCGCAATTTCCATCGGACAGAGCTTCCAGGCCATCTGCAGGCTTTCACCCAGGAGCATTCCCAGGATGCCCCCCATTAAGAGGTTGATTCGGCCTCCCAGGGCGGCTTCGCACAGGCTGGCCACTGGCATTCGCACCAACAGCCACCAGCCCAAAGCTGCCGCGATCAGCAGGCTGCTGCCCGTGGCGGCAGAGACTTCCGCGACCTCGCGAAGTTGCTCCCAGGTTTTCAGGCTATAGAACAGTCCGGCCAAGGAGGCCAGGTCCAGGCAGAGCAAAATCGGATTGTAACGGGCTCCGGGCAGCAGTTGCTGACCTTCATCGGGGTCAATGCAGGGAAGCAGACGGAGCTGCCAGCGAGCTCGGGCCGCCAGCACCAGTCCGATAGGAATCAGCGAGTAGACGGCCAGCAGTCCCCAGCTGGAGGCCGGCCTGGAAATCGCGCCCCGCACCAGCCCCAGGACCGTCAACCAGCCAGCCAGTCCGCTCAGGCTCCAGAGCATCAGGCTCTGCGAGGCCTGGCGAGCATTGCGACTGGCGGCCGAGATGGCCAGCCCGACGTAGGCGCCCAGCAGAGAAGCGGCGGGCAGCAGGAGCAGGGCCGGCCCGGCCACGGACCAGTTGTCGCTGGGAATCAGGGCCAGCAGATAGCCGGTCAGGGCCAAAATAGCCAGCAGGCCCTCACTGAAAACCGTGTAAAGGCAAACCTGAAGCCAGCCATGGACGAAGCTGCGCAAACTCAGCCGGGTTTGCAGCAAGATCTCCCAGCTTTGCTGCTCGCGTTCTCGCACCACCGCTGGCAGCGTGCGCATGGCCGAGCGCACGAAAAAGAGTGCACAAAACTGCACCGTGCCGATGGCGAAAACGTCCGGCCAACTGTAATAGGGGGCGGCGGTCGCGTGCAGAACCCAGGCCAGCGGCAACACCATCATCGAGGCGCGCCAGGCCATGAGGCGACGCCAGTCCCCCCCGACCTGACCAGCCAGCCGGCTCATTTCGCGACGGGCAATCGGGTTCTGGCTGAAGCTACGCACCAATGGATTGCGCTTGTGCAGCGCCACCGCCCGTGGGCGGACCGGGTTGTTGAGGCCAGAGATCGCCAGTCTACGGGCGAGTATGCCGATCGCCAGTGCGGCCGCGAAGGCGCCAGGGAGGCCAGTCAGCAGCAACACGCTCGGCGACAGGACCAGCAGCGTCACCAAAATTCGCTGCAGGCCGCCGCCCGGCCAGACCTGTAAGAATTGGGCGAAGTAATAGCCTGACAGGAACAGGCCAAACAGACCGGGCAGCCAGAGCAATTCCAATTGCCAGGCCGTGACCTGCCACTGTAGCGGAAGTCCCAGTGTGCCCAGCAGCAGCACCGGCCAGACAGCCAGAGCGGCCCGTCCGATTTGCAGCAGGCCCTGCAGAGCCAGTCCGTCGAGCAGGCCCTGGGCACTGGTGCCGGTGCCCACAATTTCCTCCAGGCAGCGTCCACGCTGCAGGGACGCCAGCAGGGCTACTTCTTCTCCGAACTGGCGCAGAGGTAGTCCAAGCATCAGGCCGAGCGCGCTGAAGAGCAGAAAGGCAGTCAGGGAAGAGCGGTCTGGACTGATGCACATAAACATGGCCGGCAGCGCGAACAGGCCTGCGATCTTTGCCATTTGAGCTGCTCCAAAGCGCGAACGCCGTTGGCGTTGGGTGGTGACCAGATGGACCACCGGGCTATCGGCCAGCTGGCGCAGGCGCTCCCACCAGCCGGGTCTGGTTCTAGGGCGTGGGTTGATTTGTATCTCGGCCGGCAGCGGGGGACAGACCAACTTGCCGACCAGGCCGAGTTGGCTCAGTTGGTTCCGGCATTTGGAACAGTCAGGCAGGTGGGCTTCCAGCGCGCGACGTTCCTCCAGAGAGACTTCTTGATCGGCATAGGCCGAAAGCAGTTCAAAATCCGGACAGCTCATCGAGCGGCCCTCCCATCCTGGCTGAGTTTCTGCAGCAAGCGAGCGCGAGCGTTGGCCAATCGGGAACGCACCGTGCCTAAAGGTATACCGAGGACCTGAGCAATTTCCTGATAAGACAGCTCCATCACTTCGCGCAGGGTCAAAATTGTGCGCTCGATGGGGGTGAGCTGAGCCAGGGCTGCCTGGACATCCAGCTTCTCGGCCAGGCATCGCGGGGGTTCAACTCTTTCGGGCATCTCTTCCCAGGCCGGCAGGCGCATTTGCTGGCGGCAGCGATTGACCAGAATCTGCGAAAACCAGCTGCGCAGAGAAGCCTCATCGCGTAACTGGTGGATCTTTTCCAAGACGGTCAGATAGGCGTCTTGCAACGCATCCTGGCATTGATGAGGGTCCTGCAGGATGGAAAAAGCCAGACCGTAGGCCCTCTGCTGGGTCTCCTCAATGAAGGCCTGTAGCGCTTCAGCCTGGCCGGAACGAAGCCGCTCCACCAACGACATCGAGCTCCCCCGCTCTCGAAAGTGCGGCCCCACCAGGGCCAGGGATAAGGCTTCGCTCACCGATCAGGCCTCCCTTGGATTTTCCGCATTGCCCAGGTTGGATGAGTGAAGGGGTGAAAAAGTTCACCCGGCCCGGAAAAAAGTTTCCCTCCTGAGAACTAACGTTGGGCGCCCAGGCTGCGAAAGCGGCAGCAACCGCGCCGACTGGCCAGATAATGGTTGAGGCGCTCGGCCGGCTCGCGTTGCTGATTTTCAAAGATACTGAATTTGAGCTTGAAGCGGTCGCAGAGAAGTCGCAGTAGCGAATAGAGTCGATAGCGCACCGACTGGTCGGCGACCGGGGCGGCCACTACCCAGTCGCAGCCGGCGGCCGCGGCTGCCTCGATGACCTCTTCTGCCAGGCCCAGGTCGAAAGCGTCCAGGCAGTCCAGATACAGGCTCCAGGGCTCGGTCCGGGCGACAAAGTCCCGACTGCCCTGGCTGCGCACTTCCAGGTCCAGCTCTCTCGGCAGGTCGGGTAAGGGACCGGCCGGAATCGAGATCAGGGAGCCGGCAGGCAGAGCGGGCAACGGCCCCCCCTCCCAAAGGTGCAAAAGAGCGCCCGGGCAGGGCTTCTCAAGCGGGTCGCAGCAATAGCTCTCGGGCACGGGCCAGGTCGAGCTGGAGCTGGGACTTTAAGGCATCCAGTCCAGGAAAGCGCTGCTCGGGGCGCAGAAAATGATGCAGTTCTACCACCAGGGGCTCACCGTAGAGATCGCCGTCGAAGTCCAGCAGGTGAGCTTCCAGGAGCGGCTCAGCCTGGTTGGTGGCCACCGTCGGTCGGACTCCCAGGTTGGCCACGGCGGCCAACCGGCCCTGACCGCGCTGCACCCAGCAGGCGTAGACGCCGTAAGCCGGGACCAACTTGCCAGCGGCCAGTTGCAGATTGGCGGTGGGAAAGCCGATGGTGCGCCCGCGCTGGTCGCCGCGGACCACCCGGGCCGAGAGCGTGTAGGGGCGCCCCAGCATGATCGCTGCTTCTTCCGGTTTGCCTTGCTGCAAACAGTTGCGAATGCGGGTGGAGGAGATCAGCTCGCCCCCTTCCTCAACTCCTGCCACGGTCACCACCTCAATGCCGTGGGGTTCGGCCAGTTGGCGCAGGAGATTCACGTCACCGCCGGCTTTGTGGCCGAAACGATAGTTGGCTCCTGAGACCAGTCGCCCGGCTCCCAGCCCTCGAAGCAGAATTTCGTCGAAAAATTCCTGGGGGGACAGCTGTGAGAAGGGGCGATCGAAGTCGCACCAGACCACCTCGCTCCCGGCCTGCTGCAAGAGCGCCTGGCGCTCGGCGGCCACCGTCAGTAGACCCGGCATTCGCACCGACTGAATGACGCTGGCGGGGTGGTTGCGGAAGGTGAAGGTCACGGGGCGCAGTTTTTCGCAGGTGGTGGCCAGGATGGCCTGATGACCACGATGGAATCCGTCAAAAAAACCGAGCGCCACCGACGTGCTGCCCTGGGGGGCAGCAAAGTCTTGCAGCAGGGACACTAACTACTTCTCCGATCCACGATGTAGTGACTCCCCACCAGGTTGCGCTGCTTGGCGGCGCGTTTGAGTTCTGAAGCAATCTCGGCCACCTGGAGCGGGCTGGAGAGCACACGGCGTTCGTTGGTGGCCACTCCGATGGATACGCTCATCAGGGGAAACTGCTGCATTTCGTCGCGGCGATTGGTGACCCGAATGAAGCCCTGGTTGCGGTCCACGTCGTTGTAAAGCAGGCCCACCTGGTCGTCGAAAATTTTGCACATGTGCTGGCAAATCGGTTCAAAGTGCTCGGGGCGAGTGATGTAGACGAAGTCGTCTCCGCCAATGTGGCCCACGAAGTCCTCTTCCAGGCCGAGCTTTTCGCTGGCTTCGATCAGGAGCTGGGCCACCCAGCGCAGGCACTCGTCGCCCTTTTCGAAGCCGTAGTAGTCGTTGTAGGCCTTGAAATTGTCCAGGTCAAAATAGCAGCACGCGAAGCCCTCCTCGCGCGAAAGCCGGCGATGGATCTCCTGCTCAATGGCCAGGTTGCCGGGTAGGCCGGTGAGCGGATTGCTGGCCCGGGTTAAACGGAATCTTCTGATCAACCCGACGATTCGCGCTTCCAGCTCTTCCGGGTCGAAGGGCTTGGAGAGATACTCGTCCACGCCCGTGCGCAGCGCGTCCAGGCGGTGGATGGAAGAGGCCGAGGCGGTCAACATGATGACCGGAATGAGGTAGGTCAGGCGACTGGCGCGCAAGTGCTCGCAGACTTCGATGCCGTCCATCTCAGGCATCATCAAGTCAAGCAGAATCAGATCCGGGATCTGGGTTTTGGCCAGTTCGATGCCCTGGCGACCGTGATCGGTGGAGATGACCTCGAAGCCCAGGCTGGAGTTCTCCAGTACGGTCTTGACCATCTTTAAAATCATGGGGTCATCGTCTACGACCAGCACCTTCAAACGGTGCATGTTGCCGGAGTAGCCACCCACGCTGAGGAGTTCTTTGGTATCTCGGTTCAAGCAGTCGCCTTACTGAGAAACGATGAAGGCCTTGAACTGCTGCTCGCTCAGCTTGTCCCTTTGCTGACGGGCCTGTTCTTCGGACGTGTAGCTTCCACCGCGTACTCGAAACAGGTCCTTACCGCCCGCGCCCTTGAATTCCTCTACCTCGGCCTCCTGGCCCACAGCCTGAAGGTTGTCGACCAGTGCCTGAGCGTTCTCACGGCTTTCAAAGCTGCCAAATTGCAGGTGGAATGTAGTGCTGCCCTGCACATCAGCTGGAGTGGGGGTGGGTGCGCCCGGGGTGGCGGTGGGTTCGGCAATAGGGGTGACTTCGGGAGCCGGGGCGCTGGTCTCCATTTCGACCGGGGAAGCGGTCACCGGCGGGGCTTCAGGGGTGGCCGAAGCGGCCGGCGCGGGCTCTTCCTCGTGAGTTGTTCCCTGCAGGCGTTCCAGCTCTTGCTGTTGAGAAGGGTCGACGGTGATCCAGGGCTTGACCTTCTGAACCGAGGCCGGACGGTATTCGTCCGAGGCTGACTTGCCCTTTTTCTTGTCGTGAAGCAGGCCCTTCTCCACGACGTAGTGGCCCAGCCAGTTGCCGCCCACCAGCGACACCCAGATCACCACGACGGATGCAATCACTACTTTTGAATAGAACCCGTCGTTCGAGCGATCTTGTTTGCTCATGGATGCCCCTTGCAAGAAAAATGAATAATGTTCAGTTTACTCGATCAGGCGATTTTGTAAACGTCCCGGGCCAGCTCTTCGAACTGTTGCATGTCCTGTTCCACCAAGGCCAGCGAATCTAACCAGAATTGTGGCTGATTCAGCTCAACCTGCAGATGTTCTCGGGCGCACTGCTCGGCCGTGCGCCGTCCGGTGGCCTGCAAGAGGCGCTCGTAGGTGGGCAGGAAGGCTTCCCCGCGCTTTTGGGCCTGGGCATAGACTCCCAGGCTGAAAAGATAGCCAAAGGAATAAGGGAAGTTATAGAAGCTGAGTTCGGTGATGTAGAAGTGCAGCTTGGAGGCCCAGAAGTAGGGGTCAAGCTGGTCGGGGTCGAGGCTGTCCCCATAGGTTTCCTTCTGTGCCTCCAGCATCAGCTCTTTGAGCCGATCCACCGAGACTTCACCCTGGGCTCGCTCTTCGTAGAAACGCTTTTCGAAGAGAAAGCGAGAGGGAATGTTCAGCAGGAAGGCGCAGGCGCCCTCAAGCCTGGAGTCTAGCAGCTTCAGGCGTTGTTCTGGGCTGGTGGCGGGTGCCCGTAGCAGAGCGTCTAGCAGCAGGTTTTCGGCAAAGGTGGAGGCGGTCTCGGCCAGCGTCATAGGGTAAAGGGTGTTGAGCGGTCGCTCCTGGTTCATCACGTGAGTGTGCCAGGCATGACCGAACTCGTGGGTCAGCGTCATCAGGTCGCCAAAGGCCCCGTGGTAGGTCATAAAAATGCGCGACTGGCGCAGTCGGGTGGAGCCGGTGCAGTAGCCGCCCGGTCGCTTGCCTTCGCGAGGGCTCCAGTCGACCCAGTTCTGGGCCAGCGATTCCTGGCAGAACTTGGAGAACTCCGGGTAGGTGGCGCGAGTTTCTTCCACCAGCATCTTTCCCGCCTGATCCCAAGCAATCTTGGAATTGTCCAGGTCGGGCAGGGGGGCGCTCAGGTCTTGGAAGCCCAATCGCTCCACCCCTAAGATTTTGGCCTTGAGCTTCAGGAAGCGACGGGGCAGCTCGTAGCGAGAGGCGATGGCGCCCAACATCGAATCCAGAGTGGCTCGTTCGATGGCGGCGTCAAATAACGCCGGTTCCAGAAAGTGTGGAACGCCGCGGCGTTTGTAGAGCGTCAGGCGATTGCCGGCGATGGCGTTGAGACAGGCGGCGGCCACGTCTTCCACGCTTTGCCAGGCCCGATTGCTGCCCTCTAACACGCTTTTGCGCACCTTGGGATCGGGGTCTTCCAACAGGCTCACCTTCATGGACATGGGTGCCGTCAGCTGTTCGCCCTTCGCATTGAGATACTGGAACTCCAGTCGACCGGCGATCTGGTCGTAGAGCCGACCCCAGGCGGACATCCCGTCCACGTCCAGTTCAGCAGCCAGGTTCTCCAATTCGCCTGGCATCTGCCAGAGGGCCCGCTGGCGCAGGCGCTGCAGGTAATACTCCAGCTCCTTCAGCTGGGGATTCTGGCAGAGTTCTTGCAGTTGGGCTTCGCTCAGCTGTTTCAGCTTTTCCGACAGGCTGACTTCGAGCTGTCGCATGCGCGAACCATCGCTCTGCAGGCTGGCCAGTTCCTGGGCCACCTGCTGATCGCGGCCGTCGGCGCTGCGCAGGCAGGTCAGGTAGGAGCCCATGTGCTCACTGTCGCTGACCAGTTGTTCCCACTCCAGCAGCAGTTTCGGCAGATCAGTCTCTTGTAGGGCCCGCTCCAGGCGGTCCCGGAAGTTTTGCCGGTCATTTTGATAATCGGCGCCCAGGCGCTCAGCGTAGAAGGGGGTGAGATCCCAGTCCCCGGTGTTGGGAGTGAATACAGTAGCCATCAAGGCCCGAGCTTCCTGCAGGGCCGATCTTCCCCTGCCAGAAGGCCCAGCCATGTCAGAGCAACAACGCCTCCAGGAGGACGCTCAGCGCCAGGCCAACTGGAAACGCTGGGGTCCCTACTTACCCGAACGACAGTGGGCCACCGTGCGCGAAGACTATTCCGCTGACGGTGACGCCTGGAACGACTTCGGTCACGACGACGCTCCCGCTCGCGTGTATCGCTGGGGCGAGGACGGCCTGTTGGGCCTGACCGACCGCCAGTGTCGACTTTGTTTTTCGGTGGCTCTCTGGAATCATCAAGATCCGATCCTGAAGGAACGCCTCTTTGGTCTGACCGGCCCTGAGGGCAACCATGGCGAAGACGTCAAGGAACTCTATTATTATCTGGATTCAAGCCCTACACACAGTTATATGCGGGCGCTTTACAAGTATCCGCAGCGACCCTTCCCCTATGAAGAGCTGCGCCGGGTCAATGCCGGGCGTTCCCGCCAGGAGCCCGAATATGAACTGCAGGATACTGATGCGTTCGACGATGACGCTTACTTTGATTGCTATGTAGAATATGCCAAGGCCGGCCCGGATGACATTCTGATTCGCTATACAGTGGTCAATCGCGGTTCACAGGCAAGGTCCCTGACTTTGCTGCCCACCGTCTGGTTTCGCAATACCTGGGGTTGGGGGCGGAGCGGCGAGGGCTATACGGCTCGGCCGAACATCTCAGTGCATCCCGAGGGCGGCTTGCTGTTGGAGCACGAGCAACTGGGCAAGTGGCGCTTTTGGGTGGAGCGCGAAGCCGAGTTTCTTTTCACCGAGAACGAAAGCAATCTGCAGAAGCTCTATGGGGTCAAGAACAAACAGCCCTATGTCAAGGACGCCTTCCACCGGCGCGTCATCCAGGCAGAAAAGAAGGCCTGCAATCCGAATCAGCAGGGCACCAAGGCCGCTGCCTGGATTCAACTGGAGCTGGGTGGGGGCGAAGAGGTGGAGTTGCGTTTCCGCCTGAGCCAGGCCGAAGGCGGGCCCAAGCAACTTTTTGGTCGTGAGTTCGATCTGACCATTGCTCGACGGCTCAAGGAGTGCGAGGACTATTACAGCCAGCATGCGTCTCAGCTACAGGGAGCGGAGCGGCAGGTCTGGCGCCAGGCTCTGGCTGGATTGTTGTGGAGCAAGAAGTTCTATTACTATGCGGTCGATCAGTGGCTGGAAGGCGACCCGGTCCATCCCAAGCCCCCGGCTTCACGCCTGAAGGGTCGCAACCACCGCTGGGCCGCCAACCTCTACAACCGCGATGTTCTGTTGATGCCGGACGCCTGGGAATACCCCTGGTATGCCGCCTGGGACTCGGCCTTTCACGTCATTCCCCTGGCTCGAATCGATCCTGATCTGGCCAAGCAGCAGCTTCTTCTGCTGTTGCGGGAATGGTATCAGCATCCCAACGGCCAGATCCCGGCTTATGAGTGGAATTTCGATGACGTCAACCCGCCCGTGCACGCCTGGGCGGCCTGGCATCTGTACCGTCGGGACGAATCTCGTGATCGCGCCTTCCTGGCCAGGGTTTTTCAGAAGCTGTTACTCAATTTCACCTGGTGGATCAATCGCACTGACAAAGACGGCAACAACGTCTTTAGCGGGGGCTTCCTGGGGCTGGACAATGTGGGAGCTTTTGACCGCTCCAATTTGCCGCGCGGGTCCGAATTGGAGCAGGCGGACGCCACTGCCTGGATCGCGTTCTACTGTTTGCAGATGCTCAAGATGGCGCTGGAGCTGGCTGAAACCGACCCGGTCTATGAGGACATTGCTTCCAAGTTTTTTGAACATTTCGTGGCCGTGACCTATTCCATGAACAAGCTGGGCGGAAGCGGGCTCTGGGACGAGGAGGATGGCTTCTACTATGACTTTCTGAAACGAGATGGCAGCATCACTCCCCTCAAGATTCGCTCGATGGTCGGCCTGATTTCGTTGGTTGCGGTGGATGCGCTGGATGGCGAGGCGTTGAAGAAACTGCCGGGATTCAAGCGCAGGCTGGAGTGGTTTGTGGCCAATCGGCCTCACTTGATGAGGCACTTTGAGCGCAAGGGTGACTCGGTCTTGCTGGCCGTGGCCACACGCGATCATCTCAAGCGTATCTTGATGAGGGTTTTTGACCCGGACGAGTTCCTCTCGCCCTTCGGATTGCGCAGCCTCTCTAAGGCTCATCAGGACCAGCCTTTCCAATTAGAGATCGAGGGAGAATCCTATTCGGTGGGCTATGAACCGGGTGAGGCCGTCACGCCGCTTTATGGTGGCAACAGCAATTGGCGAGGGCCTGTGTGGTTCCCCTTGAATTACCTGCTCATCGGCGCCCTTGAGCAGTATCACAAGTTTTATGGGACTTCTCTCAAAATTCCCTGTTTTGATGGGACGTCCAAGCAGATCACGCTCAAGCAGGCCGCTCAGCAGCTGCGTCGCCGTCTGGTCAAGCTCTTTCTGCCCGACAAACAGGGACGGAGAGTCAGCCATCAGCAGTTCCTGCAGCACAACCGGCCCGGGTTTGACCAGCTGATACTCTTTCACGAGTACTTCCACGGTGACACCGGACGTGGCCTCGGCTCCATCCACCAGCAGGGCTGGACGGCGCTGGTGGCGCCCCTGCTGGAACAGATGGTGGCCGAGAGCCTGGACGGTTAGGGAGCGGTAACGGTTTTGCTGGCCAGCTGGTGGGCCGGCACATTCAAGCTGCCGCCATCGCTGAAGTTGACGGTCATGGCTCCGTTGGTGTGGTTGTAAGCCGCGTACGTGCGTTTGTTATTGGCCGTGTCGACAAAGCTCATGTAGAACGGCGTGTCGCTGGTGGTCACGCTCGGGTCAGGCTTGCCGTGGGTTTCCATGTAGTGGCACCAATGGTAGGTCCAGACGCCTGAGTCGCCCACGTCGGTGAATTTGTCGTTAGGAACGATCAGGTTGTTGGGAGCCGTTCCCACCGCATTGTAGTCGGACGGCACATTGAAGTAGCGCGCCAAAGCGTTGGTCGGGTCGCCCATCGCGCAATATTTGGCAAAGAGGGCGTAGAAGTGGGCCGGACCCTCGATCCACTGATTCAATCCGTCGAATGCGTTCTGGCCCTGGGGCTTCAGGGGATCGATGGTGAACTTGGTGACGCTATCGTCGTAGGCTTTCATCACATCCTTCACATAATTGCTGTTGAGGGCGTGGTAGAAAGAGCCACCGGTGACGGGGATCATCACAATGGCGCGGGCAAAGGCGGGGTGCACTCCGAAGAAGGTATCCCAGCGAGTGAATCCATCGAAAAGGCGCACCGCACCTTCTCCGGGCCAATTGGTCTCAGCCGGCCCGCCGGTGTCCTTAGTCAGCTGCGTTGTAATGCCCGCCGGGTCGAAGAAGTAAGTCCAGGAGGTATGCGAGGCGGCCGCGTAATGGCAGATGCCGTGTTCGACCAGGGCATCCTGCCCGGTGGCCGCACCCCAGAGAATCACGCCGGTCCAGAAGTTGATCTCTTCCGAAATGGACTCTTCGTTGTTGCCTTCCCCGTCCGGCGCCGACAGCCCGGCCGCATAGCACATGTTTTGATAGGCATCCCAATTGCGCATGCGCGGGAACTGCAGAATCGGGTTGGGGTTGACGGCTGGATCATTGGCTACGTCAAAGATCATCTGATTGATCGCGTCTTTATACTGGGAGCCCCAGACCGGGTCGCGTAGCGCGATTTGGGCGGCCGCGAAGATGTAGTAGCCGTAGTGAAAATGGTGGTCGTTGTTGCGCGTGACCGCCCCATAGGATTCGTAGGGCTTGACGTTGGTGTCGGAGGGAAAGATGTCGCTGGGACCGGTGCCGTTTGGATACTGATTCAGCGCACCCACGCGAGCATCGTAATAGACATAGTAGGGTGCGGCCTCGTTTTTCTTCACCTGTCCGTCGGGGTAGCTCGGGTTCTGGCGGAAGTAAAGTTCGATGGCGGCCTTGGTTTCATCCGTAATTTGTTTGGCCAGAGCCGGGTCGCTGGCCGGGGTTACATTGTTGTCAGCGATAGAGGCGGCGGCCAGCCCATTGCGTCCCAGGAATTTGCCCAGCTCGTAGGCCTGCTGACCTCGCTCCAGGTAAGTGCCGGTGTAAGGCGGAGCGGTCGTGCCGTTGCGTCGCTTGAGCACCTCGATCCATTGGCCCAGCTTGGCGCGACCGTCGGCGTCGTCCAAAGGCGGGAGCCAGGGCAAAATTCCTGCATACTGGTATCGACAGGTGAATTGAGCAGCATTGTAGACCTTCAGGTTACCTCGCACGCTCTTAAAGGTCATGCCTCCCAGCGGGGAGGGGCCTGCTTGCAGCACGGGCACGCCGGCCGGACCATTCTGGTAGTGGTTGGGCAACAATCCGCTCACAGCCTTGATGTTGCCAGACCCCAGCACGTCCTGGGTTGTCATCGTGTAGGTCGCGTCCACCGTCTGACCCTTGGCATTGTGAGTGTAGGTAACGCGGGTATTGGTGGGCACGCAGAAAGCCGACGCGGCCAAATGCTGAAGGTTGGCGGGGGTGGCGTCGGCGGCACTGGGTAAGGCTGCGATGGCAAAGTAGTTGTTGCCGGTGGTCGTGTTCTGGAAAGTGAGTTTGGCTGGATCCAGGTTTGTGGTGGTTTGCAGACTGGCGCCGGCGTGGTCGTAGAAAACCACGATAGTTCCCGTGCCATACTGGTCGAAGTTGGCGGTGAAGACATTGTATCCCACCGTCTTGCCGGCTCCGAGGTCAATGCTGCCGGGTGTGTTGGTAGGGACGCCGGAGAAGAAGGCGCCCAGGTTGACCTTGGGGAGCCCCACGGCCTTGAAGTAGAGAATCGGGTTGCCGCGCACCACCGTCATTTGCAGCGTGGCATTGATGGGCAGGCCGGTGGCGTCAAAGTCAGGGTCGTCCACGCCTCGCAGCACGAAATCGGCATCATAATCTCCAACTCGAGCCACCTTCATCTGGAGGGGCTTGAAGCCGGGGTCGATGCTGAGAGAGCGCACATCAAAGGTCGCCTGAATTTGCGTCCATTGAGCGCTCTGATTGGCTCCAAAGCCGCCCGGGCTGGGCAGATTGGCGCCGGCATTGCTCCGCACCCGTTCCAGGCCCAGATTCAGGCCGCGCAGAGCCGGTAGCTCGGCCTGCATGTTGTAGCGGATGTTCCAGGGCTTGGGATAAATCGGTTGCTGCCAGTTCATCTCCTGACGGCCTCCAATGTAGTAGGGGGTATGGTTATCGGACCAGAGCACGGGGGAGAGCCAGGAATTGGTTTTGTAGGGATGCTGGTCGACCATCGCACCCGTAACGCTGGCTGCATCCACACCCGCCATAATCGGGCTGGAACCGGCTGGACCTAAACTGGAGAGAGAGGCCTGGATGAAGCCAGATCCAGCTGCAATCGGGTCCCCCTCCTTAGGCGATACCACCCGTCCCGTTGCCGATCGGGATGGGATTAGCACCACGTCACTGGCATAAGTTGTGCCCCCGGGCTTGACCACCACTTCGACCTCACCGAAGAGCTTCGGATTTTGGGGGTCGAAGACGTGAATACCGGTGGTGCCCACAGGCACGCCTTCAAACTGGATGGCCGCGCTGAAGTTCCTGGTCACCGGTCCAAAGGTGACCCGCAGATCGTCATCCACGCCCTGAAACGTGAGGTTTTTCTGCAGACTGGGATGAATCACTCCACTGGTGGGCTCGGCCACAAGCAAGATGACCTTTCCCGTTTGAACCTGGGTGGAACCGCTATTGGGCAGGGTCACCGTTTGGAGTGGAGAGGTGCCGTCACTGGCACATCCTGAGATGAAAGTGGCCAGACAGCAGCTCACCAGGCAGGCCTTGCGCAAGGCTGCCGAGACAGGGGACTTCCTCATATGTATTCTCCAAACGTAACCGCTTCTGATTGATACTCTCGCATCAAAGCCTCCCCGGTTCGGAGCTCGACGAGCGGTCCCTCCCGGCTCAGCCTTCCTCGAGGTAGCGCCTCATTTGCTCGCCCAGCTTCTCGGCCTCGGATCGGGCCACGCTCTCGAGCTCCGCCGGGAGCAGCCGGGTGACTTCCACGATGGCCTCCAACCTTTGCTGCGGCCCGATCGGCGGCAGATCCGCGATGGCCAGGGTGATCGCGTGGACGGTATCTGGACCCAGGAGTTTGAAGAATTGGGCCGAGAGTTCGGGGGGTAAGCTCATCAGCACAATGGCCGCCCGCTGCCGACGGCACTGAATCGATTTAGGGGACCCGTAGACTCGCCGCCGCAGCTGGCAGTTCTTGATCGGCCGACCCAGGATAGGGCTGAGTTCGCACAGTTGAGAGAGAGCCTCGGTTCCAAAAAAGATCCGTCCCAGCAACCAGTCGGCCAGGCAACTGGGTGCCGATTGCGCGAGCTGCTCGAAAAGTTCGCGATCGAAGCGGCAGCGTTTGATCAGGTTTCGCCTGGCCTGGGGACTGAACTGCCACTTCTGTCCAATGCGCTGGCTCAGCAAGTGGGCCAGATTGGCCTCCAGGGTCTTGAGCACGGCATGGCGCCAACGAGGCTGAAGCTCACAGAGTAAGACGGCCAGCTTCACACTGGGCGGGACTCTGTCCAGATGTCGGAGTCCGATCACCTGGCCGGGCAGCAAGGCGGGGCTGGAGTCGCGAGCGAGGTCTTGCTGCATCAGATCGAGCTTGCACTGAAGGCGAGCTTGCTGCAGTTCAGGCTCGCTGAGTAAAGGCAGCCCCCGTTTGACGGTCAGCAGGCGGTAAAAGCGCTTGCGGCTGAGAACATCCAGGCGACCCCAGACCTCCGAGGGTGAGGCCAGGGAAAAATAGAGGGCGGCTCTCTCGTCCCAATGCTGTAGCATTGTTCGAGCCTATCATCGGGCTCATCTCCGCGCCGTAACCAAAGTTACGGGAGTGGGTTTAGTAACCGGGCAGTGACTTTTGAGGCAGGGGCGTGTCGTAACCGGGGATACCGCTGCTGCCGTTGTAGCCTCCGTTGGAATAGCCGCTGTTGTAGGTGCGGTAGTAGGAACCGCGCCGACGTCCGTAGCCGTGGCGCACACCGTAACCGCTGTTGAGGTTGATGTTGGGGACCGGGCCGGTGGTCGAGAAACCCGTGCTGGCCGGTTGAATGGAGCTGGGGCCGTAGGTGCAGGTGGGCGAGAAGCCGGTGCTGGCGGGAGAAATGTTGCCGGTCGGCCCGTAAGGCATGCTGGGTGAAAATCCTCCGCTCACGGTAGCGGGTCGGCTCAGGCCGGGGGAGAACCGCCGCCGTGCCTGGGCGGGCACCACCAGTGTGACGAGGCAGAGAAGCACAGCCATCTTTTTCATACTCCGATTATAAACCATGCTTTAGCCTGGTTCATTACAATCTCGTAGGAATTTCGTCAGCAGGTTGCGGGTGGCGTCAAGGCCAAGAGCTGCGGATGGAATACGTAATCACCCCTCCTTCACAGGCTTTTCTGCCGGTGGCTCAGCACAACGCGGCTTTTCCCGTCCGCCGTATCTATTGTGTGGGGCAAAACTACGCCGAGCATACTCGTGAGATGGGCGGGGATCCGAACCGCACTCCCCCATTTTTCTTTTGCAAGCCGGCCCAGGCCGCCTTTCACGGTAGCAGCTTTCCCTATCCGCCTCTGAGCCAGGATGTCCACCATGAGATTGAACTGGTGGTGGCATTGGACCGTGGCGGTGCGAATCTGTCTCCGGAGCAGGCTCTGACGCACATCTTTGGTTATGGGGTTGGTCTGGATATGACACGGCGAGATTTGCAGGCGGAAGCCAAAAAGGCCGGTCGTCCTTGGGATGCTGCCAAGGGCTTCGATTTCTCTGCTCCCTGCTCGCCCATCTGGACCGTACAGCAGGTCGGCCATCTCCAGAGTGGCTCGATTTCTTTGAATGTCAACGGTCGGCGGGTCCAGTCCGGAGACCTGGAGCAAATGATTTGGAAGGTTCCGGAGATTATCGCTCACCTGTCGAGCCTGTTTACTTTGGAGCCAGGCGATTTGATTTTTACGGGCACGCCCGCCGGCGTGGGGCCGGTACAGCCCGGCGACGTCCTGGATGGCGGCATCGAGGGGTTGGATCAGCTCAGCATCACGGTGGTCAAGCCCTAAGAGCTGGAACGGACTGCTTCGACCAGCTCATCCACGGCCTGAGCGCTGGTGTTCCAGGGGCAGACAAAGCGTGCGCCCCCGGTTCCAATAAACTGGTAGAAAGCCCAGCCCGCGTCCCGAAGTCTCTGGATTCGCTCCTCGCCCAGAGTAACGAAGACGGCGTTGGATTGGACCGGGTAAAGCACCTCAACCCCATTGGAGCTGAGACCTTGCGCCAGGCGGGTTGCCATGGCGTTCGCCTGGCGGGCGTGGCGCAGCCAGTGGCCTTCCGCCAGCATGCCTACCCAGGGGGCGGTCAGGTAGCGCATCTTGGAAGCCAGCTGTCCGGCCTGCTTGCAGCGATAAGCAAAATCTTCGGCCAGCTCCAGGTTGAAGAAGACCACCGCCTCGCCCAGCGCCATTCCCATTTTGCAGCCGCCCAGTGAGAGCACATCCACCCCCGCGCTCTCGACGATGCGGCCGGGAGACTCGTTCAGGCTAGCGCAGGCGTTGGCGAAGCGCGCCCCGTCCATGTGGACCTTCAAGCCCAGCGAGCGGGCTCGCTCTCGTAACTCCGCCAGTTCGGCCAGGGAATAGACCGTGCCGCATTCGGTACTCTGGGTGATGCTCAGTGTTTTGGGCTTGGGGTAGTGAATGTCGGTGCGTTTGCGCACCAAACGCTCCACCTCGTCGGGGTGCAGCTTTCCCAGTTCCCCTGCGGCCAGCAAGAGCTTGGTGCCGTTGGAGAAGAATTCCGGAGCACCGCATTCGTCCGTCTCGACATGGGCCAGTTCATGACAGATCACGCTGTGATACGACTGGCAAAGGCTGGCCAGAGCCAGTGAGTTGGCGGCGGTGCCATTGAAGACAAAGAAGACCTCGCATGGGCGCTCAAACAGGGCTCGTATGGCGTCGCTGGCTCTCTGAGTCCAGTGGTCGTTTCCATAGGACGGTAAGTGGCCGGTATCGGCTTCCAGGATCGCCTGAAGGGATTCGGGGCACATTCCGGCTGTGTTGTCGCTGGCAAAATCGTAACGCACCCGCCTCGTGTTCTAGGGGGGCAAGGAGGAACCTGGTTTTAATTGAGGTGATGCTTGTTCTGGTACTCCTGGATGGTCTGCATATCTTTGCACTCGTAACTGCGTAGACGTCGGTCCGAATAGTTGGGGTCAACTGAGTACCAGGACTGAGCCTCGAAGTAGCGGCGCAACTCGGGGTCGCTGAAAGGTCGCCCATATCTGGCCGCGATTCGATTGCGCATCAGGGTGAGTTCCCAGGCGCTCTTGCCTTTCAAGCTGGATTCATCGACCCGTTCTAGTTCTCTGGGAAAGTCGGGCGGGTCTTGGAAGACCAGGTTGAAACGTTGCTCGGCTTCCCAATTTCGGCGCACCAGGTAGACCCAGCGCCCATCCCTGGTCATTCCCGGACCTCGGTATCCCTCCGAACCTCGAGCGTAGCCTCCCAGGCGGGCTCCCTGGTAGGGCAGGCGGACCGTCAGGCGGCTTTCCTTGACCTTTCCCTTCCAGGCTCCGCCGGTAAAGGCGTAGCCCACGGAGTGGAACCTGTCCCCATCAGGGGTGCTATCCAGGCGGGCTGAAAAGCGGACCGTGACCATCCGGGTTTGATAGGGGCTGAAGTGGACAGTTTTCAACCACCATGCTCTGTAGTCCAGTCTGTGCTGGCCGGCCGGCACAAATCGTTTCACCCCAACCGGCACTCCGTCTACGCTGGAGCGAAAGTTCAGGAAATTCGCCTTGTCGCGAAGATAATCGTGGGCCCATTCAGGGAAACCCATCGTGACGTCCTGAGCTGGTCCGTCATTGGTGAAGACGAAACGCGCGTCCACATCGTAACTTCCCAGGTAGACCTTGAGGTAGATATCCTCGCTCTCCATCCGGATCTGAGGGTGCTCCCCGTTCATGGGTTGGAACGTGCCCGAAGAGAGGGAGGGGCTGTCATTGGCTAGCGCCATGCTGGCCAGGCCCAAGGCCAGGGCCCAAAGTCTGCACGATCTCAGCATCGGTATCCTAGTATAACAGAAAAAAATACCCCGCCGGACGAACCGGCGGGGTCTCAATTCTGAGGGAGCGACCTTCAACGCATTCACATCGTCGCGCCGTGCAGCGCTTCGATGGAGTTAATCTAATCCGGGCGCCTTGCTTTCAGCTTAATCTCGGGCCTGTCTTGTTAACTTGGTGTAAAATGACCTGTTCGGCCTGTTAACGCCATTTGGGCAAAAAAATACCCCGCCGGACCTGCCGACGGGGCCTCAATTCTGAGGGAGCGACCTTCAACGCATTCACATCGTCGCGCCCTGCGGCGCTTCGATGGAATGAATATAGCGGTGCCGCCTTGGTTTTTGCTTAATCGGCCCCATTGGTTGTGAACAGCTTGTTAAACCCCCGGGCAGCTTTGTCGCTCAGGCGGGAATGCGATCTGGCTTACAGTTTTGGTCGTTCAGGGCTGGCATAGTGAGCGGGTAGCCGTCTGGAAAGACTGCGGCAACGGCCGAGGCCGCCGGCAGCGACTTCCTTGAGATGACGCCTACACGGAGGATCATTTTGTTTCGCGCTACGTCTCTTTTGCTGACGTCTCTGGCTATTGCCGCCCTCTTTCAAAGCGCTTCCTGTCAGACCCCAGACGACCCACAGGACCCGCCCATCACCCTTAATTCTGCCCCCCACTCCATGCCCTCGTCGGCGCGCCGCTGGGAGCTACAGGGCCGAGGCGACGGTGCCGATCATGACTTTATCTATACCACCTGGGCCAATCCGGGTCTCTTCGAAATCGTGGTGCGGGCTCAGTCCCAACGCTGGATGTCGAACACCGTCGTCAGTCTGGAGGACGGTCTGGGTAGGGAGTTGATGCGGGTCCGGGCCCAGGTCAGCAGCGACGTGGTTGGCCAGGAGGAAGGGGTTTATCGCCTGCTGACGCGCCAGATTGTGCGTGTGCACGTGCATGTAGATGAGAATGCCGGACCCTATTCGATTTCGGTCAGCGGCCCGATCGAGCGGCAATAAAAAAGACCCCGACCTTGTTTGGTCGGGGTCTTTTGACTTCACTTTCCCGTTGGGGAACTAGAAGTCGTGGTCGTGGCCGCCGGGGGCGGCTTTCTTCTCTTCTTTGGGCAGCTCGGCAACCAGGGTCTCGGTGGTGAGAACCATCGAGGCGATGGAGGCGGCGTTGACCAGAGCGTTCTTGGTCACCTTGGCGGGGTCGACGATGCC
>JAFEBA010000029.1 GCA_018266105.1 bacterium | reverse complement strand
GCGCAGTCTCCACAATCTTGGAGGGCGGCGGGGTGGCGGCGGCCGGTCTGGTTGCGGGCGCGCTTTCCACAACCTTGGTGGGAGCAGGCGTGGCCGCGGCTGGTTTGGCCGCCGGCGCAGTCTCCACAATCTTGGAAGGCGGCGGGGTGGCGGCGGCCGGCTTGGTGACAGGCTTGTCCACCTGCTTTTGCTCATCGGGATAGCCGGGTTTGGCGGGGGGCATGACGGCCGGACTGGCTTTCTGCTCAACCAATCCAGGCGCTTTGAGCAGGGCCGGCTTCACAGCTGCGGGCGTAACCACCTTTGGGGCGGGGGCATCATCGGAGGAGGTGATCTTGTCGGGCGCGGCGGCCTTCTTTGAACTCTGGACAGCCGGTGCCGGGGTTGGCGCGGCAGATTGGGCTGGGGGCTCGGCCACAGCACTCAGGGCCAACAGAGCGGCCAGGCCACAACTACGTAACATCGCGTTCATTTCGACTCTCCTCAGGAAGTGGATTTTCTGTTTCCTCAGGGTGGACTCCCGCTCCGTCTCTACCAGCGTAGCTCGTTCCGATCCCGTACCAGACATGTTGTTCCACCGCTTGAATATTCTTTCTGCCGTGCGTGAACTTTTTTCAGCATCAAGAGGCCGGGTCCAATCCTCCCCTGTTTCTACATAAGGAAGGTCACCGGAGGGCGCAGAACAGTCGGCAGGTGACACTCAATCCGATCGATCAGATGGTGGCCGACTTGCGCTGGGAGGCCACTCCCGATTCCAGTGGAGAGTTTTCCATGACCTCCAGCGCCGCTCTAGAAAAGCTGGCCAAATTTCAGTTGCGCGCGCCCGAACGCTACGTACTGGCTGCGGTGGCGGCGGGTTGTTCGGCTGGCGCCACCCAGATCGCCATCACCATTCGCCCGGATTCCTGTCGAATTGAAATGCTGGATTGGTGCGGCCTTCAAATCGAAAGCCTGAGCGGCCTTTTCACTTCCTTATTCTCTTCCGATCCAGGCCTGACTCCCCTGCGCTATCTGGCGAGGGCGGTGCTGGGTGCGGCCGGTCTCAACCCTTACTACATCACTCTGCGCCTGACCGACCCTGAGGGGCAGGATGCGGGCTGCCTGCGAGTGACCGGAAACCGATTCAGCAAAGTCAATGCCTGGGGCAAAGGCCGGCCGGGGCTGTGTCTGTTTGTTCAAGAACACGCCAACGCCGGGGTCTTTCAACGCCTCTTTGGTGGCCTGATGGGTGCCCAATCCCCAACCCTGGAATTGCTCAGAGCAAACTGCAGCTTCTCAAAAACTCCCATCCTGGTGAACGGAAAATCCATCGCCTGTCCGCCGCGACTGGGTGAATGCAAGAAAATCTTACAGGTGGGTGAGGTGCTGGCCGGAGATTGGCGAGGGACGCCAACCATGCATACCTTTCCTCAGCAAGAACACCTGAGCGCACTGGTGGGTTGGTCGCCTAAGCCGGCCTGGGGGTGTGCCTGCGGGGTGGTGACGCACGGGGTGCACTACCCACTGGAGCCGGAAGCTTTCGGTTCGGCCGCCGCTCGAGGAGTCATTTGGTGCGATGACGTGCGGCTGGATCTCTCCTTGGAGAATGTGGTGGAAGATGAGCACTGGCAGGCTCGTTTAAAAAGCTTGAAGGAGCTGTATGCGTCCGTCTAGCGAAGCCATTGACCTGGACTACGATAGTCCACTGGAGAACCTATTCTGGTTCCTGGGCAGCCCCTGGTGCATGGGAATGGTCTTCTTTGGGACCTGGATCGCCATGGTCAGTCGCGGAAAAAACGGCGCGCCACCTGTCTGGCCTGATTTTCCCGTGCTGCCCTTCTTTCTGACGATGCTTTGCATCTGGGCCATCGGCTTCTGGCTGAAAGCGAATTACGATGTGCGCTACCATCTAGACCCGAAAACCCAACAACTTGCTCTGGTGAGAACGATTTTCGGGCAGCTCTTTAAGACGCGGATCGCGGACTTCTCACAGCTCCATTCCGCCGCGGTGCTGACCAGCTGGTCGGACGACAAACAAGGGAAGCGAAGCTGGCAGTATGCTCTCTGCCTGGTGACCCACTCGGCTCGCATCGTTCGAGTCTCTTCATACAGTTCGATGGCTCCGGACGAACGAGCCTCGGAAATCGCGCGCAAATTAGGAATTCAATACTTTACTCGTGCGAGCTCGGGCGGAACGCTCCAGGTCAGCCGTGGCCCGAACGGGAGCCTCAGCTTGTTTTACAACCCCCCGCCAACGCTCGCCAAATCCACCCAGGTCTCCGGTGAAATCACCCTGCGGGGACTGCTGCTGGCCCTGGGCGTGGTCATCGTGGCCATGGTCATGATAGGATTCGCCATCAGCTACAGTTAGATTGTTCTACTTAAGACCTCGCCCTCAAGGACCGAAGAGACTCGTATGAGTAAAAGTAGCCTGTACTGGGTTTCCCTGGTCCTTTGCCTGCGCCTGATCATCTGGATGAACCCTGAGGGGCCCATCCTGCACCTTTATGATCCACTGCTCGGACTGGGCATCCTGGCCTGGTTGTGGGCCTCGAACCGGAACGTGGCTTTCCTGGACCTATAAACCCTAAAGCGCAACTTCCGAAAAGGTGGGTATGCGAATCTTCACTCTTTCGGACCTTTGCAAAAACTGGCTGGGCTGGGTCTTCCTGTTGCTCAGCTTGCGACTGGTGGCCTGGGTGGACCCGGAGCCAGTGATCCTCCAGTTCTACGATTCCATTTTCTGCCTGGCCATGCTTTCAGGGCTTTGGGCTTCCAGCCAGCCACGCCTGAGAAAAAATCGGCCCTAAAACTTTTCCCGCCCGAGAAGCCTCCTTCAGGTATTCAGACCAAAGGAGCTTCTACCATGAATCAGCCATCCAATCTCGCCCAATTGCTTCACCGCGGACTGCAGGCGGGAGGCGCCGCCTTCATTGTCTCAGCCGCCCTCTCCCAAGCGGCCCGGCACTTTCTCATCAACCACAGCGGCACTCAATCCCAGTTCAACCTGGCCATGGCCGGCCTGGTCGGTTTCTGGTTCTGGCTCGGACTGCTCTGCATGGCTCCAGTGGTCTGGGCGCTCTTCAAGAGACTGGAAGGCCTGTTCGGTTCACCCCACGGTTATCGAAGCGATAACCCCGACCAGCTCTGGAGTTGCCGGGAAGCCGCCGCCTTTTCCCTCTTCGCCGGGCCGCTCTGGTGGCTGGCACCGGCGCTCATCCAGATGAGCGGCCGCTAGTCCGAGAGCGGGTTCCTGGCCGCACCCGTCGAACAGGCGCAAGCCTTGCAACCCGTTCTCAGCCTGCACCAGATCACTCGTTCCTTTCCCGGCGTCAAAGCTCTGGCCGGCGTCAATCTGGAGCTTTTCCCGGGTGAAGTGCATTCGCTCATGGGTGAAAACGGCGCCGGCAAGTCCACCCTGATGCGGGTCATCGGTGGAGTGTTGCCTCCCGACTCGGGCACGATGCGTCTGCGCGGTCAGGCATACAGGCCACACTCTCCGAGAGACTCCAAAGCGGCCGGCATTGCCTTTATTCAGCAAGAATTGACGCTGGTTCCAGAACTCAGCGTGGCGGAAAACTTGCTACTGGGACGGATGCCCCACCGTCTGGGCTGGCTGAATCGCCCCGAAATGCGCAGGCGCGCTCAAAAAGCATTGGACTTCCTGGAAATCGAGCTTCCCCTGGATGAACCCTCGCGCACTCTCAATGTAGGCCAGGGCCAGATGCTGGAAATTGCTCGCGCCCTCCAGGACCGTGCCGACGTGCTGATCATGGATGAGCCGACCGCCGCACTCTCGCAAAAGGAAGCCGAACATCTTTTCTCAGCCATCCGAAGACTGCGCGCGCAGGGGTCGGCCATCATCTACATCTCCCACCGAATGGAGGAGGTTTATGAACTCTCCGACCGGCTGAGCGTGCTGCGCGATGGCGCCACCACCGGCACCTGGAAGATGAGCGAGATCACTCCTCAGCAGGTGGTCGCCCAGATGGTAGGCCGGGAGATGGAAGAGACCGTGGACAGCCAGCGCGCAGAGCCGGGGCCGGTGGTACTGGAGGTCTCAGGTCTGACCCGAGCTCCCCTGGTGCAGGACGTCAGCTTTCAGGTGCGTGCCGGAGAAGTGGTAGGCCTGGCGGGTCTGGTGGGAGCCGGGCGCACCGAAATCGCGCGCATCATTGCCGGAGCCGACCCCTGCCAGAGCGGCGTGGTGTTGCTGGACGGACAGGAGCTCGAGACCGGTTCGCCAGCTCGGGCCATTGCAAGAGGAGTGGGGCTGGTTCCGGAAGATCGCAAGCACCAGGGCCTGGTGCTTGGAATGAGTGTGCAGGACAACGTCAGCTTCGCCGTGCTCAGCCAGTTGGCCCGCTTGGGCTGGCTCAAGGGCCAGGCCTGCCAGCAATTGGCAGACCGCTACATTCAGGAGCTGCGTATTCGCACTCCCTCACGCGAGCAGGGTGTGGGCACGCTTTCGGGCGGTAATCAACAAAAGGTTGTGATGGGCAAATGGCTGGCGCGTGACTGTCGCCTGCTCATCCTGGACGAACCGACGCGGGGGGTGGACGTGGGAGCCAAGGCCGAAATCTATCGATTGATTGAGGATCAAGTCGCGGCCGGCAAAGCCGTGCTGCTCATCTCCTCTGAACTTCCCGAGCTGTTGCGCCTGTCAAGCCGGGTTCTGGTGATCTCAGCCGGCAAAGTCGTGGCCGAATATGCGCGGGTCGAGGCGACTCCAGAGAAGATCCTGGCCAGCGCCCTGGCGGGCCTGGCGTGATCGGACCCGCCCTCGCCTTTCTGTGCCTGAGCGCCCTGCTGAGCTTGCTCACCCCCAACTTTCTGCAGGCCGCCAATCTCACCAATGTGCTGTTGCAGTCGGCCATCAACGGCGTGCTGGCGGCTGGAATGACCTTCGTGATCTTGACGGGAGGCATCGATCTGGCGGTCGGCTCGGTATTGGCCCTATCCGGCATGGTTTTGGGCAAAATGCTGCTCGCCGGCCTGCCCATACCCCTGGCCCTGCTGGCCGCGCTGGGCGTCTCCTCCCTGTTAGGATTGCTGAGCGGCCTGATGGTAACCCGAGGAAAACTACCGCCTTTCATTGCCACCCTGGGCATGATGAGCGCCGTGCGCGGGCTGGCCCTCGTCTATTCGGGAGGCCGGCCGGCCAGTGGATTCTCCTCCGGCTTTTTAAGCCTGGCCGAGGGACCGGTGCTGGTGGGGATGATGGCGCTGGTTTATGTGGTGGCCGCGCTGGTGCTGCAACGCACAGTTTACGGCCGTTCTATTTATGCTCTGGGAGGCAATGAGCAGGCCGCCTGGCTCTCCGGCTTGCCCACTGATCGGCTGAAATGCAGCGTCTACGTGCTGTCCGGCTTTCTTTCCGGAGTGGCCGCCATCATGCTGACCGCCCGCCTGAATTCGGCCCAACCCATCGCTGGAACCATGTACGAACTGGACGCCATCGCGGCTGTGGTCATGGGAGGCACCAGTCTGACTGGTGGTCAGGGCGGCGTGTTGGGCACCCTGTTTGGCGCGCTCATCATGGGTGTGCTGCGCAACGGGCTGAATCTGCTGGAAGTCTCGGCGGACATGCAGCAGGTGGTGATCGGGGTGGTGATTGTGCTGGCTGTGCTGGTGGACCGCTCGCGCGAGCAGATCACTCGTAGCCTGAACATGCAGCTCCGCCAACATCCCCAGCGCTCAGGTCTGATCGCGCTGATCACACTGGTGGCGGTCGTGCTGGGCGCCACCTCCTATCGAAGCTCCCACCAGAGCGGAGGAGGCCCGGTGGTCGCCTTCGTGATGAAGACCAAGAACAATCCCTTCTGGGTGGATATGGAAGAGGCCGCCCAGAAGGCCGCTGAATCTTCGGGAGTGCGCCTGATCGTGCAGGCCCCCGAGCGCGAGACGGACGTGGAAAAGCAAATGCAAATCGTCGAGAACCTGATTCAAAAACGCGTCAGCGCCCTGGTTCTGGCTCCCTGCGGCTCCAAAGAAATTGTTCCGGCCATCCTGAAAGCCAACCAGGCCGGCATTCCTGTCCTGATCGTGGACACCCGGGTGGACGAGTCCACCCTGAAGCAGGCCGGAGCTCATACGGAAACCTTCATCGGCTCGGACAACTATCACGGCGGTGAACTGGCCGGCGATCACATGTGCCATGTGCTCAAGGACAAAGGCCGGGTCATCATTCTGGAAGGCATTCCCGGTCACGAAACCGTGGACGATCGACGCCGCGGCTTCGTGGATGCACTCAAGAAGCATCCCGGAGTGGTGGTGGCGGCCTCGCAGACGGCCAATGCCGAGCAGGAGAAGGCCTTCAACGTCACCCAGAACCTGCTCCAATCCAATCCGGATATCCAGGGTATCTTCGGCTGCAACGACGTGATGGCCCTTGGAGCCCTGGCCGCCTGTAAATCCATGGGCCGCAAAGACATCGTCATCGTTGGCTTCGATGCCTCAGCACCCGGGCGCCAGGCGATCCAGAACGGAGAGATGAGCGGCTCGGTGGCCCAGTATCCAAGCGAAATGGGGCGCCTGGGCGTGGAAGACGCTCTGGCCGTGCTCAAAGGGCAAAAACTCCCCGACTATGTGCCGACCAAGGTGGACGTGGTCAGCCACTGACGGAGACCTAATCGCTGAGAAAACCAAAGCCCAGGGCCTGGTAGTGAGCCAGCGGCATTCTGGGGTCGGAACGCAGATGGGCATAGAGGCCGTGTTTGGACATTTCCGTGAGCTGAGCCTCGGAGGGATTGGTGCCGAGGTCCACAATTTCGCAGTGGCCCTCCAACTGGGCCAGGAGTGCGGGGGTCAATGGGCCGGTCACAACCACCTCGAAAGGAACCGGCCCCAGCAGCCGACGTGCCCGATCCAGGTCGTCCAGACTCAGATCATCTCCGAGTTTCAAACAGCCCATCTTCTGAGCCACAGGAATGACGCGGGCCAGGCTGGCCAGCAAATCCACTTCCTCGCGCGTGCGAAATTCCAGGCAAATCAGTTCCTGGCCACGCAACACCTGAGCCATTCGCCGCAAGCCCGGCTCCGGATCGCTCAAATCGAGATGAAGTCGGGCGGTCGGGGGCAGCGAAAAGCCGGTGCCCGCAGCCAGGGCCGCCTTGACCGGATTGAGGCCACCGATCCCCCAGGGAAGGTCGAAAACCTCGGTGTGCCCGGGCAGCGGATAATTGACCAACAGACTGGCCTGCAAAGCATGGTCGGGAACCAGGGCCGGATTGAGCTGGAAGCGCTTGGCGTGAGCCAGGGCGTCGGCCGCCTCCACTCCTGTGGAGCGCTCATAGAGCCCGGCCATGATGCCGGTTCGACCGACCCCGGCCGAACAATGGAAGTAGACAGGAACTTGAGACTGTTGCACAGTTTCCAGAAACCGATGGATCTGCGCGGGGGTGGGCACGGTGTGATCACGGATGACCAACTCCACCACCTGCATGCCAAGAGCCCTGGCATCGCGAATATAGTCCTGGCGCGACCAGTCGGGATAATTGGTTTCCTCCACCCCTGGCTCGCGCAGCAACACGATCATGCCCACTCCTTGCTCATGCAACCAGCGCAGGGCCTGAGGAGAAGGCTGGGCGCCACGATAGAGCTTGCCGGTAACGACCTCGCCAAAGTTGCTGACTGGTGAGTCCAGCCGCTCGCGCTGAATCGCACCCTCAGGCTCGAGACGGGCCCGATCGATCTTGGAGAGTGTGGCCTGCAGAGTATCGTGTTGCTTGTGGGGACTCAGTCGACCCATGGCCTGCCCATCGGTGATGACCTGCTCCAGTGCCTGGCGAACCGGGTCGGGTTGCCCCTCGGCATAGCGCCGAATCTCCTGGGTCCACCTCAGGTTGTCCTGTTCTTCCTGCAGACGGGCCGGTTCCGCCCAGGCCGTCCAGACCAAAACCAGGGCACACACCAAAGTTTTTAACAATTTTCTTTCACTCCGTTAACAAGGGGCGATGCTGGCCCACAGATTGGCCAAGTTGGGTATGGCAATCTTAGCCCATGAACCGTGAGCATCGCCACCACCTCCGCATCCCCATCTGTCGCAAGGCCTGGATTCGCCAGGACGGTGTTTACCGAAGAGCTCTTACCATCGACCTCCACGATCGCGGCGCCCAACTCTCCCTGGACCGTGAAATGACTGTTGAGACACTGCTGGATTTCCAGTTGAAGCTCGCAGAAGGAGCGCCCATCAGCCTTCAGGCCCGAGTTGTTTGGTCGCGCTATGAAGGACGGGGGCTTTATCGGCTGGGACTGGCTTTTGTTGAGCAGAACTCGATCGACGCACGCAGGCTGAGCCGGTGGCACCACGTGTGCAGACTGGTGGCCTGAGTAATCACGTACTTCCCTCCCGGTATCTGCAACGCTACCCGCAGCCAACAAGCCTGGGCTAGGCTGTCTCTAGAAGCACTCACACCCAGGAGGCCGCATGTTCTTTATGCAACAATGGCAGCCCCAGATCCACGCACTCTTTCGCGTCGTTCTGGGCTTCCTCTTCGCCTGTCACGGCGCCCAGAAACTATTGGGACTTCCCCACCCTGGCCCGGGCGGCACAGTTCCGCTCATCTCTTTCATGGGCCTGGCCGGCTTCCTTGAGTTGGTGGGCGGGCTGATGATTCTGTTCGGGCTATTCACGCGACTGACGGCCTTCATTCTTTCAGGCCAGATGGCGGTGGCCTACTTCATGGTGCACCAGCCTCAGGGCGCTCTGCCCATCACCAACAAAGGTGAACCGGCCGTGCTCTACTGCTTCGCCTTCTTTTTTCTTTCGGCGGCTGGCGCCGGCCTCTACAGCCTGGATGATTGGCTGGAACGCCGACGTCTGCGAGCTGGCACCAGCGCGGTGGCCTCACCCCTGCGCAAAGCCAGTTAAACCTCCGTCCGCTCAACCCTTGAAGCCCGGCAGCCTGGATCTGTCGGGCTTCTTTTTTCAGGTCCGGGCAGGCATGGCCCTTGGAACGGAGATCCGGGCAGCACCCAGAAAGTCCACCGCGCCCACGCAGCCGCAACCCGGGCCGTCGCCGAACCCCTGCAAGGCGGCCTGAATCAAATCCAGCATAGCCGCTCTCTGAGCGCCCAGGTCGCGCACCACCGACAGTTCCTCTTCCAAGCCTACGGCCAGATTCATCGATAAGGCCACACCGGCGAAATGCATCCCCAGCTCGCGAGCCAGCGAGACTTCGGGAACGCCGGTCATTCCCACCACGTCTCCGCCCCAAGAAGTCAGGAGCCGAACCTCGGCGGGCGATTCAAAGCGAGGGCCATTGGTGCAGGCATAGGTGGCCTGGGGCACAATTTCAATGCCGCGCTCGGCCGCCCGTGCCAGAATTACCTCCCGAAGGCGCGGGCAGTAGGGCCGACTCATGTCGGCGTGGCCAACTCCCCATTCGCCACCCGTGTAAAAGGTGTCGGCCCGACCCTGAGTTCGATCGATGAAATCGCTGAGCAGGGCAAGTCCGCGCAAAGGGATGGAGCGGTGTAAGGATCCTACCGCATAGGCCGCCACCACCGACTCCACACCCAGAGTGTGCAAAGCCCAGAAATTGGCTCGATAGTTAATGGCGTGAGGTGGTGTGTCGTGATGCAGCCCATGGCGGGGCAAGAAGACCAGATCGCCCTGACAGCGATGATAGGCAGCGCTGCCAAACGGAGTTTCCACCCGGATAGGAGTGGGGTCAAAACCGGGCAGGTCATAAATCCCCGTGCCCGCGATCATTGCGTATTTAGCCATCAGGACTTGAGGGTACGGCGAAAAAAATCAAAAACCTGCTGGCGCAACTTCGGCGGGCTGGGCTCGGGGTTGCCCTCCACAGGCTTGAAATCGTGTCCGGCGTGACTGACGGGCACAAGCTGGGCCGAAACCTCGGCCTGGCGCAGGCTATCAAAGAGCGACTGCGATTGACTGAAGGGAACCAGCCTGTCCTGCCGACCGTGCATAATCAAAAAGGGCGGCGCCCCCCGGTGCACCAGAAAGAGCGGGCTGGCCTGACGCCAGATCAAGGAATCGCCTCCAAAGGCCCGATGGACCGTCTCGCGGGCGCTCTCAGAGGCGTTCTCCAAACCTTGAAAGGTGGTCGGCCCGAACCAGTCCACCACCGCCTGCACTTCGCTGGAGACGTTCAGGTTGTCACCGACGTCCCAGCCGGCCGAAGGTCCGGCCAGAGCCGCCAGCACGGCCAGATGACCGCCCGCCGAAGACCCCCAGAGTCCGAAGCGAGCAGGATCCAGGCGGTACTCCCCAGAGTGGGCTCGCAGAAAGCGAATGGCCGATTTTACGTCCTGGATAAAGGCGGGGAACTTGGAGTCGGGAGCCAGCCGGTAGTCGATGGAAGCGACCGCAAAGCCCTGTTCCACCAGTTCGGGCGAAAAGAAGTTCGTCCGACTGCCGCTCGACCAGCTGCCTCCATGGATCATCATCACCAACGGGAAGGGTCCATCGCCTTCTTCGGGCAGGTCCAGATCCAGGCGCAGCTCCTGGCCTTCGGGCTGAGCATAAATCAGTTCGCGCGGCTCGGCCGCCAGGCTGGCCGTCAGGGCCAAACAAAAAACCCAGAACCGCATCTATTCCTTCTCGAAGAGACGGTTTTTCAACTGCGAAGGCGCGGTCAAGGCGGCGCCCATCACGCAAGCCAGCATGTCCGGAATACCACTGGCTTCTTCGTTGCCCGGACGATATTTGGGCGACCCACCAAAGGGTCCCTTGGGCGAAAAGTGGTCGCCCTTGTCGAGCAGGGTATTGAGCAGATTTTGCTCCAGGAAACCATGATCTTTGGATTGCAGGTTGCCTCGAATGACCTGAGCGCCAGCTTCAGCGCTCATGGTAGGCAGCCCCAACTGCTGAGCTGCATCCAACAACTGGCTCGTCTCCGAACGGTCATGACCCTGCAGAATCGGGGCCGTCTGGGTGCTGAGATTGGTCAAATTAAGCCCCAGCACCATACGCCCATAGCCACAATCGGCTGCAGCCTGGACGACATTGGCCAGTTGAGGCTTGAACTCGGCGTAGCGCTGTTTATTGTAATCATTGACGGCCGGAATGTTGGCCGAGTCAAAATTCAGAGTTGTCAGAGCGATGGGCTCGCCGCCGTTCGGATTGGGCGCCTCCGAGTAAGCCGGCAGGGTGAGCAGGAAGGAATTCTCGTCCTGGCTGACCTCGCTGATTGGGAAGTTATTGACCACCCCACCGTCGACCAACTGCATTCGATGAATCTGAGGATTCGGGTTCGATCCGTCGTTGCAAACCTGAAGTTGGGGCGCGTTGAAGAAGCCGGGCACAGCGGCCGAGCAGCACATGGCCGCGGCCACGTCCATATTGGGCGTGCTTTCATTGGAGAAGACCACCTGGCCATCCGGCTGAATGTTCAGGCGTTCGCGCACTTCAGGGGGAATGTCAGCGTTGATGACCGTGGCCGTGACCTTTAGCTTGAATGGCAGGTCTCGGAACAAGACCGGACGACCTTCCACGGGTACCTTCTTCTGAATCAGCTCGGAGATCGTATTGTACATCTTCTGCTGAGAGAACAGACCGGTGCGATTGATACCGCGAACTTTGGGATCCACCCCGCCTGAAAGCCATAGATAATCAGAATAGAACTTCTTGAAGTCCAACTGTTTGAGCACCTCGGACAGCTCGTCCCCGCCGTAGCCAGCCGCCAGCAGGCCGGCCGTTAGAGCGCCGGCCGAGTTGCCCACGTATTCATCAATGGCCACCTGACCATTGCCTTGCGAGAGGGCTTCACGGATCTGCTTGAGCACCTCGACATAGGCAAAGCCCTTGCCGCCGCCACCTTCCAGCACAACCGAAGTCTTGACCGGAACCTTGCCCGCAATGGCCTTGCCCAGCACTTCCTGACGAGAAGGCCCGTCCGGCATCGGCGTAACCGAAGTGCCGGCCTTCTTAGGCTGGTAAAACTCACCCAGAATGATGGGATTGGCGGAGATGTCCTCGCAACGGTTGTTGGAAGCCAGCTGATCGATGGCCTGGTCGCCATAGCGGGCGAAGCGGGAGGCGACCCAGGCCATCATGTCGCGGTGGCGGACAATTTCGGCATATTCCGGGGTCATCTCGTGAGTGGCTCGGCCCGGGTCGGCAGCCGCCACCAGTTGGTCCAGAGCCTCTTTAACGCCGGGACTGTCGATATCGGATCGGTCGTGCAGCAGCGCGTCTACGTCCAGGCCCTTATATTTGTCGCCCAGGCGGGCGCGCAGACGCTGCTCGCGAGCTTCCAACTCCGGCTGGTGAGCCCGGATGTCGGTCATCAGGGTTTCCAGGAAGTCGCGGCGCTCCTGAATGCCCAGGCCGGCAATGGTGTGATCCACAGCCTGACCAATGGCCAGCGAGCGATCATAGCGCTCACAAATCTCCTTGCCGCTATGGCGATCGATCATCTCGATATAGGGGGAGTTGGGCGGCGAGACCAGGTCAAACTGGGGGCTGTTGGGCCCTAACACGTTCAGATTGACCCAGGCTCGCGAAAGGGGGGCCATCAGGCTTTCGCGCTGATCCTTGCCCACCTCCGAAAGCAGCTTGATCCAGTAAGTTTGAATGCCGCTCAGCAGGTCGCGGTCCATACCGATGGCAGCGTCCGCGATGTCGGTGATGGTGTTCCAGGTGGGCGGCTGGCCGTTGCCGCAGATCTCCATCATCGAGCTATAGGCTTTCTTGATGTTGCGAGTGGAGGGCGTGGAGCCGAAGGGGTCGTGCATGTTCTCTTCGCGCGCCCAGGGCGGGCTGAGGTGCTCTTTGATCTGGCTGATTTTATCGTGCAGAGGCTGTTTGACGCCAAATAACCACGGGTCCAGTCGCCTATAATTGGAGTCAACCCGCGTGACCAACCACTTGTAATACATGCGCGGGTCGGGGAAATCTGTGCCCAGCTGATTCTCGCGGCGAGCGATGGAGGCGATCGACTCGGTGGCGATGGATTCGGTCGGAGTGGGCTGACCGCATTTGCCGTCGGTATCCACATAGACCGGAAACTCTTTGGACTTGGCCTTATCCAGCAGAATCCGACGCACCTGGTCGATGTCGTTATTGCTGGCCTGCAAACCCTCGATCACGTCCAGCGGCAGACCTGCGAACATGCGCATCAAATGGTCGGCTTCGTCTTTGCGTTTGGGTCCGAGGTTGACGTAGGCCGCCTGGCCTTCGGCCAGAGCCATAAACAGCGGCGGCACGCCGCCGGTGTAGTTTTCAATGCCACCGGCCAGCGTGGTGTATAGAGTGCGTTCCACCGAAAGCAGGCCTGAAACGTCCACACCGATACCCTTCTGGGTCACATCCGAGACGCGCTGCAGAATTTTGTTGACGGCGGTGTCGTAGAGACCGGTTGGATCTTTGGCCAGGAAGGCGTGTAACTTTTCGGCGGTACTGGTGGACTCACCCGAAGCCGAGGGGAACCCGGCTCCGAGGTCGCCTGGCGGCAGCAAAGGACCGCCCGGAGTGGGCGGTGGCGGCGGACTGTTGGAATCGACGTAAAGTTTGGTGGGAACCGGCGCGGACGCCGGGGCCTGCTTGACCTCCACGGTATCACTGGCAGGGGTCGGCACGGGCACCACGGGCGCGGGGCTGGCGTCCGCTTTGGTGGGCGAACCGGTCGCAGCGAATTGGTCCTGAGGTAAAGGAGCCGGAGTTTCGCTGGCGGGCATGGAGCGCCCGACAGCCGCGGGCAAGGCGACAGGGGCCGTCGAGGTGATTCGAGTGGCGTCAATCATGGGGTCCTGGAATCATAGCATAGTATCCCAATACCGGGGTAGGCACCGAGATGTAACAAAACCGCTGGGGGCAATGAGGTATTGAATTATCTTAAAGGAATGCGCTCAAGCCGAACCAGCATTGGGGCAGGCGGCCATAGGCCGCCTCGAGAAATCCCGACAATGATGGATGAAATCGCTGGATTTGTAGCCTGGCTACTGATGTTTTTTCTGCAAGCCTGCCCTGCCGCCAAACTGCGCGCCGGGGAGGCTTTCTACTTCGACCTGCTGCCCCAGAATCGCCGCCTGGTGATCAGCGTGGACAGCAATGACGCCAAGCACCACGTGCTCACCTTTACCTGCGGCGTGCAACCCGAAAGCGGCAAGGAGTTGGAGAAGGCCCACCATGCCACCATGGTCTGGGGTAAAAACAAGACCATCACCTCATTCAAGTCGGAAACCAACGAGGAACTGATCAGCAAACCCCTGGTGCTGCCGGAAACCGCCAAAAAACTCTTGATGGGGACCGACCCGAACTATGCCTTCTTGCGCCTGAAACGCGAGTCCAAAGCCAGTCCCACCAAGAGCGTGGAGGGCTACCGGGGCAAGATCGGCTTTACGCCGGCCGCCTACACCCTGGACAAAGACGAAATCGATATCAGCACGGACCCGGAGTTGGGGCTCCTGAATGTAACCCTCACCAATTCGGGCGGAGTCTCGGGATTACAACTGGTTAAGGTGATTCTGAAGCTGAAGGATCGATAAGGGCGGCTTGGTAGCGAGCCATAAGCTCGGCCACCGACTCGATCGAATTAATGCCTTCGACGCTTTTTCCGGCCTGCCAGTAATCTTTGTAACCCGAGCCCTCCAGGCTGGCGCGCTTGAGCTTCCACAGCGCGATTAAGGAGTACAGCATACGCATCCAGTGCTTAAAGCGTGGATGACGCAGGAAGTAACGAGCAACGGGCCCGGCTTTGGTGCCGATCTTCTCGATATAGGGCGTCTTGATCACCGAAACGGGCACGCCGCTGATCTTGTCGGTCAGCACAATGTCCGATTCAGCTGCGCGCACGATGGCTCGCTTGTAGTCTTCGTGCGCGTTGCATTCACGGGTAGCAATAAAGCGCGTGCCCAGCTGAGCGCCCGCATAGCCTTGCTTGAGGGCTTCGGCCAACTGCTCCGGCCGAGAAATCCCGCCGGCCGCAACCAGTGGCACGCCCAGATCGTGCATCTGCTCAAACAGCTCCTGCTGTCCGCGCTCACCGGCGTGCCCCCCAGCCCGGTTATTGACGCAAATGATGCCCCGTGCTCCGGAGGAAAGCGCTTTCTCGGCCCATCGGCGGTCGGTCACATCGTGGTAAACGATGCCTCCCACCGCGGCCGCCTTCTCCACCACCCAGCGCGGATCACCCAGTGAAGTAATGAAGAAACGCACTCCCTCTTCAATAGCGATGTCGGTCCAGGCTTTCATTCGGTCCGTATATTTCTTGCTGGACTTCTCCACGATGACGTTCAGGGCCACCGGCTTGCTGGTCAAACTCTTGATCAGCTTCATCCCCTGGCGGAAGTCGTGTCGATGCACAAAGACCATGGACAGAGGCTGAATCACGCCCAGGCCCCCGGCCTGGGAGACAGCCGCCACCAGCTCCGGGTTGCTGCACGGGTACATGGCTCCGCAAATCAGCGGAATCTCGATCTCTGCGTCGCGGGTCAGCCCGGTCTGCACTAAAACAGGACCGCTTGCACCGGATAGTGATCGGATTCGTTTCCGACCGGCACCACCTCCACCTGCCCGACCCGTTGGGCCAGCCGGGGCGAGAACAACAGATAGTCGGTGCGGTAGTCGATCTGCACCCCTCCCCGATCGCGAGGAGCAGTGACCCAACGCGCCGGAGGCTTGAGGTAGAGACCGTCAACCCAACCGAAGTCAGCCAGCTCCTCCATCACTTCAAAGCGCGGCGGCAAATGGAATTTGCTGGTCATGCTTTCGCGCAGCAATTTTTCCAGGTCGGCCGGGTAGGGGTCGTGCCGCGAGAGTGCGTTGAGATCACCGGCCAGCGCGTAGAGACCCTGGTTGAAGTCGGCTTGATCCAGTAAGGAACGCAGATAGCGGGCCTCCACGAATCGCAGATTCTCGTTCTTGGAGTCAAAGTGGGCTCCGATCACGTTCAGGGTGTCACCGCCCCAATTGAGCTTCAGGTGGGCGATGGAATGGCCGAGGAAGGCGGGATCGTTATGAATTCGCAGGTCCAGCACCGGCAGATTGGTGAAAAGGCCCAGGTGATAGGACTTACCGCTACCCCGCGCTCGGGAGCGCGCGATACAACCGGGGGAGCCAACGGCTTCAGCCACGGCCTGCACGCGAGCCCCGTTTTCCTCCCAATCCAGGCACTCTTGCAGCACCAGCACATCCGGAGCCATCTGGCGAATGACCTGAAGAATGCCGCGAAAACGCTGCTCGTCCCCTCCGCCATTGAGAATATTAAAAGTCGCGATTTTGATTGGATTAGCCATGGCGCGCCCTTCACCAGGGTGCTCTGAGGAGCCTGCGAAGGGAATCTAGATGACTGAGATCATTCACTACCAAGATCCTCAAAGTCGGGCCGTGCGCACCCAGACTTTGCTGAACTTCTACGAGATTCCCCATCAGAATGTGCACATCGACATCCGTAAGGGCGAGAACAAAAGCCCCGACTACCTGAAAATCCACCCTCACGGGCGGGTGCCGGCCATTCAGTTCGATGGCCAGGTCATCATCGAATCCGGCGCGATCACGCTCTTTCTGGCCGATCTCTTCGCCGAAAGAATGAACACCCCCAAAGAGGGCACTCCTGAGCGGGCCGTGCTCTATGAGTGGATGTTCTTCTTGCACGGCAGCCTGGAGCCCCAGGCCATGCTGGGCTTCAATCCGGAGACCAAGGCCAAAGGTCAGGCCGAAGTGCGCCGTCTGCTCAAGGGCATGTCCACTCGATTCAAGGGCCCGCACGTACTGGGAGCCGAGTTCAGCTTGTTGGACGTAATCCTCTACACCGAATTGGCCTGGTATCGCATGATCGGGCTGTTCCCAGACGGCCTGGAACCGTTCGAGTCCTTTATGAAAGAACACGAGAAACGGATTGGTCCAGCCCTGTCGCTCAGGGGTTGAGCCCGATGCCCGCTTCCGCCCGGTCTTGCGCGCGGGGGCGGGCAAACCAGCCGTTCAGAGATTTCGTTAGCAGCTAATGTGCAGGCGCTCGATCTTCATCTGACCATTTTCCCACGTAACGACGCCCTCATATGGGTCGCCGTGGGGAGTGTATTCGTCGCCGGGCTTCATCCTGTAGTTCGGGTCGTTGTAGCGAATCTTGCCGGCCTTGATCAGGCGGGCCAGATCATCCTGGGTGGTGGTTTGCAAACTGTCGCTCTTAAACAACCCCTCGTCCAAAGAGGATGGCACATCCACGATCGCCCCGGAGAATTGACCCATATCCTGACCCAGCTTGACCTGGACGGTCTCAAAAGCCGGCCGGTCATCGCTCTGGAACAGACGCGCGCTGGCCTGGGCGCGGCGCGAGGCCTCGTCCTTCTCCAGCAGTTCTGCCGGCAGGTCAGCCGGCAGAATATCCCGGGCGGTGAAGACTTTCTGGATCAGGTCAGCCCGTTTGCCGTCATTGTGCATCTTGTCTGACTGAATGAAGGCGATGGCCATATCCCGGTAGCCGAACTTGGCGTGCGGGGCCTCCAAGATCATGTTGGCCAGCATTTTGAAGAGCTCGTCATTGCTCTGCAAAATGGCCTGCTTGGGATCCATGCCGCCATCCATTCGCTCCTTGACCATGGCCTTGAGCAAATCGAAGTGAGCCCCGGTCCAAACCCGCGAGAAGCTGTGCTTGCCCCAACCCAGCTGACCGGGGCCACCTTTCTCGTCAGGCAGCTTGGAGGGATCCTGCCATTTGAAAGTATTGTTGGCGTCCCGAAGGTAACCGCCGCCCGTCTGGCGCTCGCCCGGAGTATTGTTGATCCCCGTGCCCAGTTCTTCAGCCATCTGAGCCACCAGATTGGGCTTGGAAAGATCGCCCCCGGTCTGCTTGACCAGTTCATCCACCACCCTGTCATTGCGCAAAGCCATATGGATGGACATCATGTCGCCAAATGCCTCGTGGAAAGCGCCCGGCTCGGGTCCCCAGTTGTTCATGTATTCAGGGCGGATGGCGTCCAGCAAGGCATGGCCCACTTCGTGCGAGACGATGTCGGCCGACGCCCCGGAATGCACATGAGTATGACGGACCGGGTCGTCTTTCATGTAGAAGTTGACGGTGCCGGATTCGCGCTTGTAGTTGGCGTTAAAGTCCTCGCCACAGTTGGGACGAACCAGCAGCCGGTCGAACTTGAACGCCCATTTCACCGGCTCGGGGAAGACTTCCAGGAACGAATTGATGGTGGTGACGGCGTTGGCGAAGGCCATGGCGCTGTTCTGGCGAGGATCGTCATCGCCGTAGACATAGCGGTCGTTCTGCTTCTCCAACTGCTCGCGCAGCATCACGTGGTCGTCGGTCGGACCGAATTCACCCTGACGAATATTCGGCAGAACTTTGGTCTCGGTGCTCATCACCAGACGATCCTGAGGATTGTAGCTGAACACTTCATCCTTACCAGGAGCTTGCGGGAGCGGGGCTTTGGCGGCGGCGGCGCGAGCGACCGGCGCGTTGTTCAGGTTGGAAAGCAGCAAGACGAATCCTCCGCCTCCATTGTAGCCACGACGGAATGGTCAAATGTAACAAAAGCTCGACAAAAAAACCATGAGTCACAGATGCGGACGGGCTTGCCGAGCCAGGGCAACGCTCACCCATTTCGAACCACCGGGCATGCGAAGACTTCTGTGCCTGCTGTTGCTCTGCCCCCCCTGCCTGGCCCAGACCATTGATTATCAAGAGGCTCTCCGCCAGCTCTCCCTGAAGCCAACCACGCCCGTGCGAACCGGGGTCACTGCTCTGGACGCCCAGGGCGAGACCCTGCTCCTGGTTGATGCTAGAAACACGTGCACCTATCATTTGCCAGACCTTCGACCCCTCCAGACTCTCCCGCCGGGCAAAGCCCGCCTTGGATCCAAAGAGGTGGCCATCTATCGCCGAGGGGCCTTGGAGATCTATGCCGACGGCATTCTGGCCGCCCGCTGGAAACAGCCGGAGCCTCTTTGGTTCGGCGAAATCGCCGACCAGTGGGTCGTTGTCACTCAAAACGACATCAGCCTCGGTCCCCTGCAGGCTCGTCGCAAAATGAAGCTGAGGCAAAAGAAACAGGTGCAGATCTTCAGCATCTGGCAAGAGGGCAATGAATTACACCTCTCCACGACGGACGAAGAAGGGAGTACCCTGCTCAAGCTACGCCTCCAAGACGGCAAACAGCTTGATCCAGAAGTGGTGCGTGGGGACATCGACATCAGCCTGACCAGCCCCCACTACACCCTGAACGGCCAGTTCACCCATCCAGGAGACACCAACACCAGTCTTTACAACCGCGACCACACAAGGGTGCTTTCAACCTCCGACTACTTCCCGACCAGCCTGACTGAAGCCAACGGCCGGGTAGCCTACAGGCTCCACCCATCCGATTCTCCCCAGGACCTGCTGGAGGTGGCCGACCCCAAGGCCGGCCTGCGCTGGACCTGGCAGGGTCCCCCGGCCAGCGCCTGTGCACTCAGCGGCGACGGCCACTATCTGGTGGTGCTGGCCGATGGCAAAGTCTATCTCCAAGAGTTAGTATCACCCAAGCCGTAACAGAGGTTGAACCGTGACCGATCAGAATTGCTTTGAATGAAGAAGCTTGCTCTGCTGCAATTGGCGGTGCTGGTCGCGGTCAGCCCTCACGCCAGGGGCTGGGGACTCAAGAAGGAACTCCTGAACCCCTCCATTGGCCGCCTGTGTCTGACTTATAAAGCACTGCACAGCAGGGTCTTGCGTTTCCGTCTGGTGCAGGACCAGGAAAGTCGCCGGCTTTTCCCTCCTGAGCAAATGCGCGCCGAGATTAACTCAGCCCTGGCACTCTGGAGCGCTCCCATGGGCTCTCTCCGCTGGCGCGAGAGCACGGGCGCCTGCGATTTGCGCATCGAATTCGGCCCGACTCCAGCCGGTGACACATCCAACGGAGCCTTCACGGCCGTGGACAAGGACTGTCTGGTAGTGCGCATCAATCGAGACTACGTCTGGCGCGAGCGCCGCGGCCTGCCCGGCAATGCCAACGGAGACTACCGCTGGGAACCTTTTCCCGGGCTGGCCCAGCTGACCCCCAACCTGACCGTGGACGCGCTGGCCCAGCAGAGGGGGGTGGCTCATTCCCGTGTTTTCTGGACCAGCTACCGCGCTTTTGTGCATGAATTCGGCCATGCCTTTGGGCTGGCCGACACCAACGAACTACTGACCAGTCAGAGTTCGCCGGACTTATGTAGCCCCGGCCCCCAACCCGACAGCGTCATGAAAACCTCGAACTACTTCTATCTCACTCCCGACGACCTGGAAGGACTGCGACAGGCTCGTAAGCTCCTCAGGGAGCGGATTTCGGTGACTCGTCTCCCACTGGTGACTCCTTCACGGCGAGAGCCTGAGGCCCTCGAAGCCTTCAGCTCAGCAGAGATTGGAAGCGAAGAATGGGCCCCCAGAGTCACAAATACCAGGTAGGAACTGACCGAACCGTTCAGAGATCGAGCCGGGTGCCAATTTCTACCACCTGCTCGGTGGGTAAAGCGTAATAGCGTGTCATGTCGGACGAATTGCGAGCCAACACCGCATAAAGAGTTTCCTGCCAGCCTACCAGCTGGTTGGCGTCGGTAGCCTCGAAGCTTTCTCGGCCCACGTAGTAGGTGGCCTGCTGGAGAGAGCCACGGAGCGGCAATTGGGCTGCCGCCGCCGAAATCCCCGGAGGCACCTCGGGAATCTCCATAAAACCATAGCGCAGCGTGACCCGATAGTAGTTATCAGCCACCTTGCGCACCTGCAGGCGCTGACTGTCCTCGATATAGGGGACGTTCTCGGAGGTGATGGTGACCAGCATGATTTCCTCGGGGATGGCGCGAATTCGTTCCATCTGCGTCATCAAGGCTGGCGGGGTCAGTTCGGTGCTGGAAGCCAGATAAACTCCGAGGCCAGCGGTGCGCAGCGGGGCCTGAGTCGCCACACGCTCCAGCCAGACGGCATCGGTCACGGTTCGATTCTGGTGAGCCTGCCGCAACAGACTGCGCCCGGTGGTCCAGAGCACCATGATTGCGAAAACCACGCCGCCCATGAGCAGCGGAATCCAGCCACCCTCCAGAAACTTGAGGCAGGTAGCCCCCAAGAACGGCAGATCAAAGCTCAGGAAAAGCAGCAGCAGTGACCAGCACTTCCAGGCCGGCCACTTCCAGTTGTGGCGGGTGACCTGGAACAAAATCACCGAAGTGATGGCCATGGTGCCGCTGACGGCCAGACCGTAAGCGGCAGCCAGGCGCGTGGATTCGCGCAAGACCAGAACCAGCAGCACACAGGCGGCGGCCAGACACCAGTTCATGGAGGCCAGGTAAATCTGGCCTTCCACCTCGCTGGAAGTATGGCGGACAGACACTCGGGGGAAATAGCCCATCCGAATGGCCTGGTGAGTTAAAGAAAACACGGCGCTAATGAGGGCCTGCGATGCGATGATGGTGGCTGCGGTCGCCAGCAACACCAAAGCAATGCGAGCGTGAGGGCTGGACACCATGGAAAAGAAAGGGGCTGAGGCCAGAGACGGGTCTTGCAGCAGCAAGGCCCCCTGACCAAAGTAGTTGAGCAGTAAGGCAGGAAAGACCAGACCCCCCCACGCCAGTCGGATGGGAGTGCGACCAAAGTGCCCCATATCGGCGTAAAGAGCCTCGCCCCCGGTCACACATAGCACCACCGACCCCAGCAAAGCAAAGCCGTGGCCTTTGTGCTGCACAAAGAAGAACAGCCCATAGTGGGGAGAGATGGCGGCCAGGACCTGAGGCGCCTGGGCCAGATGATAGAGCCCCAGACCGCCCAGCACCACAAACCAGGTCACCATAATGGGTCCAAAAAGCTTGCCGATCGGTCCGGTGCCACCGCGCTGGATGGCGAAGAGAAGAATCAGGATGACACTGGTGATGGTGACCACCCAGTCTCCCAGGGCCGGGCTCACCAGCTTGAGCCCTTCGACTGCGCTCAAGACCGAGATCGCCGGCGTAATCACGCCATCGCCAAAGAGCAGAGCGGCCCCAAACAGGACCAGCAAAGTGACCCAACCGATGCGCTTGCCCTGGATCCGGCGACGGGGCTCTGGCACCAGCGAAAGCAGAGCCATGATCCCGCCTTCGCCGTGATTCTCGGCCCGCATCAGCACGGTTACGTATTTGAAGGTGACCACCAGCGTGAGCGACCAGAAAAAGAGCGACAGGATTCCGTAGAGGTTGGCCCGATCGGCCACGGACACACCGTGGGCGCCAAAGCACTCGGCCAGGGAGTAGAGCGGACTGGTGCCGATATCCCCGTAGACCACGCCCAAGGCACCCAGAGTGAGAACCCCCAAAGAGCCGTGGACATGCGAGGAGGGCGCCGTTGCTTCTTCAGCCGGTACGTCTTCAGCGGACATGACAAAACCGTCGGTATGAGACCATCGTAGTGTTATAGAAAAGATCGCGCCCGCGGTCAAGCAGGACCTTTTGGCAAGCCTCCCCGGCTCAAATCGACGGGAAGGCGGCGGGCTCAAGGGTCACGCGCGAAACGGTGACTGCCTGGCCTTCCAGAAAAACCCGCTCTCCAGCCAGCTCCACCCGCACCAGGCCACCCCGGGCCGAGGCCTGGTAGGCCAACATGCGACTCTTGCCCAGGCGTTCAGCCCAGAACGGGGTCAGAGTGCAATGGGCCGAGCCGGTCACTGGATCTTCATCCACTCCAGCACCGGGAGCGAAGAACCGGGACACAAAATCGTGCTCCTGACCACGGGCCGTCACCATCACGCCGCGTACCTCCAGCTGCTTCAGGCGGCCATGGTCGGGCTGAAGACGGCGCACGGTCTGCTCGCTGTCCACTTGGACCAGATAGTCAAAGCGGCTGCGCCCCACCCACTCGGCCTGACATCCCAAGGCCTCCAGCAAACTTTCCGGAGGCTCGCAGGCTTGAGGCGGCGTGGCCGGAAAATCCAGTCGAATCCAGCCATCCTCTAGCCGGGTCGCGCGCAAAGTCCCGCTACGTGAAAAGAACTCGACCTGCTGACGACCCAACACATGGGCCGAAGCCAGGGTGGCGTGGCCACAGAGGTCCACCTCCACACTCGGGGTCAGCCAGCGAATCTCAAAGCCCTCCCCCTTTGGGAGCAAAAACGCCGTCTCGGAGAGGTTCATCTCACGCGCCAGATTTTTCATCCACTGCTCATCGGCTGCTGCGGAGAGGCGGCACACGGCCGCCGGATTCCCGGCGAAAGGCCGGTCTGTGAAGGCATCGACAACGATCAGCTCCATAAGGCGTTGGCTTCACCCGCCGGAAGCCAACGCCTTCAGGAACGGCTAGAGCGCGACCGTTCAGTGGAGGAAATGAGCTTTGACGGCCTCGCGCAGCAGCGGCGGCGGCAGCAATCCCTGATCCAGAACGAAATCATGAAACTCTCGGGCCTTGAAGCTAGCCCCCAGAGCCTTCTCGGTCTCGGCCCGCAACTGGCGCAGCTGATTATATCCGTAAAAGTAGCTGCAGGCCTGGCCCGGCTCATCAAAGGTATAGCGCTGGATCTCGGAGTTGACCATGGAGGGAGAGAGCAACACATCCTCGGCCAGCAAGCGCCGCGCCTGTTCAACGGTTATCTTACCGGCGTGCAATTCGGAGTCCAGAAACGCACGGGCCACACGCAGTAAACGACCATCCAGACAGGCCAGTTGACCCTCGGGCGGCATATACGGCTGAATCAGCCACTCGCAATAGAGGCCCCAACCCTCAATGTTGGCGGAATTCGCCGCGTAGACGGCGCGGGCCTTGGAAATCCCCTTGTCAACCATCGAGTCAAACTGCAACTCGTGGCCCGGTCGCGCTTCGTGAGCGGTCACACACCAGGAGATGGCGTCGAAGGTAAAGTCGTCGAACTTCTGCCCGTCCAGAGAGTGCAGGGGTATGACGAAGTTGCCTCGCTGGCCTGTGTTATTGACCAGTGGCGGGGGAATCATCTGCGGGCCCGGCACAAGTGCGGCTTCGCTGTCGCTGGCCGTGCGAATCACAGCCTCTCCCTCGGGCAGCGTCACCATGTCGTGCTCTTTGACGACGCTCTCGATCTGCTTGAGTCGCTCTTTATAAACCGACAGGATGGTGTCGGGGGCCAGTTGTTCGGCTTTCAAGGCCCGCATCACGTCCCGGTAGTCGCTGCTGGGCAAATGCCTATCCTGAGCGATCTTGCTGGCCACTTCAGCCATTTGCGCCTGGGTCTCGCTGTAGGCCTGATGAGCCTGTGCAGCCAGCTGCTCGGGGGTGATGTCGGAGATCCCCCGGGATTTGAAGAAGCGCAGATAGGCCTCGGGCGACAGGCGAAAGTCCTTGCGCGCCCGAGGAAGCACGGCTTGCTTCAACCAATCGTCGTAGGCGGCCAGCTGGAGCTTGAGAGTCTGCAACGGTTCCTGCCAGCCCTGCAACTGACTGGACTCAAACTGGCTCTGAAGGCTGCTCACCAGCTGGCTGCTCCGAGCCAGGGCCGTTTCCAACTCAATGCGGGAAGGATAGGTCATCCCCGGCCTATCCATCTGTTGCTGCATGCGGGTGCGCATCACCTCGCACAGCGGCTGAAAGCCCGGCTCCAGACCGGCGTATTTGCGCAAGCGGTTGATCGCTGCCCGCTGGCGCTCGCTTGGGGTCTTGGAATCTAGCAGAGTGGACAAACCGTCCGTGACCAGCGAGTGGGGGTCTCTGAACTCCACGTTATGGCTCTCGGTGAACTCCAGGTCCTCCACATCCTGGCGGATAGAGCTGAGCAAAACCTTATAGTCTTGAACAAGACGGACATCCTTCTCGTCCTTCAGTCGGGCCTCGATCTGAGCCGCCAGCGCCTTCTTGCGCTCCGTCATCTTCAAATCTTGCGCCAGGGTCGGAACCGAAACCTGAGTATCATAGAGGGCAACGCCCTCTTGCGAGCCTTCCTCCGGTTGCCCCTCAAAGCGAATGTCCAATAGTTTCTGAGTCAATGTATCGCTGCGCTGGATCCATTCCGGCTTGGCGGTTTTGGGCTGGTCGTCGGCGAAAGCGGCCATGCCGGTCAGTCCGGTGGTGAGAAGAAAAGCTGCCAATGTCTTATAAAGCATGGCCGCGGATTGGACGGTAGCTTTTCCATTCCCTCCAAGCTGAGCACTGAATGCTCTCGCGACTCGAGAGATGAAGGACCCGAGCTGGCGGCTGGGAAGCCCGTCTTATGCGCGCTTTGCTCATGCCAGTGGGCAGCCACGGCGATGTCCTGCCCCTGCTGGGATTGGGACAGGCCCTGCAAAACCACGCCGGCTGGAAGGCCACCGCCTTGGTCAGCCCGGTCTTCAGCAAGGCAGCCCGAGCGGCCGGCATCGACCACCGCACCATCGGCACCGTTGAAGATTATCAGCAGGCCGAAAATGACCCGGATCTCCATCATCCCCAACGCGGGGTGAAGGCAGTAAGCCGAGTTCTGGGACAGTTTATGCGGCACTCCTACGACGCCCTGGCCTCAGAGTTGGACTCCTCGTCCGAACCGGCGGTGTTGATCGGAACCACGCTGGCCTTCCCCGTGCGCATTCTTCAGGAACAACGCAAGCTGCCGGCGGTGATGGTGCACCTCTCTCCCGCCGTTTTCCGATCCAATCTGAAGCCCCCGATCCTCACGCCAAACGGCCCGCTACCGGGCTGGCTGCCGTCCTGGGCGCTCAGACTCTTCTGGTGGCTGGCCGACAGAATGATGATCGATCCCCTCCTGGGCAAGGCCCACAATCAGTTACGTCGACAACTGGGACTCAGACCTGTCTATCGAATCATGGACCGCTGGATGCATCAGGTCGACCTCTCGCTGGGTCTCTTTCCAGAATGGTACTTTCGGGCTCCCGACTGGCCGCCCAATCTGCGCCAGACCGAGTTTCCCATGTACGACCGAGATGACGTGCACGAGCTCAACGCGGATCTGGAAAGCTGGCTGGAGCAGGGAGAGCCTCCGGTCATCATTACAGGCGGTAGCGCCTTTGCCAACCGCAAATCCTTTTACGAAGACTGTCTGCGCGCGGCCCAAACTCTCGGCCGTCGAGCGCTGGTGGTCACGCGCCACCGTTCCAACGTCCCCGAAGGCAGCCGCTGGGTGGAATACGCCCCGTTCAGCCTGCTGCTGCCGCGGGGGGCGGCCCTGATCCATCACGGTGGAATCGGAACGGTGGCGCAATCGCTGGCCTGCGGCATCCCCCAACTGGTGGTGCCGCAAGCTCATGATCAGTTCGACAACGCCTACCGGGTGGAACAACTCGGAGCGGGAGTCTGGAGCCGAGGCAAGCTGACTCAGGACCTGGCCCGGGTGCTCTCCCAGCGGCGCTGTGCTTACCCGATTCACTCCGGGCTGCATCAGGCCGCCCGCCTGATCAGCGAACTTGCCAGTCTTCAACCAGGCAGCGGGTGCGCTTGACCGCATTGAGCAGCAGAACACCGCAGGCCTGGGAGTTCCAGGCGTCTTTGGCCCTGAAGCGGCGAGTATTGCGGCCTACCGTGAGCTGGCCGATTCCGTGTTCAATCTTGAGACTCACACCCAGCGACCGTCCCAAGTCAAAGGGCAGAGGCGGCAGCGCGTCGTGATCGGCAAATCGCCCTGATTCCAGCCCGAAATCCTTGTCTACGTGGAGGAGCCGGGCCATGTAGCCCCCTTCTTTTGGCTCCAACATCACCCCCCAGGGCTCGGCATAGACCAGCAGACGAGGAGCGCTCTTAAGACGGCGCACGCGAAAACTCATCTGCGTGATGGGATGCAGCGAAGCCATGGTGACAAAGCTGCAGCCTGCACGAGTGCCACTTTCCCAACGCGGGTCGGGGGGACCCAGTCCCAGGCCGTCGGCCGGGAAAAGTCCGGCCGTTGAGTCCAGTTTCCAGCCCGGCCCAGGCACCCCGTCCTTGAGTGCATCCAGCATCAACTGGCTTTGCTCTTTCATATACTGACGCTGACCCTGGAAGTGAAAGAGCGTCCAGAGCAGGGCCAGGACCAGCAGAACCGTCAAAAACGGCTTGCGTCGCTCGAACTCTTCGCGCAGTCTTTGCAGACGTAGACGAGAGGCGCTGATGGGACGGTGACCCGAGGCCGGCTCGCGGCCCCAATTCTGAATGATCTGCTCGGCCCGATCGGGACTGCTGTAAAGGGACGAGGCCGGCGCCTCTACCGGCTGGAGCACTCGTCGACAGTCGGCCAGAGCCTTGAGCATGGACGCTGCATTGGGATAGCGCTCATCCAGTTTGCTTTTGACAGCCCGGTCCACCACCTCGGCGATGGCGACTGGTAAATGAGGGGCCACCGAACTGAGTTCGGGTATGTTGAGCGGCTTGGGCAACTGCCCGGTCAGCAGCTCGAACATGGTGGCGCCCAAGGAATACAGGTCAGAACGCGGCTCCGGGTAGCCCTGCAATTGTTCTAGCGGGCAATAATCCACTGTACCCACCAAAGTGCGGGCTCCACCTTCCTCGTGGAATTCGCGGGCCAGGCCGAAGTCCACCAGAAAGACCAGCTCATCCTGAGCTCGGATAATGATATTGGAGGGCTTGATATCGCGATGAATGAGGGGAGGCGAAGAGGAGTGCAGGTGCTGCAGGATGCGGCACACCTGAATGCCAACTTCGGCCACCATGGAAGGCCGCAGGCCCTTGGGAGACTTCTCCAGCAGCGAGGCCAGACTGTGGCCCTCGATGTATTCCATGATGAGATAGGAACGGTCGTCTTCTTCGAAGGCGTCCACAAAAGCCGGGATGCCCTGAGCTTTCAAGCGCCTGAGGATGCCCACTTCCTCGCGAAAACGTCGCAGGAAAAGGGCGGCTTCACTACCGGAAAGATCATTGCGCAGTGACTTGATGGCTACCGGGCGGCCCTCGGCCAGACCGCCGCGCTCATCCTCACCCAGGTAGACCTCTCCCATGCCGCCTTCGCCCAGCGGGCGCAGAATGCGGAAGCGTTCTTTAAGGAGCGAGTCCGTCTCCAAGGCCATGCTCAAAGCTCTTCGCTTGAGGAATCTTTCAGCCCCCCTCAGTAGGCTGAGCAGGATGGAAATTAAGCAGTACTATCTGGGCTGTCTTTCGCACGCCTCCTACATGGTCTCTGACCCGGTCAGCCGCCAGGCGGTGGTGGTGGATCCTCAGCGAGACGTGGACCAGTACATCCAGGACGCTCAGAAACAAGGCCTGACCATTAAAGAGGTGGTGCTCACTCACTTTCACGCCGACTTTGCGGCCGGCCATCTGGAGCTGCAAAAGCGCACCGGCGCCGGCCTTTCGCTAGGAGCTAAAGCCAGGGCCGAATACGCCTTCACTCCCCGACAGCAAGGCGATGAGATCAAGCTGGGCAGTGACTCACTCAAGATCTTGGAGACACCTGGGCATACCCCTGAAGCCATTTCGCTGGTGGCCATCGAGGACGGTAAGCCCAAAGCGGTGCTGACCGGAGACACCCTTTTTGTGGGCGACGTGGGACGCCCCGATCTGGCCGTCTCTCAGGGCCACAGCAAAGAAGAGCTGGCCGCTCAGCTCTATCATTCGCTGCACGACAAACTAATGCAGCTACCTGATGAAACCACAGTCTACCCCGCCCACGGCCCGGGTTCGCTGTGCGGCTCCTCGGGCCTGGCCGGCAAGGTCTCCACCATCGGACGCGAGCGGGCCGAAAATCCCATGCTGGCTGCTCCGGACGAGCAGACCTTCGTAAACACGGTCACTTCTGATCTGCCCGAGCTCCCCGAGTATTTTAATCACGACGCCCAGTACAACCAGCAAAATCACCACGACCTGGCCGACATTGTGGCCCGCGGACTAAAGCCCCTGAAAGAACCCGGGCAGGCCACCGTGCTGGACGTCCGCTCTCCTGACGAATTTGCCGCCGGCCACCTGAAGGGCTCGCTCAATGTTGGCATCGATGGGCGTTTCGCTCAGTGGGCTGCAACCCTGAGCCCCGCTGACACCCCCCTGGTGCTGGTCACTCCCGCGGGGCGAGAGGCCGAAGCCATTACGCGGCTGGGCCGGGTGGGCCTGGAAAACGTGGTCGGCTACCTGGAAGGCACCGGATCTGAAGCGAGCGCGCGCATCCAACCGCAGGAATTAGCCCGGCAACTGAACGGAACCAACCCTCCCGCCCTACTCGACGTGCGCACGGCCAATGAATACAAGCAGAGCCACATCGCCGGCAGCCAGCATATCCCTTTGACCCAGTTGAAGCGACGAATCAACGAAGTTCCCGGTGAAGTGGTCGTCCATTGCCAGAGCGGCTATCGCAGCTCGATGGCTGCCAGCTTGTTGCGCCAGCACGGCATCGTGGCCACCGACCTGGCGGGGGGCATCGCGGCCTGGCAGGCCCAAGGGTTGCCCGTCCAGAGCTAGAAATCGAGGCGGGATGAGCAACGATCTGCGCCACCTGCCACCGACCGTCGTTCCTTACCTCAACGCCCTCAGTCACAAAGCCACCAATCACCGCGATGAGGTCGAGGGGTTTCTGGCAGCCCTGCAGCAGATGACCGACTGGTGGGAGTTCCAGCGCGGTTACAGCATCGACGACCAGGAAGAAGGCCAGTTCGAAAATCTCAAGGTCCTGCACGAAGAGATGCGGGAAGCGATTTACCTGCCCACCAAGCAGGAGCAGCTCGACCAGCTGGTGCCAGACCTCTATCAAGCGGTGGCCCTGATGGACAGCATTAATGCTCGCCGGGAAGCGCCACACTACTCTTCTCAACTGGCTGTCAACGACTTTTTGCTGTGCGGCGCCGCATGGTTGCAAGGGAGGGCCGATGACGAGGCCGTTCTGAGCCGGCTCGAACGACTCAAGGCCTATGCCGGGGTTCTGCGTCACGCTTTTATCGGCGCCAGGACCCGCCTGCTTCCCGAAGTTGTAGAGTCACTCGAAGCCGGATTGAACCATTTCCGCCAGGGCATGGAAGCCGTCGACCTGGAAAATCGCGAGCAGTTCCAGGACAGCCTGGCTTCCATCAAAGAGGGCGCCGACATCATGCAGTTTCTGATCGACTGGCAGCGTCAGGACGTGCAGCGCCAGGCTCAAACCAGCTCTCGCTTCACCATTCCGGTGGCCGGTCCGCACTTCCAAGAAGCGCTTGAGCAGGCTCGGGAGCTTCCCCGCGAGCAGTGGAGACGCGGCATCAAGTATCTGGAGAGCGTGGCTCTTGCGCAACTGGAGTCGAGCTGGGCTCATTTACGTAGCAATATCTTCTGGGAACCCAATCAACGTCTGGAAATCTGGGAAGAAATCAGCCTCAGCATCGAGGACCTGAAAAACGCCGTGGCCGACCTGGACAACCAGCAATTCACACCAGAGCAGGCCCTGGACAATCTGGAGGAAGCCCTGGAAACGCTCTCGGCCGCGTTCCGACAGGCCCGCCTGAATTCATTGGAGCACCAACATCTACAGGGGACCCAGGCCGGCTATTACATCGAGGCCCTGCTGGGCGCCTTGAACGGTAGCCTGCCCTTTTTAGCTTTTCCGGAACTCTTTCATGCGAGTCCCCCACCCGAAGAATGGAAAGCCGTGGTGCAGCACATGCTCAACTACGGGTCGGATTTGGAGGTGGACCACCTCTACCGGGCCGGCTACCTGTTGCTGCAGCGATATCCCCCGCCTCCCCCCCAACAGGAAGTGCCCGAAGGCTGGGTCTGTCCCAATTGCGGACACTCCAACCCCGGCGGCACACGCTGCGGCGCCTGCCATATCGCCCCGATTTCCCTCAGCGCCGAAGCCTGGAGCGGCTGACCCTGGCCCGTGGCCGGCGGCCACTAGTCGACGCCGAACTCCATGGCGGCGTCCACCAGGGCTTTTTCTTCAGGCTGTTGCTTGCCGTGATGAGATGCGATCTGCCTGGCTCCACCTTGATCCAGATTGGCGGCTTCCAGTTCGCCAAAGAGGTAGGTGCGGCTGAGCTCGCCGCTGGGCATCGTGGCGTATTGTTCGAGTTTGGCACGCGAATCCGCGATGTCCAGGTTACGCATCGTAAGCTGGCCGATTCGGTCCACGGGACCGAAAGCAGCATTCTCGGTGCGCTCCATCGAGAGCTTGTCTGGATGGTAAGAAAGGGCGGGCCCACTGGTATCCAGGATGGAGTAGTCATCGCCACGACGCAGGCGCAGGCGCACTTCACCGGTGACCAGTGAGGCCACCCAGCGCAAAATCGACTCGCGCAGCATCAACGACTGCGGGTCCAGCCAGCGACCCTCATAGAGCAGACGGCCCAGGCGGCGGCCTTCGATGTGGTAGTTGGCAATGGTATCTTCGTTGTGAATACCGTTGAGCAGGCGCTCGTAGCCAATCCACAGCAGCGCCATGCCGGGAGCCTCATAAATACCGCGAGATTTGGCCTCGATAATGCGATTCTCGATCTGATCGGACATGCCCAGACCGTGCCGTCCACCAATCTTGTTGGCCTCGTGCACCAGCGCCACCGGATCGTCAAAATGGGTGCCATTGATGGCCACCGGCCGTCCCGAAACATAACGGATGGCGACTTCTTCCGTCTGAATCTCCACGCCGGGGTCCCAGTGACGTACACCCATAATCGGCTCAACCGTCTCCATAGAGACATTCAGATGCTCCAGGGTCTTGGCTTCATGAGTGGCGCCCCAGATGTTGGCATCGGTCGAGTAAGCCTTCTCTTTGCTGTCCCGGTAGGGCAGATTGTTTTCGATCAGCCACTGACTCATTTCGGCTCGGCCGCCCAATTCGTTGACGAAGTGAGCGTCCAACCAGGGTTTGTAAATGCGCAGAGCGGGGTTGGCCAGCAGGCCGTAGCGGTAGAAGCGCTCGATNNCCCTTGAAGGTGGAGCCGTCGCCCCAGATATGCACGTCGTCCGACTGCATGGCTCGCACCAGCATGGTGCCAGTGACGGCACGGCCCAGCGGGGTGGTGTTGAAGTAGGTCTTGCCGGCCGAACGAATGTGGAAGGCACCGCAGGCCAGGGCCGACAGACCTTCCTCCACCAGTTCACGACGGCAGTCCACAGCTCTGGCCAGTTCGGCCCCATACTGCAGTGCGCGGGCGGGCACGCCCGAGATGTCCGGCTCATCATACTGGCCAATATCGGCCGTGTAGGCGCAAGGGATTGCGCCTTTGGCACGCATCCAGGCCACCGCCACGGAAGTGTCGAGTCCGCCGGAAAAAGCAATTCCGACCCGTTCGCCGGCCGGAAGGGAGGTGAGAACCTTACTCATACGATGAAATCTCCTGGTGTTTGGGCCGCCCTTCCCCTACCACCCCGCCCCACCCTGCTAACTCCAGAGACTCCATTGGTCGAAGGCCAGCACCTGGACGCAGATGCACAGGTTGGTGACTCCGTGGGCCACCACCGCCTCGCTCAAGCCTTTTCTGCGATACAGAGCTCCGTAGGCCAGCCTGGCGGCCCGGAACCAGCAGCGCCCGCAAGAGATAAACTCCGAGCCCGACCCCGGCAGCTCTACGCCAGTTTGGCCCTCCCAGGAGATCAGCCAGAAAAACAGGATCCTGAAAAGCATCGGCGCACTTTCTGGGAAAGCCCCCACGCCCTTCCAGGAAAGGACCCCTTGAACGCTAGCAGCATTCTGCTGATCGAAGACGATCCCCACTTTAACTCCACCCTGGTGGAGTTGCTGAGTGAGTATTACCGGGTTGTAGAATCGGCCGCAAGCGCGGCTCAGGCGCTTGAAATTGCCAAAAAACGCTCATTTCATCTATTGATCACGGATATTCGCATCGCTGGCCAGATCGATGGGGTTGGCGCCCTGGAGGCCGTTAAAGCCATCCAGCCTCGCATCCGGAGCATCATCATGACCGGCTACGCTGACCTGGACGTTCCGATTCGAGCTGCCCGCCTGCACGCCGACGATTATCTACAAAAGCCTTTTGCCCTGAGCGCGCTGCTGGCCTCGGTGCGCTCCGTGCTGGAAAGAGAAAGCCCATTTCGCGGCCTTTTCCAAAAGCTGATCCAGGCTCCCGGAGGAGCCACCCAAAAGGCTCTGCGCCTCTTCTTTGATGCCCAATGGCAAGAGCTGAACCAGGCTCGTGACGCCTGTTTGCAACGCTTCTTCGTGCTGACTCGAGCTCAACGCCTCGACCGCGAACAGGCCTATTCCAGCTTCTGTCGCTGGGAAGAACTGGAAATGGAAAACTTGCGCGCGGGCAGCCCTCAACAGTGGAGCGCTCTGGCCCACGGCTATGCGGACCTGGATTGGCTGACCTTTCCACGCCGCACCTCCCAGACGCTACCCCGCAATCTGTTTATGCAGCTTTATCAGAAAATCCAGAACGGCCAGGTGGAATCGATTCACCTGCATAAGGCCATCCAGCTGCTGCACATCCCTGAAGCCCGCCGTGAGAACGTGGAATCCTACTGCACCTATCACTGGCTCTGGTCCGACCCTGAAGCCCAGGAGGACACGTTCAAGGGGCTGACAGTCCAGGGCTACGTTCTCAAAACACGTCGCAACGGCGCGGCCGGTCAGGCACGCCTTTATGAAGCCAAACATCAGAGCGACCAACGCAAGGGACACCTGGTGGTGGCTCTGCCCGTCAGTGCGGATTCCGATAGCCTGGTGGACGAAGAACTGGCCTCCGGACGCGCCATGCTACTGCAGACGCACATCGGACATCACTTTTTACTCTACCGCAGCCACGCGCTCTCTCTGCAATTCAATTTGCCGGCGGAAGGCGTCAGCCCGGGCGAAGCCTGGAAACTGCTTCGCCCGGTTTTTATGCAGGTTGCAAGCTATCACAAAGAGGGCAAATTCTCCGGCTGCTTCTCCTTGAGCGATGTGGAGTGCCTGCCGGGCGAACCCTGCCAGCTCAGCAACTTCAGCGACAAACCCTACCGCCAGCAACATGAACGCCTGCACCAGGGGGGCACCATCCCGGTGGAGTTCTACTCCGCCCCAGAAATCCATCAACAGTCCGCTCCCAACCAGGCATCCGATCAGGCAGTATTGGGCCGCCTGCTGTTCGAGGTCGTGTATGGCGGTTCTTACCCTGACCCTGCCACTCGGATGCACCTGCGATTTCTGGGCACCCCCCAGGCCAATGAACACCTCCGCAGCTACGTCGGACGCCTGGCTCCACTGACCCAGGCTTTCTATCGACTTTGCCACTCCAGTCCGAGTCAGCGTTTCCCGAGTCTGAACGAAGCAATTTCCACGATCGACGCCATCCTGGCGCAAACTTGAGCATACGAGGAGAGACTGACCATGAAACCGATTCTGAGAATGGTAACCATACTGGCCCTGGCCGGCTCTGCCTGGGCCAACCCGATCATCGTGAGCGGCCAAAACGGCGTGCGCACCATCTCAGGCGGCGGCCAGGACATTGTCATTGAAGGCCATCACCTGGAAGTTGTCATCACCGGAGACAGCGGTCGTGTCACGATTTCAGGTCACCATAACCAGGTCGTGCTAGAGCACCCCGCCTCGATCGACGCCTCGGGTCATCATAACCAGATCGTCTACAAATCGGGCAATCCAGCCGTCACCCAGGACGGTAAGTATAACGAAATCATCCATGGGCAGGCCACCAACGTAGCCATCCCCGTCACGACCCAGGGTGCCGCAGGCGACACGGTGCAGATTTCTGGAGCCGGAGCCGTGCGCACCGAAGAAGGCAATGGCCGCAGTTTCGCCATCGCCGGAGCCAACAACAAGGTAACCATTCGAGGCCAGGCCAACGTGGTGGACGTTTCCGGCTCCGGCAATGTGGTGACCGTGGAGCAGGCCAATGTCATCAACGCCAGCGGAATGGGCAACCAGGTTTTCTTTTCCAAAGGCAGTCCCCAGATGAATCGCTCAGGCCTCAACAACGAAATCACTCATCGCTGACATTGTTTACCGCCAGGACACACCTGGCAACAACGCTTTAACCGGCGTTACAACCTTGTTACACTTCAGCCCTGAACTGTCCCTGTCTTTGCTGTGAAGATCGCAGTATCAACACCGCACACACGGAGGACAGAGAAATGGCAATCGGACTTTCAACCAACATCTACACCGGCAGCGCTCCCGAGCGCCTTTGCTGCCCGACCTGGCCCCGTCCCTGGCCGCAACCCCAACCGCAGCCCTGGCCCGGTCCGTGGGACTGGAACGAAAGCCGCGAAAACCTGGACAACGCGACCGTTGGACGCCACGGATTCCTGGGCCTGGAGCGCACCCGCGGCTACGCAGTGGACCGCAATGGAGACGGCCGCTACACTCCCGGCCAGGACATGGTGCTGGCCATGGACTTGAACCGTGACGGTCGGGTCACTCCGGATGAAATCGAAAAATCACGCGAGATGCTGCAGGCCATGAGTGGAGACTTTGACTTCAACCACGACGGCGTGGTCACCATCTGTGAGCGCCTGAAAGGCCAGGCCTACCAGCGTCAAATGCGTCAGTACGACACCGATCGGGATGGACGCCTGGACGCCGGCGAGTTCGCTCGCGCAGGTGGCCGCGTACTGATCGACTCCAATCGAGATGGCCGATTCCAGGATTGGGAACAGCACAGCCCCTTCGACTTCCCCACCGGCGGCTTTGGCCGCGGCAGCATCAACTACATCGACCCCTTCTGCGGCCAGACTTCGATCCACGAGCGCGGACCCTGGTCGCCCTGCCCCTGGGACAAATGGAAACCCACCCCGTTCCAGGCCCCCATGCGATTGGAGAGATACCACTACTGCTAGGAGGCGAAGGTGCGGTGGAGACAGTCTTCAGTGTCTCCATCGCACCCAGGGGCGCCGTTCAGGGCCGGGTCAGGTCCGAATCCAGGCCCTGATTATGCAACTTCTCGGGCAGGCCGCCCGGGACCCAGAAAGTTGCCGCCTTGCCCAGTCCGCGGGCCACGATGAATCCGGGGACAAAGCCGACCGCACCACCGCCCAGGGCTCCACCCAGGGCGCCGCCGACCAGTCCGGCCAACGAGCCGGCCAGTCTTCCGGCCAGGTTGCCGTGATGGAAGCCCACCTTCTCATTGACGCGCATTCCAGCCGCTTCCATCGGGAAAAGGGCGGCTTGCCCGGCCAACTTGACCGCGCTCTTAATGGTGTTGGCACCGGCTGGAGTGGTATCCCCGGCACCATACTGCTCGCTTAGAACCGAATGACCGGTCCACCCGGCCCGGGCTCCCATCACGGCTCCCAGCAGGGCGCCAGGCACAGCCCCCACGGCCGCCAGAGCCAGACCTCCGGCCACTCCTATTGCTCCGGTGGCGATGGCTCGAATGCCGCGGCCCAACTTCTTGATGGCGTTATCGCCATGGTACTGCTCTAAATCGTGAACCTCCTGGACGACGCCCTTACCTGCGCCCAGCCACTTCTTCTCTGACGGTTTGACTTCGTCGTCTTTCTTGACCTCATCGCTCTTTTTATCGTCCGTCTTCTGGTCGTCCTTGGATTCGGCGGCGGCTGCCGCAGCGGCTGCGTCTTTGCCGGCCTCCAGATAGCGATTGGCCTCTGTCAGGAAGGTATCTTGAACTCCGCGATGCAGCGGCGCATCGAAGATCATTTCCATGAACCTGGCATAGCCGGTGGATTTCAGGAACCCCGTTCCGGCCATCTTTTCATCGAAGTCGAAGCGGTCAACCGGCAGGTAAATGGTCGGACCCTTGCGACCGGTGTATTTCTCCGAGACCTTCTGCTCGATCACCTGAGCAGTCGCGTCATCCACCACTTTTTGCGCGGCATCCTTGATTTCTTGATTGGTCACTCGGGCATCGGCGATGATGCGCTCGGCCACCTGGATGACGTCACGGTTGTCCACGTCGAAAAGCAAATTGATGAAGGGATTGACGCCATAGGTTGGA
>JAFEBA010000028.1 GCA_018266105.1 bacterium | reverse complement strand
GACCGTGCCTGAGACTCCCGCTTTCACCAATTTTACTGCACCGGCTACCTGCCCACGGGAGAGACGGTGGACCTGACCAACCTGGTGAATTGGAGCATCCTCACTCCCACCAGCTATCAGGGAAACAACCCGACCCGCATCACCTCGGGTGTGCCGACGGGAGGAGACCTTATTTTTGGGGAACGTGGCTCCCTACCGTCGAGTAGCAACATCACCATTCAGGCCGTCTACCAGGCGGGGTCGGTGGATGCCGGGGCGATGTGGACGGATGGCGGCAAGAGCTTCACTGGCACTTCCGTTTTTCACGTGCCTTAGGATTGGCGACTCCATTCATTTCGACGGTCTGATGAGCTGCGAACGAAGTTGGCCGCCCTATCGTTTGCGTCACCGGAAATCGCCCGCGACAGGAGAGAGGAGCAGGATCTCAGCCAGTCAATCGCAGCGGGACATACCCGGGACCTGGGCAGACTCAGACGGTCCAGGGAGGAACAGAAGGTGTCTCGAATCAGCCCCCCAGTATGGATGCCTTTCTGAAGAATCTGAGCCATAGCGGGCAATGGGAATCAACAGGTGTTTTCACCTTGAATGTGGGAGCGGCTGCCCGTAAGCTGGCGGCTTATCTTGCTGCGCTCGCTGGATGGAACCACGGCGGTACTGAAGAGTGCGGTCAGCGGAATCGACCTGAAGCTACCCGGTCAGTTCTATGCTCCCCTTGCCATGCACCCGCGTCAGCCGCAGTTTGTGGCCTTCTCCAATAGTCGGGTCTACGAAACGACCCGCAACGACACGGATGGAGTGCAATGGGGCGAGGTAGGACAGCCCTTTGCCTCCGATGATTTTGGCGGAGTCATTGCCTATGCACCGGCCAAATCCGAGGTTCTCTATGTATCGTCCGTGCGGGGCGAACTGTTTGTGCGCACCCAGCGTGGCGGCACCTTCGAGTCGCGTAAGAACGGCTTGCCACCTTCGGGCGCCAGCGCTCTGGCCGTGGCCGATGGAGATGCCGAAGGACAGGTCGTTTTCGCCACCTTTCCCCGATTTGACGGACGCAGCGTGTTCGTCAGCCGCGACCAGGGCCGTAACTGGCAAAACATCTCCAGCAACTTGCCGCAGGTGGCGGTGCGCGCCCTGGCGCTGGATGGCTCGGACGTCTACGTCGGGGGCGACGCGGGAGTCTTCCACCTGACGACGGCGGGATGCGAAAAGGTGGGCCAGCATCTGCCGCCTACGCAAGTCCACGACCTGCAGATTGGTCAAAATCCCCACCGTTTGGCGGTCGGCACGCACGGTCAAGGCCTGTGGGAGATCTCCCTGAATGGAGAACCCTTAGCCCCACCGTAAGCCAAACAAATCCGGCCTGACCCACGGACCGGCCAGAAACGGAAACCCCACACGTCCAGGTGCCCCCCATTCTATACACAGTCTGCGAAACAGAAAGCGCGGCCCCGCGCGGGGCCACCCGGCACGTTTTGTGAACCCCCATTTAATTCCATTCGCCAGCGCAATAGCGCCGTTCTGGGCTGGAACACTTCTCAACCGTTATCGCCAAATCCAACGTTGGAGACCTTTCTTCTAGGAATAGGCCCGATTGCTACCGGCACTATCGTAGGGATGTGGAGCCCCCTGGCCCTTGGACGTCGCCGTCCTCCGTCAGTCAGGAACCTCCAGGTCCGGGCTTTACCCCGGAAGCTCAATGACAAGCGACAGAGCAAAGCCCCGAAACCCCATAACCAGGCCACTCCCCCCACCCTACCCCAACATCCCAAAACACGCTGTCAGACATTGCGAATGTCTTTCGGGGTGTTTTGCCCTGTTGGGCCTGGGTGTTCGGAGTGGCTTGGATACTGGCTTTGTCGCGGATCTGGGGAGGGCTGAGTTGGGCTCAGGTCACGGGTGTTGAGACGAGTTGGCACACTTTTGGCACACTCGGAAAAGCCTCATTGGCCCGGCCTGGACCTCGACTCGAACTGCCTACCGAGCAACTTACCTTGGGGACCATCATCACTGAGTTCCCTGATAACGTAGTCGTTCAGATCAAAACCATCTTCGAACTCCTGCCACGGAATCTGGTCCGTGTTGATCGTGCAGATATATTGGAAACCATAGGTCCGTGAGACTTTCTCTGCAAGCCTCAAAGCGCGAGCTTTCTGTCGCTCGTCTACTCCATCGAAGATCATGCTGTCATGGAAAAGGAAGCCAGGACCTAGTCCTTTTCGTGCCCAGAGTGTCGCGACAACCAAATCAAAGCAAAACACCTTCATCGCGCCAACGCTCTGGCTGCTATCATTTCTGAAATACGCATCGAATTTAAGTCGTGCCCTTGGATCTAGCTCCAAAAGTAGGGTCCCGCCCTCGTCGTATAACTCCTCAGCGAATTCCGAAAACAATGCGACTGCCTCGTCGCGTAGAACACCCATCTCTTGAAAATTATGGCTAGCGCGCTCCTGTAGATCCGAGTCCTTGCGTCGGAGCTCCGCAATCTCGGCCTCAAGCTTCCGCAACTGACCCAGTTGGTGATTTACAATTACGAGTTCCTCATTCAACTTGGAATGCTGCTCGCTTAACCGCTGGTAAGCCTGCAGGGCACCGTGGGTCCTGAGAACCGAGAGGATCTCGGCACGACTCTCGATAAGGGACGACCTTCTTGACTCCATCTCGAGCACACGGTGCCCGTCTTCTCGAATCTCTCTTTCCAAATATTGACGGCGATTTTCTATAATTTGACGGTGAAAATCACGTGATTGCTGCAAATTTTTCTTGATCAGATCACTAAAAACGAGCTGAGCTTCGGAGAAGATCCTCTCCACGTCCAAAGATGTTGACTCGACTTCCTGCGCAATGGCCTCTTTGTACCGATCAATCCGCTCCTTCTGCAATATAATATCCTCACTGAGGTGACCGATCTGAGCGGTTAGCTCGCTCGCCAAACGCTCCATCTCCTGATACTGCGGATGAACTTTAAAATTTTCTAGGGCATCCCTTTCTCTCCGAACCCTTGCCTCCAACTTGAGCCGTTCGGCATTAAGGGTACCTTCACTAGCTCCGAGAGCTTTTCGCTTTTCGGTAAGACCCTTCAGCTCAGAATCAAAGTTTTCCAGCGCTTGAAAATCCATCCAGTTAAGGCCCAGCAGGTAAGCGACACGCACTCTAACCGGACCCAAGCTCTGCTTTCTAACCAAATCAAATGGGCTGCTATAAGCGTCTGCTCCACGTCGAGCGAAATACGGAAAGAGTGAGCGGAAACTAAGATTAGGATTGGGTTCGCCAAGTGGGAAAACCTTCTCCCCTAGCGTATCAGTCCAATTCTTATTACTAACCACCTGGCTCGCTTTGGATTCAGGGGAGGTCTTGATGGACACCGAGTTAGGCTTGCAAAGCGCCCGGTCAACCTCGTATCTCCCAGAATAGGGCAAAGTAAAGGACAGCCCGAACGACCACTGACTTAAATCTGAGTTATTTAAAGGGCTCTTATCCAAAGAGCTACCGAGACAGAAATGAATAATCTCCAATAAAGTCGACTTGCCAGCGCCGTTACGGCTGTCTCGCTCGCCAGAATCAATGCTTCTGGCGGCGGTTACGACGTTTAAGCCGGGGCGAAAATAGATGGACTGAAAGTCGGGATTCGAAGCAAATACCTCATGGAGCATCGCTGACAGTCCTCGATGTTGACTCGAAAGGCTTCACACGCAAGAGCTGATTTGCTTTAAGTTCCACCAAGCCCATCATAAATAGTAAATCTAACGCTAGAGAATATTGAAAGAACGAAACACCACTGGTGCGGTCAGTTACTCGATACCACAAGGAGCTAACTGTATCTCCCGTTCGATAGTTCTCCAAGAGAACTGCTGCGACCCCGAGCAAGGACCTATCAAGCGGCACATGCTTCGTTGGCAAAATCACTTCTCGAACACCTCGCAACGTTCAAACAAGTAAACGACAACCTGAGAGGCTGCAGCCAGAAACTTTATCTCCTGACGGCCGCGAGCCGCAAATAGCCTCAGCTCGACGTAGAGCTCATCGGGATTGCTACTCTGCTCTCTCAGACGTTGATACTCGGCTCGAAAGACCTGAACCAAAGAATCTGCCCAGCCCGCGCTCAGGGCTTCAATGCCCACCACAAACTTGTGAACCTGATTCACCCGGGAGAGGGCATGGCTTATCTCTTGTTGCGTTTCCGGCGAAAAACTATTCTTTTTTAGCTTATCGTTGACCGCTAACAGGGAATAATCCGGAAAAGGCTCGGAAACTCCCTTGTCCTTAACCATCAAATCGAGAAGGGTCCTGACCTCTTCAGGAACATCCATCTCGGCCACTCTTTTTCTTACAGAAGCCTCCAAGTCTGCCTTCCACGATCGGAGGAGGTCAGCCGGGTACTTTAATTCGTTATGCTTGTTGTCAATGATTGGGTGGTGCTCAGTGCACATCCAAATAAGATTGTCGTAGCGGTCAACTTGCTTAGGGTCCAACAGTGGATTGAATCTGGGTCCGTTCGTATTTTTCGCATGGATGTGAGCGATCTGCCCCGTGAGGGTAGCGCTGTCTCGGGCCTTGTCTGGCGTGCAGCAGCTTTTGCCGCACCCCGGCCATCCACACAAAAAGGCGCTCCTGCCGAAGAGCAGTTTGAGGTCCTTCTCCAAGTATTCCCGTTTGTCTGCCACTAGACTCCTTGGGCCCGCGCTCATATAGCCAAACGCTACGCCCGACCCGGAATGGCAGCTTCTAGGCGACCTTGAGCTCGACCTGCGGACATCGAAGAGTCTTCGAGCATCATCAACACAGCCGGCCATCAAGTTTGTAAGTTTTACGTAGATCCCGGTGGACAACTTGGAAAGGTCCCGGCGGAAGCCGGGTGCCGAGCGCGAAGGGTTAGTGCCGGGACCTTCCCAACCTGCCCACCGGAAAGAGCTGATGGACAGCTTGAAAGGCTTCGAACAGGGCTGATTGCCGAGCTCGAGGGCTGGGTGCCGAAGCCTTTCAACCTGCCCACAGCGCGACGGCGGCTGCTGGCTGAAAGATCCATTTTAATGGGGGGTTAGCAACCAGGGGCCCGGCTGCGCCGGGCCCCTGGAACAAAGATTAGCTCAGGCGCAAGAATTCTTGCATCAAAAGAGCAACCCGTCGACCTTATTCGCCACCTCCTGCTGCATGCTCGGAATGACGTGACTATAGACATCCAAAGTTAAGTGTACACTACAGTGGCCAAGCCTTTCCGCGACAATTTTGGGATTGACACCGGCCTGTAATAGCAAAGTTGCGTGGCTGTGTCGCAGCGAATATAAATGCAACCGGGAGTCCAATTGTGCATTCTGAAGCGTTCTTTTTAAGGCATGACGGCGCAAATTAATTGCGTTCACCGGCTGCCCCGTGTAGGTCCGGAAAACCAGATCGGGCATTTCGGGACCAACTTCGGGCTGAGTCGCCTGATGCTCGCGCAACAGGTCCACCAGCCCCGCTGGCAGGGTGACGGTGCGATGGCTGCCCTTTGTCTTGGGTGGCTCAAAGCGCCAGCCACCTTTGCGCACACGGTAGAGCGAGCGCTGGACCACCAAGCGGCCATTCTCCAGGTCGATATCCTTCCACAACAAGGCCAGGTATTCTCCCGGACGCATTCCGGTTGACAGGGCCAGGATGAGCGCCAGGCCGTGGTGCTGGTCTTGAGCAGCCTCCAGGAAGCGCTTGGCCTCCTCGGGGTTCAGAACCCTCACCTTGTCCTCGCGCAATCCCGACCGGACCTTGGCCACCTTCACGCTCTTGGCCGGATTGCTGGCCAGCAGTCCCCAGTGCAGCGCCTGATCGAGACTGGAGGTCAGCACCACGTGCAACTTTTTGACGGACGCGATGCCCACTTTCTGCTCGCTCAACTTGGCATAATAGGATTGCAGCTTGAACGGCGTCAGCTCACTTAGCAACTGACTGCCGATCGAGTCGCGCACGTAGAGACGCACCACATCAGAATACCCGTTGAAGGTGCTTTCGCGCAGCTTTGGTCGAGCCACTTCCTCGAGCCAGCGCGCCAGGAAGGCATCCAGTCGCAACTTAGTCGGCTCAACAAAACGACCTAAATCTTGGTCGCGAAGAACGCCATTCAAGTAGGCCTGCGCGTCCTTCTTGGTGCCGTGCACCGTTTTGTTGCAATACTTTCGCTTGCCCGTGCGCGGGTCTCGTCCCAAAAAGACCCGCACAATCCAGGTGCGCTCGGAGCGTTTGATAATTTGTCCTGCCATAATTCTTGTTCCCTTCTTCAAGTAACAGGGGCGTTCAGCCCCGGCGGTTTTAGCTGGCGCGGCTGTGTGCAGAGAGGCGGGTGCCGCCCTGGCGGACCCAATCGTGGAAAGCTTGCTCCTCGATGCGGACCTGTCGGCCGATGTGCACGCTGGGGAGCAAACCGTGACGGATCGCCTCGTAGACGCGGTCAGGGGAAAGCTTGATGTTCTCTGCGATTTCAAGAACTGTGTAGAATTTCATGGTTAGGCGCTCCTCCGTCCGTTGGGCGAATGCAGAGCGTCGTGAATGATCTCGGCCAGGCGAGCGACCGGGGCTTGGCTGGCTGGATCTTGTAACGCCTTGCGTACTGCCACCACGTGCGAGCAGTCCGTCCAGTGGCTTTTGAAACGACCCCACTGGCAGTTACAGCTCCAGCGATAGCTCAGCTTGATCACGTCATATGTATCGTGGTCGCCGATCACCAGGGCTTTGACGTTGCTCAGCAAGATAACACGGCAGTTTTTGTGGAGTCGGTCGGCTTTTTCAGAGATATACTTACGGTTCATGAGGTGGGTTTCTCCTTGTTCGTGATTTTGGCAGCACAAAGCCAGGGCCAGGTCTGCTCATCGTTGATGCTGGAAGCGGCCAGAATGCCAGGGGCTGAGTTAAGCCCTGAAAAGGATTGGCCAGAGAACCCCGGAGCGGTCTGTCACTTGCTCCGGGGGGATACAACGATTATAGTATGTGAAAGCACATTTGGCAATATGTGAAACCATTTATTTGTGAGGTTGTTTTGGAAGAAGAGAGCAAGAAGGGACCAGGTCGTCCCCGTGTATATCCAAAACGAGAAAACCGACGTGGGGCTCCGCAGCTTGTGGTTCGCGTCGACGTCGACGTATACGAGCACGTGACCAGCCGGCCCGAGGGCCCACGGGCCTACCTCGAGCAACTGGTGAGAAAGGATCTGACCTCTGGCAGCTCATCGCTGCCCCTATCGGGCAAGTCGGAAGAAGCCGCGGAAGCCTGAGCAAAATCCTTCCGGGTAAGCTAACCCTTGTTCCAGGGGTCCGGCGCAGCCGGACCCCTGGTTGCTCCTGGCGGGGCGAAGCCCCGCCCTCTCCTCTAAATCTTCAGCCTCGTCGCCGTCGTCGCGGCTGTGGGCAGGTTGAAAGTCTCCGTCACCCTGCCTTCGAGCTCGGCACCCAGCCAGATTCGGAGACTTTCAAGCTGTCCATCAGCTCCTTCTCGGTGGGCAGGTTGGGAAGGTCCCGGCACTCCCCCCTCGCGCTCGGCACCCGGCTTCCGCCGGGACCTTTCCAAGCTGTCCACCGACTTGATCGAGACTGGCTTCCGACCAAGAAGCGAACCCTACCGCAAATCTTCGCTGAGCTTCGAGTCCCGGACCGAATAGATTCCAGCATATCCGACGTCCTGGGCGGTGATGGCTTTCCAACTCCGCGCATAGAGAGCCACCTGGCCGGCATAATGAGCGATGATCTGATCCAGGTTCTTGCGATCGGTCTTGTAGTCAACGATATCCCAGCTCTCCGCCTGCTCCAAAGCAAGGTCAATGGTCCCAAACAGCAAATCGTTGCCCGCCCGTTTTCCGAAGGGGACCTCCACCAGCCTCTGCTTGGCGGCCAGCACTCGGCCAGCACTCGCCCCCAAAACTCCGAGCCACGAATCTTCTCGAGAGTATCCAGCGCCGTGTCAAGATGCTCGGCCAACTCCGGCGTATCATGGGTGAACCACCGGGCCAGGCTGGCTAACTGCTCCCGAATGAGCGACGGTCTGAGCACCAACTGCTCCAGCAGGCGGTGAATGAGGTCGCCCCAGCCCGTCCCTCCCACGGACTCGTCAGAGAAGCCTGGAGAGGCGTGCAGACCAGGCGTGTGGTTATTCGCCGTCACAGACTGGCGTCGCCAGCCAGGCCTGGCGCATTCCGCCAATTGCGTGGATCGCTGCTCCTCCTGTGACAAAATGCTTTCCAGGCTCTGGGTGGACAACCCGATGTCCGCAGGGGCCGCCTCGTTCAACTCCATGGGTTCCAGGTCGGCAAGGAATGGGTCCGGCGCCACCCAGGTTCGCAAGGCTGGGGCGTGATTCCCAGCCCACTGACTCACCACCAGACACTCTCGTGCCCGAGTGGCCGCCACATAAAGCAACCGCAGGTGCTCGGCCTGCACAAAGTCGATCTCAGGCAGCCCAATTTCACTCCAGTTCGCCGGGGGGGGCCAGTGGCCTGCGGTTGCCAAGGCGCCGCCAGTTCCGTCTGTTTCGCTTCCTTGGGCAAGCGGGCCAGATCCCGGCTCCTGAGGCCGGCCATCCGAAACTCGTTCAAGGTCCTCCACAAGGCTTCGGGCATACCCGGTTGCAGAATGAGCGGATGAAAGTAAGAGGTGGATAGCAGCAGACCCAGCAAGAGGTTCTGGAGCAGACTTGGACCCAAGGACTCCGGGCAGGGGTTGATTCCCCTCATCTAGCAATGTGGCGCAGCCCCTCGGTGGCCAATTGGAGCGGCGTGACCAGACGCAGATTGACCCAATCACAGCCCTCGTGCAGCAGCCGCTCAACCAGAGTCCAGCGCAGGGACTGATTGGGCAGCAGAACCCATTTGCAGCGCACAGGCTCCTCCCGGCACAGGCGCTTCAGTTGTGCAACGAACGGGTCAGCCAAAACGAGCCTGAGCCATTCGTGTGGCGGTCTCGACATCCAGCAAATAGGCTTTTACGGTCTCGAGAGAATACTGCTCCAGCATGGCAGACTGAAACTTGCTGAGTCGGTAGTTGGGCATACACTTAGGCAGGCGCGGCCCTGGTTCCGCCCAGGTTTGGGGCCTGCTGAGAGCGGCCAGGGCTTCCTTCAACTGGGGTAAGGCAACTTCGCCCAGCCGCATTTTTAGTTTGAAATTGTCGGGCGCAACTGAAATGGATGGCAGCAGTAATTCCAGCCCGCATTTGAAAGTTTGGTTGACCGCACCGCCGGCAAAGTTCCACAGCAGCAGAGACTCATCCTCAATCAGCATGTGCCAACAGCCGTTGCGTAGCGCACTGCCAAACTCCGCTCGCTGAGTCGCCAGGGTCTCCTGGGCCGATTGGCTGAGGTAGCCGGGGATCTGCTCATCGCATAAAATCGCGGCCACTTCTTGACAGACCTGATGACCGAGAAACTGCGGAATATATCCTCCCATCGGGGCTTGCGACCGCGGGGGGGCGGGGTCGCAGACAATCTTTCGGTCGTTATGATCGATGTGTCGGGCCAGACAGGCGCGACCGCCCAGCAAAAACGTACTCATCGAGTCCACCAGATTGTCGACAAATCCCTTTTCCAGAGAGCCAATCTCTCGCCCCGCCTCGGTCACCACCTTGTAGTGCTGAGGACTTGAGAACACGGCGTACATTTCCATGAAGTTGCGCCGGCCAAAAACCCGCTCCGCCTGGTCGCCGAGACTGAGCAGACCATTGCTCACAAATAGAAAATCGTGGGCCAATAAGTGCTCGACCAGCTTTTCATATTCGGCCGCGGTGATGTCGGCAAAGTCAGGCACCCTGCTGAAATGCGGCCAGGCGAACTCCTTCGTCACAGCTCCATACTGCAGGCTGAGTGCCAGCAACTGGTGCACCATCACCGGCCAGCAGCGCCGGTTGATTCGCACCGACTCGGCCCACTTCTCTTTGGCGAGTTCCACGATGGCCAGCGCCTGGAGAACGACTTCCGGTTCCTGGCAAAAGAAAGTCGTGTTGGCAACCGTGCCCTCTCGCCGACCGGTTCTCCCCATCCGCTGCAGAAAATATGACACGGTGGAGGGCGAGTCGATTTGCAAGACCTTTTACATATCTCCCACGTCGATTCTGAGCTCCAGGGTGGAAGTGCAGGCGATGATGGCAATGCCACCGTGGTGAAAGCGAGCCTCCGCCGCCGCCCGCTCTTCCAGCGAGACCGAGCTGTGGTGGACAGAGGCGTCGAATTCGTGGCCGCTAAACTGCTCGGCCACCTGTTCGGTCAAGGAGCGGCTCTGGCAAAAGAACAGGCTCTTTTGCCAGAGCCGCGCTGGGCGGAGAGTTGGAAGTCGACCAGATTATTGCCGAAACACCCGAAACAAATAGACAGCTCGAGGCGCTCAATGGCACATCTAGAAAGAGGTTTTCGGTGAGGATCGCTTTTTCGATCTGGCCGAGACTCATCGACGCTTCCGTTCCTGGATCTGGTTCTATAACTTGCGCCGCACTCACTACGCGGTCACAGTCCAAGATGAGGCTCAAAAAGTCTGCGCAAACCCGCTATCCAGGAAGCCTGGCCAGGCGGACTCTGGCGAATCGCCAGCGCTGGTAAACTCCTACTGAAACCAATATGGCTTTGAGCCAGAAAAGAGGGGCAGCCAGGGCGGGCCACAGCAGAAATGCGCAAAAAAACAGGACGGTTTCGGTTCCTTCGATGAGAGCCGCAGGCATGGCAACACTGGTCATCTCTCCCAAATGGCCCGCACCAACCCTGCGTTTTTCCATTAGAGCGGCCAGATAGCACCAGCTGATGGTATTGACAAAGTAGCTGGCCTGCAGTACCGCACACGCCATCACAACTCGGCTCTCCCCTGAATGCAGGGCCAGCCCCAAGGGGATCGCGGCGTAGACAATGTGATCCAAAACGATATCCTGGTAGCCGCCCCAGTCGCTCTGGAGGCCCCGGGCCCTGGCCAGGGTGCCATCCAAACCATCCAAAACACGGTTCGTGAGCCAAAAGACCAGGGCCAGACCATAAAAGCCCATGCCTGCTGCAAACGCGCAAGCCAGTCCGAACAGGCATGCCACCTGAGTGACCCGGTCCGGTTGCAAGCGGGCCAAAGGTCCGCGCGCCAAAGGCAGAAAAAGCCTCTCTTTGAGACGTCTCAGAGGTTGATCCAACAAGATGTGGTTCTTTGCTCTACAGCGTTACAGGTTCCTTCGTGGAAGGAGTTGAGTTTCCGAAAGTTTGAACGCTTGACCCGGGCGCACGGCCGCGCCTGAATCAAGGCAAAAGGAGCAGCGGATGCCCACTTTCCACTGCTCCGGCGGGTTCTGGCGCCACCTGAGAATCCGCGGGTGCGGCAACATTATTCGGTCGTCTACATCAGCCATCCTCGGAAAATGTTGAAAGCTCAGAGTGCAAATGGTCCTTCGAGGCACTCATAAATCATCGGCTTCAAACTCCTCCCTTTCCTCGGGAATCCTGGTCACCAGTCCTGAGTTGCGTGCGCGGACCGAAGCCCTCCAGCCGCTATTCATTTCAGTGACCGATGGCGACTCGCTCCAGTGACATTTGCCCATCGATCCAGCGCACCACCCCCACGTATGGCTCACCGTTGGGTTTGAAGAGCCTGTCGGTTGTAACCACCTGATTCGGTTCGGTCAGGAGGATGTCGCCATTTCGATAGAGCCTGGCAATATCTCGCTCCAACCTCTGCAGTTGATAGTCTGATTCGTCCGCCACTGATGCCTGGAAACCCGACAGAACCGTGCTGATTTTGCAGCCCTGCAAAGGACCGAAATGGTCCCCTTTTAGGATGCCGTGGAAGGTTCTCGAGCCGACCGGTGTTTCGAGATCCGAAGCCCTGAGCGATTGCTCGGAGGAGTCAGGCAGGATTTTGCGGGATTTGAAAACCTTCTCGATGAGGGGAGTGTAGCGACCCGCGTTGCCACTGTTTTCAGAGCGAATCAAGGCTGTGGCCATGTCTTTATAGGTGAAGTCCCCCTCGGGAGCCGTCTTCATCATGCGAGCGAGCATTTTCAGACTCTCGTCCGTTGCGCTGGCGATCGAATCCTTGGCGGATATCCCTTGCGTCAGCTTTTGCTGGACGATTCCTTGGAACACCTCGTAGTACGCTCCAGTCCAGAGTCTCGAAAAGTTGTGGACCTCGGGGGTTAACTGGTCGGGAGGGCCGCTTTCGGGCAGAGAATTGGGGTCCTGCCAGACAAACTTATTGATGGCGTTACGGGTATAGTCCCCGCCCGTCACGTTTTTCCCCGCAGTATGATTGATGGTTCTGCCCAACTGCTCCCCCAGAGCGGCAGCCAGATTTGGGCGAGACATATCCCCTCCCGTTTGTTCCACAACTTTCTCCAGAACTCGCTCATCCTTCAGGGAAACCAGCATCGCCAGCACGTCCCCGAACGACTCGTGAAAAGCCCCCGGATCGGGGGACCAGGCCGAGAAGTAGTTGGGCCGAATTGCATCTAAAATCGCATGGCCAGCCTCGTGCGCCACCACCTCACCGGAAGCTGCAGAGTAGACGACCTCTTTGGTCCTGGGATCTGTCTCATGCCAGAAAAAGAGTCCGCCGTCCTGACGAGAGTAATAGGCGTTCAACATTTTTCCCGCATCGGAAGTCACATCCAGCCGCGCTCGGCCGGTGGCCCACTGAATCGGCTCCCCGTAGGCCTTTTGAAAAACGTCCAGTGCCTTACTGACCGCCGCGAACGCATTGGCCGCATAGTAGCGACGGTCATCCGGGTCGTAAACATAGGCACCATCCACAGGTAGAAGACCGTCCTTGAGTCGCACCTGCTGACTACTGACACTCGTCCCCACGATTTCAACACCCTCCAGGCGCACTCGGTCGGGGCTCATAACCGTGCCATCCTGAGGATTATAAGAGAAGTTCTGGCCTCGATTTGACTGACCGCCGCTACCAGGCGACTGCGCGATGGCGCTTGGAACCTTGGGGTTGATCTGCATCATCTCTCCTTGACCGTGCAAAATTGTGGGAGGCACGATCGTCGTAACAGAGTAGCCCCTTCCGGGGAGGCGGAGACTGTGAAACTTCGACATTTGTCCCTGCGACTTCGGCGATAAACTGGTGAAGGCTAACAGACGTCCTCCCTTCTCTGGTGTTTCACTGGAAAGGCTATGAAATCAACTGGGGCGAGCAGAGTCGTGCTGTTTTTGCTGGCGTTCGTCTTCTGTCTCGTCGCCATGCTTCTTTTCTGGCCGACCCGCCCTCATCTGGGCCCGGAATTCTTGCTGCTCAGTCAACTTCTGGCTCTGCTCTCCTGGGGGATTTACGCTCTCGCCAGGAATCTTGATAATTTCGTCCGCTCTCGTGGCGACTTTGTGTGCTTCTGCCTGCTGGCCGCGTTGATGCGAGCCGCGCTCGCCTGGGGACCGGGCTTAAATTTTCCTCTGTCTTCCGATATCTACCGCTATGTCTGGGATGGCCGAATGATCTCAGAAGGTGTGAGCCCCTACCTGTATCCGCCGGACGCCAAGGAATTAGAAGCTCTGCGCCTGCCGGGACTGACGGACAGAATTAACCATCCCGATCTGTGCACGATCTATCCTCCGCTGGCCCAAGATTTCTTCTTCTTGAGCTACTGGCTGGGAGGGGGGGCAATCTGGGCATTCAAAGTCATGAGCGCTATTTTTGAGGGCCTAACCATCGTCGCACTTTTCCGATTGCTTGACCTGGGAGAATTTCCACGCTCAAGAATCCTTCTGTGGCTCTTCTCTCCATTGGTCCTGATCGAGTTCTCTTTCTCAGCCCACCTGGATATGCTGGCCATGCCCTTCCTGGTGACCTCTCTCTGTTGCATTGAGAAGGAAATGCCCGGTCGCTGCGGCTTTCTAATAGCCTGTGCGGTCTTGATCAAGTTCCTCGGATTACTGTTCGTTCCGTACCTCTTTCTGCATTGGCGGGGAGCCCAGCGAAAACGTTTTTTGCTCTCGTTTTCGTTGGCCCTGATTCTAATCTACCTTCCCTTCGTGCTCAGCGCGGGAGGTGGAGTCCTGGGGTCGCTGCCGGTCTTTCTTGCTCGCTGGGAGTTTAACGCGTCCCTCTACTCTGTCGCTCGCTACTGGTTGGGGCCTGCCGTCGCCAGGCCGGCGGCAGGCCTGCTCCTGGTCCTCTGGCTTCTGCTGCAAGCTCTGCGCAAGGCCGAGCTCAATGAAAAGCTACTGTGGGCCTTCACCGGATACGTTATGCTCACCACGACCTTGATGCCGTGGTATTTGATCTGGATGTATCCGATGCTGATGCGTTCGCCTCGGGCGCCGTTGTTATGGATATCAGGTGCCGTTCTGCTCTCTTATCACGGACACTACTGGATTCGGATGGAGGGTTGGCCAGGCGGCAACGCTCTGATCTGCGGGATATATATACCATTCTACACGCTGCTTTTGCTCAGTGGCCGGAGACCGCTGGCGAGCCTTCCAGGGCCCGGCGAATTTTCCGGCCGTCGGTCAGGGGTAATCCGCAGGTGAAGTTTGTGCAGATAAACACGGTAGGTCTGCCCTGAGCCGGGCCAACCTCCCTCAGAAAAGGCAGAGACTTTGAAAGTTCTCGCTGGCGCTCTCCTCCATCCGCCCACAGAACGGTTCTGTTGGGATGGTAGCCCGCCAGAGCCAGTTCCAAGTAGGTGCGGGTCAGACTGTCACCGGCCGGGCCGGCCACCACGACCATCTGTTGCTGGGCCAGGTAGGCGGACAGAGCGCACAAACCTGCCGGGCTATTGTCAGGCGCGGAGCTGTTGACCGAGAAGACGATCGATAGGATCGATCCTGCTTTTCGAGTGTAGTCCGAACTGTCTGAAAATTGGGCTAGGCGCAGCAGGTTGAGCGCACTCCTGGAGTTGCAATCCCAGCTGACCGAACCTCGGGTGGGCTTACCTCGCAGCAGAATGGACGGATCCCGCCCATCCTCGGAATAGAAACCGCCCGTCTTCTGATCCCAGAAGAGCTGCAGTTGCTTTTTCTGCAGCTCGGTAGCCCGCCCCAGATATTCAACATTCTGGGTCACCTGGTGCAACTCCAAGAGGGCCGCAATCAGCTCGGCATAGTCGTCGCAGAAGGCAGGAAGCGGGCTGGTTCCATCCTGATAGTAGTGGCGAAGTTCCCCGGAAGCCGAATCGTAGAGATATCGTTTCTGAAATTCCATGGCCGCTTCAGCTCGGGTCAGCAGTCTTGGGTCCTTGAGAAAACGATAGGCCCTTGCAAAGGCAGTAATCATTTGAGCGTTGCCCGCACAAACGCATTTTTCATCTCGCTGCGGACGAGCTCGCCGTTGACGCGCGCCGAGAAGTTGACGGTCGATCTTTTCGAGACGACGGCTCCAGGCTGGCCCGGAAAGGGAAAAGCAAGCTTGCGTTTCCTGGGCCTGGTGAGGCTGGTGGAGAACATATTTACCAGCCAGCTCCTGATTATCAGGGGAAATGGCTTGCTCTGTGGAAACTCCATAGTGGTAAGCAGCCAACTCTCGGTCTCGTGGGTCCAATGCCTTGGAGAACTGCTCGGCGCTCCAGGTATAGAATGCTCCCTCGCGGTGTTGGCCCTCCTCCTCGCTATCGGCGTCTTCGGCGGAATAAAAGCCGCCCTCCGGATGACTCAGACGCCTGCCGACATAGTCCAGGATGCTTTCGGCACTCCGGGAGTAGCTGGAGTCCCCGGTCAGGGCGAATGCGTCCAGATAGACCTGAGCCAGCATGGCCTGATCGTAGAGCATCTTTTCAAAATGGGGGACGTGCCACTTTCGGTCGGTCGAGTAGCGGTGGAATCCACCCTCTAAAAAGTCGTGGATGCCACCGCTGGAAATGGACTGCAAAGTGCTCAAGACCATCTGCCTCGACTGTTGGGCATTCGTTCGCTCAGAGTAGCGGAGCAGAAAATCCAGAAAGGAGGGGTTGGGGAACTTGGGGCTGGATCCAAAGCCTCCATACTCGCGGTCGAAATGCCGAGCAGCGCCCTGATAAGCCAGGTCCAGTAGCTCGGGCGCAATCTCGCGAGAACCGTCGCCCACCGACTCGACCGTGCGCAGGGCCTGGGCGATTTTGCCGGCTGAAGCGGTTAATGCAAGCCGGTCACGCGACCACAGCTGATGGACTTCCGTCAGGACTTCCCGAAAACCAGGGCGTCCATACTGGGACGGGGTGGGGAAATAGGTTCCTCCCAGAAACGGCTCTCGCTCAGGCGTCAGGAAAATGCTCATCGGCCACCCGCCACCCTGTCCGGTGCGAAGCAGAAAATTCATATAGACCGCATCCACGTCAGGGCGTTCTTCACGATCTACTTTGATTGGAACGAACTGGGTATTCAGGATTTTGGCAATATCAGGGTCCATAAACGACTCACGCTCCATCACGTGGCACCAGTGGCAAGTTGAGTAGCCAACTGACAGAAAGATCGGGAGTCCAAATTTACGGGCTCGCTCAAACGCTTCCGGGCCCCAGGGATACCAATCCACCAGATTATCGGCGTGTTGGCGAAGGTAGGGACTCTTTTCCCGGGCCAACCGACTCTCCGCCCGAGGTGCGTTCCAGGCGATCAGACCTGTAGTCACAACCGCGAAGAGTAGCAAGCCCCCGGCCCGTTTTTTCATCACGAAATCCCTCCTACGACGGCCACCACCGAACCCGTCATCAGCACCGCAAGATTTCCAACAATCAGGCTGAACCACAGCAGGCGGGCCAGTTCCTGGCGCCGCTCGGGGATGAGTGGCGTGAGACCACCCAGCATGATCCCCAGACTGGCAAAGTTGGCGAACCCGCACAGATTATAGGTCATAATCAATCTCGAGCCGGCGCTCAGTTGCTCGGGATGTTTGGACAGCTCCAGGTAGGCCACGAACTCGTTGAGCACGATTTTGGTGCCCATCAATTCGCCGGCATAGGCCGCTTCGTTCCAAGGAATACCGGTTAGCCAGAGCAAGGGCCTCAGGAGTTGGCCCAGGCCCGACTGCAGGGAACCGTGGAATCCGATCACCAACAGCAGCTGATTCAACAAGAAGACCAGCGCGAACATCGTCAGCAGCAAAGAGGTCACCCCCAGCACCACCTGCATTCCCTCTTGAGCTCCTCGCACCAGAGCATCCGCGGCATTCTGGGCGCGCTCCAGCGTCGGCGAGGCCTCTTCCGCCGCCTCCTCCGGCCGGCCCGGCATGACCAGATGGGAAAGCGTTAGAGCAGCCGGAACGCTCATCAACGAGGCAATCATCAGGTGCTCAATGGGTCGCTCCACCATGTCTTTCAGCACCCCGGCGTACAAGACCATGACCGCCCCGGAAACCGTGGCCATGCTGCAGCAAAGCAGAGCGAACAGGTCTTCTCGCCGAATCCTGCTCAGATAAGGCCGAATGGTTAGCGGAGCTTCGATAGTTCCCAAGAAGACGGTCGAGGCCGCACCAAAGGCCAGCACTCCCGAAAGTCCCAACGCGCGTGAAAGCAACCTGGACAAGGCCCGAATGACCAGCGGAAGCAGACCTATATGAAAGAGCAGCGACGAGAGAGCGCTGACAACGATGATCAAAGGGAAGATGCGGAAGGCGATCAGGAAGTTCGATTCGGGGTTGACCAGTTGGAAGGGCGTGCTGGAGCCAGATAGATAGCCAAAAAGATATTGGGCTGCGTGGTCAGAGGCCCCCTGCAGAAGCTCCACCAGTCGATTGAAGGGGCCCAGCAGCCTGGTCACCAGAGGAAAGCGCAACAGGACAATGGCCAGACCAAACTGCATCCCCATGCCGATGGCCACGAATCGTCGACCCGCCCGCTTCGACCACTTGCCCAATAAGCCACGGTTGGCCAAAATATGACTCCAAGCAAAGCCGCCCAGTTCAAATTGGCCTCCTTCTACAGTCTCCAGGACAGAAAATAGGGGTAGCGCCACCACCAGGCGCAAACCCCACCGAATGCCATGGGCCAAATCTCCCAGCTCAGCAGGCAGAGTAGCAGCCAGGCGAATGGCTGTCCACGCCAGTGCCGTCGGCTGAAAAACATGGTCGAGGTGGTGGCCGCCAGCATGAATGCCCAGGGCACATGCCAGCCCCACCAACCGTGGTCGCACCAGGGGCAGTGGGGGGGCTTGGGCAAGCGCACGTTGCAGAATTCATCAGCCCCATGATGTTGCCAGGTGCAACCGCATTGGAATAGGGCCGAGCACAGGGGAAGCAAAAGTGGCTGAAGCAGCAAGGCGGGTAAGATTGAGCCGCCCACCACCAGGGCCTGCTTTCTCATGGAGTTCCCAACGGAATGAGCGAGAGAGGATGGCGCAGCAAAAAACACGGATCATGGAGAACCTTCAGAGAGAGGAGCCGTTCCCAATGACTTCCAAAGTAAGCTTCGCGCCAGTCTTTTCGACCCAGCTCAGCATAGTTCGCGTAGGCTTCACCTGTATAAAAGGGCCGAAGTCGAACGGCATATTCGCTCAGCCACTCTCCAAGTAAGTGAGGATGGCCTCGTTCAAATCCAAGTGCCTGAACGCAGGCCAGCCGCCCCGGGCGCGGGGGAAAGGCTCCAACGCCCTGATCGATTGCCCCCCCATAGGCGTCAAAGGTCACCTGGACCTGGTGGGAGGCCCCCTTGTGCAACTGGTCTATGAGAGCGCCGATAGCCTGAGCAGAAAGCGGCTGCGCCAGAAAGTCAGAGGTCGCCCGAAAGGGGGAGAGCCTTTTCTGGACGGCCCCTCCCAGGCGGTTCATAGCCGCCAGGTAAGGCATTTGCGCCGCCTCGGCCCGGGCCTGCCAGCCGATCCTTCGCCACTCTCGCATGGTTCCCAGGAATACGCCCCCCAGTGCCCCCACCAGGCTGGCGCGCTGATAGCCGAGGTGAAAATAGCTGGTAACCCGCCAGTCTTGCCGGGGAGCCTGATGTTGCCATCGTTCAAGTTCCTCGATGAACTCCGTCTCGCGCACGGGCTTCCTGAAGACCACCACCTCCTGAATAGGCTGCAACTGCAGGCACCACTCAAAAACCGCGCCAAACTGGCCATAGCCGGACCCCCGCAGGGCCCAGAGCAGGTCGTCGGACTGACTGGCCTGGACCCGCCCCAGGGCCGGACTGATCATCTGAGCATCCAGGATGCTGTCGCAACCCAGACCCAGGCCCCGCGCGGTGGGACCATATCCACCGCCCAGCAAAAAGCCGGAGAGACCCACCCCAGGACACTGTCCCAGGGGGAGCATCCAGCCTTTATGGGCCAGCGCGGTGCGGAGTGGCCCCAGTCGCCAACCGGCCCCGCAGAAGAGCCGGTCGCCCTGGATACGCAAGGAAAGCAACCGGGAAACATCCAGCACCAGTCCATCTCCGCCTGATAGGCCAACATAACTGTGACCGCCGCACTTCAGGCTGACCGGCCAGCCCTGAGACCGGGCCAGGCTGAAGGCACCCACAATCTCCTCCGCGCTACGCGCTACAACGATGGCGCGGGGCCGAAATTGGCAGGCAGGATTGAACCAACGGCAGAACTTTTTGTAATCTGGATGCGGGGGGGAAAGCGCCAGCGGCTCCTCGGCCAGTGCACCAGGAGCCAGTAATGGCAGCAGACTCCCGGCGATTGCCTTCAAAAACGCTCGCCGCCGGAGTCTCACCCTCTTTGCCCCCTTAGTGACCTGCCTTGACGGGAGAGGCACAGCCACCCTTGCCTTTGCATGAATTCTTGGCGGCGCAGCCATTATCTCCGGACTTACACCCCCCCTGGGCCTTACAGGCATTTTTGCCTTTACAGTCGTGTTTGGCGGTGGCGCAGCCGCCCTTGCCCTTGCAAGAGTTCAGCCCCTTGCAGCCGTTCTGACTGGCTGAGCAGCCACCCTTGCCCTTACAAGAGTTCAACCCCTTACAGGCGTGCAACTCCTTAACCGGCTTTTCTTCCCCCTGGTCCGAGGAAGCCACGTAGGACGCCCCTCGATCCCCTTGATGCTGAGCCACCTGGGCCTGAGCGGCGTTACCCAGCAAGAGCCCGGCCATCACCGCCTTCATCAGATGATTTCGAGTTGAATTACGCATGGAATAAAGTTTCTCCGTTTCATTTCTGTTAGCGATTCGCCTGAGGGTCCTCGCCTGCATGAGGAAGACGTAACCCGATTCGCTTTGTTACAATTCCCGATCCAAAGCCTGCCGAATTCGCTCCATGGCTTCAGGCGACAGGGCCTCCTCATCGCGTGCTCCAGAGCGCAACCATTGGCGGATGCTGCGCGCGTAGCGCAGACTCTTCCGGCAGGCGGAGCACATCGCCAGATGCAACCTCAACCCAAGCCATTGTTTGCTAGAGAGGGGTTGATTGAGCTGTTCTTCCATCAACAACTCGCTCTCCTCGCACGAAGTCACCTGTCGTAGCCATTTTCTCATAACGTGAATGAAGACGTCGGTCGGAAGATTTTGTTACAGGAGCGGCTGGATGCCCTGGGCCATCAGCTCTGTTTTCAGGCGATGGCGGATTCGGTGAAGCTTGACTCGGACATTGACCGGAGTCAAGTTGAAAACTTCTGCTAGCTCCTGGTGCTTGTAGCCGTTTGCCTCGGATAGCAAGAAGAGTCGTTGATCTTGCTCGGGAAGACTGGCCAGGCTATGTCGGACCGCCTCCAAGGCTTCCTGCGAGCTTTCAGATTCGTCGCCAGGCGGCTCCGCGATCTCGGGCAACCCGTCGAACTCGACCTGGACCGGCCGTCTACCTTTACGTCGAAAGTGGTCAATGATCTGGTTTCTCAGGATGGAGCTTAACCAGCTCCGAATGTTGCCGCGACCCTGATAGGTGGCCAGACGCCGAAGCCCTTGCAACAGCGTTTCCTGAACGAAATCTTCCGCTTCATTTCGCTCGCCCAGGGCTCTCAGAGCCTGGGCAAAGAGATAAGAGCCATGCTCTTGCACCCAGCCGGCGGGGTCCTGCGGGTTGGTCGAGCCCTGGTTCATAGAGTCGATTGAAACTCATGACTCAGCCCGTGCTCTGTGAGGTTTCGACATTCTGGACCGGCCTCGCGTTCGTCCGCATTGACTTTGGAACAATTGCCGCTGCCCTGTAACACCCGGCCCGGTGGGTTCGTCTAACTTGTCGAACTCAGAATGAAAAGGGGCCTGAAGAATTGAAGCGGTTGCGCGCGGTCGCCATTTTGGCTTTGCTGGCAGGGCTGGGGCTGATCTACCTGGGGGGCTGGTTTACCCGGCCGACCCCCCTACAAGGTTCACCTCAGGCCGAGCTGGACAAGTTTGCCCGAGACTGGGACGCAGCCCTCAGACGCTACGTCGACCACGGGCGAGTCAACTACGCCGGATGGCGCTCTGGCCAGGCCGAGCTGTCCACCCACATGCAAAACCTGGAATCAGCCGACTTGAAGCCGCTTCTCTCCGGGCCGAGTTCTCTGGGTTTTTGGATGGACTATTACAATGCTCGCGTTGTTCACGAGGTGCTGGCGGGCCAATCTCCGCAAAGTGCACCCGGTCGCACACGCCTCTTTGGACTGACCCGTTTCTATGTGGCGGGCCAAAGATTCTCGCTGACCGAGCTGGAGACCATGATCCGGCGTGATTTTTCGGAGCCCAAGATCCATTTTGCCATCAACTGCGCCTCGCTCTCCTGTCCGGCCTTACGCAGCGAATCTTATCAGGGCCGCTCACAGGACAAACTGGACCAGATGTTGGAAGAGCAAGCTCGGGAGTTCCTGGCTGACGGTTTCAAGAACCAGTTTGAACCCAAGTCCGGCAAAGCTCACCTTTCCCAAATCTTCCAGTGGTACAAGAGCGATTTTGAAAAAAACAACTCAAGCCTCTCTGCCTTCCTCGCCCAATATGCGCCGCCCCCGGCCCGTCAACCCCTACTGGAGGGTCACTTGACCGTCGATTTCATACCCTATGACTGGAGTCCCAATGGCACGTTCTAAAATTTTGCTGGCCCTGGCCCTGCTGGCCCTGGCACTGCTTCTGCATCGTTCCGGCCTGCTGGCCTGGCTCAATCTGGCACAGTTGCAGGCGCATCTGAGTCAGCTTCATCAACTTCGAGATGCTCATCCCCTGACCTCAGGCCTGGTCTTCTTCACCCTCTATGTGCTCGTAGCCGGGCTCTCGCTGCCCGGCGCGACCTTGCTCACGCTGGCTGGCGGGGCTATCTTTGGCCTGGCCTACGGCACTTTGCTGGTCTCATTCGCCTCCAGCCTGGGAGCGACCGGTTCTTTTGCCGCCTCACGCTATTTTCTCCGCGATTGGGTGCAGTCCCGTTGGGGGAGCAGCCTTGGCTCCGTTCATCGCGGCCTGGATCGGGATGGGCCATTCTACTTGTTCACGCTGCGACTGGTTCCGGCTTTCCCATTTTTTCTGGTGAATCTGATGATGGGATTGACCCCGATGCCGATATCCACGTTCTACTGGGTTAGCCAGTTAGGCATGATTCCCGGCACCCTTGTTTACGTGAACGCCGGAATGGAGCTGGCCAGTCTTCAGTCTCTATCGGGTATCCTCTCATCCCGCCTGATCCTGGCCTTCACTTTACTGGGCCTGCTGCCCTGGGCCGGGCGCTGGCTGCAAGAGCAGGTGCGGTTACACAGGCTCTATGGCCGCTTTTCTCGCCCCAGAAAGTTCGACCGCAACATCCTGGTGATTGGAGCCGGCTCGGCTGGCCTGGTGACCGCCTACATCGCCGCCGCGGTGCGCGCCAAGGTCACCCTGGTGGAGAAACACAAGATGGGGGGCGATTGCTTAAACACGGGTTGCGTTCCCTCCAAGACCCTGATTCAATCGGCCAAGCTCGCTCATTCGCTCACCCAGGCTCAAGAATTCGGCGTCACCTTGCAAGCCCCCGGCGTGGACTTTGGAGCCGTGATGGAACGAGTGCACAAAGTCATCGCGCAGGTCGAGCCTCACGATTCGGTGGAGCGCTATACCGGCCTGGGCGTCGAGTGCATTCAGGGCCGAGCCCGCTTCATCTCGCCCTGGGAGGTGGAAATAGAGTGTTCGCAGGGAACTCAAAGGCTGAGCGCCCGTCACATCGTCATCGCCACCGGAGCCAGGCCCACCTTACCGGCTGTTCCGGGCTTGAGCGATCTGAATTACTGGACCTCGGATACAATCTGGAACCTGCGCCAGCTGCCCGCCCGTCTTCTGGTTCTGGGAGCCGGTCCCATCGGCTGCGAACTGGCCCAGAGTTTTGCTCGTCTCGGCTCCAAGGTCGTCATGGTCGATCAGGGAGAGCGTTTGCTGCGCCGAGAGGACCCGGAGATTTCCTGGCGTCTGGCGGAGCAACTGAGAGCCGAGGGCCTGGATTTGCGACTGTGCCACCGTCCCTTAGAGTTTGGCCGGCAGGATGGCGTTGGATGGTTGCGCTGCGAGCATCAGGGACAAGAGGTTCGCCTGGAGTTTGACGAGGTCTTGTGTGCTGTGGGACGCACCGCCAATACCCGTGGCTTCGGCTTGGAAGAGCTGGGGGTTCAAATCCGGGCCAACCAGACTCTGGCCGTCAACGATTTCCTGGAAACCAATTATCCCAACATTCTTGCCTGCGGGGACGTGGCCGGCCCATATCAGTTCACCCACGTAGCCGCCCACCAGGCCTGGTTCGCGGCCGTCAACTCCCTGTTCGGAGGACTGCGCAGATTTCGCGCTGACTATTCGGTGATCCCGTGGGCCACGTTTACAGATCCAGAAGTAGCCCGGGTAGGCCTGAACGAACAAGAGGCCCGCCAACAGGGAGTTGCCTACGAGGTCACTCGTTATGATCTGGAGGGGCTGGATCGAGCCATCGCTGACGGCACCAACCAGGGAGAGGTCAAAGTGTTGACCGTGCCCGGTCGAGATAAGATCCTGGGCGTCACCATCGTGGGCCCGCGTGCAGGGGACCTGCTGGCCGAATTCGTACTGGCAATGCGTCACGGCCTGGGACTCAATCAAATTCTATCCACCATTCATATCTATCCCACGATGGCCGAGGCCAACAAATACGTCGCCGGCGAGTGGAAGAAGGCCCATAAGCCGGAGAGGGTGCTGGCCTGGCTGGAAAAATTTCATAACTGGATGCGAGGTTAACGCCGCCTTGACAGTCGCTGTGATCATCCCGGCCTTGAACGAGGAGGCCTCAATCGCCCGAGTGCTCGAGCAAATCCCTCGAGAGGATGTGCTCGAGATTCTCGTGGCCGATAACGGATCTACAGATAGAACCGCCGACCTGGCTCACGAAGGGGGCGCCAGGGTGATCCCGGTGCCCCGCCGAGGATACGGTTATGCCTGTTTGGAAGCTTTGCGGCACCTTTCCCCTCAGGTTGACACGGTGGCTTTTATGGATGCCGACGGATCGGACTTTCCCGAGGAGCTGAGCAAGCTGCTCCAGCCTTTAATGAATGGCCAGGCCGAGCTGGTGGTTGGCTCACGCATCTCTGGAGAGAGCTTGCCGGGTGCTCTGCAAGTTCATCAGTATTGGGGAAATCGCCTGGCCTGCGCGCTGATCGGCCAGCTCTATGGAGCCAGGGTGACCGATCTCGGGCCTTTTCGAGTCATTCGCCGAGGCCTGTTGGAGAGACTGGCCATGCAGCCCGCCGCCTATCGCTGGACCACGGAAATGCTGGTCAAAGCTTTGCGCCTGGGAGCACGCTATCAGGAAGTCCCGGTGCGCTATCGCCCCAGATTGGGAGAGTCGAAAATTTCGGGGAACTGGAAAGCCTCCCTGTTCGCCGGGTTGGCCATCCTCTCCACCGCCGTCTTCTATGCTCCAGGGCTCCCCTTCTACCGGCCGGTCGTCGAGAAGCAACAGACTTGATATGCAAGGGAACTTTCCCGCCCGTTGTCGCATCCTGACAACATGGATCTAGGCCGGAAAGTTTTGCTTTTGCGTGAAAATCGGCTCCTGCGAGTCTTGCCCCCGGAAGAGATCGACCGAGTGGCCGGCACGTCGCCCGAGCTGATTGTTCCGGCCGGTCAGTTTATCTTTCTGACGGGCGAACCGGCTCGTAACATCTATGTGCTGAAAGAAGGCGTGGTGGTGCTCAGCCGGCTCTCTCAGGACGGCAAGGAGAAGGAGGTGTCGCGCATCTATGCGGGCGACCTCTTTGGGGAGTTGTTATTGGCGCCTGGACTGCAGACTCGCAAGTGTCAGGCTCAAGCGGTGGATGATTGCCTGATTTGCCTGCTCACGCTGACCGACGCGGTGGCCATGATGATGCGCTTTCCGGCTCTGGCGGTGGAAATGCTGAAACGAATGGCCGAGAAGGTCATCGAGTCCCAAGATGAGGTCCAGCGACTCAGTTTTCAATCAACCGAGACTCGTGTGGCCGAAGCGCTCCTCAGCCTGGCCCAATCTTGCTCTGGAGAAGAGCAAGAGGTTTCCATCCGCGTGACCCATGAAAGCCTGGCGCGCATGGTTGGAGCCAGTCGAGAGACGGTTACTGGCATTTTGGGCAAGCTACGCCGCCAGGGCGCGATCAACTTCAATTATGGCACCGTCAGCTTTAATCCGAGCTTTCTCAGAGCTCGCTTCGCGGCCCCAGCCTGAGCCGTTGATCAGCCTGGTGATTCCCACCTATCTGGAGGAGCGCACCATCGCATCGCTCATCCAGCAATTGCGGGCCCGCGACAAAGCGGAACTGGTCAAGGAGATCTTGATCATCGACGGCGGCAGCCCCGACGGCACGCTGCAGCGAGTTTTAGCCGAAGGCGCTTCCGGACACCTCTCGCCTGGGCGCGGACGGGCCGTGCAACTGAACTACGGCGCGACTCTGGCCCGTCAGCCAATTCTATATTTTCTGCACGCCGACACGCTACCACCCGATGATTATTCCGGCCTGATTGTTCGAGCTGTTGAGGAAGGTTTCGCTTGCGGGTGCTTTCGCCTGGGTTTCGACCAGCCGCACTGGTTTCTTAGAGTCAACGCCTGGTGGACCCGTTGGAATATTGACTGGTTCCGATTTGGTGACCAGTCTCTCTTCGTAACCAGGGAGCTGTTCTCTCGGAGCGGCGGCTATTGCGAGCAAATGCTTCTTCTGGAGGACCAGGAGATTGTCATCCGTCTAAAATCGGTCGGGTCATTCAGGGTCCTTCCCGAACCGGTCACCACCTCGGCCCGCAAGTTTCTGCGGCACGGCATCTATCGAACGCAAGCGATATTTTTCGGACTCTATCTGCTCTATCGACTGGGTCTTTCTCAAGGCCGCCTGATGAGCTTGTATCGCCGCCTGATGCCTGGAGAGGAGCGCCTGAATTGACGGATGGAATCCTTGTGTTTGTTAAAAACCCCATCCTGGGCCAGGTCAAAACCCGGCTGGCGCGTCGGGTGGGCCAGCGGCCTGCCCTGGAGATCTATCAGGAATTGCTGGAATATACCTTGCGAGTCGCCCTTCTCCCGCACGCGCGCCGATGGGTGGCTTACTCCGATTTCGTACCCGAGGAGGACGCATGGCAACGGAACGGTTTTGAACCACTTTTGCAAGCTTCCAGTCCCGATCTGGGCGTTCGCTTGGATCGGGCGGTTTTACAAGCGTTTGCGGAAGGTATACAGCGCCTTCTGGTTATCGGCAGCGATTGTCCCGAGCTAAAAGAAAGCCATCTCACCCAGGCTTTGCATTGTCTGCTCGACCATCAGGCGGTTCTTGGACCTTGCCACGACGGGGGCTATTACCTGTTGGGACTGCGTCAACCCCTGGCGAGCCTCTTTTGGCGAATGCCCTGGAGCACCGATCAGGTTTTCGCCGAAACCGTTCGGCGCCTGGAACAGGCCGGCTGGACCTGGGCAGCCCTGGAAACTCTGAGCGACCTGGACGAATAGGATCAGTCCAACCTGCTTGGACCTAGTAACGCTGCGATGGACTGCAGGCAGGACTCCAATGAGTCCTCGGTCGGTTCCCCACTCTCTGCAAAGTTACGCAAGCCTAGAATCTGAACGACCACGAACCTTGCCAGTCGCTCCAGCTCCAAGGTTGGCGAAATCTCGCCTCGTTCCAGAGCTTGATGCAACTGTTGCTGAATGAGCAGAATGAACTGTGATAAAAGCGAATGTGCTTCTGTTCGGGCCTGGAGCTCCTCCTCATCCCGATTGCTCAAGGTTTTCCCAATCATGCAGCAGGCCGGATTTTCTGAATGGCGGAGAACCTGTCCTAGGAACCGAGCGAGTCCGGCCAGGAAGCCTCCTTCGGCTTCCACGGCTTCGAGGAACTGGCGGGCAGTGCTCTGAGCATAGTGGCGTAGCGCCTCCAGGTAGAGCTGCTCCTTGCTGCCAAAAGCAGCATAGATGCTGCCAGGATGAAGGCCCAGTTCCTCGCCGACATCTCTAATCGAAGTGCCCTTCAATCCTCTCTTCCAAAAAACTCGGGTTGCCTGTTCAACTAGCCAGGCGCGGGAGCATTTCTGTGGTCTGCTCATACTACCTAAATTATACTTGACCATTTGCTCAAAAACCTCTAATAAGTAATTGAGCATTCGCTCAATTACTTATTAGGAGTTCCTATGTCCGATTTTCCCGTGTACACCCTCGATTCCGCGCCACCTCAGAGCCGGCCCTTGCTGGAGAGGAGTCGGGCCGCCTTGGGAATGATTCCGAATCTTCACGGGGTTATGGCGCAGTCCCCACAGTTGTTGGAGGCCTATCAGCAACTCCACAGCCTGTTTCTGAAGACCAGTCTGACCGCAGAGGAGCAAACCGTAGTCTGGCAGTCCGTAAATCGAGAGCACAATTGTCATTACTGTCTGCCAGCCCACACCGCGGTGGCAAGAATGATGAACGTCAGTGCATCGGTGATCGAAGCCCTGAACGCAGGGGCGCCCTTGCCAACTCCCAAACTGGAAGCCCTGCGCAACTTCACGCTGCAAACGGTGCGCCAACGCGGGGTGGTTGCTGACCATCAATTGGCCGCCTTCCGCGAGGCAGGCTACACCTCTGCCCAGGTTATGGAAGTTCTTTTGGGCGTTACCCAAAAAATCATGAGCAACTACCTGAATCACATGGCCGACACTCCCGTGGATGAGCCCTTCCGCAAGTTCATTACCCCGTCCGAAGAGCCAAAGAAGTAGAAAGGGAAACGACCATGCCTTTAGTCCAAATTCGCGGAGTGAGTGGCTACCTGACTCCGCAGCAAAAGCAAGAACTGATTGCGCGTGTGACCGACGCGGTGCTTTCCGTCGAGGGAGAAGGACTACGCCCCGTCACCTGGGTTCTGATTGAAGAGGTAGAGGCGGGAGCCTGGGGGGTCGGAGGTCTCCCCGTGCAGGTTGAAGACCTCAGAAAGATGGCCGGCTGAGAGACCGGCAGGCGAGATTCACGTTCTCGCCTGCCGTCTAAAAACGATGGATGCGGTTTGCAAAGGCGGGGGCCGGCCCTCGCTCCCTTAGAAAGCGAAGAATCAGAGGCTCCAGGGCCTGGCGAGCGGAATTCAGACTCGCGTGAATTTCCGAATGGCGGTCAGGACCCCCGGAATACTTGTGGCCCACCACCAGTCCGGCGGTCGGGATTTCCAGTTCGTTGGCCAGCACCACCTCTGGACCCAAGGACATGGAATTGACCTGAATGCCTGATAGGCTCAACAATCGATTCTCATGGGATGTTTTAGTGCGAGGGCCGGGCACGAAAGCGAAGACAACCTCAGGCAAGGCTCGATCCGCATAGAGGTTCAACTCGCCGTTGAGCTGTCGCGAGAACAAACCCTCCTCCAGCACCAGGTGGCCCTGCCCGGCGCTTGGGACGGGATACATGCTGCAGATCGAGCCGTCGGGAAGTCGATTCTCCAGCATCACCAGGTCACGGACCAACAAGGGCGAGAACAGCGGGAGGCTCGAGTCCAACACTCCGACCGAACTGGTCACCAGCAGGCGGTCACAACCGGCTGTAGCGAGGGCGGCGGCCTGGGCCCGGAAGGGAATCTGGTGGGGCAACCAGTGCTCTGGCCCATGGCGGAAGAGCACCCATCCAAGTTCCGATTGGTGCAAACAGGCCGGACCCCATCGGGTTTGCACGATGACCGACCTCAGCTGCAAATCCGCCAGCACCCCGTAGGTAAAAGAACTGCCCAGGATGACAGCGGGCCGGCTAACCAGCATCTATCAGACTCCGATCTCGAAACTCATCCAGGATACAAGCTTTCCCGGCCAGGAGAGCCATGCCCATTTCGATCATCGGCCGCTGGCAAGGTTGTTGGGCGAAGGGGCCCAGGTTTCGCATCAAAATTTCATAGCCGGCCTGCATGGAAATCTCGCTCGAGATGTCTTCCCGAATCGGACCGTAGCCATGCAGAAATGCCGCTGCGGCTGACGCCACAAGATCGGCGTGAAAACGCTGATTGAGCATCCAGAGGTGGGCCAACCAGTGACCCAGGTCCAGAGCGGGGTGGGCGAGGTTGGCCAGCTCCCAGTCCAGGAGTTCGACTCCGGTTGCTACGGGCCGAACTGAAGGGGGCCAAAGGTCTCCCATGGTAAGACAAAGCTGAGTCTCAGTGGCTCGCTGTCCCCACTGCTCGAGCACTCTACAGAGCTTCGGCTCTAGCTCCAAGAGAAGCCGTGCCACTCGACCATAGCCCAGATTTCGCCGGGCCGCGGACATTTCGGGGTAGCGCAGCCGTTTTGAAAACGGGTCAAGTCTTCGTTCATGCAATCGAGCCAGGAATGAACCCAGGGCCCGCATCGCCGGCCCTATGTCCTGGCCCGAGGCCAGGGCCTGGGCTGCGTTCAACCTGTCTCCCAGATCTTCGATCAGGAGGAGCGAATGCTCAGGACGATGGGCCAGAATTCGAGGGGTGAAGATTTCGTCACGCCGAAGAGGATTGAGTTCGCCCCCCGGGGCGAGAGCTCGGAGCAGCCTGGCCTCTTGAGCATTCCGGCCTGGACTGAGAGCAATCGCAGGTTGGCTGGCCACATGGGGCGGAGAGTATTTGAGAATGGCGCGTTGTGACCCGCAACGAATTCGGTAGACGCGATTGAGAAGGCCACCCTGAAGTGCCTCAAAGCGAATTGTGCCCCGGCTCCAGTTCGGAAGCCCAACCAGAAGCCGACTCAGGTTTGGTATTTCTTCATCCATCTCAGATCAATCCAATCCTTCAAGCGTCCCCAAAAGCGGCCCTGCACTCCCAATGCTCCCCAACTGGCCAGCGCCGTTCCGTCACCATAGGAAAGTAGGCTCAGATAGCGCCGAGAGGGAGAGAGCTGCCTCCGTGGAGTGTCTCCGCCCATTAGGGCCCGCAGATTGGCGGCCAGAATTGGCCCCTGGCGCACGGCAAAAACCCCGGCCTTGGGGCAGGGGCGCTCGATCAGAGTGGCGGCGTCCCCGGCCGCGAACACGAACGGGTGAGAGATCGACTGCAGGTCAGCAGTGACACAAACGAATCCCTGGGGGTCGGTGACCAGCGGGGACTTTGCCAGCCAGGCCGGAGCCCGAGCACCGGTGGCCCAGATCAAGCCTTGATAGGCCAGGCTCTGGCCGCCTTGCAATTGCAGCTGGCCGTCCGCCTCCAACACCCGCGCACCCAGGTGAACTCTCACACCTCTAGCCTGCAACGCGCGCCGGCACAGCCAGCGAGCCATGGCCGAGTGGCCGGGCAGGACATCGGGCGAAGCCGTGACCAGATGCAGCCTCAGGCCGGGGTGGTGCCGCCTGGTTCGACTTCGCAAGCTGAGGACCAACTCTACCCCACCCGGTCCTCCACCTACCACCACCAGATCACCCCCCAAGCTGGCCTTCAGCAGCCCGTCCAATTGCTCTAGAAATCGTGAAACGGGCTTGACCGCCAGACCCCGGGTCCCGGGCTGGGGTGGAATCGAGCCTACATTAATGGACAGGTAGTCAAATTCAAGCTCCCGACCGTCGCTGCAAATCACGCGTTTTTTGTCAAGATCAAGAGCACTGGCCTGGCCCTCCAAAAAGCGAATCCCTCCAGCCTGGCAGAGATGGCGCAGGTCCAGCAGCATCTGTTCTGGTCGATAGCGGCCGGCAATGACCCCTGGAAGCATTCCCGAGTAGGCCGTCTGACTGTCTGGAGAGAGCAGACTCACCTGGGACGCAGATCCCGGCCTCAGCTGGCGCAGCACCTCAACGTGGGCGTGCCCCCCTCCGATCAAGATTAAGCGCAAGACCTGGAACCTCCCTGCCAAAGCGAACCAAGCTGCAAGACCGAAAAGGGAAGCAATTGCAACGCGATCAAGCCCGGCGTGGCTTGACGGTCCAGGTAGAAGAGGTAGGAAGCGGAGGCCAGGCCCGTCATAGCCAGCCAGGCGAAGTTTCCCCTAAGAGCCAGAAAAGGCAGAATCCAGCAAAGATACCATGGATCCAACACCGGAGAGAACAGGTAAAGCGCCCCTAACACAAAAATGCTGTCGTCCAGAAAGGCCGAGGAATCCACAAGCCTGATTCTTGAGTATCCCCATCTTGCCAGCAAAACGATCGCCAGCACAACTCCCGAGAGACGTCGAGCCTCCAGACCCGAAGCTCCACTGACGAGCTTAAACAGCCAGAGCAACTGGGCGTTGAATTCCCAGCGCCGAGCGAAGACCAAGAAGCCTTTCCAGATCAGGCCGCCGGCACCAAGGAAGGGCAGGTGGGGCAACAGGCAGCCCGCCAGAAAACCCGACCAGAATCTAGACCGACCCGAATCCAAACGAGCCACCCAGAACGGGGCCAGCAAAAGTGGATAGGTCTTCAGGCAAACAGCCAGCCCCAGGCACAAACCCGCCCGGAAGCTGCGGCCCTGTTGCCTGAACAACAGGGCCAGGGTTACCACAAAGACGCAAAGCCCATCATAATGGGCGCCGTTGCAGATCTCCTTCAGCATCATCGGATTGCCCGCCCAGACCCAAACCTTCCAGGACTGGCCCGCAAGCCGTGAGATCAAAAGGCTGACCGCCAGGGACAGCAACAGGCCGGACGCTCGCAAGCAGGCGAGAGGAGAAATTTGCAAAGCCTGGCTAACCGCTTCGTTCCATCCGAAGTATAAGATGGCCAGCGGTGGGTAGCAGGTGGGCACCCAGGCGTAGGCCACCTGCTCGTCGACCGGCCGACGGAGCCAGTTCAGAGCGGGATTCTCAGGCTCAAAGAGGTATGGGTTGATCCCGTTCAGGAGAACATGCCCGTCCCAGGAGTAGCGAAAGAAGTCGTTTTCCCATAACGGCGGCAGGAAGCTCCATGCAAGGCCGAGCAAGCAACTCATCCCAAGCAGGCGGTTCACACTCCAGTTCAGCTCGGGCCGGTGCTGCCAAATCCAGATAGTCAGGGCATAAAATGCCCAGGCGACCAGGCTGACCAGCCAGTAAATCAGCGGGTCTGGCCAAAGCAAGCAGGCGGCGGGAGCCAGAAATTGTGCCAATACGCCCAACCAGACCAAACCACGTAACACTCTAAGCGCACGGCGACCTTCTCGCATGGCCACAGTCTAAACCGAGCTACCCGACAGAGAATGTGAGGGTTGAACATTCTCTGCCGAGCGCCTGAGAGCTTACTCCAAAAAAACCTGGAGCCAGTTGCCCTTTTCCAAACAGCAGAGGTAGTGGAACTACTTGCCGGGACTTTCTTTGATGATGGTCGCTCTGTATCGTCCACCATAGACGCTACCCAGGGTTTCCAAGATTGTCTTGACTTCCACTTTCGCGTTCTCATAAACAAATGTAACTTGAAGTTTTGGCTGGTCCGTAATCACGTCGGTTACGCCGGAAATCGAAGAAAGTGTCTCGCGAACTCGCGAGGGGCAGGACCCTCAGGTCATCCCGGGGACGCTGACGATTACCTTCATCGGGACGGCTAGGGCGCAGCCTGTCAGAGACAAAGCCAGTAGGAACGACTTGAACGAGTTGAACATGAACTCTCCTTGAAATGAATTGCAAGCCACCGGGGACTACAAGCGAAGCTTAGCAGGACGGGTTCGGCGTGAATGTGAACTTTCTACATTTACTAAAGCAAAGATAGGAATCGGCATTTAAATCGACAGCCGGCACCAGGAAAGTCAGTCGGGCGCAGTCGGCATCCTGCCGCCTCTACTCTAGCAGGGTGTTGCTAAAGTGAGGCTTTCTGCTGGTCAGCCTCTCATTCAGGGCTTATTGATAGCGTCGGCGCCTGACTTTTCTCAGTAAGCATTCTCCCGGCCCAGATCCCTTACTCGGCCGGCAGACGGGGCCATACTGTTTTCAAACGCCGTCAAATAAGCATTTCTCAGCCTTTCCTAACCACCATGCGACCTGAGGACGCCATAAACTCAGCATTCTTACCAAGTTGAAAGCGGCACTCACGAGTATCGTCGCGGCGCTGGTCTTGACGAGACCGACTAGCCTGGACTTTCGGATCCCACCGACAACCTTGATCCAGCCGAATATTTCCTCGACCAGCTTTCGGCGCACCTGGCTCATCTTGTAGCCGCTCCGGCCCGTAGTTCTTCGGTCTAGCCCGGGGGTTTTGCGCCCCGTGATCATCGCGATGTGAGGTGCAATGCGTTCGGCTCTCAGGAACTCGACCATCGGACCAGTGTGATAGCCTTTGTCCGCGCCCAGAGACTTCATCTTGCCTCCGGATGCGAGCCACTGCTGCACCAGTGACTCTGCGGCTGAGGTCTCGGTCTGCGTGGCCTGAGTGACCAGCATCCCCACCACCAGACCGTATTGTCTGGCTTCGTGTCATGCTGCAAGCAGCACTCGGTGATTCCTCGAATCATTTGTTGCGAGTGACTTCCGTTTTCCCGTTTCGCCGGGAGGACCGGCTTCGTGCTCCCGGTTGGCTGAGCCAAGTTGTGGGGTGGAATCTATCCGGTGTGAGTTGTCCTGAGTTGGCACACCATAGGCACACTTTTTCCGATGCCCACCGCAAACGGCCTCCAGCAAACGCTGTAACCAAGCCAACTGTAGCGCCATCGAACCAGCACTACTCTCTCATTGCGAAAGGGGTTGTACCTGTTGGGTCGGGTTGGGCGGAGTTGGCCTGCGGTGACCGGCGAATTACTTTGGAAAAGCTTTAGCAATGAAGGCATTCCCGCCCAGGCCACCAGCAATCATTTCCTTCGGAGCTTTAGGTCCTCAACATCGGCCAGATCCCTGAGTCGGCCAGCTCGCTGCTTATTTTCAATGAGATCGTCGATGCCGATCAATGTGACAGGGATGCCGACCAGTTCCATCTCTAACCTTCGCTCCCAGCATTCGTGAAACTCGAGAGGAGTGAGATCGGTGATCAAGTCAATTCGGACTGACTCCACCCCCAATTGAACCACGAACTCAGGCGTCAGGAAGTCAACTTCGGTAAGTGGAAGTGACCCGAAACCGAACAGGCGAAGCGAAGTCAATATCTTATCGGCATTCTCTGGGGTTCTCTCAAGCCAAAGGTCCAGGTCCTTAGTGTAGCGGGGGGTAGCGTAGATGGAAACGGCGTGCCCACCGACCAAGAGATACCGAACCCCCTGCTGATGGAAGAGCTCAAGCAGGTCTAAGAAGTCCCGACTTAGCAACTTAGGCCTTCAGCGGTCGACGGTGGACGACGAGCTGGATCTTCCCCAGTTCACTCCCGCGCAACTCCTCGTGGATGCGTCTCAGCATTTCGACCTGCTCCAAGGCCTGCAACGGCGTCAGCTCCACCTGGGGCTCTGAGTCACGCAGGCGGGCTCTCGTGACGGTGAACTTTCGGTCCGGTTTCATAACAACCAACCGTTCTTTCGCAGACTGCCCGTTCCTCTCGGAATTCAGCGCGTTACGGCCAGAGCCCGGTCCACCAGCATGGCCAGAAACTGGCGGCCAAATTCGTCGTCAGAGGTGGGATTCTGGGCGGTGATTAGCTCGCGGTCCACCACTTTGGAGGAACCAGGAATCCATACCACGTTGAGGCGGGCACCCGCTTGCTTCAGGGCGGTCTCGGCGTAAAACTTCAGTCGCCCGGGCATTTTCAGCTCGGCCAGGCGCTCCTCGATATTGGAGAAGACGGTCATTTCGTAACCCGCGTAATCCAATCCCGGGCGGCCTGCTGGCCAGCGCCGCGCACGGAATTGAGGAAACCGGCCGAATCAGCCTGGGCCGACAGAGCCGCGGCCGGCCCGTGGCCGATCATGGCCGTGGGTTTCCCGGCACGATGAAAATGCTCCAGAATCCGGCCCAGATGCGGGTCGGTAATCAGGTCTGCCATGGGCGCGTGTCTCCTGGGCACCAGCAAACCATGGTATCCATCCAGTCCTTCCGACAAAACCTCAGCGAAAGTCTTCCGCTGTCCGAAAAGTTGCCCGAGGGCGACTACCGC
>JAFEBA010000027.1:1433-56974 GCA_018266105.1 bacterium | reverse complement strand
GTGGGGGTTCTTCGCGGGGCTTTGGGGGTAGGCCATCTTGTGCTGGGGGTTGTTCAGGGCCAGCGCCCGGCTCTGGCCTGCCCTTCCCGGCAGGTAGGCCACCCAGGGCGGGGTGGAGGCTTCTTTGGAAGCCACCACCTGTTCGTTTCCATTTTGTTGGGCCAGCGGAAAGCAGTGAAGTTCAGATTCGAATCGCGGCAAGACCAGGGCTAACTCGTCGGTGCTGGCGACAACTGCGTCGACCTGGCCGCTGGCCAACATGAGCCAGCGTTCAGCCGGACTGGCGCAGGGGATAAACTTCAGAGGCAGGTCGTGAACGGCCGGCATCCGGCTGAGCGCGTGCAGGGGGAGTTCGCTGGGACGGCCGAGCACGCCAAAGCGGTATTCGTGGGCCGGCTTGGGCAGGCTGGGCAGGGCGGTGGCCGTGGTGGTGGGCCTGGCCGTGCGGATCTTCTTGAAATAAATCCAGCCGCCCCCTGCCGCCAACGCCAGCAGCACGAGCAGGAATAAGAACTTCTTCACCTTGCTGAGGTTCTCCACGTTCGAGAACGCTCCCCCCTTCCAGGAGTAACGCCCGGTCACGAGAATTTGGCTTCCCGTGAGTGACCCTGCTTTAGAAATGCCGCCCGCGCGCCGCCCATGGGGCTGGCTTTTACTTGTGTTGCTGGTGGGAGCAGCCTGCTGGTGGTGGGTCAAATACGCTCCTGCTTCCGGCCCGGAGGTGGAGCTTCTGGATGCAGCCGTCGAGAAGGGCAACATCACCGCCACCGTTTCCGCCACCGGAGCTCTAGAAGCGATCACCACAGTCACGGTGGGCTCGCAGGTCTCCGGACCTGTGCGCGAAGTGCTGGTCGACTTCAACTCTCAGGTGCACACCAATCAGGTGCTGGCCGTGCTCGACCCCTCTGAATTCGAAGCCAAAGTCCAGGAGGCCGAGGCCGGGCTGGAAGTGGGCCAGGCCGGCTATGAAACCGCCCACGCCCGGCTGGCCAACTCTCGGGCGGCCATCGCGCAGTCCCAGACCCAGGTCGAGGTGGCGCGTAACACCTACACCCAGAACATTTCGATGGTGGATGGCGCCCGCGCTAATCTGAAGAACGTGGACGCTTCGGTTGCCAAGGCTCGAGCCGAAATGGACCTGGCTTTGCTGGATTACAAGCGCTACGAGCAGCTTTTTGCCAATCAGCTGGTGGCTGCCAGCGAGAGGGACCAAAAGCGGACGGCTTACCGGGTGGCTTCCTCGGCTTACGAGAGCGCTCTGGCCAATCAGCAATCCTCAAAAGCGCAAATTCGTCAGTCTCAGGCCCAGTTGCTGCAGGCCAAGAATAATGTGCTTTCGGCTGAGGCCAAGTTGCAGGCGGATCTGGCCAATGTGCAGGCCGCTCAAGCCGAGGTCAATTCGTCCCAGGCTCGGATTCGCCAGTATGAGGCCACCCTGCAGCGGGCCCGAGTTGACCTGCAGCGCACCGTCATTCGCTCCCCGGTGGATGGAACGGTGATTGATCGCAAGGTTGAGCCCGGACAGACCGTGGCCGCCTCTTTCACCGCCCCTGAGCTTTTCAAAATCGCTCGTGACCTGCGTCAAATGCAGGTGCGGGCCGACGTTTCCGAAGCAGACATCGGTAGGGTTTCGCTGGGTCAGAAGGTGACCTTCACGGTGGACGCCTATCCCGACGACAAGTTCGAAGGCAAGGTCACCCAGGTCCGTTCGGCTCCGGTCACGGCCAATAATAATCAGAACAACGTGGTGGTCTATGGTGTGCTCATTTCAGCTCCCAACCCGAAGTTGTTGCTCAAGCCCGGAATGACCGCCACGGTAGCAGTGGCCGCTGAGGAACTCAAGAATGTTTTGCTGGTTCCGGATGAAGCACTGCGCTTCTTACCGCCCAATCCACCCGATCCGGAAGAAGAGAAGAAGGCTCGTGAGAAGGAGAAGAGCAAGAAGAAGCCAGACAGCGACAAGAAAAAGGGCAAGCGCAACGGGCGCGCCGGCGTGGTCTGGGTGCCCGGCGCCAAAGGGCCGGAACGTCGCGACATTCTGATCGGAGTCAGCGACGGTAAGTTCTCCGAACTGGTGGAGGGCGAGCTCAAAGAGGGCGATAAGGTCTACACCAAAATTCTGGACGAGGACAAGCTCAAGCGCAAAAAGGTTCGGCTGGCCTTTTAGATGGCCCTGATCGAGCTGAAGAACATCGTGCGCACCTATCGTTCCGCCGGTGGAGTGGAAGTGCGTGCCTTGCGGGGCATCGACCTGACCATTGAGCGGGGCGAGTTCCTCTCGATCATGGGTCCATCCGGTTCCGGTAAGTCGACCTTGATGAACACCCTGGGCTGCCTGGATCGTCCCACCTCAGGCAGCTACATCCTGGACGGCCGGGAGACAGCCAATCTGAGCCGCGACCAACGGGCCTGGGTCCGCAATCGAAGTCTGGGGTTCGTCTTTCAGGGATTCAATTTGCTGGCCCGCACCAGCGCTCTGGAGAATGTGGAACTCCCGCTGCTGTATCGCGGGGAGAGAGATGCCAGGAAGCGCAGGCGCCTGGCTTTGGAGGTGCTGGAGCGGGTGGGTTTGGGAAGTCGTTCTCATCACGTGCCCAGCCAGATGTCGGGCGGCGAACAGCAGCGCGTGGCCATTGCTCGCGCGTTGGTGACCAGACCCCCCCTGATTCTGGCCGACGAACCGACCGGCAACCTGGATTCGCGCACCAGCGACGAGGTGATGCAGCTTTTCGCGAATCTCAATCATGACGAGCAAATCACCGTTGTGCTGGTCACCCACGAGCCGGATGTGGCCTTGAAGACCAACCGGGTGGTGCTGGTTAAAGACGGCGAGTTAATCGGCGACGGCAAGCCTGTCGACGTACTGCAGCATAAGGTTTTTTCTCATCCATGACCTGGATGTTGACTTTGCGGGTGGCGTTGCGGGCACTGTTACGCAACAAAATGCGCACCTGCCTGACCATGCTGGGCATCATTATAGGCGTGGCCGCCGTGATTTCGATGCTCAGCATCGCCAATGGGGCGAAGGCCAATATCGAGGCCAGTATTGCCTCGATGGGCACCAACTGCGTTCACGTCTTCGGCGGCTCCAAGCCTAAGCAGGGCCTGCGTGGGGGACGAGGGACGGGCATGCAGATGCGGGCAGCCGACTGGCGTGCGGTGGCGGGACTGCCGACAGTGGCACAAGCCTGCCCGGTCGTGAGCGGGCCCTGTCAGCTGGTCTACGGCTCAGCCAACTGGGGCACCAACTACACCGGAACCACCCCGAACTTTTTGATCATTCGCAGCTGGCCGGTGGAACGCGGACGGTTCTTTACCGAGGATGAAACCCGAGCTGGAGCCCATGTGGTGGTCCTGGGCACGGAGGTGGCCAAAAAGCTCTTTGGAGCGACTGATCCCGTGGGCAAGATCATTCGAGTCCAGAATTTTCCCTTTGAAGTCATTGGTCTTATGGGCGAAAAGGGCGAGACCGGCTGGGGGATGCAGCGTGATGATGTGATCATTATGCCCTACACAACGGCCCAGCGAAAGTTGAAAGGCAACCAGTGGATCAACTCCATCAGTGCCTCGGCTCGCCGGGCGGATCAGGTGGCGGCCCTGGAAGAGCAGGTGGTCAATCTACTGAAGGAACGTTACCGGGTCCGGGCCGAGGACGAAGATGCCTTCTATGCCTACAACCAGGCTGAAGCCACCAAGCAGGCCAACGAAAGCACCCAGGTCTTTTCCATTCTTCTGGGTGGGGTGGCTTCGGTCAGCCTGCTGGTGGGCGGCATCGGCATTATGAACATCATGCTGGTCTCGGTTACCGAACGTATCCGTGAGATTGGAATTCGAATGGCCTTGGGCGCAAGAGGCATCGATATTCTTGGGCAGTTTCTGGTCGAGTCTGTGGCTTTGTCCCTTTTTGGGGGAGCGCTGGGAGTGGGGCTGGGGTCCCTGATCAGCGTGGGGGTGGCCCGCATGGCCCAATGGCCAGTGGTGATCAGCCCTGCTTCGGTCTGGCTGGCCTTCGGGTTCTCAGCCCTGATCGGGATCTTCTTTGGCTTTTATCCGGCTTTGCAGGCCTCGCGCCTGGATCCGATCCAATGCCTGCGACACGAATAGGTCCTCAGGAGCCGCTCAAGGCATAGGCCTGCCAGGGACTCATCATACGGATCAGTGGGGGGCGCTCCAGCGTGCGTACTCGAAAGCGGCTGAAACCCGGTCGGCCTGAGTGGTTCGGCAGGTAGACCAGACCGACCCCAATGGCTTCGCAGAAGAAGAAGCCTCCCAGGATGCTCTGCCACCGGAACTGGCCGTAGATCAGCCCTAGCTTGGACAGTTCGAGCACAAGTACGTCCTGGATCTGGTGATCGCCCCCGGTGATATACGCAACCGCTCCCGCCAACGAAGCTTGCAGGAAGGCCCGGTTGTCCTCGGACGCCGGGCGGCTTTGCTCCAGCAGCTCGGGAGCCTCTCCAAAATGGGTCATGAAGTGGCTTTGCATGCTCGCAAAGTCCTGGCCTTGCATCAGCGCTTCCAGTTGCTTTAAACGTTTCTTGGTCATCATTCGCCTCCTTACGGGCACTCGATTTGCCCTGGGTTGAGGATGCCAGGTGGTTTTCTACAAGATTTCTACCAGTTCGGCCAAATGTGAACGGCTCTTGAATGAATTGAGTCGGATACTGGGGACTTAAGCCGGGCTTAAGGCAAATGAAAGGGAAGCTAAAGCCAGTTCGACAGGGCGTCATGGGCGGGCGGGCGAAACTCAAAACTATGGCGGCAACCGCGGGCGAGCCCGAAGAGGAGTATCCCAGTAAGGATGACCTGATCAAGGCCGGCGTGGTGGCGTTGATTACGGGTCTATTAGGCTTCGTGGTCACCTACTCGGTCTTCGTCAGACCCTATCGTCAGGGCAAATCTCTGGCCGGATTGGATCGCCACGCGGCTGAGAGTTCGCAGCCCGCCGCTTATCGTCAGTCCGACCAGGGGGCGGCCGGCTATGCCGTGGCCTACACCTCGGCGGGCGGAACCACCTACGAACAGCGCAAGAGCAAATTGGAGATCCAAACTCCCGAGCGCAAAGCGCCAGTTCCCCAGGAGGACGCTCGTCCCCAGGCCACTCCCACACCCCAGCCAACTTCTCTGCCTTTGCCTGGTTCGGCCTATCAACAGCGACAGTCTCATTTACAGGTGCACGCCCCTCAGTCTCAGTTGCCATCAGTGGATGCTCAGACTGTTCCGCCTCCGCGACCTTCCGAGACCAGTTTCAGCGAGGCCTGGCAAAGGGCCAGCGCGGGTTGGATTACGCTCGGTGATGGGCTGCATACGGGCGGTCAGGGAGTGCAGGTCTCGGAGACCCAGATTTTGACCACCCTCTCGGCCTTTCGATCGGGAGGGGGGATGTGTATGCTCAACGGTCAGCGTGTCAGTGTCCAGATGGTGGCCAGTGACAGCCGACAGGACCTGGCCTTACTGCAAATTCAGGGCAGCTCTCCGGGCACTCCCGTGCCCCTGTCACCTGATGTCATCAGCGTGGATCAGACTTATGTTTGCGGAGATCAACGGAACTTTGGCCGCACTCTGGAGTTGCGCGGCCGCGGCCTGACCGGTCCTTGCGGCGCCTTTGACGGATTTACTGGCGCGATCGACGGCGGCGCGCCCATCATTAACAATCGCGGTGAAATGGTTGCTCTGGCCTTGCCTCGCCCGCCCTGGCCCGGAATGAGCTGGAATACGGCCATCCCGTCCAGCGCCTGCCAGGCTTTCATCAACGCTCATCCGGCCGGAGGAGGGTCGCCTCCTCCCGTCAGTGACATGTGGGTCCAGGCGATTCGCAGTAAGGTCACTGCTCAGAGTGAGCGTGAGACCCCCAATCGCTCGAACGCCAGAATTATTGCTGGCCAGGCATTGGGCAACTATCCGTTGGGCCTGTCGCAGGCACAACTTCAAAAGGAACTCGGTCAGGGCCAGATCCTGGAACAAAAAGGCGCCTTCTGTCGCATTCTTTACAGTGCCCCGCGCCTGACCTTTACGCTGGCTGAAGGAATGGTGGTGGCCATCGAGACCGACTACAATTTCTACACCCTGGAGGGCGGTTTGGCGGTTGGTTCGGTGAAGGAACCCAGCGAGTTGCGCGGACAGTTTTCCCCGGCCGTGACCTATGACACGGGAGCCTTAGAGTCTCTGGCCAGCCCCGGCCTGGAGATTCTCTTCAATAACTGCAGTATCGCCACCATTCGGGTGGTGCCGCAATGAGTTCGAGCGGCGGAATGAAAGACTTTCTCTACCTGTGCATTGACGCCAAAGGCAATCGGATTGCCGGCGAGATGGAGGCCAGCGACGCCGACAAAGTCAAAAGCATTTTGCACAAAAAGGGGCTGACCATTGTTACCATCGACCCGGTCAAGCCCAAGCACTGGATTTGGTATTTTGTGCGGCCGGTCAAGCCGCAGTTGCTGGCTTTGTGGATTCGACAGTTATCGGTGATGCTGACGGCCGGCATCGCGCTGGCCCAGGCCATGCACTCTCTGCTACCCAAAACCGGACCTCAGCACTTCAAGCGTTCCATGGAGCGCATGCTGGCCGATGTGGAGAATGGATACTCCCTTTCTCAGGCCATGATGCGGCGTCCCGAGTTCTTTTCGCAGTTTATGATCGGCTCCACCCGAGTCGGGGAACACAGCGGTCGACTGGCGGAAACCCTGGACCGCTGTGCTTCGCATTACGAAAAGGAATATGCCTACTCGCTCAAGCTCAAACAGGCTCTGATCTACCCCACGGTTTTGCTCACCTGTGCGGGGGGACTGGTGATGTTCATCTTCACCTACATGGTCCCCAAATTCGTGACGATCTTCGTGGACCTGAACATGCAGCTGCCCTTTTCCACGCGCGTGCTGGTTGGCTTCGGCAAATTTGTGGAGACCTATGGGATGGTGGTGTTGGGAACCTGTTTGGGTCCGGGCGCCGTCTTCGCCTACGTGTTCTACTACTGGTCCAGAACTCGGGCGGGTAAAGCCACCACCGAGCGCTGGCTGCTGCGCGTGCCCTGGTACGGGCAGCAAGTGCATTTCCGGATGCTCTCGGCCTACTTCCGTTCCTTTGCCACGTTGTTGGATTCGGGTGTGCCCCTTTACAATTCGCTCCAGTTGTTGGCGCGCAGCCTGGATCGTGAGTTGTTGCGACGCACTGTCAACGAACAGGTCACCACTGTGCGCATTGGCAAGCAGTTGATTACGGCCATGAACAGCCAGAAGCTCTTCCCCAGCATGACGGTGGAGATGGTGGCCATCGGCGAGGAGAGCGGCACCGTGGACCGCATGATGTATCGCCTGGCTGAATATTATGACCAGGAGATGGTGCGCGGCCTGGAGACCATCGGCAAGCTGGTGGAGCCATTCATCCTGACCTTTTTGGGTGGAGCGGTGGCCTTCGTGCTGCTGGCCGCCTTTCAGCCGATCTATCAGCTGGCTTCAAGCTTCTAGTCTCCTGGCGGGAACGGGAATAGTTCACAGAGGCTGAGCCGGTGGTAGGTTATTCTGCCTTGGTGGAGGTGGTGGCAGATGGGTAAGGTTCGACGAGTCACTCTATACAAGCACGGCCTGGGCTTTTTCGAGGTCGCCCAGCCGGTGGAAGGCGACGCCGAGGTCGCCTTGAGCTTCAAGATGGAGGAGATGAACGACGTGCTGAAGTCGCTCACCGTTCACGATCCGGCCGGCACGGTGGTTTCGGTGTCTTATGATTCGCACAAGGCGGTGGCTGAGCTGCTGAAAGAGATCGCGTTGGAGTTACCCAAAACCGGCGGGGGCGCGGCCCTGATCGCCCGTCTGCAGGGCGCCGAGGTTGTGGCCAGGACCCACACTCGCCAGCTTCGCGGCTCGGTGGTCGGTCTGGAAGCGCGCAGCAACTGCGCTGGGGACAAAATCTACCAGGAGAACTGGCTGACCCTCTGGAGCGAGCAGAGCCTGGTCAGCCTCAATCTGGCCGAAATCTTGTCGATTGAACTGTGCGACGAGAAATTACGCTCGGACCTCAGCTACTGTTTGGACGTACTGCTGAAGACCAGCAAGCGGGAAGCCAAGCAGCTTTCCATTTTTACCCGGGGCCAGGGGGAGCGGGAGCTGCAGCTGAGCTATCTGGTCGAGGCGCCTGCTTGGAAAAGCTCCTACCGAATCTTGCTCCCCACCGACCCGCAGCAGAAGCCCTTCTGGGAGGGCTGGGCCCTGGTGGACAACCCCCGAGATGAGGATTGGGAAGAGGTCGAGCTGACGCTGGTGGCCGGTTTGCCCGTCTCTTTCCGACACGACCTGTACAGCCCTCGCTACGTGGAACGCCGTGAAATTCGCGTGCAGCGGGAGGCCACGGTGGGTCCCGTATCTGTGGGTGGTGCGGTGCCGCAGCCTGTTTTCGCGGCCGATCCGTTTGTAAGTGTGTCCTGTGACCCCTTCGGCTCCGTTGATCCGTTTGCATGCCCTGCGGCGGACCCGTTTGGGGCTCCTTGCGCCGAGCCTCTGGCCGCGCGAGTGGCTCATCTGAGTGCGACCCCGCAGGCGGTGGCGAGCGAGCGGGCGGCCCAGGTGGTGGCCGAAAGTATGGGCGAGATGTTCCATTACCGGGTGCGTCATCCGGTCACGGTCAAGCGCAACCAGTCGGCCCTGGTGCCCATCGTGGGTCAGGAAGCCGAGGGAGGCAAGGTGGTCCTGTATAACGCAGCCGAGCGGCGTGAGAACCCTTTCGCGGCGGTGGAGTTAACCAATACCACAGGTCTGACTCTGGAAGGTGGGCCCCTGCTGGTGATTGAGGAGCATTCCTATGCGGGGGAGGCCATGTTGGACACGCTCAAACCGGGCGACCGCCGCATTGTGCCTTACGCTGTTGATCTGGCGGTGCAAGTGGAGAGCCAGCAGAATCAACGCCACGAATCCATCCATCAGGTCAAGGTTGTGAATGGAGTGATGACCCTGCTCTCGGCCGAGATGGATTCCACCTTGTATGTGTTTGAGAATAAGGATGACAGGGACAAGGTGCTGTGGTTGGAGCATCCTCTTCGGGCCGGCTGGGAGCTACACGACACCCCAGCCGAAGACGAACGCAGTGTCAGCCATTATCGCTTTCGCCACGAGCTGAAAGCGCGCGCCCACCTGGAAGTTCGCGTGCTGCTCAAGCGCATCCACAGTCAAGTGCTGCACCTGCATACTCTGGACGCCAACCAGCTAGAATACTATCGCAAGGGTGGTTACTTCAGCCCGGAGGCTGAAGCCGGCGTGAATCGGCTTCGTGGCATCTTTGAGCAGCGAGTTGAACTGCAGAACCAGAGACTTCAGACTGAGCAGCGATGCCGCGAATTAAATGCAGAAATTGAACGTTGCCGCGGCATCCTGCCGAGTCTGTCGACCACCGCCGAGGAGGCGCAGCTACGCGCCAACTACGTGCAGAGCATGCAGGCTTGCGAAAAAGAGCTGAAAGAGCTGCGAGCCACGGCCGAGATTCTTAGGTCGGACATGCTGCGCAAAGCAGACGAGGCCATCAACTGCGCACGGGACCTGGATTTCGAAAAAAACCTATAGATCCTTGATTTTGGCCATAAAGCGCTCGAAGAGCACGATCAACTTGGCCGCGCCCTTCTCGGCTTCTTGCATGGTCAGGTCATGGCTGAGTTTCTTCGGGCTGAGGCCGCAGGCCAGGTTGGTGATGACCGAGACGCCGATCACACGCAGACCGCAATGGCGGGCTACAAGGTTGTCGGGTACGGTGGACATACCGACGGTCTGGGCACCCATCATGGTCAGCATGCGAATCTCGGCCGGGGTTTCGAAACAGGGCCCCATCCACCCGGCGAAGACGGCCTCATGCAGAGGCACGTTGGCTTCGTGCGAGCACTGACGCAGCAGGGATCGCAGCTGAGGATCCCAGCAGTCTTCCAAGTCGACGAAGCGCGGACCAAAAGCGTCTTCGTTGGGGCCGACCAACGGATTGCCGCCCATCATGTTGATGTGGTCGGTAATCATGACCAGTTCACCAGCGCCGACTTCCAGGCGCATGGAGCCGGCCGCGTTGGTGAGGAACAGATAATCGCAACCCAGCTTGCGCATGGTGCGGATCATGACTTTCAGGCGCCAGCTCTCTTCGCCTTCATAGACGTGGATACGACCCATCAGCACGATGGTGGGTACACCTGAGACGTCGCCGTAAACCAGATTGCCTTTGTGTCCGTGCACTCCCGGGGCGGGGAAGCCTGGGATATCGGCATAGGAAATGGTGACGGGATCTTTGATCAGGTCGGCCACACTGCCGAGGCCGGAACCGGCCACCAGGGCCAACTTGGGGGCGGGGCGACCGCCGATTTTACTTTGAACGGCCTGAACGGCTTTCTCTACATAAGGTAAGGTATCAATGCTCATCGTGGGAACAGAGATGCACCAGAGCCCCATCACTTACCTGCTTGATTTCAGGCTTAATGATTTGACTGTAAAGAGGAGGTAAATTGGCGATTTGCTCGTCCACCCCGGCCTGGGTCTGGCGAGGCAGTACATACTGCCAGGCGGGGTGATCGTGGGGGGGGAGCGGGCCTTCAACGCTCGAGCCATAAGCACCCATTTCCATGATTGAGGGAGCGTCGTGGCCCGGCCCCTGCAGGGTCACCAGGGTGCAGTCTTTGAGAGGGGCCAGATACCTTTCACCCTCCGGGCCGGCTTCGGCGCGGACCTTGGCCCAGGACCGGGTCAGTTCCATAAAGGGGGTGCGAATGGGGGAGCGTTCCTCCCGGCCGCTTTTGAGCATCACCAGGTTGCCGTGCGGGTCGATCAGGGCGGCTGCGTTGTAAGCGCCACCCCGAGCTTGGGATTCTCGGGCCGCCTTCAGCAGGGGGGCGGCCAGGTTGGAGTCAGGTTGACCCGGCTTGAACTTCAGTTCCAGGGCCTGCGGATAGTATTTCTTGAGTGAGGCCAGGACCTGGGGATCCTGGCAGTCTTGCAGGTTTTGCACGGCCTGGGTGGGGCCGCTGTGGATCACCTCCTGCACCTTATTGAGACTGGCCAGGAAGGTGTCAATGGACCGCTTTTCCTCGGCCTCGCTGATGGTGGCGCCCTGGTCGAGATGCTCCGGACCCTGGTAGGGACGGCCCCCTTCAATGCCCACATAGGCAAAATGGTCTTTGGCCTTTTGCTGCAGTTCGGCTGGAACGGTCGGGTAGGAGCCGTCGGTGGTGTAGTTGACGCCGGCGCGGGTGTCGAGAGTGGTGGAGACCACGTTGAAACCGCCGGTCAGGATGGAGCCTGCGCACATCATGCACGGGTCAAGGCTGGAGACGATGGTGCAATCTTCCGGAGCAGGCAGTTGGGAGCCCTGAGCTTTCTGTTCAAAATACCAGTCCACCACCTGGCGTTCGCCATGGGCGGTGGGGTCGGCTACTTTGCCTTCGGCAATAACCCGGTTGCAGGAGATGGCGATGACTTCTTTGTGGGGGCCGAGCAGCACGCCGCCGACCCCGAAGGTTCCCTGGCTGGCCGCCTTGACGGCCGCATCCACCGACCACATGGCGGCCTGAGCGGTATTGAAGGCGACCTGCTTTTGGTCGCGCATATCCATGACTCCAAGGGCCACATTGTCGGTCGGGGTGCTGGGAACTTCAGGCGCGGCTGGCGCACTGTGAGCGTGTCCCGAACACTTGTGGACATGACCGTGATTCTGGCAACCGGAGATGTTCGAAATCATGAATACTCCTTCTCTAGGAGACACCATACGGCAAGGTGCTGAAACTCTTCTGAAAGGGTTCGCCGGCCTGACCCTCTTCGCCTCGCTGGTCGGAGCGGAGCCTGCTCCTGTGAAGTGGGAAGGCTGGAATCCGGAGCTCTTCCAGCGGGCTCGCCGTGAGAAGCGCTACGTTTTGCTGGAAATGGAGGCGGTCTGGTGCCACTGGTGCCACGTGATGGAGGAGACCACTTACAAAGACCCCGAGGTGCTGGGCAAGCTGCAAGAACACTACATCACGGTGAAGGTGGATCAGGATTCACGTCCCGACCTGGCCAGTCGCTATGAAGAATACGGCTGGCCTGCCACCATTATTTTCGCCCCTGAGGGCAATGAGATCGTTTGCCTGACCGGCTATATTCCGCCCAAGCGCATGGCTTCGATCTTGCAGGGGGTGGTGGACGATCCGAGTCCTATCGCTAAAACTGTGCCGCTCCCGCCGGCCGCGGCCGGACCTATGAGCGAAGAGCTAAGAGCTCAGGCCGAAGCTCGCCACTTCGAGCATTACGATTTCAAAGAAGGCGGCTACAGCTTTTTCCACAAGTTCTTAAACTGGGATAGTTGCGAATATAGCCTGCGCCGAGCTCTGGAGGGCGACGCCAAATCGGCCTTGATGGCGCGCAAGACTCTCGAGGGGCAGTTGCATCTGGTCGATCCGGTCTGGGGTGGAGTTTACCAGTATTCCACCGATAATGATTGGGTGCACCCGCATTTTGAAAAAATAATGGAGCATCAGGCGAACAATCTGCGAATCTTTACGCTGGCCGCACTCTATTTCAAGGAGCCGCGCTATCAGCGCGCGGCTGACTCCATCGCCGGCTACCTGTTGACTTTCTTGCGATCGCCTGAGGGAGCCTTTTACACCAGTCAGGACGCCGATCTGGTCAAAGGGGTGCATTCGGCTGAATATTTTGGGTTGGACGATCGCGGGCGGCGAGCCCTGGGGATGCCTACCATCGACCGGCACAACTACACCCGCGAGAATGGCTGGGCCGCTGAAGCTTTGTTGATCTATGGTCAGGCCTTTCATCGAGAGGAAGCCATCAAGGCCGGCCGGGAGGCTATCGAGTGGATTGTGCGAGAGCGGAGGTCGGGTGAGGGGGGCTACCGTCACGACGCCCGCGATGAGGCCGGACCGTTTCTGGGCGACACGCTGGCGGCCGGTCGGGCCTTTCTCGCCATGTATCAAATGACGGGGGAGCAGAAGTGGCTACAACTGGCCGAGCAGGCAGCCGACTTTGTCGCTTCACATTTTGTGGCTTCGGGGCGAGCGGGCCTGTCCACGGCCGTGCTTTCCAGTCCGATTGATCGCCTGACCTACCTGCGCGATGAGAACATTCTGGCAGCTCGCTTCTGCAACTTGCTTTGGCACCTGGGTGAGCGGGAGGCTGACAAGAAGCTGCGCGACCAGGCCTTGAGTTATCTGGCGGTGCCCGAGGTGGCTTTGGAGTTCAATACGGGCGGCGTGCTGCTGGCCGACCTGGAGAGCCGACGGGATCCGCTACACTTTACGTTGGGAGGCCCGCTGGCCGAGAAATTGGCAGTCAGCCTGGCCGAATTCCCAAGCTTCTATCGGATCATCACGCGCGCGCCTCAGCCCACCGGGATCCTGGTTTGTGATGATCGCGGGGTCTGTTCCAGACCCTTCAAGGATGCCGAAGCACTGAGCCAGTATTTGTCCAGGTTGCTGCGTACAGCAGCCCGTTAGGGGATGCCCATGCCCAAGTGCCAGATTTGTTCTGTGGAAAATTTGAGCAGCGCTTCACGCTGCGCTGCCTGTGGCGCCCAACTGCGCCAGGCTCAGAATCTGTTTGATTTCGAAGAGGGGAGAGCCTATCCGCCTCCCACTGAAACCTTCGATACCGAGAATCTAGCCCAGTTAAAAATGGCCGTGGAAGAGTGGCTGGATGGCGAGGACGACAGCCAGATCCGCTTCTGGCTCAAGCACATTCGCAAGCATTTTGAGGAATTTACCGGCCACGGAATGGCTCAATTGGCGCGCGCCCTGGAGGTGGAAAAACGCCTGAATTCCGCTGGGGATTTCCATCATCACGTGGGTTACCTGGTCAGCAAGGGCGTGGCCTTGTGCGAGGAAGGCCTGGCGGGGATGGAGTCGGCTCTGGGGGTGGAGGACGAGCACGAGCTGCAAAGGCTGCTGGATGTCTTTCGCCAAGGCAACGATCATATTTGCACGGCACTGCTCATGATTTCCGAGCGCCAGGAGATGCTGGATGAGGCCGTTCAGCGCTTTGCGCCTGAGGACGATCAGTCTGAGGCTCCCTGAATCGGTCGGGTAAAAGTTAACAAATTGGCAATGGAGTATCACATCCTGCTTTAGAATTCATCCGGCCGCTCACCCTCGTCTGTCATTCTGTGCAAACACACACACCGAAGGAGACAAACAGCAATGGGTATTTTAGGCGGAATCGTTGATGTAGCCAAAAACGTAGGCAAGTTTGCCACGGCCCCGCTCAAAGGTGCGGTTAAGATCGCCGCAACCGGTCTGGAGACCGGATTAAAGGTCACCGGTGATGTGCTCACCCTGCACCCCGGTAAGGCCCTGGACGATCTGGGCAAGGGCATCCACAAACAGGTGGATAACGTGATCGGCATTCCCAAGGATGAATGGAGCGCAGTCAAAGGCGCGGCCGGCGGCCTGGGCCAATCCCTCACCAGTGGGGTAAAGTTTATCGGCGAACCCATCCGTGGGGTCGGCCGCATTGCCTGCAACGATTTGTCCACCGTTGGCAACGCGGGATCACAGGCACTGCAGGGCAACCTGGGCGGCGCGGCCGGAGAGGTCGTGGGCGGAGTCGGCAAAAACTTCTCGATCGCGGGTGAAACGGTCAAGAACGAATTTCACAATCTGTTCTAAGAAGTTTGGTTATTTGGCCGGGCCATCCAGGATGGCTGAGGCCCGGCCGTGGAAGCCCCTCAGCACTTCCTGCTCGTCGGCTGACTTTGACTTGCCCAGTTGGTTCACTACGACCCGGTCCAGGCCCGCCAGTTCGTCCCGGCTGGCTGACTGGAGCAGCTTTGGGTCGAAAGTGGCGGCGTCAAAATACTGGTCAAGGATGGCTTTGGCGCGCTCATCCTGGCCCAGTTTGTTGTAGCCGCTGGCATACTCGTAGGCTACGTGATTCATCATTTTGCGGTGGTCCTTCGGGTCATAATGTCTGGCAGTCTCGTCCCAGGGGTTATTCTTTTTGTCCACCATTTTCGAATCGTATTTGGAGCTGCCGAACTCGTTCCAGACGGCCGCTTCTTTGGTATGGGCGTCGACTTCTTCGGCCAGGTCCAGGCGCAGGTTATTGGTGGCGTAGTGCAGGGCGTGCTGGCCCTCGTGGGCCAGGGTTGCGGCCATTCCTTCGGGTGAGGAAGTCCATTTCGGATCGAGGGTGATGGTGGAAGGCCGATTCCCCTGACCGTCAGCCTGGCCCGGCCGGGTGATGGCTTCTCCGCCCTCAGTGGTGCCGAATTGAATCTGCTTGTCGGCGTATTTCTGTTTAAGCAATTTCATCTCTTCTTTGTTTTGACCGGCCCACTTGGTTCCGGCCAGTTGGTCCAGGCTCATCCCGAGAGCGACCTGCTGGTCCTTGACCTGACCGGAGTGGATGCCGTCCAGCAAGGCCTTATATTCTTGCTTGTGGTTCTTGCGCAGGCTTTCCAGAGCCTGCAGGCGCTCAGCCGGCTGCATTCCAGCCAGGGCCTTCTCGGCGCCGGCGGTATCCTTGCCGTGCAGGGAGGCGTAGACGACGTCAGGGCTTGCCTTTTTGGTGTCGGCCGAGTTGTGCACCAGCTTGAGCATGTCCTTGTATTGGGGAGCGGGGGCGCCGTCCGTGCTGGCCTGGAAGCGGTCGACCAGGGCCTGGCTCGGGCCCTCCGTCTGAACGCGATTGTTCAGCTGGGGCAGCGAGCGGGTGTTGAAGTTGCTGTGAATGCGATTCAGGCTGTCCATTTCGATGCGCTCCTCCTTGGTTTCTCTGTGAATTGAGAATAGAGGTCACCGATTAATAGCGGCTTACCTGACCCGATCGCCTGTGAACGCCAGGTTATTTCTTTCAGCGCCGTCGAGCGAATTGATGGGGGTGGATTAACGCTCGGGAAACGCCGCAAGCGAGCGCCAGGTCGGGCCCTCAATCAACTGGTCCAGTCGCTCAAAGGACTAACGCTGGGTGGGAATCTCCAGGCCGCCTAGGTCCTGTCGCTGAGGGTCAGCGAGCGAGCAGATGGGCTTTGGCTCCAACGCTTTCAGATGACTCTGATCGTAGCTCTTCCTGTGCACGAATAGAGTAACAAGTAATGACCAACAGAAAATACCTCGATCTGAGTAGATAATCTTCCGTCAAACTGCCAGGTATAAGTATCTTTTGCTTCTAATCATGCCATTCTTAATGAAAACTAACTTGATTCAGCAAAAGGTACTGCTTGTCGACGACCATCCGGTTTTTCGAGACGGATTGAAGTCGGTGGTTGAAAGCCATCCCCAGCTCAGGGTTGTGGCTGAGGCTTCGAGCGCGGACGAGGCAATGGATAAATTGCAGATGTGCTCTCCAGACTTTTTGATCACCGACTTGAGGCTGGCCTCCAGTTGCGGGCACGACCTGATCCAGCAGGCCCTGGCTGTTTCTCCAGGCTTAATGGTGGTGGTGGTCTCGGTCAACAGTCAGAGTGCCGACGTCGTTCGCGCAATCGAATCCGGGGCCTCCGCCTACCTCACCAAGGGCGCCTCTCGTGAGGAGATATTGCGGGCGCTGAGCGAGGTGCTCGAGGGTCGCTCCTTTCTTCATGCGGAAGTGGCTCACGTGCTTTTTAACCGGGTCCGCAAGCCCAAGTCGAGCTCGGAAGAACTGTTGGAGGTCACTCCCCGAGAGCAAGAAGTGCTTGAACTGCTTTGTCTGGGTAAGACTCCCCGTGACATCGGGGATAGCCTGTTCATGTCGGTGTCCACCGTCAAGACTCACGTGCGGAATCTGTACCGAAAGCTCAATGTCTCGAGCCGAACTCAGTTAGTACTAAAGGCTCTGGAGCTTAAAGCGCGCAACTCGGCTTGATCAGACTTTCACCTCAAATATGCCTGTATTTACGGCCTTGAGGACTAGTTGCGTGCGCGAGTTGACCTGGAACTTGCGAAAAAGACTACGCAGATGTGTCTTGACTGTGGAGGGAGCCAGGTGCAAATGTTCGGCAATGGCTTTGGGTTGGAGTCCCTGGCCCAGCAAGTCCAGCAACTGTTTTTCTCTGCCCGTCAGGACCGGCGAATGCACCTCGGCGCCAGCAGAGCGCATTTTTTTGAACACGATATGGGCTACTTCTGGATGCAGGTAGTTCTGCCCGGCACTGAGCTTGATCAAAGCAGTTACGAACTCCTCGCGGGTTGCACTCTTGGTCAGGTAGCCGCTGGCGCCTGCCTCAATGGCGCGCAGAACATCGTCGCGGTTGTGTGAGCTGGATGCGATCAGCACGGGCGGTTTCCAGTCCGCGCAGATAGCCATCTCCAGTAACTTCTCAGTGGAGACGCCCCGAAGTTGTAGATCGCAGACGACAAAATCCGGTCGAACCAATAAAAAGTTTCCCATAGCTTCAGACAGGCTGGTGGCCATGGCCACCACGGCAAAGTCCTGCAGGCCCGCAATGAGTTGTTGCAATCCCTCCAGAAAGACAGGCTGAGAATCCACCAGCATGACTCTTTGAGTATAGCTGGCCATCGTTCCTCAAACCTGGCGGGCGTAGTCTCGGATGCAGTTCTCGATCCAGCGAACCTTTTCTAGGTCGACCTTCGCCCCTTGACGGAGGGTTCGCAGTTCCTGGCGGAGCAGGTACCAAAGGAACCAGATGTCGGCTGCTGACATCAGGCTGATGATCTGGGAATCCAGCAGGCATAGCCGCTCGCCGCACTCACTCCACTGAGTTTGGAGTCGCTCCAGCATCTCCAGACCGAGCTTCCTCCAGGTTCTATTGTGATTCCTCATGATTTGCTCCTCGAGCCTCATAACTTGCGTGAATTCAGCTTCATTTCAAAAAGCCAGGGCCAGTTTTTACCTGTGAAAAAGAGGTGTCCGTTGTCGGGGTTGTAAGCGATACCATTCAATGGTCCAGCCTGTGCGGATTCTTCGGGACTGAGGAGGTGTCCCAAGTCCAGCCAGAGCTCGACCTGTCCGGATTGGAGCGAGATGACTGCAACCAGGTTTGTTGTCAGGACATTTGCCAGAAGCTTTGACTGGCAAAACTCCAGCTCATTCAGATTGAAAATGGGCTGGTCCTCGTCTTTCACTTCGAGTCTGCGAGACTCATTGAGGTCGTCGTCCAAAAAGATGAGGTTAGAGCTGCCATCGCTTGCAATCAATCCGTCATAAGGTGACTCGGTTAGACCCCAGCCCTCAGAGTTGTAAGGTTGCCAGCGACCGTTCTCCAAATCGCCTTCAGGGCATCTGAAGACCTGACGATTCTTGTAAGTCAGAAGCACCAGGTCTTCTCCGGAACGAGTCAGTCCCTCGGCAAAGATGGTCGGGGTAAAGCTGCGCGTTTTGAGAGGTGTGCCATCCTTGATCTGGACCTGTCGGAGACTGGACCGTCCTTCTAAGCCGGTCGATTCCCAGAGCGTCTCCGAATCGCAAAAGGCAAGGCCCTGGGTGGAAGCCTCTTTGTCGTGTGGATAGCGAGCGACCAAAGTCGGCCTGACGAGTGGGGCGGTCAGTCTCAAGGGGTCGGCCGCAGCCGCAGTCAGAGTGGTCAAAAGAATCGTCAAGAGCAGCCACTTAAACCTTGAACGCGCTCTGCCGATAGACAGGATATGCGATACGAACTTATTTTTTTGCCACTTTGTTGGGCCGTACTGGCGAGCGTTGGGCAGGCTCAGCCGATGAGCGCGAACTGCGAAACCCGGATCGAGATTTTGCCTGGGCCCCTCAGTATCCGAGCCCAGGGTGCCCTTGTCTTTGAGAATGCATACTCTGGCTTGCAGCAGACTTCCCGTGGTATTGAGTCTCCCACTATCGAGGTGCGAGATGCTCGCGGAGTAGGCACGGGTTGGCAGGTTACTGTCCAGTCTACGGACTTCCAGGGCAGCTCGGGTGGGCTTCTCCCTGCATCCTCGCTCATCCGCAACGGACTCCCCGGTAACTTGGATGGGCCTTCTGGCTCGCTCCCCAAAGAAGTCAGCGGTGGAGGCAACCTTAGTAGCCCTTTGACCTTGCTTTCCACTTCGTCCAGCCCGGGTGTCTACCGCTACTCCCCCAACCCTGGAAGCTTTGAGCTGAATCTCCCTGCCGAAGTGAACCCTGGTGTTTACCGGGGGCAGCTGATTTTGACCGTCCTGGCCGAGCCGTGACATTGGATCAGATTCCCGGCATCAAGGTGGCGGTAAGGTCCGCGCGATAACTGCCTTGATAGCTCTCTGCAGGGATGCTGACCTGAAAGTTGGGTGCGTAGGGAATGTAGCGGTAGATTCCGTTCAGTGAGCCTGGAGCAACCGAGAGTGCTTGAACTGAGCCGGACAAGCTCCCTTGGAACTGAGACTCCACGGTTACTCCTGGGGGGGCGCCCGTGGTAAAGTCTGTAAAGCTTCCATTGCGAGCCGTGAATATGACCGAAGGCAGGGTTTTCCCGGTCTCACTGGTTGGGACCGGTGCAGAGAAGACAAGGCTGAATCCCTGCACTTGATTTTGCCACTGAATGATATAGGCGGGCGCTTGCCCGGCTGAAAGCACCGTATTGACCCCCGAAAGAACCAGCGGCGAGAATTGAACGGACCCGCTGCTTGTCAAGCTAATCTGAGCTTGGGCTGGTAGAATGCAGGCCAATACGATTCCCAAGCACGTCAAGACCTTCCTCATCGTTTCTCCACCTCCACTTTGATTTCCAGGTCCTCTCCGGCGGGCAAAGTGACGGGAGAAGAGATGGGGTGAACCAGGCGGTACCCATTGGGAAGCGTCGGTTCGAGTATTTGCAGCTTGTACGACCCTGGTTTGAGGGGGCCAAAGTCCAGGTGGCCTCGGTGGTTGGAATAGAGGTATTTCAGACCTTCTATCTCCAGAGGAACGCCCTCGAGCCCCACAGGCTTGCCCTTGCTAACAAATTGTACCTGAAGCCTCGCCTTCAGGCTGACCTGCAGTTGGGCCTGAACTGTGCTGCCTGGCTGCAGATCGAGGGGCGGAACTTCCACCAAAAAGGCTTCCGGAGGTAAGGGCTGCAGATTGACGTCCAGGCGGACCTTTCCTGAGGGAGCCTTTAGACTGAATTTACCATACGCGTCGGTTCGCCCCAAAGCCAAGCCGTTGGCTCGAATTTCCAGGCCTTCCGGCGGCACGCTTAGCCTTGAATTGATCTGCAGTTGCCCATTCAGGGTCGCAAATCCGCGGATAGGAATTTCCAGCTGGGCAGCCTGGCCAGGGTTGACCTGAACGCTGAAGTCCGAAGACCCAATGGGTTCTAGACCAGCCGGGAGGGAAGCTGAGTCTAAGTGAATTCGATGTTCGCCCGGGTTGAGCCGCGCCAGTTCGAGTTCGCCCTGGCTGTTGGTCCTTTCCGGCTTCCCGTCTACGATCAGGGGTATTCCAGGGACCGGTACGTATCCCATCGGGAGCTTGCCTTGAGAAAAGAAGTCGTTCCAGGTGATGATCCGGATTCCGCACTTCCCTATAGCAGTGTAGCGAATCTCTTCCTCTGAGCCTTCTTCGAGGCTAAAGCATCGCTCCGGACTTCCCTCTAACTGGTAGTAGGGTCCGCTTTCCGATAGATCCATACGCACCACGGCGGGGCCTTGAGGAGGGCGAACCCGAAGTCGCCCTTGAGCGTCGGTTTTGCCTGACAACTCATCGTTGATCATGATCCGGGCGTTCTCGATGGGAACCATTTCTTCGGAGTTTTCGGCGTGAGCCATGACCTCCACACGAATAGAAGGCTGCAAACGTTTTTCGAATTGTGCCTGCAGTGGTCCGTCGTAGGATTGGCGAAGTTCCAGGCCAACCCAGCGTTGGGCGTTGGTAATGGTCGGTAGGCTCAATGAACCGAAGCTGGCAAAAGGTAGCTCGCGATAACTGGCGGCGATTTCTTGGTGACGGTCGATCAGGTAAGCTACATCTAGACTGAGCCCGGTGCGTCGTCCGACGTTTGCGAATCCGTAGTCATAGAAACTGTAATCTCCGTACACTTGCCAACGGGGGCCGGGTCGATAGGTACATGAAGCTCTAAAAGTATTGGTTGGCCTCGAGGCAAATCCGTATGAATTACTCTGGAAGTCCAACGCGAAATTGCCTCGGTCCTGATCGAAAATCTTGTAGTAACCCAGGCCCCAGCTGAGACCACCGCCGCGAAAGGTGGGATTGTCGATATGGTTATACCCGGCTCGCGCCACCAGGCGTTGGCCAGGTAGAAAGGCCCAGTCTGCCAGGACGTCATCTCTTTGGTTTCTAGTTACAAATCCAGAGCTTGAGCCTGAACTATCCGTTACTAGGTGGTTGGCTACCAGGCTGAGGTTACGCTCCGGCCTCCATTGGACTTGTGCCGTCATTGATTTTTGCTGGTTGGCTCCGGTCAGTCCGAGCCCGGAGGTCTGGCCGTGCAAGTATCCAAGATTGACGACCAGATTTTGATCGTCGCTGTGGTAGATCAAATTGTGGGAGAAGAATTGACTGTTGCTGTCAAAAAGCTGGGAGGATTCGATAGGACTGCTAAAACCGAAGCGATTGTAGGTTTCGCGAAGCTCGAAGTTTGAGCCAAGCTCGGCTGTGGCCGTAACGCCCAGGTTGGATTGGCCACGCAGGAAATTTTCGAAATGGCCTGGGCCATAGCCGGCTCCTCGGGTATCTTCCTGGGCATTCAGGCGAAAGGAATCGCCCTGATAGGCAAAGCGCCAGCCATAAGCTCGGCGGGCGGTCGGGGAAATCCCAGCTGACGCGGCCAATTCCTGACCGTATCCAGCCCACAGGCTCAAGTCCTCGCTGACCTGGCTCAGGTCTGGCCGCAAATCGAGCGAGACGACCCGGCTGGCTTCAGGACTCTGAAAGCCGTTGCGAATCGCCTGGGTATTGTTCGGGGTCCAGCCAGAAGTGGAGAAACGCAGATATCCGAATTCGTCCAGCCGCGTCGACAAGGCCAGACTGTTGAATTGAAATTCTGGCAGGCCCGCGATGGCCAGTGGCAAATTGAACTCTGAGGTATTTCCTACTGCTGCGTCGACACGGTATCGGTTCCAATTGACGGTTCCGCGTGCCGCGTTGACCACCAGAGGTGAAATGAAGGGATCAAGTGCGTCGCGTTGGGTGCCCAGATCGAACCAGAGCAAGTCCCCTTTTTGATAGGAAAGGCGTGGCGCCCTGAGATGAAAGTCTCTTTCAAAAAACGACGGGTAGGCCCAGAGATGAAGTTTTTCGTCATCCCAGTATTGCTCACGGTAGAGCGTGGCTCCGTTCTGCCGCAGCCAGGAATTTCCCGGAGAACGAACCACAGGATCAGGAAAGGGATCTCCCGGGAGTTCCGGATCAGCTCCAACGGGAGCGGCAATGCAGAGCCCAACCAGGGCTCCCAGTGGGAGAAGGCGGCGTAATCGCATGTCAAGGTCCGGAAAAAATACTGAAAGTGAGTTGGGCCTGGTAGGTTCCGGCCCTTGCTTCTAGCGGAACCAGCAACTCGAAGGCAGAAGGAGACGGGCGCCATTGATAAGTACCCATCCCTGAACCTGCCTGAGCCGAGAGTCCCTTCAGGGGTTGATTAAGTGCACCTGATTGGTTGGTTTCGGCTGGTCCACCGGCTCCAACCGGCTGTCCCGCCAACCACAGAATCGACCCCCCTTGGGCCTGGAAGCTCAGGTTGCGGGACGGAATCGTGTAGGCTGGACCAACGAAGTCGGAGGTCTGTAAAGTCACCGACCAGCCTGCTCCTGTGCCGGTAGCGTCGAGCAGCTGCACACTGGGTCCGGAGGAGGCGCGCAGGCGCTGCTCCGCGCCGGTCAAGGTCCGTGTGCCGAAATCGAGCGGGCCCGCCACCTGAAGTTGAAGTGAGGAGCCGGAGAGATTGACCTGAATCGAATTGGTCGTGCTGATGGCAGGCCCTTGAGCCAGGGCCAGTCGAGTTAGAATCAGCCCTGGCAGCAAAGCTTTCGGGCTCATGGCAGACTGATCTCGTAGGTGCGCTTCAGGGTCTCCCCCTTCAGGGTGGGCTTGAGTTCCTGGTCGGGTTGTGCGGTTACGTCCACTTCGACAAGATAGGTTCCGCGCACCAGGGGCCGCTGAGGCTTGTCAGACTTGGCGTCGTCCACGGGAATCTCGTGCTGGCACTTGCTTCCCGGTAGCATGATACCCCAGATTCGACGATCGTCCTGGCGTAGGATTTGACCGTCGGGGCCGCGCAGGGACCAGCGACCGTTCGGTTTGAAGTACGTGTTTCCGAGGTTTTCGAGGCCTACCCGCAATACCAGCTGGCCATCATCAGTGACTGTTTTGGAGAGTTCACCCAGTCTGATGGCATTATCTAATTGGCCGGGAACCCGCACCACAACTGCCAGGGCAAATCTCGAGTTAATCCTTAACCGGAAACTGGCTTCCCTTTCTCCGGCCTGGCTTTGAGGAGGGGACTGCCGGTCCACCGATTCGGGCGTGGGCTCGACCATGATAAACGCGATGTATTCGCCAGGCTTTGTATCCTTGGGAACGGTCACGCTGAAGCCCAATTCGTCCTGACCGCCACCGTCCAAAGTTAACGCGTTTTTCTCCAAAGTTAACCACTGACCGGCTTCCTTGACGGGCTCTCCGAAAAGTGGTGAACTTATCTGTCCGTTCGGACCGGTCTCACTGTGGGTGTTGTAGACGCGAAAGTCCAGCGGGAAGTCGTTTTGGTTGCCCACCTTAATTCGATCTTGATGGACCTGTCCTGGTTCCATGACCAGCTTATAGCTCATTTTTCCGGTGCGGGGTTGACCAGCTGAGAAGGTGATGGTTCCGCCTTGCTGTGGAGCGGGTTGAGCCCACAGGCTTGATGTGAGTAGGAATGCCGTGAAAAAACGTTTCATAAGGGCCCTAAAGATTGACAGCGGTAAAGACGAGATTGCACGACCAGGTGCCGGCGGCGATATTCGCCGGGAGGGTCAGAGTCGCCTGAGGATTCGTGAAGGTAAAGCTGCCGACGCCCTCGCCTGCGGCTGAACTGGCGCTGAAGAGCACCTGATTGCTGGTGGTGATGGGGAAGATGTTGTTCTTGACGGACGGGGGCAGCCCGGATCCCGCGAAGGACACACCGCTGCCATTGAGGCGCAGCTGGTTAATACTGGGGCTGGCCAATCCGCCTGGCGGCACTGTGCCCGCAAAATTGGCATTGGCCCGCACGGCCACGTCCCAACCGGGGTTGGTGCCGGTCTTATCGCTGATGGCAAAAGTGCCCCCCCAGTTTCCGGTCAGACTTTGAGAGTTTCCCGTAATGGTCCCCGTGAACCCGAGAGAGGCGGGTGCGCTAAAAGAATTGGTTCCGGCCGCTGCTGTTAAAGTGCTAGTGAAGTTCACCTGGGCCAGCGCTGCGCTGGAAAGCCAGACTCCCACCAGCGCCATTCGGCTAAGTTGCATCAAGTTACGCATACCGTCTCCTCGGGGAAAAATGGGAGTTGAAGCTCCCCGCTTTGCCGGGGGCTTCAACTCCAGTTGAGCCTAAAGGCCGATGGCCGTGTAGACCAAGTTGGTGGTGTAGGTGCCGGCCGCGATGTTGGCGGGCAGTCCGATGGTCGTTCCAGCCGCCACGGGTGTGAACACGTGGTTGCCCGGGCGAGCGTCACCACCGGGATTGCTGTTGATAACGGTTTGGGACGAGCCCGTCACGCCGGTGATGGCGCTGGTGGCGAAATCGCCAGCCACGAATCCGGTGGAAGAGGAGGTAAAGTTTGGAGCGGCCAGATTCAGGTTGGCAATGTCCGGCTTGGCTAAGCCCACCGGCGGAGTGCCGCTGAACTGATTGGCGGTCACACCCACCGACCAGGGGCTGCCCGAACCGCTGAGGTCACTGATTTGGAACGTCCCGGTCCAAGTGCCGGTGACCGATTGCGAGGCTCCCGTTACCGTGGCCGTAAAAGCCAGCGCGGTCGGGGCCGTGAAGGCGTTGGTCCCAGCGGCGACCGTTACGGTGGTGGCGGTATTGCTTGTAATGTCTGCCGAAGCAGGCATGCTCATGGCGACCAGGCTGGCCAGGGCGAGCGGGGCTAATTTGCGGATCATTCGATTGTCCTCCTAGTTTATATTGGTGATGGATCATCCAACTCTTAAAGATCGTCTACTGTCAGGGTCAGGGTGGCGCTGTAACTACCGGCTGCCAGGTTATAGGGCAGGTCCAGGCTAATGGCGCTGGTCGGCCAATTTATGGTGGCCCGACCCATACCCTGACCATTGGCACTGGTTTGAATCACAATCGTGTCGGCGGTGGCCACCTGAATGTTGTTCAGAGAGCCGGGGACGTTGTAAGCGTTAGCGACATCGATCGTGTTCCCGGTGCCGCTGAAGCTAACGCCGCTTCCTGCGTAGCCCAGGTTACTTATGGGAATGGTGGTGGTCACGCCAGGACCAACTGATGGACCCGCGGTGCGCGTAAAATTCGTGCCACGCAGCTTCAGCCTCCACCCGCGCCCATCGCCACTTCTGTCATTGATCGTCCAGGATGAAGCTGCAAGAGGATGGCGGGCGAGAATGTTGTTGCCAGTCAAGGTAACCGTGCCGAAACTGAGCGACCCGGGAGTCAGTAGAACGAATGGTTGCCCAACCACGTTGAGATTGGCAGAAGTGGTCTGGGCCAGGCCGACTGCCTGCAGGGACCCGGCGAGCGCCAGTGAGCATAAAGATTGCTTGAGCATAGATGACCCTTCCTAGAAGCTGCTCGGCCCAGAGCCGATGGTAAAGGTGACGGTGGATGTGTAGCTTCCCGCCAGGGCGTTGTAGGGAATCATCAACTGAAATGGCGTGCTGGAAGTGATGCGGTAATGAAACTTACCGATGCCCGACCCGGCCAGAGCGTGCAGGAAGACTCGATTGCTGGCCATATCGATCTGGGCCGGGTTGGCCGAGACTCCGGTGGTAGTACCTGGCGAGTCTACCGTGATACTGGCAAGGTTTGGGTTGTTCCATCGAAACCCCGTGTTGGGTCCAACGTTGGCTACGGGTATGCTTCCCCCGCCCGAACGAATGAAGTCGGTGGCCTGGACAGACACGTTCCAGCCCGCCCCCGATCCAGTGGCGTCGGTGATGTCCAGGCCCAGCCCGTTTACGCCGATGCTGTTTCGTTGCGCGTCGACACCGTTGAGTGCAAAACTTCCAAGTTCAATCGGGCCTCCAATGACGGCCATCTGAAGTCCGCCGCTCGTCAGTGTAATGGTTGCCGGGGTGGAACCGCTCACCTGAGCCATCGCTTGATTCGTTGAAAGGATTGTGACCGCCATGCAGGCCATAAGGGTTGTTCTAAAGTGGGCCATCGTACGCTCCTTGCGTCGGGTACCGTGGTAAACCCGTGGAAGAGACTATAGGAGGCTTGGTATGCTGCCTGCTTCTACCAATCTGACGAATATTGAAGTGCGTCTGGGGTAGGTGGCCCGAGTTGCATGGTGGAGACTACCTACCTCGTTGGGGGTAGATTGACAGTCCTCCATCAGGTTATCGGCAGAGGCGGCTCCAGACTTAAGGGCTTCTGCAGAGCTTGCCAGGAGCAATGTCCGTCCGGAGAGTCAGAAGAAGCCAGAAGGACTGGCGGCCGAACTAACGGGCCTGATTTCTCCAGCCTGGACTGGTCTGGGAGCTTTTGGCTGACGGGCAGTCGGTCAGCGGGACACTGGATGCAGGAGCTATTTTTCATAAAATCGGGGGACCGAGCTACGGTAATCACGCTGAGGTAATCATTACCAGAACGACCAAATCAAGCAATTCTTCCACAAAAATGAATGCCACCCTGGACTATATCGGGGGAAACCAGATTCGGATTAGAGTCAGCGGCACGGATGGAAGGGGAGAGCTTCCCGCCAACTTCCGTGAGGACACCGTCTGGCACAAAATCATTGTTGTTCGCTAGTTGGCAAAAGATTGGCAGAATTCGTTGACCCGGGAATTAGCTGGTTGCTGTATTAAGATTGTCCTTGAGAGGGAGCCAGAGGCGGACTTCAAAGTGGGGGTCAACCTCTAGCCGACCTCCGGCGAGACTGGCGCGAAAGTGCATTGAAGTCAGCCCAAAGCCGTCGGAGTTCGGTGGGCTCTGAGCATTCGGGGCTTGCCCGGTGATGCAAGTGACGAGCTCTGTCTCTGTCCTTTGGAAGCAAACGCTAGAGGGGCCGGGAGCGTGCTTGCGACGGTTTTGCAACGCCTCGCGAAGGATGGCCAGCAAGGTCTGGCGACCCAGGGTGGTCAGCTCTTTCCAGGCCGGCTGGCCCGTCACTGTTGCCGAGCCAAGTACACGTTTGAGGTTCTCCCGCTTGGGAGAACGAGGTAGGTGCCAGTGACGTAGTTCCGCCAGCTCTTGGGCCAATTGGGGAGTGGAGGCAGCCATTCTCTGGAGCCGTTTCAAGCGCCGGCGCATAGCCTTGCGCTCGGCCTTTATCAGAGCCAGGCACACTGACAGCTCGGCGCGCCTTAAGGGGGGGGTGAGTAAGGCGTATTCCTGCTCGCTCAGTTCCACACGAATGCCGTCTGCGCACGGGGTGTCGGTTGAGTAGACTTCAGCCTGCAACGGTCCATTCTGAAGGAAGGCCTGCAGGCGTCGGTGCTGCTGCCCACTTCTGAGCCTGGCCTTCTCCCATTCTGCCTGAGAAGAAGCCTCGCGTTCCAGGGCGTTTTCCAACATTTGCATCCAGTTCGCGCCAAGTCGCTGGGCCAGGGTATTGCGCGACCGAAGGTCGCGGGACTGGAGAAATTCTTCAGTGGCCTCTTGCAGAGGCTGCAGTCCCGGCGCGGGATTGGGGAGTTCCCACCAAGCTCCGAGTTCGGCCAGCATCTCTTGACCCCGCTCCAGCTTCTCTTGAGCGCGCGGCCAGCCCAACTCCAATCCGACTCGGCCCCAGTCTTGCCAGGCCAGCGCCTCCTGGTATGCGTTTCCGTGGTGGGCCTGCAATACGGCGCGAGCAAACCAGGACTGGGCCTCTTCGGCCCGCCCCAGACCCACCAGGGATAGTGCCATCTCGCGTTGAGCCTGGGCATACCAAAGGCGCGCGAACGGATTGTTGAGAGTCTGACGGACTCTATGCTGAACAATTGTCAGTAATTTGGAGCGGGCGTGAGCCCAGCGCCGCGGCGTGGCTTGGGCCAGACGCCGGTGAGCCGTGGATGTCCAGGCGGAATGCAGACCTCGATCCACGGCCATCGGGTTGGGTTGGATCGACTCAAGCAGGGTGAGTGCCTGGTCTGGACGCCCCGACGCCCAGCAGCACAGGGCTTGAGCCAGACTTCCGTGCAGCCTCCACATTCCCAGAGGCTTCAATTCCGTATTCATAAGATGGCAATGTCCGCCTGTGGCCACCGCCCGAGCCAGGTTGGCGACGGCCACCCAGGTGTGGTTGCCTGACAAAGCGGCCAGGTTTTCCAGGTTCTTACCCAGGCGCAGCACTCGGGAGAATTGCCCGCTGCAGCTATGGTGGAGCACCAGCTGCATGTAGGTCATGCCCAGCTCGTGAGTGGTGGCCTTCAGCTCCTGACGAGTCAGGATGTGGTCTAGAAAGCTTCGATGGATCGTATAAGCGTCTCGAGCCAAGTAGCTCACTTGCAATCGGTTGAGGACACTGCAAGCCTCCATGCTTTCCATTTGTCGTCTCTTCTGTAGCAGCTGAAGGCGCCAACCACGAGTGAGTCCCGCCAAACCGAGGGTCTCGGAGAGCAGGACGAAGTCCGCGCGGGCCAGGTTGCTGCTGGACATTCCTTTCCAGAAACTCCACGGGTGCCGGAAGAACAGGCGCATGAAGCTTCCAAAGGCATTTGCTTGAAAGGTCGATTCGATTAGGGCCATCCATATCTTACCGTGTTCCACGCCTTCCCGCCGGGAAAGGGCCTGCCCCAGCAGGTTGTAGCTCTCGCTGTAGCTTCCCAGGTTGTAGTGGGCTTTCCCGAGGCTCGTCATCAGCGAGGTACGCAGTTGACCGTCGGACTGAAGGCTCAGGGCCTCATTTAGAATTTCCAAGCAGCGGCCGTCCCGACCATAGCTTTCTAGCATCTGCGCATACTCGTGGTGGAGTGCAGGCTGTTTCTGATGGTGGCAGACCAGTTCGTAGAAGTAGGTTGCCGAGCTGTAGGCAGCCCGTCTCCTTTCGGTGCGAGCGGCCTGCAGCGCGAAGGGCAGGGCCCGCTGGGGCGTCTGAGAGTGAGAGTAGTGAAAGGCGCAAGGCGGGGCCTGGTCGAGCTGCTCGAAGGCCTGCCCCAGTAGACCGTGCCAGTATTGTTGCTGTTCCAGGGGAAAATCCGCCAGCAAAGCCTCGCGTACTCTGTCGTGGCTGAAACTCCAGTTGGGCAAGATCAACTGGCTGCGTAGCGCCTCTTGCAGAGCCTCCTGCAAGTTATTCAGGGGCAAGACCTGAAGGGTGGCTAAGGAAAACTGCTTGCCCAACAGAGCTGCAACTTGCAGGATCTTGCGTGTCCCCTCATTGAGTTGGGCGAGACGTTCTTGGAGCACCAGCCCCGCTCGCGAAGAGAGCTGAACTTCCTGGCCAGAGTTGAGCCAATCCGCCACCAACAGTGGGCTCCCCTGAGCCCAATCGGCCACCTCGCAAGCTTTGCTTTCTTCAATTCCCTCGCGTCGGCACCACAGCAATACCTGATCCGGTCGGAGAGGCGCTAACCAACGCTGCTCATTTAGCTGAATGTCCGTTGGTGGAGTGAACTCTTCGCTGCGCCAGGCCAGAACAACCATCAATCCGGCTACCGAGCGTCGAGAAAGCACGCTGAGTAGCGCAGCGCTGGATTCGTCCATCCATTGCACATCGTCGAAGATGAGCAACAGAGGCCCTTCCTCGGCCAGGGCTTGCAGCAGTCTCACCCATCCCTCGGCCAACAACATAGGAGCCAGTGGCGAGCTCACGGGTTCAGACTCGGCTCCGATGACTGCGGCCAGTTTTGGAAAAGTAGTGGCCATCTGCCGCCAAATTGAGTCTCGGGGATCTTCCGTTACCGGTAGTGACTCCGGCAGGTCAAGTTTCTCCAACAAGGATTGGAACAGGTTGTAGGCTACCGGCGTCGTCAGAGTTGTGCCCTGTCCCCAGGCAGCGCGCGGTGCCAGCCAGAGCAGTTCGCGCATCAAACAGCTCTTGCCAGAGCCGGAAGCGCCTGCCAGCCCCACCCAGGTTCCGTCGCGGCTGCTGGCTCGGTGCCAGTTCTGAGATAGCCAGTGGACGGTCTCTTCGCGGCCGAAGAGCCGCGGGCTCGCCCGGTCGGGGACCGGGCACGGTTCCGGTAGCAGCTCCTGACGCAGGCGCTGCAGGGCGAACAAATCTGCCTCTGGACCTTCGAGTCCGGGCCGGGCATAGGGGGGGGTTCCCCAGCCTGGGGCTCCCCAGTCCACCAGCACCACGGCCTGGCACTCAGTCAACAGAACATTCTGGGGAGATACATCGCCGTGCCACCAACCCTGCTGATGAATGGCCTCCAACAGTTGCTCCAAGCGCTCAAGCCACAGAGCCAGAAATCTGGGAGTCCATCGCTGTTGGGAAAGCAGAGCGGAGAGACTTTGGCCTGGGATGTAAGCGCGCAGGAAGTGATCATTTCCGGCCTGGCTGAGAACTGGCAGCCCCCACGGCTGGCCGGGAGTCCAGGCCAGTCTGCTGAGCGCCTGGAGCGCCTGAATTTCTCGCTGGATCCGGTCTGGATCGCCCTGCTTACGCCAGAGCCACCTGCCCTCCTGATAGATGAGTTGTTGTTGCCCGGACATTGGGCCGGATGGTTCGCCGGGTTTGAGAATGAGCCTTTCTAAACTGCTTTAGGGCAGGTCCGGGCCGATGCACTTTGGAACGTCTGCGCGATGGATTGGCAGACTCGCCTGGAGCAATGGGCAGCCATGCAAGAGGAGATGGACCAGGCTCCTCTGGAACGGGAGCATTGGGTTCGTAGCCAGTTTAGGGCGTCGCGCGAGCAGGCCCGACTGTTAGAGTTGGACCTTGCCGCCCACCCCGACCATCAGTCCACCTACTTCCGCGAAAGAGCCCGCCTGGAGGGTTTTTTGGGCGGCGATCCGCTACCGTGGTTGCGGCGTTCCCTCGAGTCAGCCGCCAGGTTGGAGCAGTGGGACGAAATCGAGCGCACACGAGATTTTCTCAAGGGGTATCCTGACCCCGCGTTCAATCAGAGCCGGCTGCGGCCACTGTTTGATGCCTTGCCGATGTTGACTCAGGCTCAGAGTGTGGAGGCCTTGCGACGGGCCACCCTGGTCACCGTCTTGAAGCTGGCGCCGCTACGCGGCGTGCTGTGGTTAGAGAGATCCGGCATCTGGCAGGTCGAGGACTGGGAGCCACTTGGCGCCTACCCTCGGTTCTCTCTGACACTGGCGGAGGAATGCTGGAAAAGTCAGGATCTGGTCTGGGGGGGACCGGACCAGGTCCGAGCCAGCCGTAGCCTGCTTCTTTCGGAAATTCGCTGTCTGCTCGCTCTTCCGGTGGGGGACTCGGGGGTGCTCTTCGGTTGGCAGGCCGAAGGTCAGACCTGGCTCAGCCTGGAGCAGATTCACGCGGTCCGATTCCTGGCTCAGATTGTCTCGGCACTGGTCCGTAATCTGGAAGGCACGCGCCAGGCGTATTTGGAGTTGGAGCGGGCGGAGCAGCTTCGGCAAAGGTGGCAGCAAATTTTCCAACAGGCGGGACCTTTGGCTCTGGCTGAGTGGGACGAGGATGAGCGAGTTGTTGCCTGGAACCCTCTCTTCGGAAGTCTTTTTCCCCGGGTGTTCAAGGGTCTTGAATTGAAGCGGCTGGCTGCTCCAGAGCAATGGCGTTCGAATATGGTCCGTCTGGAAATATCTGGTGGTCCACGCTGGTTCCAGTTTACCCGTTGGCGGGTGCCGGAACATCCGGGCTCTTACAGCGCTCTGGTGGATGTGACCGAGAATGAATTGCAGCTTTGGTTCGACCATATCGATGAAGCCCGCCAGTTGCTGGCCAGCGACCTTCATGACGGGCCGGCGCAAATCGCTGCCACTCTGAGTCTGGTGGAACCTGAGGCTCGTCCGATTCTGGAAGAGGTCAGGCGCGAGTTGGACTTCTTGAGTTCTCCAAGTTACCAGTCCCGCAGTCCCTGGGAGTGGTTAGAGCATCTGCGAATGCGTTACTTCCCAAGCTTTCAGTTGCGCTTCAAAGACGTGCCTCAAGGCCTGCCTCAGGTTGTCCTGGTGCGCGCTCTGGCAGATCTCATCGAGTGGGCCTCCTCTTCACCTCCCTTGGGATCCCTGCGTTGCAAGGTGAGGGCGTCGCGGGTGTTGGTGGACTGGGAGCCGGCTCGGCCGCTGCCACTGGAAATCTGCAGGTTGCTCAAACACAGGATTCGCTTGATTGGCGGGGACTGTCGCCGTCGCCCCGGCAGATTAAAGATTCGATTCCCGACTGAGGATTAGATTCTTTGAATCGGATTGTTGTCTGGAAAATGCAGGGGGGGACGGATTCGGGCTGAATCCCCGCCGAGATGAAATTAATTTCGGCTCGACGAGGTCTGGAGATCTGGACCGATGGGCAGGTCGTACGTAAGTGTTGCGGCCCGCAGGGGCCGTGGCAGCAATTGGTGGCCTGTGCCGAGCAGTTTCGTTTGCTCTCCGACCTGACGTTCTCTCCAGAGAAGCCCTTCGGCATCGCGGGGTTCCGCCAGCTGACCAAGAATTCAGAGGGGTTCGAATTGCTGCTGGATTGGGTTGATGGGCAACCCCTTCGTGGACCGCATCCGCAGGCGGAAATCATCGCCCTCAGGCTTTGCGAACTCTTGGGCCAGGTGCACCGGCGTCATCAGCTTCACGGCGATTTGTGTCCCGCCAATGTGCTCATTACGGACCGGGACCAGCCGGTTTTGATCGATTTTGGACACCAGCAAACCTATCTGCAGGGCTCCGTGGCCCATCTGGCTTATGCCGCGCCGGAACGCCTGGGCCTGTTGGCTCGTTCCCCAGAACCTTCCAGCGACGTCTATTCGCTCTGTTGCCTGTTGTTTGAGCTATGGACCGGCCGACGGCTGGTCTTTGGTGACTCGGCTGCGGAAGTGCTGGACGCCCACATGCGGGCCCAGCATGATTTGGATTCGCTTCCGCCGGCGGTGGCGCGCTGGCTATCGGGGGGTCTGCACTTGGAACCGAACCGTCGTTACCGTGACGCTTTGGAAATGCGCGAGCAATGGCAGATGGCGCAGGTCAATTCGAATTCTATCCTGTTTACTCCGTTTGTCGGGCGCCAGGCCGAGATCGAGCAGGCCGACCAGTTGTGGGAGCAGGTTCGTCGCGGCCACAACGGCTGGATGCTGCTAACAGGCCCTTCCGGCATGGGCAAAAGTCGTCTGCTGCAGGAGCTTTCCAGGCGGTGGGGAGCGCGAACTCTCTGGGGGAGGGCCGCGCCTGAACTGGCCCCGGCTGCCTATGAGCCGCTTCGCTCTGCGCTGAGCCAGATGCTCCGGTCGGACCTGAAGACGGATTTGCCAGAAGAGGCCTGGAGCTGGCTTAAGCAGATGTTCCCTGGCCTGGAAAACTTGCGTCCCAGTTCTTCGCTGCAACTTTCCTTGGAGCTGTTGGCCGGGCGCGTTTCGATCGAAAGTTCCCAATCTTTGCGAAGATTAGGGCAGTCTCTTGGGCACCCTGGCTCGCCCATTCTGTTGGTGCTCGATGATGTGCAGTGGGCGGATGAACAACTGCTTCGGCTCTTGGTGTCGTGGTCGCAGGAGAGCCACGGAGACGTGCTGGTTTGCCTGAGTCAGCGACCTGGACGCCCTCTGCCTTCCGATCTGCGTCTGGATTTGCAGCTGGATCTTCCGCCTTTGACGTTGTCGGAACAGGAGAGGCTGCTGAATGAGCTTTGCCCAGGCGCCGAGCATCAGCAACGTCTTCAGGAGATGAGCGGCTGGGTCCAGGGCAGCCCATTCTACCTGCAGGACCTGGCCCGAGCGCTGCGCGGAGAGCGGTTCCAAGCCGCCCCCCTGGAACAAGTCCCGGCCCTCCGAAAGATGGCATTGATCGGTCGCTCCTTTCCTCGCAAATTGTTGGATGAGGCCACTTTGAGCCTGGCCGTTGAGCAGCGCTGGATCTGGCTGGAAGGTGACTGGGCCCATTTTGCCCACGACCAGTTGCGGGAGCGACTTCTGCGCGAACTGGAACCCGGTCAGGAACGTCAATGGCATCGAGAAATCGCCGAACAGTGGAGGGATTGCCCGGAAGGCGCCCGTGGGCTGCATTTGTGGAGCGGGGGGGAGCGAGAGCAGGCCCTACCCTGGTTGCTGGTTGGGGCGCGCACGGCCTTAAACGGGAAAGAGTTCACCCAGGCCCGGCGCTTGCTGGAATGCGCTCTGCAAGTACGCGAGTGTGCGCAGCTCCGCCTGGACCTTTGTGATTGCTTGATGGCTTTGGGCGAGTTTGAATCTGCCTTCGCTCAGGCCGAACGGGGCACCCTGCACGGAACGGACAAGAATCTCAGGATTCAGTTGCTGCAGCGTCAGGTTCAACTGCTGCTGGCTTCAGGTGACTACGAGCGAGGTCTGCAGTATCTGCTGAAGGTCTTACGGGAGATTCGCAATCCGCGTGTGTTTTGGGAGCTGACCGGGGACCCCCGTTCGGGAGCGGCGATTACAAGAGCTTTGGACCAGGGTTTTTTGATTCAGATTGAGATGGGGCACCTCCCAGGCGCTCTTAGTACCTCAGTTCTGGTGGCTCTGGCCGCGCTGCGGGCCCGAAGTGAGAGATCCTGGCTGGCTCTGGCGACTGTCAATCTTGCCCTCGAACTGATGCTTGTTCGCCTGCCGGGTCTGCGCGGCTTGCTCGAAGCCAAGGTCACCGGAGTGCGCGACCCCATTTTGAAGGCTTACATGCGGGGCAGGATGGCCACCTTCCCGGTTCGTGGGGTCGCCCACTCGCTGGAGACGATGCTCGAGTGTGAGCCGACTTTTCGGTTGGCGGCAGAACCTTTCGAATATAGCTCTATCTTGCTCTGGATTCAGTGGTATGCACTCTGGTTGGGTCGTTTCCCGTGGATCAGGCAGCGCTCGCTGGAGCTTTGGCAGCAGGCCGTGCGGGAAGGAGACCACAGCCTGCTGGCCATTTCCTTAGGAGGTCTGGCCCTGGCTGACGGCAGGCCCACTCCGGCCATGCTGGCCCGTCTGAGAGCAATCCCCGAGGGCGCGCGCGCAATCGTCTATCTTCACCAGGGAATGGCCCTGCTGCTGTGGGAGAGCGATCCTCAACAGGCGATCGAGGTTCTTTCTCTTGGAATGCGTGGATTTGCCGATCAGATGGTGGGCCTGCCATGGCTGGCCACCGCCCTGCGCATCCAGGCTACCAACTGGTCTCGCCTGAGCCCCAGACGTCGTGAGCAGTTCCAGCGGGGTCTGGAGTTTGCGTTGCGCTCCCGTCGTAAGAGTCGCAGCGTCCCACTCTTCTGGCTTCGCGGTCTGCGCGAGATCGGCTTGAATTTGCTGGCGCTGGGTCAACCTGAACAGGCGCACCAGGAGCTGCGGACGGCCTTGCGGGAATGCCAGCGCCTGGAGAACCTGTGCGAATTGCACCAGACCTACCGCGAGGTTGCTCCCGTTGCCCGTCAACTAGACTGGGCTGAGGCGCAGAATTGGGAACGCGGGGGCATTGAGCTGGCTCAGCGCATCGGGGCTCATAGCACGGTCGGTGGCCCTGATCGGCTGCGTCACTTGGTTCAGCAGGCTCGTCTGGCTTTGCAGGGACAGAGCTGCGAGCTGGAGCCGACCTCGTCCCTCTACCGGTGCCTGCAAGATAGCCTGCGGAGGCGGGGTCAGCAGATACAGTTGCGGGAGCAGTTGCAAAGAGAATCAGAACGGCTGCGCCTTTTTGTAGAGTCTTCCCAGGTGGGCCTGGCTTGGGTCGACCCTCAGGGCAGGGCCACGGAGCCGAACTCAAGATATGATTCCTCCCGTCCAGCCGACGAGCTTCGCTCCGGCCTGGCCATCCAGTGGCCGGCGGAAGGGCTTCCGCTGGCCGCTATAGGCGAGCAGGAGCGCCAGCAAGTCCAGACCATCTGGAGTCGGCTTTCCACTCTCTGTCAGCGCTCCGGCATCAGTCTGGAGACCTCCGAACCAACGGTCCCCCTCGACTTGAGTGGCTTGGATCCAGAGCAGCGCCGGGCCGCTTTGGGCGTTTTGCGGGAGGCCATGAACAACATTCGAAAGCATGCTCCGGGCGCTCAGCCGGTCATTTCCCAAGGACAGCGAGGGCGATTCTGGTATATGACCATCGCTGACGACGGGCCTGGGTTCCAGGAAGGGCCTACGCGGGGGCTAGGTCTGAAAACAATGGCCTGGCGAGCTCAGTTGGCCGGAGGCAAATTGCGCATCGACGGGAGTCGGGGAACCCAGATCACGCTGGAGTTGCCCAACTGAGGGTCAGGACCCAGTCCTCACACTGTGCATCCAGTAATTGAGCGGCGGCACACTTAAGCGCCGGAGGCGGTAAGGCGGGGGCAGGCTCGAAGCTTAACTGGATGCGTCCCTCAAACTGTTGACAGTGCAGGCGCAGTCGTGGCATGGCCAGGCTCTGGCTAATTTCCTCCAAGAGTTCCACCGCGCAACGGTAGACCCCCATTGCGTAAACGTTTGACTCAATCGGCGCTGCGACATCGATCTCGGTCTCCGGCAAGAGAACATTGGCCAGTTGGGTCAGGCTGTCTTGGAGCGAAACGCCATCCAAAAGCGGCGAACGCAGCCAAAGTAAAGATTCCTTCATACTGGCGAACAGCTCACTGAGCTCTCGATTTTCCAGCAGTCGGGCGGCCACGTCTTGAAGTGGCCCGTCGTGTAGGTCCGCAGCCAATTGATGTCGGTCGCTTTCCAGAACCAAGAGCAGCTCTTCGATACACTCTGAGGTGCGATCGCGTAGCAAGGTGACTTCCTGATCTTTGCGGCATTCAATCCAGCGCAGGCTACCGTCTTTGCCGCGTAGACGATGCAGACCGGGACTGGGGAGGGCCCCTCCGAGCCAGAGCTCGGCCCAGTGATTATGCTGCCCATCCGCCCAGATCAAACCGACTCCCGATACATCCACGACCTGTTGAAGTCGGGCTCGAGTCTCCCATAGTCGGCGCATTCTGAGTTCTTCCTGGGTTTGCTCCAGCAGAATCTCTTGGGCCAGCTTGAGGCCCTCGGCCAGCATTTCGGCGACGGCGAGGTCGTCTTCACTCCACAACTGTTGAACTGAACGATGAGTGGCATAAAGCAGTTGCTGGTTGGCCAGGGGAATGACCAGGGCTGACTCGATTTCCGCAACCAGCAGGCTCTCGTAGGTGCTCGGGTCTCCGTGGGTGGGCCGCTGACGCTCAAAGGCGGAATTCATGAGATTCTGGCTGACGTTTTCCAAGTTACGGGACCGCTCCAGCCAGCGCACGTCCTGGCAGCGCAGCAGCCGCCGGGCCAACTCACAGCTTCGCGCCTTGAGCGTCTCCAAATCCTGACATTGCAAAAGGAATGGCAGCTGCTCTTCGACCTGCTGGATGCGCACCAGATCTGCCAGCTGTGCGTTTGGCGCGGGCAGTCGCTGAGTGCTGCGAGGGTCATCCAGGGTGCGCAGGATGTGCAGGCAGCCTTCTACAACGGCCGTGTCGGGTCGGCTTTTGAGCAGAGATTCCAGCTCTTCCAGGCGGTCCTCTCCCAGCATCATATCGCAGCGGATCCGCTGCAAGCGCACCTTGGCCTGGAGGGGGTGAAGAAGAAGCTCCCGGGATATCTCCCGCAGGCGGCTCTGGACCTGGCGTTCTAGGGCGGCTGGAGCCCACTCCAGCTGGTCCAGTTCCGCCTCCAGTTGCTCCAGGGTGCTCACGGCTTTTTGCGTCCCCGTTGTTGGAGTAAGGCGTAGTAGCGATACTGACCCTTGCGGAAACGTAGCAGAAGGTTGGCCTTGGCCGGTGCGTCGGCCAGCCTTTCGACTTGATCCAGGGTTTCCACCGGACGGTCTTCCCACTCCAGCAGCAGGTCGCCCTCTTCCACCCCGGCTTCGGAGGCGGGGCTGCCTTCCAGCACCTCTGTGACCACCACGCCGCTCTTATCGATCAGGCGGAATTGTTGCTGGCGAAAGCTGGTGATTTCGGCCACGCGGAAACCATAGGGGGTCTCGACCTCGGCGCCTTCTAAATGCGGCTGCAGGCCAATTTCCACGGCCAGGTTGGTCTGGCCCGAGGCACGCCGTACCTTCATTTCTACCTTGGAGCCGGGGGTCAGGCGGGAGACCTGCTGGGCGAACCTCTGGATCTCGTCTTCTTCTTCGGCCTCCACCGGCGTGCCGTCCAGCTCGGTGATCACGTCACCCACTTGCAGGCCGGAGCGCTGCGCTGGCGACCCCGGGGCGAAATCTGACACCAGCAGTCCGCGCACGCTGGGAATGCCTCGATAGGCGGCCAGCGCGCGCGTGAAGGGCTGGGTGTAGAGTCCCAGCCAGCCGCGCTCCAACTGGCCCTGCTGCTGCTTGCCCTGCATCACTTCCTTGACCACTTTGGAAGGAATGGTGAATCCGATCCCCCGTCCGATCCCGGACGAATTGATGCCCACCACCTTGCCCTGCAGATCGACCAGCGGACCCCCCGAGCTCCCCGAGTCGATATTGGCGTCGGTCTGTAAGAAATCGTTGAGGGGGGTAACCCCCTGCTCGCTACCCGGAATGTATCGGCCTTTACCGCTGATGATTCCGAAAGATACGGTCCGATCGAGTCCATATGGGTTGCCTATTGCCAGCACCCACTGGCCTACCTGAGCGCTGTCGGAGTCGCCCAGGCTGGCATAGGGGAGGGGAGCGGGGGTCTTGATTTGCAGCACGGCCAGATCGGTCAGTTTGTCGCGTTGCAGCACCTGGGCGTCATAGCGTGAGCGGTCGTCGAGTACCACCTGGACCTGGTCGGCTTTGTCGATTACGTGGTAGTTGGTCACGATTCGGCCTTCGGGGGTGACCACCACTCCCGAACCCACCGCTTTGACGCGTGTGCCGGCGCGTCGCGACCAGGACTCGATATGGACAACCGTGGGCTTCAGTCGATCGCTGACGCTGGTGATGAGGCGCTGGGTTTGGAGGAGAAAGTCCGGCGTTTGGGCGGGGGCGGGAAGGGTCAGCAGCAGGCAGAGCCACAGGCGTTTCATGCCCCAGCCACTTCGCAGCTCGGGCCCAAACCCTTTCCGTGCTTCCTGGTGAAGTGGTTTCTTAGCTCGGACCGGCCCGAGCCAAAGTCGGGCCCTGAAGGAGCAGAGCGACTCTTCCCAAAGTGAATCAGCAGAATGTTCGGATTCTTTCGCAAGGCGGAGGCCCGTTATCAAATTGGTCTGGTCGCAAGAACGGATGATTATCTGGCGATTATGCTCGACCCTCAGGGGATCATTCAGCAACGCCGCTCTGGCCCTGATCTGAAAGCTTTACTGGCGGAGTTTCCGCTCAAGCAGAGCGAGGTGGTGGTGGGATTGAAGGTCCGCCAATATAACTTCAGGGTCTGCGACCTGGACTCCCGGACGCCCCGCGACATCCAATACGAGGCGGGGCGTTGGCTGGCCTATGACGTCAGAGACGCCAGTCTTGCCTGGCACGCGTTGGGGCCGAGACGCACGCTCATCGCCTGCTGCCCGCGCGAGACGTTGCAGGAATGTTGGTCGGAGTTCGAGCCGCTGGGGGCGGCTCGGGTCAGTTGGGAGATCCTGGAGCTGGCCCAGCTCCGACTGCTCCATCAGAACGGCTTACCCGGGATTCTGCTCGACCTCAACCAGCAATGCCTATGGATGGCGGCGGCCTGTGAGGGTAACTTTATGGGCATTTGCCGGCCCCTCGAGCATATTCTGGACATGAATCGAGAGCTTGAATTTCAGATCGGGCTCACCAGGTCTCAGAGCATGCCAGAGCCAGCTTATGTGCTGACCAATCTTAGCCTGGAGGGCTCCTGCGGATACCCGCTGCGCCCCCTGCCCGAGGACTACCTGGCGGTTGGCCTGTCGCAAAGTCCCCAAGGGCCGCACCGATTTACGCCGGCCAACGGCTGAGGCCAGGGGTTCCCGTGGGCCTGATGGTTGCTGGTCTGGTCAAGCAGTACGGTGGGGTGCGAGCTCTGGACGGTGTGTCGCTGACGGTGGCGCCTGGCCAGGTGGTCGGGTTACTAGGACCCAATGGCGCCGGCAAAACCACGCTGGTGGAGTGTCTGCTGGGTCTGCGCCAACCCGATCAGGGCCAGGTTCTAGCCCAAAGCGTGGGAGCGCTGCTGCAGTCGACCGCTCTCCAGGATTCCATCACCTGCGGGGAAGCACTTGACCTGTTTGCTCGCTTCTATCCTCGTCCGTTGCCGGTTGAGGGCCTGCTTGAGCGCTTTGGTTTGAAGGCTGAATCGCGCTTCAGCGCCCTTTCCGGCGGCCAGCGTCAACGTCTGGGATTGGCTCTGGCCCTGGTGGGCGACCCGGCCGCGTTGGTGCTGGACGAACCCACCGCCAACCTGGACTCTCAGGGCCGGCGCGAGTTACATCACTTGATTCGGGCGAGCCGGGACGAAGGTCGGGCCGTGCTGCTCACCACCCACTTCTTGGAGGAAGCCGAAAGCCTTTGTGACCGGGTGGCCATTTTACATCGGGGCCGACTGGTGGCCGAGGGCGCCCCGGCTGAACTGGTGGCCAGATCCAACCGGCCAACAAGACTGACGGTACGATACAAAGTCCCCGGGCAGCCCGAGCTAAACCAGGAGCAGCACAGGTTGGCCAGCAACCAGACCGGGCCGGCCGTGGTGGAGTTGGTCAAAGAGCTGGTTGCCAGCGGTCGAGAGCTGGTCGATCTGCAGGTCGAGCGACCTTCGCTGGAAGACCTCTTGCTTGAACTCACGGGCTCATGAGGGGACTGCTTGCCCACTTCTGGCTGACCTTGAAGCTCAATTTTCGAGCTCCCCAGGCCGTTGTCTATGGCTATCTGGTGCCGCTCTTTTTTCTGCTCGCCTTTGGCAGCGTCTTTCAGGCTTCGCAGCCGCCCTTACTGCACGAAATGGGCCAGCTTTTCACCATCACCATTTTGGGCGGGGCGTGTTTTGGCATGCCCACCGCTCTGGTCGCCGAACGAGAGCGCGGAATCTGGCGGCAATACCGATTGCTACCGGTTTCTACGGCCGCGTTGGTGGTCAGCACCATGCTGGCCAGAGCCGTGCTCATCAGTCTGGCGGTGTTGATGCAGGTCGCCGTGGCCCGGGTCTTCTATGCCACTCCCTGGCCTGTTCATCCCGCCCAGACCCTGGTGGCCCTGATGGTGGTCTGCTGGGCCTTCTTGGGAATGGGACTGGTCGTAGCTATGGCGGCTGACACTGTGGCGGCCGTGCAGGCTCTGGGGCAGGCCATCTTTTTGCCCATGGTGATGATCGGAGGGGTGGGTGTGCCTTTGCGTGCTCTACCGGGTTGGGCCCAGCATGTGGCGGCTTTTTTCCCCGGTCGCTACGCGGTCGAGGTCTTTAACGCCACCTGCCTGCCTGAGGGAGCGGGTCTGTCTGGAGCACTCTTTCCTCTGAGCGCTCTGGCCGGAATCGGGTCGGCCGCCTTTCTGGCTGGATGGCAGATGTCACGATGGGACTGTGGTCTTAGGCTTAGAAGCCGGAGTCGCCTCTGGATCGGTCTGGCTCTGGCGGCCTGGCTGGTCGTCGGGCTGGTGGCCATCCAGACCGGGCGGACGGCCCTCCCCCAGTCGTCCGGCGCCAGCTGGCTCTCAATCACTCCAGCTCAGATCGAAAGTATCCAACCAGGTGAGCTGCCTTCGGATTCTGATCTGGTCACACCGGTAGCTGCCCAGCTGGGTGAACTCTCGCCGCGTCTGCGAAGTCTGCAACAGCATCTGGCCAACGGGTCACCCGCGGGCCAAGGCGATCCGGTGCAGCGGACCCTCAACTTGCTTTCTGTGGCAGCCATTTTCGACATTTGCCAGGATCCCGATGAAGCTCGCGTTGCCGCCCTCGTCTTCGAGTTGCTGCAAGAAAAGATAGCCCACCACGATCTGCAACGGATTCTGGTTTTTCTGCTGCTCAATCCAGAACAGGGGAGAATACTGACCGAGCTGCCCGAGTTGGGTCTGGCGGGCGGGCTCGGCCGCGAAGTCGTACGCCAGCGGGTTGAGCTTTATGCCCTCAAGCTTCTCAAGCGGTTGAGGCAGGAAGATCGAGGGGATTGGGAGTGATGTAGGCCAGCTCCACCTGGTGAAGCGGGCGAGGCGGCATGTGTTGCTCTCGAATAAAGTCCATGGCTTCCTCCAGACTGGACAGACGGCGAGCCGCTGATACCAAGAAGCGACGAGAGATTTCAGACCATTCAGCTCGAAGGCGCTCCACCACCAGGCGGCGGTTGTGCAGGTCGCCCACCCCACGACTGGTCCTGATCGTCAGACCTGAAAGCTGTAGCAGCTCCGGACTCAGCTGCAGACCCTGGGAGCCAAACCCGAAGGGAATGCAGAGACAGCCAGGGGAGAGAATGCAAGGGTGAGCCCAGAGCGGAGTGGCATTCCCTGAGGAGGCGTCAAAAACCAGGTCGCAGGCCCTCCCTTGAAAATGCTGTCGACATCTCTGGGAGAGCTCCACCAGCAGCGGTTCAAGATCCACCGGCTGGCCCGCGTTCAGTCGCTCGATCAGATTCTGGGGTGGGCAGAAAAATTCGACTCGCTCCGGGCTCATGCTCTGCACTCGGCAAGCCCGCTCGAGACACGGGTCGACCACGACCAGCCTGTGGTCGGCTCCAGAGCTCAAATGCAGATACGCGGCGATGAGGGCTGATTGGCCGGCTCCAATTAGCAACATGCGTTCGCGTCCGAGTGTTCCGCTGTTTCGAGAGCATGCGTTGCGCACATCCGCGAAAAGGTAGGCGTACATGAAGGCCGTCAAATGCGATTCGTCCGGGTTCTCGGCAGCGCGGTAGCAGACCTCATAGCTGTAAGGAGGCAGACCAACATAGCGAGCATAACTCCCATCGGGTCCGCCCTTGCCGTGCCCGAGAATGCGACCCTGGCCATAGTCGCATTCCACGTAGCGGTGCAGCTGCCAGCAGGAGCGGCAGTCCGCGTGCTGGCAGGGGAGGTGACCGAAAAGTGTGACAAAGTCACCGACTTGAGCCCGGGCTGGATTGCTACCCGAAACTTCCAGCACGCGTCCCACCCCGCCCGACCCAAACACGAAGGACCCGTCCTGAAGAAACTCGTGCCGCCGGGGATGCAGATTGTGCGGGTGTGTGGCCAGCCAGAAACTGCCGTGCAAGGGGACATAGAGTACCTCTACCAGGACCTGGCCGGCTTGGATTTGGGGCCGGGGCGCTGTGATCAGCTCGGTCACCAGTTGCCGGGCGGTGGCTCGGGTGCGGATTTGCAGATTGACCTGAGGATTTTCCATGATCGGGCCCCGTCTTAGTTCAGACAGGGGGATTTCCTACTCCTCAATCCAAAGGAGCAGGACTATGCAGCCAGACATCTTGGTCAGCCTTTCCAGCCTGCCTGGTCGTCTGGATGGATTGCGCCCCGTGCTCGAAGCGCTGCTCCGGCAAACGCTGCCGCCCGCACGGGTGCACCTGTGGTTGTGCCCCTACTATCAGCGACTGAATCAGGGCTTCAGCCTGGAAGAACTCCCCGACGGGCTTTGCCAACTGGCTCAAGAAAACAGTCTGCTGAATATTGAGCTGGTCCAGGATCGCGGGCCGATCACCAAACTCTACCCAACCCTGCAGCGCTACGGCGAGGCCAAAGAGACCACCCTGGTGATTCTGGATGACGACCGGATCGTGCCCCCTGATTTTCTGGCCACGCTCCAGGCCGGATGCGAGCAAACCGGCTCGGTTTGCGGCTTTCGGGGTCGACGATTTACCCGTCCCAGCCTGCGCTATCGTGACACCGAGCTGATCAGCTCTCAGCCGTGCTGGTGTCTGAGCCCGCAACAATGCAGCAGTTTCCTATGCGGCCAGGGTCAGCAATTCAATTCCTGCGCTCCACCCCAGAAGGCCTGGAGCCTGAACCAACCGGTGGCCGTGGATATTCTCACCGGCACCGGCGGTATGGCTTTCCCTTCGGGAGCTTTGGGTCCGGACTTCCTGAATTTTTGGGAAAGCCGCGCGCAGGGGCAGAAGCTGGTCGATGATATTTGGATCAACGGCTACCTGGCCCGCCGCGGATGCAAACGCTACGTGATTCCCACCAGCAGCACTATCCGCACTCACACCTACCGACAGCCAGACTCGCTGGCTCGACTCAACCTGGTCAGTGACTCCAACGATCTTAGCATCGCGGCCTTTGCCGAGCACTGGAGCTTGAATTGAAGCTGGTTTTCCTGACCGACCATTATCATCCCTATGAAGTCGGCGGGGCCGAACGCAGTCTGCGCATCGTGGTGGACCGGCTTCAATCTCGCTTTGATATTCAAGTTGTGGTGCTGGTGGGTGAACCGGCCCGCCCCGTAACCGTTTCCAGCGTAGATGGTGTGCCCGTCACCTATCTATCTTGTTTGCCGGTGCTCGACCTGGCTCACTTCGGGGCCCCGGCCGGGGTCAGCCGACGACGACGCTTGCAAGCCGCCTTGCGTGGTTGCGCGGACTCCCTGGGGCGAGCGACCCCCTCCTCACTCAGGCTAAAGCTCTGGCTGGCCGCTTGCAACCTCTATTCCTCGCTTTTTTGCATCGAAAATTATGAGGCCCTGGACCAGGATTACTCCAGTCTCGTCAATCTCGCACCTCTGCGCGAAATCCTCGAAAAGATCGGACCTGATTTGATCGTCAGCGATAACTCGCGCAGTATTCTTTGCCTGCCCGCCTGTGGCCAGCGTTCGGGAGCCAGGACACTGGCGATTATTCGCGATCTCAAATTCTCCAGTCCGCGCCGCAAAGTGATCGCACATTCCGCCTCCGGCCCCTGCGATCACTGCACCCCCCAGTGCCAATGCATGGCCTCGTTGCCCTCCCTCATTCGTCGGCCTCTGACCCGCATATTGTTTCTGAATCAGGCTTTTCGCCTGGCCAGTCTGCAGCGCTACGATCAATTGTTGACTACCAGTCAGTTTCTCAAGAACTCGCTGGCCCGGCACATCCCCAATCCGCTAAGGGTGATCCCCAATTCGGTGGGTGAGATCCTGAACGAAGTGCCGGTTCGTTCTGATATTTCCGAGCGAACACGAATCTTGTTTGCGGGAATGCTTACCCCCAACAAAGGCCCGGATATTCTCTTGCGAGCCATGGCCGAATTCGTCAAAGAATGCCCCAACGCGGACCTGCGCATTGCGGGTCGGCCCAGCGCCCATTCCGCCGATCTTCCAGCCCTGGTGCGGCAGTTGGGGCTGGAAAGTCGGGTCGAGTTTTTGGGTTTCCTGAACAGCCGGGAGCTTTCCCAGCTCTATGCCAGCTCCCATATCGTGGTTTGCCCCACGCGCTGGCCCGAGCCGTTCGGCCGGGTTCCTCTCGAGGCCATGAATCACGGCTGCTTGGTGGTGGCCTCCCGCTCGGGAGCTTTTCCAGAAACCATCGAGGACGGCCGCACTGGCTGGCTCTTTCAGCCGATGGACGAGAACGATTTGTTGGCCAAACTACGACTGGCCCGGGCTGAGTGGATGGCCGGAGGGCCGATGCAGCAGGCGGCTCGCGCCAGTCTCTCTCGCTATTCGGTGGATTCCGTCTGCAAGCAATACGAGGATCTTTTCCTTGAAACCATCGGTGGATAGGAGCAATCGTCGCGGCGCCCCATGGGGCGCTCTGGTTCTGGTTCTTTTGCTTTGGGGATGTGATGGGTCGAGTCGCCCCACCAGCACCCCCACCTCCAGTTCCGGTCCTGAGGCGCTTTTGCCGGGCGGGGATTTGAGTCAGCAAAAGCCTCATTATCGGATTCGCGGCGGGATTCCGCCGGCACCCGTCCTCTCGCCCCAAGAGGAACTGCAGACCTTCAAGTTACCCACCGGCTACCATATTCAACTGGTGGCCGCCGAGCCTCTGGTGGACAAGCCGGTGGCTCTTACCTTCGACCCGGAAGGGCGCATCTACGTGGTGGAGATGTGCAATTACATGCGAGACCTGTCCGGCAGCGGGGAGCTCGAACCGGGTTGCCGGATCAGCCTGCTGGAAGACTCGCGCGGCGGCGGACAGCCCGACCGCAAGACGGTGGTCTTGGACGGACTGGTACTGCCGCGGGCGGTGGCGTTGGCCGGTCCGGGAGTGCTGGTGGCCGAACCTCCCCAGCTGTGGTACTGCCGTCCGGGTCGGCCCAAGCAACTTGTGTTGAACGACTTTGGCAGCCGCACGGCCAACCCCGAACACATCGCCAATGGTCTGAGTTGGAACCTGGATAACTGGTACTACAATGCCAACTGGCCCGGTCGGCTGCGCTTTCGTGAGGGGCGCTGGGAGCGCCAGCTTTTCGCCAGCCGAGGGCAGTGGGGAATCACCCACGACGACATCGGTCGCCTGTTTTTCAATACCAGCACCGCAATGTTGCTGTGCGACTGGGCACCCTCGCAATACTTTGGTCGCAATCCCTACTTGCAGGCCCCGGCCGGAATGAACGCGGCACCGGTCGACAGCCGCGTGGCTCCTGGCCGAGTCAATCCGGGCGTTAACCGTGGCTACACCGAAGATCTGGATGAGCAAGGCAAGTTGCAGAGAGCCACGGCGGCCTGCGGTCCTTGCATCTTTTTTGGAGACCGACTTCCTGAAGAGGCCCGAGGTAATGCTTTCGTCTGTGAGCCGGCCGGCAACTTGGTGGCGCGCTATGCGCTCAGTGAAAACGGCCTCGAGATCAAGGGGCGCAGCTTGCGCCACCAGGGCAGGGATTTCCTGACGTCCACGGACGAGCGTTTTCGTCCGGTCAATCTCTACACCGCCCCAGACGGAACTCTCTACCTGGTCGACTTCTATCACGGCGTGATCGAGCACAAGTCTTATTTGAGCGCCTACGTTACCGACCAGATCAAGCAGCGAAATCTTGACCAAGGGGGAGCCTACGGCCGTATCTGGAGGGTCTATCACGACTCGGCTCGGCCAGGACCGCAGCCCCGTCTGGCACGCGCCTCCAGTTCCGAACTGGTCGGCTATCTAAGCCACCCGAATGGTTGGTGGCGCGACACCGCCCAACGGCTGCTGGTGGAGCGACACGATCCGGCCACCCTCCCGCTCCTGGAAAGCCTGGTCCTGAGGGGTAAGGCTCCCCTGGCCCGAGTGCACGCCCTCTGGGCCTTGCAGGGGATGGATCGCCTGAGCGACGAGTTAGCCGCCACCGCCAGCCAGGACCGCGACCCTCGAGTGCGCCTGGCCGCCCTTCAGGCGGCCGCCCCCGGCCCCCAAATCCAAAGGGCAGCCCGGCAACGGGCGCAGGACCCGGACGCGCGCGTGCGTCTGCAGGTGATGCTGCTGGAGACAACTCCTTGGGAGCCTGTTGGACGCAACATTCTCCGCGATTCCATGGCGCTTCCCGTCTTTCGTCATGCCGCTCTCAACCGAATGTTTGGCCATGAATTCGGGCTGCTGCGCACGGCCTTGAACGTCCCTGATTTTCGCCGTGCCGAGGGTCGCACAGAACTGTTGGAAGAACTGGCCGAGTGTATATCGCGCGCACGCGACCCGCAACGATTGCAACAGCTGCTGCAGCTGGCCTCTCGTTCCGATGCCAATGTTCAGGAGGCTTTGCTCAGGGGAATGGTGCGAGCCGTCAGCCCCGATCCAAAAGCCAGGGTCTCCCCGCGCCCTCTGCGCCTGCCCTCCCCACCAGATGGCTTGCAGGCTTTGCTCTCGCGTCCGGCCGCTCATCCCCTGGCCACCGCTCTCAGCTGGCCAGGCAAGCCGGGAGAAGCCGAGGGCCAGCAATTGAGCTCGGATCAGCTCAAACTCTTTCAGCAGGGACAGGTCTTTTTTGAGAGAGTGTGTGCTGTCTGCCATCAACCCTCGGGGTTGGGGCAGCCGGGTACAGCCCCGCGCCTGGTGGACAGCCCCTGGGCGGTGGGGCCTCCAGAACGACTCATTCGCATCGCTCTGGATGGCTTTAGAGGACCCACCAAAGAAGGAGGCAAGGATTCGGGCATGGATATGCCCTCTCTGGCGGCTTTGAACGACCAGGAACTGGCGGCGGTGTTGACTTACGTGCGCCACGCCTGGGGGCATGAGTCGAGCGCGGTGGAGCCCGAGCTGGTCCAGGCCGTGCGCGCTCAGACCCGGCAGCATCGCGGACGGCAGTGGACGCGCGAGGAGTTGATCCGCCCGTGAAGCGGCACCCACTGTGGCGCTTCATGGGGTATGTGCATCCCCACTCCACTACTATCATGCTGACTCTGGTCAGCGGTCTGCTCAAGTTCTTGCTGCCTCTCACCATGGCTGTGTCAGTGCGCTTCCTGACCGATCGAATCGCCCGGGCGCCCGGCGCTCCTGACGATACGGATTGGAGCTTTCGCTTCACCGAACGCTTTTTGATCTGGTTTTCGGGAGTTTTACCCTGGCGCATCGATCCGGACTCGCCCTGGGGATTGTTTAATCTGCTGATGGTCACGCTGACGCTGACCTACCTGATTTGGGGCTTCTCTCTCTATTTTCGCGCCTACCTGGCTCAGAAGGTCCAGCAGCAGGTCATTCTGGACTTGCGGGTGGCTCTTTATAGTCACATCCTCAGAATGAGCCACAACTTCTTCCTGGAACGCCAGAGCGGCAGCATCGTTTCGCGGCTGGTGGCCGATATCTCGCTTTCCCAGACCCTGGTGGGCAACGCTCTGACCAACCTTTGGATGGACACGGTCACCTGCGGCTTCGTGGTGGCCTTGCTGTGGAGCATGGACCGACCCATGACGCTGGTCTCGCTGGCTATTCTGCCCGCCTACATTTACGGCATGCGCCGCTACGGCCAGGTCTCCCGGGCCACCACCCGGAGTGTGCAACAAGCTCTGGAGGAGCTTTCCGGGCGGGTTCAGGAGCGGGTATCGGGACACTCCTTAATCAAAAGTTTCTGCGCTGAAGAGCAGGAAAAGGACCTGTTCAGGCGGGACGCTATTCGATTGCGCGACCTCAGCATGCACCACGTGCATGCGACCTCGGCCGCTCAGGCCATCACCCAGTGGTTGACCCAGATGGGCAGTCTGATTCTGGTCTGGTATGCGGGGTATCGCTTGATGACAGGAAATGTCAGTATCGGAACCGTGGTGGCCTTCCTGATGCTGGTGGCTCAGATGTACCAACCGCTCAACCGAATTGGGGAACAAAGCACAGTCCTGCATACCGCTCTGGCTGCCATCGAGCGCATCTTTGAGATGTTTGATATTCCCCCCGATCTCAGCGATCGACCCGAGGCCCGCGATCCCGGAAATATCCGCGGCGCCATCGACCTGGAGGATGTGACCTTTGCCTATCCGGACGGTCGGCCGGTCTTGTGCAATATTAACCTTTCGATTTCACCCGGTGAAATCATCGCTCTGGTGGGGCCTTCAGGAGCGGGTAAGACCTCCTTCATCCAGTTAGTCCCGCGTTTTTATGATGTTCAGCAAGGCAGTGTGCGCATCGACGGGATCGATGTCAGAGACCTGCAGCTGCGGGCTCTGCGCCGCCACATCGGGATTGTTTCCCAGGAGATTTTGCTCTTTGCCGGCACCATCCGCGACAATCTGCTTTACGCTCGACCCGAAGCGACCCCTGAGCAGCTTGAAGAAGCCGCGCGCGCGGCCGATGCCCACAACTTCGTCTGCGCTTTGCCCCACGGGTACGACAGCGTCATCGGAGAGCGGGGCGTGCGCCTCTCGGGCGGCCAGCGTCAGCGATTGGCCATTGCCAGAGCCTTCCTGGCCGACCCCAAGATTCTCATCCTGGACGAGGCCACCAGCGCTCTGGATTCCGAGAGTGAGGCTCTGGTTCAGGAGGCTCTGGCTCGTTTAATGAAGGGGCGCACCTGCCTGGTGATCGCCCATCGTCTGGCAACCATTCGCAAGGCCGACCGGATTGTGGTGATGGAAGCCGGCCGAATTGTGGAAGTGGGTAACCACGCCAGCCTGCTCCAGGCCGAGGGGCTCTATGCCCGGCTCTGTCAGGCCCAGGGTTTTCTCTTTTCGGAGTGACGATCAATCCATTCTCCAACCAGGAACTTGAGCGTTTGCTCCAAACTGATTGCCGGTGAAATTCCGGTGGTTGCTCTCGTGGTTGTGTCTGACCGCTCTGGTTTGGCCCAAGCCCGTGCCTCGTGCCCCGCATGTTCAGCAGCCCGTCATCAGTCCCCAGGCTCATCTAAACTGGACCTTTTCCGTGCCGCTCCCCGGGCCACCGCCACCTCCCGATAGATATGATATCCTGACCATCGGTAATCGACCCTGTCATCTTCCCGTCGAGCGTACTCCTTGGCGCCTGGATGTCGGTGATATGCGCTTCTGGCCCATTCTGGAAAGGGCCATGCAGGTGTGGAATGTGGGAGTGCAGCCTCTGGGAATGAACTACTTGTTCTTACCGGCTGACCGCGAGCATCCGGCCGACATTGTGCTGAGGTGGTACGATCCCCAGTTACCGCGTGACAAAGCGGCCGCCACCTGGTGGTCCACCGGCCTGGACGTGGCCCGGGTGCTGGGCATTTCGCTGGACGGCAATTTTCGCGTGCCCGAAGGCAACATGGTTCAGATTCTTGCGCACGAATTGGGACACGTGCTGGGATTGGGCGAGTCGCAGCAGCCCGGTGACCTGATGTATTATCGGACCAGCAGCCGGCCTCTGGCTATGCAGGAGGTGCAGCTTAGCCCGCGCGATTTCCAGGCTCTGCGCTGGCTGTACGCTCAGGAGTATTACACGCCCATCCGCAGCCCTCGGGACTGAGGATTACTGATCCGGAAGGGGCGGCTTGACCTCCACCAGCGGCACCCCCAGCGCGTGGTTCAGTGCCGCCCGTGTTTGCTCCAGGTTGAGTTGGGCGTTGACACGGTTGATGGCCGACTGCAAAGCGGCCTGCTGGGCGTCCACTAATTCGAGAAAGGTACCCAAACCGGCTCGGTAGCGCGCTGAAGCGATGTTGACGGTGGCATCGGCGCTGGCCACCTGAAGCTCGGCCGTCATCACTCGCTGCTCGGCTCCGCGTAGATTGGCATAGGCCTGAGAGACTTCCATAATCACCTGATTGCGGTAATTCTCCATCTGAGCTCGCGAAATGATCAGGGATTCTTCGGCCTGCTTCACCCGCCCGGCGGTGACGCCGCCGTCAAATGGGTTCCAGCTCAAGGTCAGCAGGAAGTTCAGGGTGTTTTGGGTCGGATAAAAGCTGTTGCCAAAGGCTACATACTGAATGTTGGCGGCGATGGAAGGGGCGTTGCTGCGCCGGGCGGCCTCGACGGCAAAGACATTGGCTCGAATGGCGGCTTCGGCAAAGGCCAGCTCCGGTCGCTTTTCCAGAGCCACCTGATAAAGTTGCTGGGAATCGGCCACCTGCACGGTGTGCTCGTGACTGTCCGAGGGTCGTAGAGGAATGCGAGGGTCCAGGCCCATCTGGTTGGCCAGGCTGGTGCGGGCGATGGTTACGTTGACGTCGGCCGCGGTCACATTGAGCACGGCCTGCGAGACATTGGTCTGAGCCGCGGTCACGTCCGAAGGTAGGGCCACTCCCTGGCGAAAGCGGGCTTGGGCCTCGGCCAGATGCTTGCGCTGGGCCTCCATATTGCCGCGGTAGACGGCCAGCAGGCGGTCCGCCTGCACCCAGTTGTAATAGGAATTCTTGACATTGTAGATGGTGTCGTATTGAACCTGGGTATAGTTGGCCGCGGCCGCCGCTTCCAGTTCCTTGCTTTGGGCCACCTGAAAACGAGTGCGGTCAAAATCCCAAATCAGCTGCCTGAGGCTGGCCGAGACGGTTACGGGATTGGAGACCGAGACACCGCCGGTGCCGATAATGCCGCCGCTTGAACTGCTGGTGCCGGTGGTATCGTTGACCGAGCTGGAACTGTTGGCCGCACTGACGGTGGCGGAGACCTGGTTGCTGCCGCTGCTGCGATTGTTGACCAGGTTGTCCAGGTAGGTCATGGAAGTGGACACATTGGGAAAGTAAGGCGCCCGGGTGACGGTGGTGACGCCTTTTTGGGATTCAATTTGATGGGCCGCAATGGTCACATTACCCTGGTGGTTCAGAGCCAGACGGGCGGCTTCATCGGCGGTGATGGGCTCCAGAGTCAGCTCCGGGGGATAGCTGTCGGGTGGGGCCAGCTGAATGGGAACAGGCGGAGCCGCCTCTCGGGTTTGAACTTCGAATGGAATCAAGGGTTCAGGTTTGTAACGGATCGACTTCTTCTTGGGAAGGGGAGCCGCGCCGAGCAGGATGATGAACAGCCAGAGCAGCCTCACGCCGGCTTTCCTTTCAGCCAGCCTTGCAGGTGGTCAAAGTAGATGTAAACCACAGGAGTGATATACAGGGTCAACAATTGCGAAACCAGTAGCCCTCCCACCACTGTCAGGCCCAGCGGCTGGCGCGATTCGGCTCCCGCCCCCAGCCCCAGAGCGATGGGCAGCGCTCCCATCAAGGCCGCCATGGTGGTCATCATAATTGGGCGAAATCTCACCAGGCAGGCTTCGTGAATGGACTCTTCCGCATTCTTACCGTGCTCGCGCTCCTGGCTCAGGGCAAAGTCAATCATCATAATAGCGTTCTTCTTTACGATTCCTAACAACATAATCAGGCCCAGGAAGCCGTAGACGTCCAGTTCCATCCCGAAGACCAGCAAGGTTAACAGGGCTCCCAGTCCGGCCGAGGGCAGGCCGGCCAGGATGGTGAGCGGATGAATGAAGCTCTCATAGAGAATGCCCAGCACGATATAGATGACCAGCACGGCCAGCACCAGCAAAATCAGCATCCCCTGGAATGAACCCTCAAATTCTTGAGCCGTGCCGGCCAGGTCTCCGCTGACTGAATTTGGCAAGACCTCTTTAGCCGCCTGTCGCACCTCGGTCAGGGCGCTGCCCAGCGAGGTTCCGGGCGCCAGCGCAAAGGACACGGTGGCCGAGGGCAGCTGGCCCTGGTGAGCCACCTGCAGCGGTGACTTTTCCGACAAAAGTCGGGCCACCGTATCCAGGGGGACGAGTTTACCCGTATTGGCGTGCAGGAACAGTCGCTTGATGAGATTGGGCGCGCGGTAAAATTCCGGCATGACCTCCACGATCACCCAGTATTCATTGGTGGGGGAGTAGATGGTGGAACTCTGCATGTTGGCGTAGGCGCCACCTAGCGTGGCGTCCACCTGTTGGGCCGTAATGCCGAGCATAGAGGCTTTGTCGCGGTCGACTTCCACCCGAACCTGGGGCGAGGAGATCTGTACATCACTGGTCACATCGATCAGACCCGGGATCCTCTTCAGGCGGTCCTCAAGTTTGGCGGCGCTGGCGTAGAGTTCATTGCGGTCCAGCGCCTGTAAGGTGTACTGGTAAAGACTCTTGGTGACCTGGCCGCCGATATTGATGGTGGGGGGCACCTGGAAATAGGCTCGTAAACCGGGCACTTCCTCAGATAGGGGGCGCAGTTCGGCCAGCACCTGATCGGCCGTATGCTTTCTTTGGGCGCGTGGTTTCAAATAGATCTGCAGGATACCTTGATTACCGGTATTGGCCGCCCCGCCCGAGCCCACCGCCGACATAACATTCTCGACGTCTGGATTCTGACGGATCTTATCGGCCAGCTGCTGTTGATGTTGAGACATGGAAGCGAAGGAAATGGACTGGGAGGCCTCGGTAAAAGCCAGCAACTGGCCCGTATCCTCGGCCGGCATGAAGCCTTTGGGCACCACATCAAACAGCCAGCCGGTGAGCAACAGTAAGGCCAGCGAAACGGCCATCGTCAGCGGTTTGTTTTCCAGCACCAGCCTGAGGCTCCAGTCATAGAGCTTGAGCCAGCCATCGAAAATCTTCTCAGTGAGAGCCCCCAGGCCTCGTGGATGCTCAGCCGGGGGGTGCAGGAAGCGACTGCACAACATGGGGGTCAGGCTGAGCGAAACGAACCCGCTGACCAGAATGGCCACGCTGATGGTGACGGCGAATTCGCGAAACAGCCGGCCAATCAGACCACTCATAAAGAGGATTGGAATAAAGACGGCTACCAGCGACAGAGTCATGGACAGGATTGTGAAGCCGATCTCACCCGCGCCTTGTTGCGCGGCCGAGTAGCGTGGTTGGCCTTCTTCCATATGACGCACGATATTTTCCAGCACCACGATGGCGTCATCCACCACGAAACCGACCGACAGAGTGAGGGCCATCAGGGTGAGATTGTTAAGGGAGAACCCCAACAGGGACATGGCCGCGAAGGTACCCACCAGTGACATGGGCAGGGCCAGGGTGGCGATAATGGTGGCCGAGAAATTGCGCAGGAACAGGTAGATGACGGCCACAACCAGGGCGATGGTAAAAAACAGGGTCAATTCCACATCCCGAACGGAATCACGAACCGACTCGGAAGCATCGTAAAGAATCTGCACTTTGGCCGCGGCCGGGATTTTCCTCTGGAGCTCTGGCATGGCTTTCTTGATGTCATCGACCACTTTAACGGTGTTGGTGCCGGGTTGGCGTTGAATACCCAGCATGATCGCTCGCTGGCCGCCAATCCAGGCGGCTACCTTGTCGTTCTGCACGCCATCTCGAATGGTGCCCAGGTCCTTCAGTCGCACGGGTGCGCCATTGCGGTAGGTGACCACCAGGTCGCGATAGGCGGCTGCATTGCTCAGCTGGTCATTGGTCTGCACCTGATAGGAAAGGAAATTTCCGTAAAGCGAGCCGACCGGTTCTTTGACATTCCCCTGAGTGATGGCCGTGGCGACCTCATCCAGACCGATCTGGCGAATGGCCAGCGCGTCCGGATTGAGCTGGGCGCGCACGGCGTACTTTTGCTGGCCGAAAACTTGGACCTGGGCCACGCCGCTGATCATGGACAGATGCTGCGCCAGGTAGGTTTCGGCGTATTCGTCCACCTGAGAAAGCGGCAACGTGTCTGACTGCACCGAGAGATAGAGTACGGGCTGGACGGCCGGATTGACTTTCTGGTAGGAGGGAGGGGAGGGCATGTTGGGTGGTAACAGCGGTGCCGCGGTGGTAATGGAGCCTTGCACATCCTGGGCGGCCGCATCAATGCTGCGGTCCAGTTTAAACTGCAGCACCACGGTGGTGTTGCCCAGGGAGCTGGAGGAAGACATACTCTGGATGCCCGCGATGGTGGCGAACTGCTTTTCCAGCGGGGTGGCTACTGCCGCGGCCATGGTTTCGGGACTGGCGCCTGGCAGCGAGGCACTCACCACCAGGGTGGGAAAGTCGACGTTGGGTAGCGCGTTGATGGGGAGGGTGCGAAATCCGATCAGACCAAAGAGCAGAATGGCGAACATGACCAGACATGTCATCACCGGGCGTAGAATGAAGAGATTGCTCATCGCCGACCCGCCCAGCGCATGAATTTCGACAATTTCTTGGGTCCATTGCTCCCGAAGGTGTCGTCGATATACACGTAGATGACCGGGGTGATAAAGAGCGTGAGAAACTGGGAGAAGATCAGTCCGCCCAGCACGGCCAGGCCCAGCGGCTGGCGGGCCTCACCGCCCGCGCCCAGGCCCGAAGCCAGCGGAATACTGCCCATAATGGCGGCCAGGGTGGTCATCATGATGGGGCGGAAACGCACCAGGCAGGCCTCGTGAATGGCTTTCTCAGGCGTCATGGCGTGCTTGCGTTCGCATTCCAGGGCGTGGTCGACCATCATGATAGCGTTCTTCTTGACGATCCCGATCAGCA